>JBNGDL010000034.1:0-36551 GCA_049975205.1 Anaerolineae bacterium | reverse complement strand
CAATTCGCAGCAGAACCATGGTGGAAGAAACGTGTACGATGCGCCAGGTAAGGACAGCGGGCCCACCTAGGGAACGCCGCTCAGCTCCGCTGCTGTGCGAGCCTACCGCTGCCGCTGATATCGTCCCGTCAGCGTCGTTTGGGCCAGGGCATGCCCCTCCATTGCGTTTAGGAGGGTTTGCTTATCGGCATCCGCGGCGTCCAGGCCCAGCTCGGTGTCCAAGGCATAGAGCTTGAACAGATAGCGGTGGGTTCCGCTGGGTGGGCAAGGGCCACCATACCCCGTGTTGGAGAAGCCGTTCTTGCCCTGTCGGACACCGGCAAGATCCGGTCGGACGCTGTCCAAGCTCGCGGGCTCGTTGGGGAGTGCCTCAGGCAGCGAGGTCACGTCTACGGGTATATTGTAAATGACCCAATGCACAAAGGTACCTATGGGGGCATCAGGATCGTCCACGATCAGAGCCAGGGTCGCGGTCCCTTCAGGAGCGCCCTCCCAGCTCAGCGGGGGTGAGATGTCCTGACCATCGCAGGTGTAGATCTGCGGGATCATGCCGTCGTCATCGAAAGCGGCGCTTGTCAACACGAGTGCCGTGTCCGTCGGCACGTCCCCGCCCAGCTCATTATTGGCTCCACACCCAGCCAGAACGACCGCCACTGTGAGCGCCACCGCCGCTAAACCAAAGAGACAGCGTCTGATGCGATAACGTTTCATCGAACCCTCCGTTCAAGCTCGAGGCGCAGCGCGGGGTAGCCCCTGCGCTGCGCCCATTATCTCGACCAAGCCCTTCTCTCCGAGTGTTCGAGCGACGGTCCCAGCTACTTCTCGGTGATCTCAATCGTCTCGATGAGATCGCCAGGCTCCGAGGCCGTCTGCGGATCGCGAAGGCTGATCTTGCTCAACACGTCCAGCCCCTCGATCACCTTGCCGAAGACTGTGTGCCGACCATCGAGCCAGGGTGTCGCCTCGAAGGTAATGAAGAACTGGCTGCCGTTGGTGTTCGCCCCGGAGTTCGCCATTGAGAGCACACCTGGCCCGTCGTGGGTCAGGTCGGGATGGAACTCATCCGCAAACTGGTAACCAGGCCCACCCATCCCGGTGCCCGTAGGATCACCGCCCTGCGCCATGAAGTCCTCGATGACACGGTGGAACATCGTGCCGTCGTAGAAGCCCTCGCGCGCCAAGAAGACGAAGTTGTTCACCGTGTTGGGTACCTTGTCCGCAAAGAGCTCAACCACAATGTCGCCCCTCTCGGTCTTGAAGGTCGCGAGGTATTGCTTGGTGGGGTCGATGACCATCGCCGGCTTCGCAGGATACATCCCAAGCCGCTCCATGGGATTCTCCGGCATCGGAATGGTACCTGGCTCCACACGCGCCTCAGGAACGGGCGTCGGGAGTCGAGATTCGGAGACCTCCTCGATGGTCACGGCGTTGATGCGATCTCCCGGCTCCTGAGCCGTCTGGGGATCCCGGATGCGGATGTCGTTGAGCACATCCAACCCCTCGACGACCTTGCCGAAGACCGTGTGCTTCCCGTCCAACCATGGTGTCGCCTTGTACGTAATGAAGAACTGGCTTCCGTTCGTGTTCGGCCCGGCGTTGGCCATCGAGAGCACCCCGGGACCATCGTGGGTGAGGTCGGGATGGAACTCATCGGCGAAGCGGTACCCCGGACCGCCCCTTCCCGTCCCGGTCGGGTCACCACCTTGGGCCATGAAGTCCTCGATGACGCGATGGAACGTCGTCCCATCGTAGAAGCCCTGTCGGGCCAGGAACACGAAGTTGTTGACGGTCTCCGGGGCCTTATCGGCGAAGAGCTCGATGACAATGTCCCCCTTGTCGGTCTCGAGGGTTGCTAGGTAGATCTTGTCAGGGTCAATCTGCATCTCGGGAGGCGCACTGTACATGTTCTCGCGCGCCGTTGGATCTTCGGGCATCTCGTTTTCACTCCTTTGATTATCACTGTCGCCGCCATAGGGCATGGTGTTGGGCTCAGCCTCGTTGCTGCAACCGAGGACCAACAACAGGACCAGGGCCAGTACCGCGAGCAGACTCATAGGCCGAGCCATCGTCCAATGGCCTCCCGTGCTCTCGCCATGTGGCGATAAGCGGGATTGCGACACGTTGGGGTTTGACGTGCTGCGTTTAATCTCTGTCATATCTCCTCCATGCACTTAACTATGGTTGATACTAACCGAATTTGGCGCCAAGGCCAGACACAGCCCTGCTGGGCACGCCCCTGCCACGTACGAACCTGGAGGGCGAATTAGGCCGGGGGGCTTTCCGCGAGCCCTCGGCCATCCCGAGGTAGCCCCACCAAGAGCGCAATCGGCCCCAAGCCGAGCACCCACATCGCGGCCCGCAGGCTCAGATGCTGCGCCATGAGGCCCAGCCCCAAAGGCAGCAGGCCACCGACGAGGCCGAAGAGATTGTCTAGGGCCAGAACGGTGCCGCTGCGTCCGGGCATTGTCCCATAGAGACGCGCCTTGAGGATCGAATACCACCCGGCATTAAAGAGCCCCAACGCCGCCAAGAGAGCCAATTTCGCGACAAACGGGCGCACCAAGAGAAAGCCCACGAAGAGTCCAAGCTCCACGACCGCGCTGAAGCGTAGGTAGCGCAGCCCGTCCACCCGGCGCAGCAGACGGACGAGAAGAAAGTCGCCCAGGAGACCAAAGCCTGTCCAGACAGCCACGGCAGCGGAGGCTCGCGTCATCGGGCTGCCGGCGACGTCCACAAGATAGAGCGCGAGGTAGCCAAGGAAGACATCGAGCAATAGGTCAGAGAACTGCAGCAGGATCAGCCAACGCAGCACTTCACCGCGACGCAGCGCCTTGATGGCCTCGCCCAGCCCGCTTAGCACACTGCGGGGCTCCGCCTCACCCCCGTCATTGCCGCCGAAGCGGAATCGCCATGCCAGCGCCAGCACCACCGTGGTCAGGCCAGCGGTAGCGACGAACACTGCGCGCCACCCCAGGCTCAGGGCGATCAGTCCTCCGAGCGCCATGGGGCCTAGGACCACGCCCAAGGAGCCAGCGAAGGTCCAGCGCGCCATGTTCTGCTCCCGCTCTGCCGGATCGAGATCCATCAGGCTGGCCTGCGACAGGCTGACGAAGGCACCCGATGCAGGGTAGAAGACGACGAAGCTCACCAACAGCCAGCCATACGTCTCACTCACGCCGGTAAGCAGGAGTGAGGCGGCGAAGCAAATGCCACCGCCCAACACCAAGGCCCGACGCTTCCACACGTCACCGAGAACGCCCAGAAAGGGCTCGGTGACGCTGGAGACGAGGGTGGGAACACCGAGCAGCACGCCAATTTGCGCATAGGAGAGCGCCAGATCGTCACGGATCAGCGGCCAAGCTGCCTCGCGTGCGCCGTAGATGAACTCGTCGAGGAACTCAATGACGAGCAAGATGAGGACAAAACGAGCGCCGGGTCTAACCGTCCCCCGGCGCTGGCACTGAATCAGAGCAGGCGCTGACCTCTGCTCAGCGCCCCTTCTCGACCCATTCAAACTCGTAGTCGGCGATCCTGACGGTATCGCCCTCCTTGACCCCGGCCTCACGGAGCGCCTCAATGACGCCCTGGTACTCCAGGTAGCTATGAAGGCGCATCAGGGCCTCGTAATACTCCGTTCGGGTGCGCGCCACCGCCCGCTCGATCTTGCCGCCGCGCACGCGCCAGGCATCAGGACCCTCTCGCACAACCGTGAAATCGTCCTCATAGAGATCGGGGAGAATGACCACGGGCGTCGGTCGCTCGAGCTCGGGCTCGGGAGCCTCCTGCACCATCTGGTAGACTCGGCCCATCAGATCTCGTGTATTCTCATGCGTCAGAGCCGAAATCGCCATCACCTCGTCGTACCCACGCTTGGCGAAGGCCGCCCTGAATTCGGGCAGCAGCTCGCGCACGCCGGGCACATCCAGCTTATTGATCACAATGAGCTGTGGCTTGTCCATGAGTCCGTGGCCAAAGTCGGCCAACTCCGCGTTGATCGTCTCGAAATCCTCGAGCGGATCGAGCGCCGTACCGTCGATCAGGTGGATCAACACCCGCGTGCGCTCGATATGGCGGAGAAACTCGTGACCGAGGCCCTTGCCCTGGCTCGCACCCTCGATCAGACCCGGTAGATCGGCCATCACGAAGGTCTCGCTGGGGCCGAGCGCGACGACGCCGAGATTCGGCTGCAGCGTCGTGAAGGGATAGGGCCCGATCTCCGGCTTGGCTGCCGTGGTCACGGAGAGAAGGGTCGATTTGCCGGCGTTGGGCTTACCGACCAGGCCCACATCAGCCAACAGCTTGAGCTCGAGGCGCAAGTCGCGCTCCTCGCCGGGATCGCCCTGCTCGGCGATCCTGGGAGCCTGATTCGTCGAGGTCGCAAAGCGCGCGTTGCCACGGCCCCCGCGTCCGCCCTGCGCCACGACGGCTTCCTCCCCGTCCTCGGTCAAGTCAGCGACGACCACGCCGGTCTTGTCGTCGATGACCAGCGTCCCGGGCGGCACGGGGATCCGAAGATCCTCACCGCCGGCGCCGTGCATGGTCTTGTTGCGCCCGTTCTGACCGTCCTCGGCCTTGAACTCCTTCCGGCCGGCGAAGTGGTAGAGCGTGTTGAGGTGCTCGTTCGCGAAGAGCACGACATCGCCGCCCTTGCCGCCGTCGCCGCCGGAAGGTCCTCCGAAAGGGATGTATTTCTCGCGCCGGAAGGCTACGGCACCCTGACCGCCATGCCCCCCTGCGACGCGAATCTTAACTTGGTCATAGAACATAGTAACGTTATCTTACGCGAATGGTGCCCAAAGTCAACGCGTATGGCAGAGACTCCACCTACCACGAAATCTATGCAGGACGCGCCCCGAGCGATGGGCCGGTCGTCACGGGTCCCAGACAGCGAAAGAGCCCTGGCTTGCGGCTTCAATTCCGCCGACCAGGGCTCTGTCATCGTGTATCGTTAGCTAACGAGATCCAAGTACGGCGTGCAGGCTATCACAGGCCGGGCAGCCTCCACCGGGCCGGATGATGGCGAAACCATCCTGCGGGTCGGTACCGTACCGGACGAAGTCGATGTTCCAGACGATGATGCAGCGTACCATGCCTGTGTTGACGCTCAACTGCACCGCCTCTGCCAGCCAGGCCGCCTGCTCCGCATTGTCGGTGCCACGCGCCCAGCCGAAACTGTCATCAAAAGTGGGCACGCCCTCCTGAGAAGCATAGCCCATTTCAGTGTAGAAGAGCTGCCGCGTGCCCCTGAAGATATTGTAGTAGAGCTCCGTCTGCGGCAGGAAGAACCAGGAGTGATGCGTGTCCGTGGGATTCGCCGGATGACCGATGCGCGCCGAGGGCGAGGTCGCCCCAGCGTTGTGGTGCGCGCCGATGTAGTCCATACAGTTTGCGGCGCCCGCGTTGTAGAGCCCCTGCATCCAGGGCAAGTCGTCACACCCGTTGGGGCCACACCCACCAAACCAACCCGTGGGCGCCGGCGCCGCGCTGATCACGGCCGTGCCAGAGTTGGCGGCCTTGATCGCGTTGTAGGACTTGCAGAGCAGGTTTGTGTAGGATTGCGGGCTGATCAAACCTTCCTTCCACTCACGGTTAATGTTCGGCTCGTTCCAGACCTCGATGGCATCCGCGCCCGCGGCAGCCAACCCCGCGACCCACGAAGCAAACTCATCCTCAAAGCCGGGCTGCGTGACCAGGTCAGGGCCGCCGATGGCGCTGAGCTGGATCTTGAAGCCCTGCGAATGAGCCGTGTTGATCACACCGCTGGCTCCCTGCCCGAAGAAGACCTGGATCTTGACCCAGTTCATCCCGGCATAGTGCATCTTGTCTCGATACGGAATACCCAGGTCACGAATGTGACCACCCAGCTCGAAGCTTCCGGCCGCGACTGGCTGCGGGGCGACAGCGGGTTGTTCCGCCGACGGTGGGGGCGCCTCCCCCACTTGGATCAGGACATACGAAGCGCCACCGGGGATAGCCTTGCCATCAGCTCGCAACTCCCAGGTGCTCTTGTAGCTGCCATCCTCTTCAGGCGCGACCATCTCCACACTGAGGTCCACGGTGTCGCCACTCGCGACGACGCCGACTTCGATCTCCTTGGCCTCAGACAGCTCGGCACCACTAGCGTAAGCGAAGACCGTGTCCTCAGGCCAGTCCTCGGATCCGGCATTCCTCATACGCCACGTCTTTGTGAAGGCCTCACCCTTCTCGAACCGAGTGTTGTCAGGCACGGTTACATCGGCAACGAAGGCGGCCTTGAGCCCCGTCGCAACCTCCTCATCGTCGGTTTCGTCCCCTTCCTCCTCGGCATTGGCCATCGACCCTAGCTCCTCATCGCCCTCGGCTAACGTCTCGGTGATCACCGGTGCCGGCTCGGCGACGAGGATTTCCAGCGACCCCTTGTCCAACCCGGCAACGGTCGCGGCGACGCGGTAGGTGCCGGTGATAGTGGGTGCCCTCCACGCAAACTCAGGCTGCGCGAGGCTCGCCTTGGCCTCCGCGGTCTTGCCCTGAGGATCCGTAACCTCCCAGGCCACCTCAGGCATCGCGAAGGCCCCCGGCGCCTCTCCAGCCTGCAGAGCCGCGATCCCGGACATCAACCCAGGGACATTACCCTCGTGATAGAGATCGCGCAGCACGGCCCCACCGAGCTGATAACGGCTCAACAGCGCCATCCGGGCGGCCAACCACTGAGGTGTCCCCAGCCAGTAAGTCGTCTCCCCTACCGTGACCTCCGTCGCCTCCGTCTCAGGATCCGTGTGTGCTGCGACCGCCCCTCCCAATGAGAGGTTTAGCGCGGTGCCGGGCGTGACGCTTTCGGTCAGTGTCTCCCTAGCCTGTACCTCACCCACCGAGGCCAGCACAGTCTCCATTAGCACAGGTTGCTCACCGTCCGTGCTCAATGTCGAGTAGATCGGCAGCAGCTTGTGACGATCCACCTGAGTCACGGCCCACTGGATCAACTGCTCCGCTGTGCCTCCCGGGACGTAGGCCTCAGGCGACAGCGGCATATTGACGCGCAGCTGATCTGCCGCGGCGCCAAGCGCCTTCCAGTCGTACCCACCGGTATCCCAGGTCCCGTCGGCGCCCTGTTGCGGCACGTCGACCGCCACGGCAAGCCACAAGCCGGCGTCGTGCAACGCATCCGCAAGATCTTGCACAAACTGCGCGAAGAGCGCTCGATCCTGCGCCTGCACGTCGCGATAGTCCACCACGAGCCCGGCATAACCGCCACCCTGAGTCAGAGAGAGGAGATTGGCGACGTGCGCCTCGCGATCCGTCTCTATCGAGACCATATCGCTCACGAGCGCCCCATTTGGTGCCCGACCTGGCAACCAATTCCGAACGGTCGGCACCAAAACCACATCCCCGCCGTCGGCAGCGATAGGAAGCTCATCGGCATAGCCGGTCGTGCCCCCCATCGTCCCGATCAGGATGCCGGAGACGTCGACCTCAGTGAGGCCAGGCGCGATCTCCACGGGCCAGCTCTCGGCCTCGGCAACAACGCGCTGGCTGGTGTTCTCGCTCTGCATCACCATCACCGATGACGGTAGCACATCCACGGCCGCGACCAGCACCTCGCCCTGACGATCCAACTGTGCAGGCTGCCATTGCCACTTCTCGCCGTCCCAGCTGTAGAGATCCAGGGTCTCCCAGGGCTCCGACTCGTTGGGAATCACAACCGACATCACGCCCGGAACAGGGTCCCGGGACTTCAGGTCGATTGTGTAGTAGGGGCTCTTGGGCACGAGATACTCAGGCACACTCTGAACGGCATCAGCCAGTGTTTCGGGCACAGAGCCAGCCGCGAACTCTGCCCGGGGTATGGACCCAAGCTTGACGCGCACCCGTCCGTCAGCGTCGTCGGGACGGCTGAGTCGCAGACCGTCGGGATGCTCGACGAAGCGCGTTGAGCTATCCAGGGCGGTGTACCCACCCCCACCCAGCCGTTGCGCCAAAGAGATGGGCGGCAAGAAGAGCGCAACGAGCAGCACCAGCGCCGCGACAACGGCCACGATCCAGACGCGCCCCGCCAGCAGTCCTTGGACGCCGGCCAACGGGGAGCGCTTCTCCTCGGTACTGGCTCGCTGGGAGGTCTCGATGTCAGCAATGCTGACCACGCGGGAGGGCGCCTCCTCTGCCAAGGGCTCGGATTGTCCCATTGCAGTGGGAGGGACCAGCACGTCGGTCGGGGCTTCCCGGGCCAGGTCGTCGGTCAGGTGCTCATCTGGCGTCTCAGCGGGAACCTCTTGGACAGAACCAGTCTCTGCCCGCAAACGGCCGTCACCGTCGAGTACCTGTGTATCACCCTCAAGCTTCGTGGTATCGCCATCTTCAGCCATTGCAGCCATCCGACCTGCACTCGCGCCATCCCCCGGCTCATCAACTAGGGATGATGGCGTGGGCTCGGCTTCAGGCTCGGGCGGCATCGGCTCGGGCTCTGCCGGCATCGGTCCAGGCTCGGACTGCGATTCCGCGATGTCATTGGGTTGGTATTCGTCGCTCATCAAAACCTCCGGTTTCAGTTTCGCTGCAAGGAGCGCTTATCCCAGCCCCTCGCAGACTCAAATTCTCAGCATCCCCCCGGCCTCGTTCCTTAACGTCCACGTTCAGGGACAGCGACCAACAGAGGCTAGCTGAAAGCACATCTACAAGCGCGAACGCCACGCATTCTATCACAGGGCATTCCATAGGCAAACAGCACCGCCCTCTTTCGCCGCACCATGCGGTCTCGGGGGAGTCACTATACCAGGCTCTGGAAAGAGGACGAGCGCAGGGGACAAGCTAGGACTGGTCGTGATCGTGGAAGTCTGAGTAGGGTGGGAGAGGAGAAAGCGGGAAGAAGTTTGAGGTGCTCAGTCCACGTCCCATAGGCGCCCCGACCCCAACCGCATATAAAGCACAGGAGCCGCGATGTCAGATTGCTCGTCGGCAAGGAGCGCGTCGCGAGCCTGATTCATCGCCCGATCTACCATACCGTGGCTCGCCAATGCCTCATAGAAGACACGGGCAACCTTCTGAGCCACGCGCATCCGCACCCGGTCACGCATCGCCACGACGGCAGGCACACCGACCTCCACAAGCTTCGGGGCCAATCCGGTGAGGATCTCGCCCACCGGGCTCCCCGCGCTCTGGCAGACCGAGAGGAAGACGAGATGCGGTCGAACCCCACGGTGGGCCAGCATCCTGCAGAAGAGGTGATCGGCAATCGCCCGGGTGGTTCCTTGCGCGTCTTCCATCAAGAGGTCGACACGCTGCTGCCGAACATTGAGCCGACCGTGGCCCACGAAATGCAGCCAGTGGTAACCATCCATCATCGCTCGACTCAGCCGCTCCAGTGTCACAGGCGGCTTGAGGAAAGTGAGGCGAATCTGATGGGGGTCGATCTCGGAAAAGGCGCTGGCGAGGAGGTACTTCTCCATCTCGACGTCCAGCGGTGGCAGGTTGTATCGCGCCAGCAGGTCGCGAGGGCTCGAGACGACGCCAAGCACGCGAAGCGGGCGCGCCGTGATCGGCTGGCCCCACGGCTTCTGAACCGGTAGATAACGGGAGAAGGGGGTCGCCTCAGCTGCCCCGATCATCGTCCCATCATCGTATAGGAGCTCCCACGGCAGCTGATGGAGCTCCACGGCGCTGTCGTCGATCCGCAGGCGCACGCACCGGCGCGCATTGATCGTCTCGGCTTGCCCCCGGGCCACGTGCCATCCTTTCCGCACGGCGCCATCACGGAGCAAGGCGTCAAAGAGGTACCGCCCATCTTGCACCAGGTCGCCCGTGGGGACGAAATCCACGACAGAAGGATCCATATGCCCGCCTGAGAAGACCTGCGTACCGTTGAGTGTGAGCTCGACGGTATAGCCCTTGCGGTCCCGTCCCACCCGAATCTCAATGTCGACTGTAGGCTCCAGGGCCGGTTGCCGGGCCCAGTTAGCCAGCAGACCGGTTTCCGAGGGGATCTGCAGAATCCCCGGCGTCCGCTGCGCTGCCTCCTGAGCCACTGCGAGATGGATCGTCTCCTCCCGTCGATGTGGCTCACCGTTTTGGTCTAGGTAGCTGATCTGGACCCGCAGCGGCACGCTGTCCCCGTGCTCGAGCGGCTTGACGTCCAGCTCCTGTTGGCGATCCCGCCCGGCAGGAAGCGCAGCCAGCGTCTGCGTCTCAGCGATCTGCCCTTCGAATCTATCCCCCGCCACGCGGATCACCAGGTTCTTCGCCAGGCCATATCCCTGATTCCGGATGACGAGTTGCAGACGTGACCAGGCTCCCAACACGAGCCCGCCGTGCTGGACCTCCACCGTGATCAGCGGCAAGCCCAAGACCTCAGCATAATGCTGACGGGCCTCGGCCGCCTTGTCAGGGGTGCCGCTCGCCGCATAGAGCCGCGCCGCCTCGACCCAGGCCTGCGCTTGCTCGTCGATGACATCTTCCTGATCCTTGAAGCCCATGGCATAGCGTTCCCAGGCCGCGGCTGCGCGCCGGAGGTCACCCTCGACCTGCCAGGCTTGCGCCGCCTTCCGCCAGCGCCCCGCGGCCTCGTGCGTGACCGCGGGGACGGGATAGGTGATGGCCGTCACCCCTCCCGTGCAATCCGCAAAAACCGCGTAGGGGCCGTTCTCGTCGCCCTCCGCTAACGACGGCGATGTCTTGATCTCTTGCGCCGTGCGGTGCTGCCAGAGAAGCTCACCGGTACGCCGGTCGACCCCGTGGAGGCGTCGATCGGTGCCCGCGATGCACAGCACATCCCCAGCGACGACGGGCGGGGCACTGACGTAAGAGCCGATCCGAAAGGACCACTGATGCGTGCCATCCTTCAGATTCACGGCGTAGACGCCATCCCGAGCCCCGACGTAGATCCGCCGACCGTCACAGACCGGGGGTGTCAGGCGTTTGCCCCGAGGCCCTACCTGCGTCTCCCAGAGAAGGGTGCCCTCGTCTCGATCGATCGCCAGCACCGATCCGACGCTGAGACCGACGATGATCATGTTGGGCACGTCGCTGCCGGAGACCAACAACGGGGTCTGATCCAGTTGAACCCCCGAAAGCACCCCCTCGACGTCGAAACGCCAACAGAGATCGCCCTCGTAGTCAATGGCGAGGAGGGAGGGTGCACAACAGGGGACATAGACGTTGTTCTCATCGCAAGCCGGTGCGGCCTGCGCGACATCCACAACCAAGCCGGTTGCCAACATCTCCCTGCCCGTGTCCGCATCGAGCAAGATGACCTCTCGGCCGTTGCCCGTGACCGCGACAGCGCTAGGGCAGGCCGCCGGCGCCGAGATCTGGTTGGTCTCGAACTCCGTCCGCCACAGAATCTGCCCCCTGTCGTCGACAGCCACCAGCGCGCTCCCGCCGGGCAGTCGCCCAAGGCTGGTCAGGCTGACCACGGCCCGGGTCTCGGCGAACGGCGCCAGACCTTGAATCACGGCGTTTTCAAAACGATGCCCCCACAGAATCGCACCGGTGGCGAGCTCCAACGCCTGTAGGACTCCGCCCTGCGCGGAGCGACTGGATTCCTGAAATGCCAGGAGAACCGTAGTGCCCAACGTCAAGGGCGCAGCCATCGGCTGACCGGGAAGATCGTAGGACCAGGCGATCTGAGGTTCGAGGATGGCGGCCTCAGCACCAGGGCTCATAGGCGCAGTATCCCCTCCGGTGGTCAGAGACCCCATCGGGGAAGCTGGAAGGGACGTTGCTAGGTTGATGTCGTCGCGGACGTCGCGGATGTAGGCGACCAGGTCGAGCAACCGATGCCGATGCTCCAGATACTTCACCAGACCTCGCGCGAGATCCGGCTTCGTGGCGCCCTCCGCGATGCTCTCGGCATCCACGCCCAGATCAAAGCAGAGCGTTCGCAGCTCGCTGGCGCTGAACCGCTGCACCAACAGACGGCGAAGATAGATCAGGTATGCCCTGTCATTAGCGCTATCGGCTAGAGTCATAGTATTCTACGGCTATCGATCGTTATCCCAGAAGGCCCGCGGCGTTGAGTGAGGGGAGCCGTCTAGCCTGCAAGTATACGCGTGCGCCCAAATCACGCAAGCCAGGATGCAGTTGAAGGTCAGTCAAAGTCGGTAGGCAGATCGGGCTGACGGTGATGCTCGAAGAGCCGCGAGATCTCCTCCGGCGTCGTGCGCGCCACCGAGAGCTCGGGGACGGCATCCTCTGCGAAGAATGAGGCCCCGGCGGTCTCCAGCGATGGTGTGGGACGTCCATCCAATAGCTCGCAGAGAAAGAAGAGCTTATAGGCTCCCCAGGGCATGGGAGGCTTGTGTCCGTGGAGCCGACGATCGAGAACAGCTAGAAGTTTGACGACGCGCACGCGATAGCCGGTCTCCTCCCAGACCTCGCGCTCGACGGCTTCACTCGGCAGGTCGTTGACGTCGGCCCAGCCCCCGGGCAGCGTCCAGCGACCGCCGTCCAGGAGCTCTCGCACCAATAGGAGCTGATCATCCCGGAAAACGACACCGCGGACATCTATCTTTGGCGTCTCGTACCCCTGAGCTGCTGCGAACAGCTCGCGAACCACCTCTGGCTCGGTATCGGTGTAGGCGGCGGCCATCTCCGCGGCGATCGCTTTGAGCTGAGCATAGCGCTCCAGGTCGAAAGGGCCCTTTGAATAGGTCAAACCGGCCTCCGCAATGCTGCGAAGCGCCTTGACCCAGATCAGCCATTGTGGCTCCTGGTTGGTGTCCATAGACCTCCTCTTGAGTCTACTGTCATAGACAGGAGTTGGCGCCGTGTTCTTGGCGCCCGTCATGCCCTCTATTCTCCATGCTTCAGTCTCGGGGTCAATTGCCCAGCGATTCGGGTCCGTCCAGTGAACCCGACCGCATCGCCCAAGGTACATAACATGTGGATCATACACGCCCCGCTTGATTTTGTAGAAAACCGTATTAGAATACGTTCTTAGTAACAACGTGGGATCAGGATCGAGAATGTGATATCGGGACAAGCTGCGGGATTGCCAGACTATCTGGGTGCAAAGATGTACGCTCTTGCGTATCTCGAGGAAGGCCTAGCACTAGACCTTGTCTACCACTCGCTGTGGCATACACAGAAAGAGGTCGCGCTCCGTGCGGAGTGGCTGGCAGCCCAAGAGGGGCTTTCTCCAGAAGCTCAGATGCTCGTAGGCACCGCAGCCTACTACCATGACATAGGCTTTGTCCGACGGCGCGACGATCACGAGAACGTCAGTGCCCAGATCACCGGCGAGATCCTACCCCGGTTTGGCTACACACCCACCCAAGTTAGGCTCATCCAAGGTATGATTCGCGCAACCCGCCTGCCGCAGAATCCCCACAACATCCTGGACGCCGTCGTCGCCGACGCCGACCTTGACGTATTGGGTCGAGACGATTTCTTCGCCCGGAACCGCGCGCTCCGCACGGAGCTGGCAGCTTCTGGGGTAACGTTCACCGATCAAGCCTGGTATTCGCAGCAACTGCGGTTCCTCCAGCAACACCACTACTTCACCGCCACCGCCCGACAGGATCGAGGCGCCAAGAAACAGGAAAACCTTCGGCAACTCCAGGCCTTGTTATCCGATTGCTCTTCCCTTCACCCTACAGCTCTTGTGGCAAGTCCCAGTTACGCAGTCCCTTGATCTCAAATAGGGTGTCCGACCGTGCGGTCGCGCATAGCGACCGGGTCACCCTCTCCAATAGCCGGTAGTGCGCCAGTGTTCGCTTTAGTTGGTTCCGAGATCAGGAGGTATCACCTATGACGTCCTCAGAAGAAACCAAGCAGGATTCACCGGAAGCGCAGGACGAGACGTGTGCTGTAGGACAGACTCTCAAGGTGGTCGGGTTCACGCTGCTGGGGATGGCGGTCGCAGTGCCTGCTATCTGCCTCTATCTGGGCAAACGGCTGCGCGAGAGAGCCACCCCGAAGCGAAAGCGCGAGACGGAACAGAAGCCGCGTCAGGTTACGCCTGAGCCCATCCGGATCCCGGTAAGGTCAGCAGCCCCGTCTGAGACTGAAGAAGCACCGGCGCCGCCCTCCGAACCGACATCGCCGGCGCCCGAGGCGCAGAAACCTCTCTATGTAGGCAGCACCGACAGCGACAAGTTCCACAAGCCAGAGTGTCGGTGGGCAAGGCAGATCCAAGAGGAAAATCGCATAGCGTTCAAATCGCGCCAAGACGCTATCGAGGGTGGATACCAACCCTGCGGCAGCTGCCGACCGTAGCACAACTCTACAGTCGACGACCTCAGGGGGACTAGATACGCATCTCAGCCGCCTCTTCCGGAGGAAGTGGCAGCTGAATGTAGAAGGTGCTTCCGTGGTTCAGAGCGCTTTCGACCCAAACCCTCCCACCGTGACGCTCGACGATGGATTTGACCAGGGCCAGCCCCAAGCCGGTACCCTGAACGCTACCCGTCTCTCGGCGTTTGATGCGGTAGAACTTCTCAAATAGCCGCAACTGGTCGCTGGGTGCGATCCCAATTCCGGTATCGGAGACGCGTATCGTGGCTGTGTCCTCCGTGATATCGAGGCCGACGATGACCTCTCCCCCTGACGGCGTGTACTTCACGGCGTTGTCGACCAGGTTGCTGATGGACTGACGCAGCAGGGTACGATCACCAATGATCGTCGGGGAGCCCTCGGAAGGCTCCAATCTCAGATCCACGCCCTTGCTGTTGGCACGAGCGCGCATCGCCTCGACCGCTTCCACCATAATCAGTCCCAACCGGCATGGCTCCTGTCGGATCCCAACCCCCGCCTCGACCCGGCGTAGGTCCAGGAGGTCCCCAACGAGCCCGTTCATCTGCTCGATGCCCTCCAGAATCCGCTGCATATAGTCGCGCTGCCGGTCATTGAGGTCCCCGACCATCGACAGCATCGTCGTGTAGCCACGCATGAAGGTCAGTGGCGCCCGCAAGTCGTGGGACACGGTCGCGACAAACTCCGACTTCATCTCGTTCAGCTCTTTGAAGTGGGTCACGTCGCGCATCACCACCACGACGCCTACGGTCAGTCCCTCACCGCTTTTGATGGGCGCAACGCTGGCATAGAAGGTTCGACCATCCTCCAACGGCACTTCTACGGAGGGGACCGGCTCCTCTTCTTCCGCCCCCGTTACTGAAGAACGAAGGCTCTGAGGCAGCGCCATCTGGTAGCGGCGGATCCGCCGCGCCGTTGTGGTCTGAGCCGTCAGCGCCTGCATCAAGGGCTCCGGCAAACCCAACTCAGACATCGCGCGCCCGACGGCCGAATGGTCAATGCTCAACAGTCGTTGTGCGGCGGGGTTCGTGAGGAGCAAGTGCCCCTCAGCATCCACGACCAAAATCGCATCGCGCGTGCTGGACAAAATAGCTGCCAGGCGTTGGCGCCCGCCCTCGGCGGTCTGGAAGAGGCGCGCATTCTCGATCAGGACGGCGGCCTGGCTCGCCAGGGTCGACAAGAAGTTAATCCGTGCGTCGTCAAAGATGCCGGGCTCCTTCGAGCCCAACCAAAGGACAGCCACGACGGACTCCTGGGACCGCACCGGGAAGGCGGCCAGACTCCGCAGACTGGAGCTTACCTGAACCTGCGGTGCTTGATCGAGGTCCTGTACCACGAGGGGCGTGTCGCGTCGGAGCAGGGCCGTCGTCAACGCGCGGTCCAGCCGGGTGAGGTCGCCCTCGACCTCACCGACGGCGTAGACGTTGGCTTGCTTACCGCCGTCCCGCACGGTGATGAACCTCGCAACTGCGCCTGACGTCTCGGTCAGGGCGCCCTCCAGAACAGGGACAATCCCCCGCTCCAGGTTCAGCGTTGCGGAGACTCTTTGAGCGACGTCCAGCAACAACGAGAGGTCATTCAGGCGTTCCTGCAAGCGCACGCGCATCTGCTCGAAGGCATCCCCCAACTGAGCGACCTCGTCATCACGAGAGATCTTGATCTCCCCCTGTAGGTCTCCCTGCGCAATGCGATTCGCCGCCTGAGATAGTGAGTTGAGCGGACGGGTGATCCGCGACGAGAGCACCGGGATGACGACACTCAGTAACAGACCGAAAGCAAGCTGTACGAAGATCAGAGGGCCAGCCGTTTTCTGGGCTGCGCGCAACACGTGAACGTAGGGCAGCTCCAGCACAACCCACAGAGGAAGCGTCTCAACTCTGCGCGCATAGACCAGCACGTGCTCGCCCTCTGGGGTGAGGGTCTCAAAGACGTTGCCACTCTGGTCAGTGGTGCCTTGCTGGCTCTGCATCTGGGTGAAGGTTCGCATGCGATAGAGCTGTCTAGGATCTGGATGAACGACCACCAGTCCAGACTCGTCCACCACATAGCCGTTGTACTCAAAGCCGGGGTTTTCATCCGATCCCTCTGCATCCTCCTCCCCGGCACCCACCGTCGGCGTTTCAGGCTCCAAAGGTTTCGCCAAGGCCGAAAGGGCGGCCTTCATATCAGGATGTGCCTCCACGAAGGCCCGTCCGACCAGGTACCATTCAGGCTCTGCCGTGCCAACAAGGCCGCCCGGGCTGACGGTCCCCATCACGCTGTAGCCACTGACCGGGTTGTCTTCCTCGAGGAACAACTGGGTGATGCCCGTCTCCTGAGTGCCCAAGCCCACCATTTTCAGGGTCCGAAGACTGTTGATCTCCTCCTGAGTCAACGGAGGTTCCAGACTTCCCGCCGGTGCGGCAGCCACGACGTTGAACTTCCCCCCGCTCTCCTGTACCAGGAGCAACTGCTGGAAATAGGGGACCACGCGCAGCGCGATGTCGAGCGTCTTCTGCCGAACCTCAGGATCATTACTGAGCAGCTGCGGCTCCCGGGAGAACGCTTGGATGAGATTCCGGCCTGTGAGGTAAAACTGTTGGATATTGCGCCCCGCGATAGCCGCGTTACGTCGCATTTCGTCCAGGGACTGGTCGCGAGCCAACGAGACGCTGCGATTGGTCACCGCCATCACCGAGAAGAGCATGCTGAGGATCACCAGCGGCAGCGCGACCACCATGAACTGAGCACTGAGCGACCGGCTATAGAAAGAAGGCACTTCGGGTCGCTCGGGCAGACGCCAAGCCGGGTTCAACGTGACAAGCTGAAGCACAGCACCCAGTCCGGCTCCTACGATCAGCCAAAGAGGCAGTTCATTGCGCCACAACACAACGATGAAGTCAATGATGCGAAGACCGTCGATCAAGCTGGTAGCCGCCAACCGACTCAATGAGAGCAACAGCACCGTGATCAGCGACGCGAGCGTGACCGAGGCCACCGGTTGGCGGAGCACTTTGAAGATATCGCCTCGATAATGCTGATGCAGCAACGCGCCCACCAGGTATCCCCACATCGACAGGGCCAGCACATCGGTGAAAATGAGGGGCGCATAGCGAGCCCAGGTCAGCCCGCCGACAAGACTTGCCAATAGCGCAGGCGCCGGTCCCAGGAGATAGGCGATCGCCGCGATCAACCCGACCGCCGGCAGCGAGATCGTGGAGATGAAAGGTGGGATGTTCATCGGTCCGGGCGGGATAACCAACTCCCGACCCCAGCGCACCACCATGAAGCGATGCATTGGGGGAATCAGGACCACGAGGGCTGCGAAGATCAACCACGATTTGAGCTCGAGCGCCATCAACTCATCGCGATGCCGCCAGAGGCTATAGCCGAAGAGCACGAGATAGCCCAGCATCAACAATAGGCCTGGAATCGAGGGGGGAAATTCCAGCGAGAAGGATCCTGGCTTTCTCAGTAGCTCAAAGGTCATCATAGCGGGTCTCTAGCGATCATGGACGCTGCCATCCAGGACAGCGACTTAGGAGTCCGATGAAACCGATCCCAGGTTCGGATCGTGACGAGTCAGGAAACCTTGAGAAGGGCTCGCACACCATGCTTATTTCTAATGATACTCATACCACGTTGATTGGCAAGGGAAGGTTTGAGTGCATTGTGTTTCAGTTTGAGAACAATTCCGGATACTTTGACAGAAGCCCTACCATGCGGTAGAATTAGATAGATACAAATCAGGATTATTCAAGTCCGATTATCATGAAGTAGAGGGAATCGTTATGGCAGAGAAGGCTGAGCAATCGTGCCTGGACCAGACTTGCCCCAGATGCGGGAAGTGCTGTGGCGAATGCACGTGCCTCCCTGAGGGCGAGCGCGTCTACGAGCATCCCAATCTGTTCCAGCGGCTACGCGAGGATGTGCAGACCGTCTTTAGCAAGGACCCGGCGGCCCGGAGCGTCGTTGAGGTTCTCACCAGCTATCCTGGCCTCCACGCGATCTGGCTGCACCGCATTGCTCACGCTCTATGGGAGCGCCGGTGGCGCTTCGCGGCGCGGTTTCTCTCCCACATCAGTCGCTGGCTCACAGGCATAGAGATACACCCGGGGGCCGTGATCGGGCGTCGGGTTTTCATCGACCACGGCATGGGTGTCGTCATCGGGGAGACGGCAGAGATTGGCGACGATGTGTTAATGTACAAGGGCGTTGTCCTCGGCGGCATCTCTCTTGAGCGCACCAAGCGACATCCGACGGTCGAGGATGGTGTGATCATCGGCTCCAACGCCGTCATCCTGGGGCCGATCGTGATTGGCGAAAACAGCAGGATCGGGTCGGGGGCCGTGGTGGTCAAGCCGGTACCCCCGTATGCCACGGTGGTCGGCGTGCCTGGTAAGGTCGTGAAGGTCAACGGCGTTTCTTGCAGGCGGAGGCCAGATCTGCATCACGAGGAGTTACCGGACATTGTCGCTGAGCGTCTCCAGGAGATGCACGACCGAATTGACGCCTTGGAGAACGAGATGCACGCATTGAGGTCACGCGAGGCCCAAAGGGAGCAGGAACTCGAGGAGGATCGCGTGATGGAGGAGGAAGCAGAACCATGGGGCTGAGACCAACGGATTTCGAGGGCGCCGTCGCAGATAGTGTCCTGGACTTAATCGGGCGAACGCCTGTCGTACGCCTATCGAGAGTCGTGTCACCGGGCATGGCGACGGTGTGGGCGAAGCTAGAGCGGCAGAACCCCGGTGGATGTGTCAAGGAGCGCATCGCGCTGTCGATGGTCGAGGCAGCAGAACGCGATGGGACGCTCAAACCAGACAGTCTCATCGTCGAACCAACCAGCGGCAACACCGGCATCGGCTTAGCGATGGTGGCAGCGTTCAAAGGCTACCGGCTGATCCTCGTGATGCCGGATTCGCTCAGCGTCGAGCGCCGCAAGCTGTTCCGCGCCTATGGCGCTGATCTCGTACTGACACCGGGCGAGGAGGGCATCAGGGCCTCCATCGCGAAGGCAGAGGAGATCGTCAGACAGAATCCCGGCGCCTTTATGCCGAACCAGTTCGAGAACCCAGCCAATCCAGCCGTCCACTACCAAACGACCGGCGCCGAGATCCTGGCCCAAGTGCCGGAGCTAGACGCCTTCGTCGCCGGTGTGGGCACCGGGGGCACCGTCTCCGGCGTCGGCAGGCGGCTCAAGGAAGAGGCTCCCCACGTGCGCGTGATCGCCGTGGAGCCCGCCGGGTCCCCGGTCCTCTCCGGCGGAGAGCCCGGCGAGCACAAGATCCAAGGCATCGGGGCGGGATTCAAGCCGCCGGTGATGGACCTGAGTGTCGTGGACGAGATCATCCGGGTCGAGAGCGAGGAGGCCTGGGAGATGACGCGTCGGCTGGCACGGCAGGAAGGGTTGCTGGTGGGGATGTCTTCCGGGGGCGCAACGGTCGCCGCGCTCGAGGTCGCCAAGCGTCTCGGCGCCGACAAGCAGGTGGTGGTGGTGCTGCCGGACACGGGAGAGCGTTACCTGAGCACGCCGGTCTTCGAGCCCTAGCCAGCGCGTAGCAGCACCGTCGCTCTTGAGCCCACGAGAGCAGGGTCACGCCTGCTGGGCCAGGGGTGTTGAGCGATCGTCTCTCAAGCTCTCGAGTCAGCCCGCCAGGCGAGCGCGGCACCGCTCTCCACTCGTGCCGCACCAATGCCCGGCTCGGCCCCGCGCGCCCACTGCACGATAAGAAGTTCGTTGGTGCCTTTGCGCCTCAGAAGGCCCTCAGGCAGCCAGAAACGACGCTGGCGCTCCCGCGGGTACCAAACACGCCCTACCTGAGTGCCATTGAGATAGATCAGGCATATCGTGGGCGTCTGGTCAAGGTAGAGGAAAAGAGGTACCTCCACGTCGCTCGCCAACGAAAGCGCGAATTCACTCCGGTGCCACGTGAGGTAGGAAGCCCCCTGCCCGGTCACGAGGCGCCAGTCAGCGAACCCAGGGAAACCCTGTCGCTCGACCTGACCCGTCAGGCCGCGGCGCATTCGCCACACCAGGGGGCCCTCAGCCTCCACCGAGCAGGAGATCAGGCCGTACGGCTCAGCCGCTTCATCCCAGGACATGGCCCGCCCCTGATTCTCGACCAGCAGCGCCAACACGTTGGTCTCGGCCTGATACCGAGAGGGAAGGGGCAGTGTCTTGGGGACCACGGGTCCGAACCCGGGCGGTGGGTTGAGTGCCGCAATCTGTTCCCCGTTCAGGAAAAGGTCGCAGGCGTGCCGGCAAGCGATGGTCACCGAGGTGCCCGTACCATTGTATCGGGCCCGATACCAGGCGAATCCCTCGTGGGAGTTCGGTCCAACGCTGTTGGTTACAAGATCCACGCCAAGACGCTGCCAGCCCCGGTCGTCATAGTCAGGCAGCGCCTCGGGGGCACCCGGGCGCGATCCCCAGGTCAGCGGAGGGAGCGTTACTGCTTCAGGTGGCGACCACGTCAGGGGTGCCAGCCAGGTCGTCGGATCGCTCCCCCGCCAAGGCCCCCAGCGGTAGCCAAAGCCCTTGTCACGCACCAGGAATCGGAAGCCGCTGTCTGACTCGGGCAACACAAACTCAGGCCCGATGACGATACCTCGCGCCGGCTCTTCTGCGGACGGAGTCCATGACGCCGCATAGGAGGGCGTCTTCCGCCACCCATCGTCCAGAGGCCAGACGCGGCTCGCCATCATCGGCGCCAGGGCGAGCAGCTGGAGCATGCCGTGAGGGCCATCGAGGACCAGTGAGGCGACACGAGCGGGGTCGAAATTCACCCCAACGTCATCGGGCCCTCCCTTCACAGAGAGATACTCGACATAGACGGGCCCCCGCTGTCGTCGAGGACGGTACTCCGACGGCAAGCGCACCTCACCGCCCACGGCGTTCAGGAGGATCAAGAGCTCCCGCCCAGCCACGACGGTGTGCAACACCGGCTCCAGCGTCGTCGACAACAGACGCCCGGAGACCAAGCGCCAGTTCAGCGGCAATACTGACGACGCCCCGGCGAGAAGCGGCACGTCTTCAACCGTCAACCCACCTACCTCTCCGTAAGAGAGGTGCACCTCATCTCCCTTACCTTCACGCCCGCGGAGGATCACGGCGGTGCCGCTCTCTCCGGTCCAGACTCCCTGCACCTGCTCTAATGGCGTCACGGTGACGTCCGGATCGGGTTCTCCGCGAGCCAAAACGTCACCGAGGCTCTCGATTGTCGATGCCATCCGGCGCGCCCCGAAGTACGCGTCAGAGAGGCCTTTTCCCTGCATAATCGGCGCGCCCCGCCCATATGTGGCGCCCGAGCCTGCCGTGCCCCAAGCCGCCCAGTTGAGGCCCTCGTGTGCCGGGGAGAGCACGGTTATCCTCGCCCCACGACCCAGCGCAGTGGCCTGCAAAGACCGTGGATGCTCGCCTTCGATTAATGGTTCCCCTCCTATCCCGGCAGACGGCATAGCGGCCTCAAGAAGCAAGATCCCCTCCGCCCCTGTGGTGGACTGAGTTGGAGACGCCAGATCCTCGGCATCCAGGCTGGAGAAGGGCAGCACTCCGATCCTTTGGCGCGGATCTATCGCGTCATACAGGGCTCGGGGCACAGCACAGGGAGCCGCGATCCCCTGCTCGCGGACGAGATCGACCAGAGGGGCAACATAGCGGTGGAGGGACGTGCCGCGCCCTTCACCAGATCCCGCGCCGCAGCGGCCGGGGTCCAGGGCGATCATGATCAGGTTCTGACGGTCCTTCAGATAGGGGAAAAGCTGCTCCCACCATGCCGTGACGTGGCGAAGGAACGAGAACGAGGGCTCCGGTGGTACGTCGCTCTGACAGGCCGGACAGAGCTCCGGAAGGCGCAGCGCCCAATGCGGCACACCGCCCCCGGCCAACTCGAGGCCAACCCACGGCCCTACGTGGGGGATGAGCCAAAGGCCGGCACGCGCAACCTCATCCAGCAGTCGCACAATGTCTCGGGCCCCTGTGAAGTCGTGGAAACCCGCTGCAGGGCTGTGGTAAGCCCAGGGAAACGGGATCCAGACTGCGTTCAGCCCAGCCATGCGCATCCGGCACAGCACCGGTGCCCAGAGATCTGGATGCGGGAGGCGGAAGTAGTGTAGCGCGCCTGCCTGAATCAGCGCAGGCCGTCCGTCGAGGAGCAGCGCGCCTCGGGAGCTCGTGGTTACGGCGCGCAAGGAGGGCCGCTCTCAGACTCTGCCAGCGCCACAGCGATTTTCGCCGCGACCTCGGCGTTCTGAATCAGCAGGCTTTGGTTGGCCCGTCTCGTCTTGGCTTCGCTCAGGGACACGAGGCGAGCCAGTATGAAGGGGGTCACATCCTTCCCGGTCACGCCCTGAGCCTCGGCTTCGGCCACCGCTTGGGCGATCAGGGGCTCTACAACCTCTGCCGGCACCTCGTGCTCAGCCGGCACCGGCACCGTGACGAGCAGAGCCTGCGGCAATCCCAGCGCCTGCTGCCTACGGTAAATGTCAACGATATCGTCAGTCGAGGAGGCCGAAGCGTCGACGGGCAAGCCGGAGTGCCGGCTGTAGAAGGCGGGAAACTCCTCCGTGCGCCACCCCACCACCGGCACCCCCCAGGTCTCCAGATACTCCAGCGTCCGGGGTAGATCCAAGATGGACTTTGCCCCGGCGCAGACCACCACAATCGGCGTGGTGGCAAGCACCGGGAGGTCGGCAGATATGTCCTCCGGATGGCGCCTGTGGACGCCGCCGATGCCGCCGGTGGCAAAGACGCGGATACCAGCACGTTGAGCCAAGAGGGCAGTGGCAGCGACGGTCGTGCCACCGTTTCCGCTACCGCTAGAGGCCCTCAAGCGCGTCAAGGGCAGGTCCCTGACACTCACTTTGACCGCTTCAGAGTCCGCCGCCAGCCGATCGATCTGCAAGTCGTTTAGGCCGATGAGTGGCATGCCTTCCCAGATGCCGATGGCGGCTGCCTCGGCTCCGGCGGCCCGAATCGCGGTCGCCATCTCGCGGGTGATCTCGAGGCTCGCGGGATAGGCAAAGCCGTGCGTGATCAGCGCCGACTCAAGCGCAACTACGGGACCACCCTGTGCGAGGAGGTGCTCGATCTTTGGGGCGAGGACAAGGTCTTCGTTCATTCAGGACACCAACAGCCGGTCCGCGAGCACGGCATAGGCCTCAGCTGCAGCATAGACCTGATCGACCTCGACAAACTCGTTGCTGCAATGGACCAGCTCCGGGTCGCCCGGGCCGAACCCCACAGTTGGAACTCTCGCAACCGCTGCCGTGTAGGCGCCCTCGGTCGCAAAATGCCATCGCGTGACGCCAGGTCGGAGGCCCACCTTGCGGGCCGCCTGTACCATGGCCTGGACCAAGGGGTGGCGCTCGTCCAGAGCCCACGGCAGGGAGGCCCGGCGCGACTTCAGGAGGCGCCCGGTGTGCGTCTCGATCTCCTGCTCGATCACGCGAACCTCAGCCTTCACACCCTCGCGGGCGATGACCCGCTGGATCTCCAGCAAGGCGATGGCCTCGGTCTCTCCCACCGTGAGGCGGCGATCGAGGAACATGTCGCAGCGGTGGGGCACGGCGTTCTGGCTCGCCGCAAGGGAGCGGATATCCGTCACCGCCAACACCCCAGGCCCCAGGAAAGCGTCATCCGCCAGCTGCCCGGCCAGAAGCTCCAACCCGAAGATGAGGCGAGCGGCTGCGTAGATGGCGTTCTCCCCCAGCTCTGGCGCTGAGGAATGCGCGGATCTCCCATGGACGGTCAGCGTCATCTCGAGATGTCCGCGCTGCGCCCGAACAACCTGAAGATTGGAGGGCTCCGCAATCACGACCCAGTCGGGTTTGAGCTGGTCTTCTTCGAAGAGAACGCGCGTGCAAGTGCCCTCCGAGGGCTCCTCCAACCCCACACAAGCCACCAACACGGATCCGGACAGGACGTCACGGCGTTTGGCCAAGGACGCCGCACCGTAGACAGTGGCAGCGAGCCCGCTCTTCATATCACAGGCCCCCAGCCCGTAGAGCCGTCCACCCCGGACCACGGCGCCGAAGGGATCTTCGCTCCACGTCCCGGCCTCGGCGACGTTCACGGTGTCTATATGACTATTGAACATCAAGACCGGTCCCGATGCCCTGCCAATACGGCCCAAGACATTGCCGGCCTCGTCCATCCACACCTCGTCGTACCCGAGGCGCCGCATCTCATCCATCACTAGGGATGCCACCTCCCCCTCCTGGCCCGACGGGCTTGGCGTCTTCACCAGGTCGCGGAGAAAAGCGAGCAAGGATTGTCTGTCTTGTTCCGTTAGATCCCACCAAGCCATGTTTCGCCCCCAGCGTGCTGTACTAGACTAGAAAGTGAGTTGGAGATGCTCCTAGAAGGCTCCCTCGCGTGCCAGGACCTTTGGTACCGTCCGCAGCAAGATGGAAACATCCATCCACGGAGACCAGTGCTCAATGTAGTAGAGGTCCAGCAGGACCATCTCATCGAAGGTGAGTTCGCTGCGACCGCTCACTTGCCAAAGCCCTGTGATACCGGGTGGTACGGTGAGCCGCTTCTCGTGCCAGGAATCGTACTGCTCGACCTCCGAGGGCAACGGCGGGCGCGGGCCCACCAAGCTCATCTCGCCCCGGAAGACGTTGAGGAGCTGCGGCAGTTCGTCGAGGCTTGTCTGTCGCAAGAACTGTCCCACGCGCGTAATCCGCGGGTCGTTGCGGATCTTGAAGATCGGGCCGTCGGCCTCATTGCGGTGCTTGAGTTGCTCCAGCTCCTCCTCGGCCCCGACACGCATCGTCCGGAACTTAAGGATTTTGAAGCGACCATGGTTCTCCCCGACGCGCTCCTGGGTGAAGAAGATGGGACCCGGGGAGTCCAACTTGATTGCCAGCGCGATCAACAGGAAGAAGGGCCACCCGAAGACTAGCAGGGCCAGGGCGCCGATCAAATCAATCGCGCGCTTGACCGCAAGCTCGGTCCGGCTGAATGCGATCTCCTGTATCTCAATCAGCGGCAATCCGCCGAGGTCCCCAACCTCAACGCGACTGAGGCTCATCTGAAAGAGATCGGGCACCAGCCGCGCTTTGACCTCTCGCCGAGCACAGGCACGCAGCACACTGAGGATCCGCCGATGGTAGTTCCAAGGAAGCGTGATGATAACCTCATCCACGTCCTCAGCATCGATCACCCGCGACAGGTTGTCGATCGATCCAAGACCGGAGAAGCGTCCAATCTTGCCCTCGCCTTTGTCGGGGTTGTCGTCGACATACCCCACGATCTCGTACCCCAAGTTGCGCCGCGCCACGACCGTGCGCATCACCCGCCGGCCTACCTCTCCAGCTCCAACTATGACAATTCGTTTGAGCCCGACCCCGCGCTTGCGAAGTTGCGCCTGAATGACCTGGGTCAGGGCACGGTCCACCGAGATCAAACCCACCATAAATATCGCACTTTCAAACAGCAACAGCCGCGAATAGACCAGAGGCCTGACCAGGAACGACCATGCCAGGGCCACGATCAGGTTAACGACCACGGCATTGGTCACTTGGAAGACATGCTCAATCCAGACGCAACCGCGCCAATTGCTATAAGATCCAATCACCCACAGTACCAGTGGCACCCCGATCGAGAAGAGGAAGTTGAACGGCAGATAAGCTCGATAGGGTGCATCATAGACCACGTCCAAGAACCACTGCAGCCGATATCGAAGCAGATAGGCCAGGCCCATCGCCAGGTTGATCATCACGATATCCCACGCGATCACCCACAGCGGGGCACCATCGCGCCGTCCCGACCTCACATCGACCTCCCGCCACTCATCGCCCGTCGGTACACAGCGACTGTCTCACGTGCTGTCTTGTCCCAGGAGTGACCGGCAGCGTGGACCAGCCCTTTCTCTCTGAGCTCACCATGGAGCGCCTCATCAGATAATATGCGGTCAATCGCCTCTGCAATCGCGTCTACGTTGTCCGGGGGAACCAAAAGGGCGCCAAGCCCCCCGGCCTCCGGCATCGAGCTCGTCGATGACGTCACAGCCGGCACGCCGCACGCCAGCGACTCCAGGACCGGCATGCCAAACCCTTCGTAGACAGATACATAAGCAAAGGCGTCCGCCGCATTATACCAGAAAGGCTGATCCTCGGCGGGGACAAACCCCGGGAAGTGCACCCGGTCCGCGAGCCCGAGCTCTTCCACCTCGCTGAAGATCTCCTCATAGAACCAGCCCTGTGCACCAGCAAGGATCAGGTGAAGGTCGGGGTCCTTGAGCTTACGAAAAGCCCGCACGAGTTGGATTAGATTCTTACGCGGCTCCAGCGTTCCCATGAAGAGCACGAAGCGTTCTGGCAAACCCTGACGCCGACGGAACTCGTCTACGTCGGTCCGCGGTAACGGGCGGAAGCGGGGCGCGACCCCATGGTAGATCGGATGTATCCGGGAGACTGGTACCCTTAACAGCTCGGCGACCTCCTTGCCCGTAAACTCTGACACGGCGATGACCGCGGCTGCGCGCCGGCACGCCACGCCCGTCATCGTCCGCAGATAGAGGCGGTTGGCCGGACGGAAGAACTGAGGGTAGCGCAAGAAGCTGAGGTCATGCACCGTGATGACCTGGGGGCAACCGCTTGCCAAAGGCCCAACAAAGGCGGGCGCATGCAGAAGATCAGCCCCGAGACGGCGGAGCAGCCCCGGCAGCACAGTCTGTTCCCAGAGAATTCGCCGTGACGGGCTGTGGGTCGCGTATCTCGACCGCAGGGCCGGAAATCCCAAGTGCGACAGGTCGGCTCCGCCAGGCCCGCCTCCGACCAGAACCTGAAAACGAAGGCCATCAGCCTCCAGGCCGAGGTGTTGAAGAAGGCTGTCGATATAGACGGAGATCCCGGCGCTCCGATAGGTGGCGTCCCCGGAAAGCAGGTGAGCGTTGAACACCACAAGAGGCTCATGTGAGTTCATACGTCCCCATTATAATGCCCTTTACCTGCCTGACAAAAACCTTCCAACCACGGGGCGAGGGACCAGGTGGCTCCTGAACTTGTCACGGACGCGGAGTTGGCTAGAATGAGGTCGAACTAGACGTTGAGAGGCATACGATGAATGAAGCGAACTCCAAGACGGGTCAGAACAGAGATAAAGCGGTACACCTCATTGCCCGCGGTCGGGTGCAAGGAGTCGGGTTCCGGTACTATACGCGCGTCCACGCAGACCGCCTTGGCCTCTCTGGATGGGTTCGCAACAGGCAGGATGGCACGGTTGAGGTTTGGGCCGAGGGAACAGAGGGCCAGCTCAAGCAGCTCATCAGAGCCATTCAACAGGGTCCGACCCATAGCGGCGTGGATAGGGTGGATGTGGAATGGTCATCGCCGAAGGGCCGTGAGCGCGGCTTCCGGATCCGCTATTAGCCCTGACGTGACACTACTTCTACCTGACGCCCACAATTCCAGTATCTTGGAGATTAGCGCGAGCGATCTATGTCTATGTTGAGAAAGACAGAGAGCCTTGCCTGGTTAGTTCTAGTCCTCTCGTTTTTCACTTGCCTCGCCCTGGCCACGGGCGTCCCATTGGGCGCTCGCTGGACCATCCTGAACAGCACCCGTCCCCTAACGATCCTTCTCGAAGGGCGAGCTGGGAGCGTCACCTACCGATCGCCGAACAGCGGCACGCGCGTGGTGCTCGAGACGGGTAGGGCAACGGAGATAGAGCCGCGCAGCCGCGTTCAGCTTGATAGCGATGGCGACGCCCTTCTGCTTTTTTATCATCCCGATCAGCCGGAGACCCCCGTCGGGACCGTGCAGCTGTATGGTCAGACCGATCTGCTCATCGAGAACGCTCGCACGCCGCGCTTCGCAGCCAGCAAGCTCCCTCACCGCATGCAGCTTGAGGTCGCAGAAGCCCTCAATATGCGCCCCACGGTTGCGGGTAACGGACGTGAGGCGGAGCTTGACATCGAGACGCCGCAAGGCACGGTTGCATTGGAGGACGGGTCCTTCAAGCTCGTCGTGGAGCCGGATCAGACGGAGCTTAAGGTATCCGCCGGTCGGGCCACGATCATCGACCCCGCCACAGGCGAGTCGTTGGTACTCGTCCCACTGCAACGAACGGAAATTACGGCTGCCGGCCTGGGTGATATCTCCATCGGCGAGCGCGATGTCTTGGCGAATCGCAACGGCGACTTCGGAGAGCCCATAGAGGGTTACTGGACGATCTACACCGACAAGTTCGATGAAGACGAGGCCGGCGGCGAGGTGTTGCAGGTCCCATTGGTAGACGGTAACCGGATTGTCGCTTTTGAGCGGGTCGGGCAGAGCCACGCCGAGACCGGAATCCGGCAGGAGATCAACCTTGACATCCGCGAGGCAGAGTCCCTACAGGTCCGGGCGCTCATCCGAATCGGCACCCAGACGCTGCCGGTCTGCGGATCCGTCGGCACCGAGTGTCCCTTGATGATACGCATCGAGTTTGTAGACCGCGACACCGGCGGCAACCGCGAGTGGCTACAGGGCTTCTACGCAAGAGAGGGGGAAGACATCCCCTTCTGCACAACCTGTGAATGGAAAGCACAGCACATTAAGGTCCCCCCCGAGACCTGGTACGACTACGAGTCGGAGAACCTGTTGCCGATTCTGCGCGACCAGGGTGTGAATCCCGCGGTCATTCGGGAGATTCGGATCTACGCTCAGGGCTGGACCTATAGCTCAGCGATCGACGAGATCGGTATACTTGTCGGTGAATGACCCTTGTCCCACCCCAAGACCCCTGATTGGAGTCGTCACCCTGTGGATGTCTTAAAGGAACGCGCCCGGTATCCCGTCGGCAAGCTGCCGCAGGCCGACCTCGTCGACCTGCTTGCCCATGCCCTTCCGAAGCCCGATCCTCGTGTCGTGTTCGGGCCTGGACTAGGCCGCGACGCAGCCGTCATTGACTTCGGCGACCGCTATCTAGTAGCTAAGACGGATCCCATCACCTTTGCGACCGACGAGATCGGCTGGTACGTGATGCACGTCAACGCCAACGATGTAGCCTGTCTTGGTGCGCGCCCCCGATGGTTCATCGTCACGCTGCTCTTGCCGGAGGGCCAGACGGATACCGATCTCGTAGAGACGATCTTCGACCAACTGCGCATCGCCGGGGAAGAACTGGATGTCAGCGTTGTAGGCGGTCACACTGAGATCACACACGCCATTGACCGTCCCATCGCCGTAGGGGCAATGTTCGCCGAAGTTGCGCCCCACAAGCTCGTCCGCTCCGACGGCGCCCGACCCGGAGACCGCCTGATTTTGACCAAGGGCATCGCTGTCGAGGGAACCGCGATCCTGGCGCGCGAGCTTCGCAGCCGTCTCTCAGGCCGATTGGACCCCGATCTGCTGCGCAGCGCAGCCGATTTCCTCCACAATCCGGGGATTAGCGTCGTGAGAGACGCGATGGTTGCCACAGACGCCGGCGAGGTCCACGCGATGCACGATCCTACAGAGGGCGGCGTCGCGACGGGCATCCACGAGCTGACCTCTGCAGCCAGCGTCGGCGCGGAGATCGACGAATCCTCCCTCCACTATTTTGAGGAGACCCGCGCTATCTGCGAGGAGCTTGATCTCGACCCCCTCGGTCTGATCGCCTCTGGGGCGCTGCTCATCGCCGTGGCCCCGGATGATGCGGAGAAGGTGGTCGCCGCCTTGCACGCTGAAGAGATCGCCGCAAGCGTGATTGGCGAACTCAAGGAGGGGGCGGACGTTGTCCTGAGAGACGGAAACGGCAGGCGCGAGCTCCCACGGTACGCTCGAGATGAGATCGCGCGCCTCTTCGAGAGATCGGAGACGCCGACCTGAGGTGGCGAGCAGGTTGAGACGCCACCACGCTCTATCCGGGTCCCGCTACGGCTCCCGCCTCGCAATGATCTGTTGATGCCCTTGCGAAGCCCAACCCACCATCGCCGCTATGACATCCCTCCCGACCGCGCTGACGGAAGCAGCTCCCTGATCCACCATGCCCTTATACTGACGGGAAGACTTGGCCGCATTCCCCCCCTCACCTTGCTTCCTCTGTGGGTGGGATTGGCAGCACTGACAGGTTGGGTATGGCAGCCCCCACTATCCTTGGCGGCAGCGGCTGGTTTCGTCATCTTCTTCTCGGGAGACTGGGCCTTCTTGGCCTGGCTGCCCCGAACAGACCGGTCGTGGGGACCGGTGACCCCTCCGCTCCTGGGCCTCGCACTTGTCCGCGCGTTGCTGTTCATCCTAGGTGCACTGGTCTGGCGCGGTCCCCTCGGGCTTGGCGTCACGGGCATCGTCAACCTGGTGCTAACCGGGGTGGCGTTCTACGCGACCTGGATCGAACCCTGCCGGATCCAGCTGACGCAGGAGACGTACACCGTCAGCGCTTGGCGTGCGGGCACGACCATTCGCGTGCTACACATCTCTGACATCCATTACGAGGGTCTCTCGCTGCGAGAGCGAAGGCTGATGGATCTCGTCGAGGAGCAGGCACCCGATCTCATCGTCCTCACAGGGGATTACCTCAACCTCTCTTCGGTCTACGATCCCGAAGCACAGGCGGGCGTCCGAGACCTCCTTGGGCGCTTTCGGGCACCTTATGGCGTCTATGCGATCACGGGAAGCCCAGTCGTGGATATCCCTACCGTGGTCCCAAGGATCTTCGAGGGCCTGCCCATCCAATGGCTCGACGACGAAGGAGTAGAGATCTCCGTACACGGGCAGACATTCTGGCTCCTCGGGGTCCGGAACACCTACCATGAGGAACGGGATGCGGAGGCGCTAACCGCGCTTGCAGCCGCCACCCCATCTGATGCCTTCCGCGTGCTGCTCTACCACACGCCAGACCTCATGCCCTTGGTTGCGGAGACAGGCGTAGATCTCTACCTCTGCGGTCACACGCACGGCGGGCAGATCCGGTTGCCACTCTACGGCGCCGTCGCCACGAGCTCCCGTTGGGGAAAGCGCTACGAGCAGGGGCGCTATCGGGAGAAAGGAACCACGCTCTACGTCTCTCGCGGGTTGGGACTCGAGGGTCTTGGCGCGCCTCGGGCACGGTTCCTTTCCCCGCCCGAAGTCATCCTCTGGGAGTTCCGGGGGCTCGGGTAATCCCAAAGACGTTTCGGACAATCCCCGAAAATGTTTCGGACAAAGCCCGAAAACGTTGACGAAAGCACCGTTTGCGGTAAGATAAGGTTAGTGACAGGCTCTTGAGCCTGAGTCGATCGGGCGATCACAGCCCACGCTGCACCCATGCGGTGTGGGGTGAGGAAAGTCCGGACTCCGCAGGGTATGGTGCCGGGTAACTCCCGGGCGGGGTAACCCGCGGATAGGGCCACAGAAACAGACCGCGCACCTGAGGCCGATGAGGTCGAGGGGCGTAAGGGTGAAAAGGTGGTGTAAGAGACCACCGGCGTGCCGGGTAACCGGGGCGGCCAGGCAACCCCCATCGGGAGCAAGGCCAAGCAGAAGGGAGAGCGCAAAGCTAGGGCGCGACCCGTGTCCTCTTCCAAGCGAGAGCGAGGAAGCAACCTTCGGGTAGGCTGCTGGAGGAAGTGGGTGACCATTTCCCTAGATAGATGATCGCCAGGCCGGTGGGCACACCTGCGTATGTGGGAATGCCCGCCTGCTGACAGAATCCGGCTTATAGGTCAACTCAGGCTCAATTGCCTCACTCATCCGCAACACAGCAGGCGCCAAGTTCGTTGGACCCCGTCGGGCTTGCCGGTCGCTGAGCGCCAACTCGCCGCCGGACGTTGCGAATCTCCCGATTTGTGGTAAGATTCCCAGGATGCATGAGACGGGCTTTCTGCCCCTGGCATAGGGCACAGGGGCAATCCCATAGGAAGGAGATATAGCCGTCTTGGAAACGCGAAACTATGAGTTGATGTTTGTTGTAAATGCTGAGCTTGTAGACGAGGCGCTTGACGACGTCCTCCAACGAATTCAGCGATATCTTGAGAACGCCGAAGTAGAGGTGTTCAGCTTCAAGAGCTGGGGCACGCGACGCCTCGCCTACACCCTCAAAGGGCAACGTGACGGACGTTACTACCTGGTGCGCTTCGCTGCCGATCCCAACGCCATAAACGAACTGGATCGGAACCTGCGTCTCGTCGAGGGCAACTTGCGCCACCTGATCACGCGATCTGAAGGCGTTGAGGCACCTGAGGAGACAGAAGAAGCACCAACCCCTGCCGAAGCCAAAACAGAGGCAGAAGAAGTACCAGCCTCCGCCGAGGCCGAGCCAGAGGCAGAGGAACCCGAGGCAGAAGAGACTGAGGCATAGTACCAGCATAATCCAGCCAACCCAAACCAAGGACTCTCTCCTATGACACGTGGTCTCAACAAAGTCATGATCATCGGTCATCTGGGGCGCGACCCCGAGATGAGGTTCACGTCCAGCGGTCGGCCTGTCGCTTCGTTCAGCGTTGCTACGACCCGTGGATGGACCAACAACGACGGAGAACGCCAGGAAGAGACGGAATGGTTTCACGTGGTTGCCTGGGGAGGTCTGGCAGAGCTTAGCAAGAAGCGGCTGCATAAGGGATCTCAAGTCTATGCAGAGGGTCGGCTGCAGACCCGGTGTTGGGAGAGTCCGGAGGGTGAGCGGCATTACCGGACCGAGTTGGTCGCACAAGAGCTGATCTTTCTTGACAGTAACGATGGCGTGGGCGACCTCGACTATGAAGAAGATTTTGACGCTTCCGAGACGTTGGAAGCATAAGATAGGGCCTGGAAGTAAGAGATAAGGCCTGAAAGCAAAAGATAAGGAGAACATCAGAGTGAGCGATTACAGAGGTCGACGGCGTCGCTTTTCGAACCGCCGCAAAGTATGTCAATTCTGCAATGAGGAACAAGCCGTTATCGACTACAAGAACGTCTCCCTCCTGCAGCGCTATGTGACAGACCGCGGGAAGATTCGTGCCCGGCGGCAGACTGGGACGTGCGCGAGGCATCAGCGGCAATTGGCGACTGCGATCAAGCGGGCGCGACACCTCGCCCTGCTTCCCTTCGTAGCAGATCTTGATCGCTAGATCAGGTACGATAACAGACCGGGCATAGGGACTCCTATGCCCGTTGCTTATTCAGGAAGAGTGTGAAGTATGGCTAAGCAAAAGCAGAGCAAGAAACAACTCACCCGCCGCCAGATCGCCCGACGGGAGAGGGAGCATCGCGCTCAACGCCTCATCACTTGGATTGCTGTGGGCGTGGGTGTCGTTATCTTGGGTCTTCTTATCTACGGCGTGGTGACCGAGGTTTTCATCGAGGCCCGCCGACCCGTTGCCAGAGTCGGCGACGAGCCAATCACAACGCGGGAGTTCGAAGCTCGTCAGGGCTACGAGCGTTGGATGAGCCAACTCGAGATCTACCAGTATCAGAGTTACCTGTCCCAGCTTAGCACCCAGGTGACACCGGAAACCGAAGGCCCTCAAGACGAGGACGCGGCCGCCGCCGATCAGGGTACAGATGCGCTGATCCAGCAGCTTGAGATCCAGCTGAGCAGCCTTGAGCGTCAGCTGTCGCCCGACTACGCGACGGTGTACGGAGGTCAGGTGCTGGACAGGATGATCGAAGAAGAGCTGATCCGCCAGGAAGCAGCCGAGCGAGGCATGACTGTGTCCGACGAGGAGGTGCAGGAACAGATCGGCCTTCTCCTTGGCTACAATCCAGATGCGGCGGCTAATGTGACGGAAACCACGACGATCACGGACACCCTAACGGCAACAGCGACGCCAGACTTCGATGATCTCTTTGAGCAGTTTGAGACGAATGTGCTGGAGGTGACGCGGTTCCCTGAGGAGGATTTCCGGGCCATGGTGAGGGCCGAGATCCTACGGGAGGAGATCAAGTCTGAGCTGGCTTCAGACATTCCTGAGGTCCAAGACCAGGTCGAGATCACGATTTTCGCGTTTGGGACGGAGGAAGCTGCACAGGCAGTGACAGACCGCTTGAACGAGGAAGACGCGGACCCCGAGGCGATCCTGGACGAGCTCGAGGCTGACGAAGACGACGCTACGTCAGGGTTTGCCCTGCCGTGGTTGCCGATGGGCTACCTTGGGGCACAACTCAGCGTCGACGTCGAGACTGCCGCCTTCAACACGCCGGTGGGTCAGGCCTCCTCCCCTGTTGCCGGCGAGAACGATCGCTACTACGTCGTCTACGTCACCGGACACGAGGAAAGAGCCTTGACCGAGGATCTCTTAGCTCAAGCAGAGGACCAGGCCTACGAGGGTTGGCTCACGCAGGCCAAGGAAGAGCGCGTCGAGTACCTGGACTGGGAAGACGCCGTCGTCACCGAATAGCTACCTGCACGTCCGATCTTACGCTAACGCTACCGGGCCCGCTTTGACGGGCCCGGTTTGTTATATCACGGACATGCTCACAGAAGAACCTAGACGCTGCGGCGGGCCTCAATAACGTTGGGCAGCTGCTCGATCTTCGCCAGGAGGCGGGTAAGGGTCTTGAGATCCGGCACCTCTAGCGTCATGTAGATGGGGATGATGTTGTAGCGGTCACGCTTCCCCGTGCTCAGCGCCGTCATGTTGATGTTTCGATCGGCCATGACGCCGGAAATATCGTGAATCAGCCCGGAACGGTCGTAGGCCGTCACCTGGACCTGGACCGCAAAGGTGCGCTGCTCCTCGCCCCAGCTGACTTCAATCAAGCGATCTTGGTCGCTGTGGGGCATGTTGAGCACGTTAGGGCAGTCGCGCCGATGGATGGTGACCCCTCGACCACGCGTGACGTATCCGATGATCTCCTCACCAGGGAGGGGGTTGCAGCACTGCGCCAGATGCGTGAGGACGCCGCCCGTCCCGCGGATATTGATATCTGCGGTCTCGATCTCGGGCGCCGGCGGGACCGCTTCCTCCTCCCAGACCTCCTCGTCCTCCTCTTGCTGCCGGACCTGCTGCTCCAGCCGGTTGACCACCGCATCGCTGTTGAGATCGCCCATTCCCAGGGCGGCGAGGAACTCCTCAGCCGTGTTAAACCGCCGGCGGAATAACTCGGCTACTTCCGCAGTAGAGAGATTCAGGGACAGACGCTTCAAAATCCGATCCAGCATGTCCTGACCGCGAGCGATGTTCTCCTCACGGCCCTGACGGCGGAACCACTGACGGATCTTCTGACGCGCGCGGTTGGTCTTGACGAAGCCCAACTCCTCATTCAGCCAGTCGCGGCTAGGCCCACCCTTGCGCCCCACGATGATCTCGACCTGATCGCCGGTCTGCAGCTGATAGTCGAGGTTGGTCCAGCGACCGTTGACCCGGGCACCGCGGCAGCTATGCCCCACCTCTGTATGGACATAGTAGGCGAAGTCCAGCGGCGTCGCACCGGAGGGAAGGTCGATCACCTTGCCCTTCGGCGTGAAGGCGAAGACTCTGTCCTGAAAGACGTCGACGCGAATCGAGTCGATGAAGGTGCGTGCGTCCTTAGTGTCGTGCGTGAGCTCCTGGACGCTCTCGCGAATCGACGAGATTTGGTCCATCAACTGGGGGTTCACCTCGACCCCCCGCTCCTTGTACCGCCAGTGAGCCGCGTAGCCATACTCCGCGAAATAGTCCATCTGGTGCGTGCGGATCTGGATCTCAAGTGAAGCCCCATCGCCCCCGATGACGGCGGTGTGCAGGCTCTGATAGCCGTTGGACTTGGGGTGCGCGATGTAGTCGTCGAACTCGCCCGGCACGGGCTTCCACAGCCGGTGGACGATACCCAAGACCTGATAGCACTCGGGCTCGGTCGCGACAACGACACGCAGTCCCTCGACGTCGTAGATCCTGGCGAAGGGCACATTCTTGCGCCGCATCTTATGATAGATGCTGTAGATGTGCTTCGGTCGCCCCTTGATCTCGGCGTGGATGTCGGCTTTGGCGATCGCGTCTCGCAACATCTGCGTGTGGCGTTCCAGCCGTTCCTCTCGGAGCTCCTCCCGCGTGGTCAGGAGATCGTGCAGCTGGAAGTACATATTGGGATTCAGATAGCAGAACGCTAGGTCCTCCAGCTCGGCCTTCCAGACCCAGATACCGAGGCGGTTGGCCAAGGGGGCAAAGATCTGCAGCGTCTCCCGCGCCACTCGGATCTGGCTGGGAGGCGACAGATAATCCAACGTCCGCATATTATGGAGGCGGTCGGCCAGCTTGATGAAGATGACGCGGAGGTCGTCGTTGGCCATCGCGATGAGCAGCTTGCGCAGGCTCTCCAGCTCCTGCGTCGTCCGCTCGCGGGCGGCATCCTCCTCCACCCGCTTCTCGACCCGCTCCAGCTTGGTGACCCCTTCGACGAGGACCAGCACCTCACGACCGAACTCCGCCTCGATCTCCTCACGGCTGATCTCGCTGTCCTCGAGGACATCATGTAACAAGCCAGCGGCGATCACCGCTGGCTCG
>JBNGDL010000033.1:0-36724 GCA_049975205.1 Anaerolineae bacterium | reverse complement strand
CCCTCCCCTATGGTTTCCTTGTCCGGAGTCGCAACCCAGCTATAATAAAGGTAGTTGAATACGCGATGAGGCTCGCGGGCAGAGAACCCACCGTCCTGAGGCACTATCTCAAGGACTGATAGCTTCTACTACACGGCAAGGCCGTGAGTGGGAGCTTTTTTCTTTTTCGGAGGCTGACGATGGCCAAGCACACGCAATACCACGAGCTGTATGAGGCCCTTGAGGAGCAAGGATGTGCCATCTGCCGACTGGTGGTGAAGGCCATCAAGCGCTACGCAGCTGGCGTGGTCTATGAGTGCGCCAACGACCACGGCGTACAGCAGGACGTGCTCAAGGCGCGAGGCTGGTGTAACCTTCACGCGTGGCAGCTCACAGATCAGACAGGGTGTGCCTTTGATGTAGCGATACTTTATCGGTCGACACTCCGTAAACTGAGCGAGACCGTCAAGGCGTACAACCCTCAGAAGAGAGAAGGAGGTTCAGGAGGGGCACTAGGCTGGCTACGGGCAGCGGTGGGAACAAATGAGATGGTCTCGGCCGCGTCGCTCGACGCAGAGCTTGGGCCCCGAGGACTGTGTCCCGCATGCCGCCTGCGCGCCCAGACCGAGAAGGCCTACCTAGAGACCTTATTGGAGCACATCAACGATCCGGACATCGCCGAACGTCTAGGAGGCGCTGGCGGGCTCTGTTGGCCCCACTTCCGTCTGGCGCTGGAACAAGGACCCTCACAGCGTCAGTTGCAGGCGCTGGTAGCGGTGCAGCATGCGGCGACCGAGGCGCTGCTGAGCGAGCTGGAGGAGTTCATCCGCAAGAATGACTACCGGTTTCGCGAGGAACCCATGGGCAACGAGCGCGATGCATGGCTGCGCGTCATAGCGCAGATATCCGGTTCGCGCGGCGTCTGGTGATGACCCACTAGGACTACCCGAAGTGCCGGCCCTCGCTGAAGACGTCCCAGTACAAATCCTGTCCATAGCTGGTGTGCTGGGGCTCAGCCTCCACCATCCTAAACGTCCGCGTCCCATCGAGCCGCCTTTCGGCCCGCAAGAAGATCGTCCCGTTGCTGCCTTCACTATGAAACCTGTGCGCGAGTCCGTATAGGTGCGTGACGAAGAAGACCTTGACACGCCCATCCAGCAACGCGGAGATGATCTGATATGCAATCTCTGATCCCTCTCTCTCGTTCGTCGCGGCGAAGGACTCGTTGAAGAGGAGTAGGGAGTTAGCCGCAACACTGTCCGCAATCCGGCTCATTCTGGCAAGCTCTTCATCGAGCTTGCCACTCTCCATCGCGGCGTCTTCCTCTCGTCGATAGTGAGTAAAGAGCCCTTCACAGACGTTGGCACGGAAAGACTTGGCTGCCACGAACATGCCGCACTGCATCATCAACTGGGCAAGGCCCGTGCTGCGTAGGAAGGTCGACTTACCCCCCTGATTAGCACCGGTGATTATTACCAGATTCTTGTGGTCGGCCTGCACGTCATTACCCACGATCTGCCGCCCCATCGTCAAGGCAAGGCAGACATCATAGAGGCCAACACACGAGAAAGCGCGCTCGTCACAGCGCAGAGGCTCAGAGAATGTCACGGGCTCATCCAGTTCGGTAAGTCGCTCGTGTAGGTTGAGGCAGGCGACATAGAAGGCCAGCTCCACGCGCAGCGTCTTGAGAAAGCTCTCAATGTGATCAGCGGATTGAGCGAGAGCATTGGCGACCAGATTGACGCCCGTGTCCTTCAGTTCACCGAGTGTCCGGGCACCGGCTTGGTCCCGAGGGTGAATCCAGAACGTATATCCGGACCGCCCTCGGTTGATCACGCGGCCGAAGGCCGAGATCATCTCGATAAGCTCGCCGACCCGGGAGTGCCGCGGCCCCCTTGGTTTGCGAAGCACGTGGTGAATGTCTTCGTTGCCCCTCCCCAGCTCCATGCTGAGCAGAACCCCGTCGCGGAACCGCAACTCGTCAAGGTGCTCCTGCACCCTGGCAAAGAACTCATCATCCAGTTCTGTCCTGATCATCTCAAAGAACGTCAAGAAACCCTCGGATTGAAGCGTGTCGGCACGCTGATCTGCGATATGCCTCAACCTCGCAAGGAGGCCCACCAGCATCTTCAGCAATCTGATCGCGTTCTGCAAAATCGCGCTCGGATACCTGCTGAAGACGCCTAGCCATTGTCGCTTTTTCGTCTCGACTGACTCTACTGTCAAACCGTAGATATCCCTAACAACGGACGGGTGATTAAGGCAATCCCTAAGGATGTCCTGGCGGTAGCGGATCGCGTCTGGCTCGGTCAGACTCGACAGCAGCGCTGTCTTGGCCACATCATAGAGGAAGCGGTCACCGGCGGCCATCGTTGTGAGAAGCATCTCCAATTCCAAATCCTCCATCAACGCCGACGCGTTTGTGGGCAGCGGCTGATGAGGATCGAAGTCTTGGTCAACTGACATGAGGTGCACCCTCATAGCTTGACACGCTCCTTGAGAAGATCGTAAGTGAGGCGGTGTTTCCTGACGATAGACATCGCGTAAGCAAGGCCATCGGCGGGCCTTCGCAGGATCTTGTAGGTCCGCAACGTCGGATTCTCAGAATCGACCGTGCTGACCATGCTGACGGTTTTCTCGCTGTACGAAGCTAGCTCCTCGATGAAGGTCACCCACACGCAGAACAAATCGATGTGGAAGATTCGATGCATAATCTGCTTGCTCAAGAAAGCTGCATCTTCGTGCGTGGTGGAGGTGAAGATCTCGTTCAGGATGATAACGCTGTCGTCAGTCGCCCGGCTCACGATCTCGTGAATCCTCAGCAGATCATCTTGTAGCTTGCCTCTCAGGTTCTCGATATGTTCCCGTCTCTCGAAGTGTGTGAAGATCCTGTCAGAAAGTTGGAGCTGTGCCCTGCTGCCGGGCACAGGACAACCCAAGCAAGCCAGATAGTGTAGCTGGCCGAACATGCGCGCAAACGTTGTCTTGCCTCCCTGATTAGGCCCCGATATCACGATGATGCGTTCCTGACCAGTTAGGTGGAAGTCATTGGGCACCAGGGGCTCGCCTCCAGCGATGGCCTTCTTTGCCAGGGCAAGGTCAACAGCTTCATAGGCATAGACTTCCTTGCTTCTCCTGATGACCTGCGGGTAGCAGAACTGCACTCGGGCTTGCTTAAGTTGCCTGATGTAGTCTAGATAGGCGATGTAGAACTGAATCTCCTGATCGAAAACACTGATTGCCCTATGCAGGAAGTCCGCGTTTCTCGCATAGTAGTCGTCAAGCGCCTGGAAGACGTCGGGGTGCAATTTCGCCACATAGGTAAGCATTTGCGCCTCAACGTGGCTCATGCCCGCCGGCAAGGTGAGCTCAGATCGATAATCCTTGACAGTGCCCTGCCTGAACTTTTCAAAGGTGCGTTCCACTTCCACACTGTAGTCAACCTCACCCTGGTACGGCGAGACCGTGACACGGCGGTCCTTGATGCGAACGCAGTAACGCACAGCCGAGAGACGGTTTTTGAGCTTTTCTGTCTCCGCCTGTAAAGCACAAAACGCGTTGGAGTTGGTGTACGCCATCAGAGACACACAAAAGGCTGAGAGGCCCTGGGATGTAAGATCCGTCGCCGTCAGGTCACGAGCCAACCCGGTGACGGCTTCAACATAGACCATCACCGTTTCCAGGAACCACCCTTCCTTGTGATATCTGAAGTGAGCCTGCTCTGTCAGTGCCTGATACCGGCGCATCATGCGCATCTTCTCTGCGAAGGCCACCAGACTCCGAACTAGCGTCTCGTCTTCGAGATCCCGCATAATCTCCTGACGGTAGGTGATGGCCTCGCTGTCACGTAACGGAGTGTAGAAGAACGGCTTCAGTTGATACTCCCGCTTGTCAGTGGCCATCGCATCAATCACCTGATCGAGATTGAGATCACGAAGGCACTCCGGCACCTCAGCTCTCTGCGCCCTCACGCTGTCTTCATCTCGCAAGAACAGCACACTTCGGAAAGTCATAACAAGACTCCCATCTCACGCTCACTCGTGCGTCATTGTCAGTCGGACGCGAGAGCTCATGAACCAGCCTCGACCTGTGAGACACTCCCCGGGATCGTATTCGGCGTGTCCCGCTCGAGGAGTAGAGGCGTGGTCGCCTTGACGGCTACGGCGCCGATCGAGGCAATCACGACGAGGGACAACACGGCGATGGCGAGAGAGGAGGTCTTTCTCCAACCCCAACCCGGTATGCAAGAGAATCACGATAAGCACGATCAGACGGATACCGCTCGCGTTCTCCAGGATGGAGCGGTGGAGCACATCGAACCCATAGGGACCCAGTGCGATGCCGACAGCCATCATCCCTAGAAGTCCCGGGAACCTCCGTCTGATGAAAACCCGGCTGACCACGATGCCCAGGGTCACAACCAGCGCCACACTCAGGATCATGCTATCACCTCGAGCTATCTACAAAAAAGAGCCTCTACCCTTTGGCGCAGGCCTGCGCCAAAGGGTAGAGGCTATCATCCGGTTCCCCGGCGGTTCAGCTTAAGCGAGCCTCATCGCTACTTCGCAGAATTGTAGCATTGATTGCAGAGGAGGCAAGGACAACAGGTCGGAACCGTGCCAGCTAGGGTATCCCAAGCAAGATCGTGGTCGCACCAGGCTGTCTAGTCGTTGGCTTCTGGAACACCTCTTCGGTTACTTCTGCAGAGGATAGACCTCAGGGTTGACGCAGTGAGGCAGATGCCGGCCCTCCAGGCCCGCCAGGAGGTTCTCCGCCGCGATGACGGCCATCTTGTTGCGCGTCGCGATGCTGGCGCTGGCGATGTGCGGCGTCACGAGGCAGTTCGGGAGGCTCAGCAGCGGGTGATCGGGCGGCAGCGGTTCCGGCTCGGTCACGTCCAGTGCGGCAGCCGCGATGCGCCGAGCCTCCAACGCTTCGAATAAAGCATCGGGGTCGACAACGGGCCCGCGGGCCGTGTTGACCAACACAGCCGTCGGCTTCATCTTGGCGAACGCCGCCTCGCCGAGGAGATGATGCGTCTCGTCAGTGAGTGGCACGTGAACAGAGACAAAGTCCGACTCTGCCAGGAGCGTGTCCAGATCCACGCACTCCGCCAGATCTGGATCCACCTCACCCGCGTAGCGATCGTAGTAGAGGACGCGCATGTCGAACCCACGAGCTCGGCGCGCCATAGCCTGACCGATCCGCCCGAAGCCAATGATGCCAAGCGTGCTACCGTAGACATCGACGCCCAGCAGCAACTTCGGCCCCCACGTCTTCCACTTTCCATCCAACACGTACTGCACTCCCTCGGGTATCCGCCGCGCCGCAGCCATCAGCAAGGCGAAGGCGAAATCGGCTGTCGTGTCCGTCAGGACACCAGGGGTGTTCCCGACCGGGATGCCGCGGGCCGTGCATGCCTCCACATCAATGTTATTGTAACCCACGGCGTAGTTGCTCACAACGCGCAGGTTGGGTGCGGCGTCCAGCAAAGCCTCGTCTACACGATCCGTGAGCAGGCAGTAGAGCCCCTCGACATCCCTGACCTCTTCGAGCAGGACCTCTCTGGGCACCGGCAACTCATCCTCCCAGACTCTGGCCTCGCATTGCTTTTGAACCATCGCAAGCCCAGCATCGGGCACCTTGCGGGTGACGTAGACTTTCGGTTTCACAGGTAACCTCCTTGTACGATACAGCCCTGGATACGGCGTGGGCCCAGGAAGAGGTTGGATCCTTGGCCACGCTCTGCTCCTGAACAGCGACCGCCCTTGGCTCTTGCATCAAGTATAGGTCAGCACAGGGATGACGCAACCGACGGTCCCCAACCTCAAGACGTTCTCCCCGGCCCGCAACACAGACACCGGATACGGGATGCTTGACACCCTGCCGCAGGATGATAAGATGGTCAAGCATTTTAGTGAGGACTAAAACTTATGAGCATGGATACGCTAGAACATCTTGTGAGTTTCTACAAGGCCCTTGGCGACGAAACACGGCTGCGGCTGGTGGTGCTCCTCGCGCAACAGGCGCCGGGTCGAGCCATGTGTGTGGGCCGGCTGGCCCGTGAGCTAGATACCACGATGTCCAACGTCTCGCAGCACCTGCGGGTGTTAAAGGACTTGGGGCTGCTTCACGGCGAGCGTCGCCGCCACCGGGTCCACTACTACCTCGATGCCGAGCGCCTGGCTGATTACATCAGCCTGACGCGCGAGCTGCTCGGGGAACAGTTTGTCTATGAGGAGGTCTGATGAACGACGCCGAGAAGGAATCAGTCGGTAAAGGTCGGCGGGCGGGGCACCGCAACCCCGATCAGGGCGCGATGCGTCCAGGTGAGGGCACTGCACCGCCGGTCAAGGGAGATGGCGGCCCCAACAAGGGCGGCCGGGCAGGGCCAGGTGGCGCGGGCGGGCAGAAGAAGCCGGGGCCATCGGGGCCTGTCAGGCCCATCCTGCGGCGCCTTCTGCGCTATATGAAGCCGCACGGGCTGCTGGTCGTCGGTGTAACGGTGGCAGCGGTGCTGACGACGGTAGCGGAGTTGGCCCCTCCGATGATCATCCGCCGTTCCGTGGACCGCTTCATCTTGGGAGGACAGACAGAGCTCATCTGGTGGGCCGCCGGCGGCCTCCTGCTTCTGGCGCTGGTTCAGGGCGGGATCGACTTCCTGCGGCTCTATCTGACGGCCTATATGGGACAGAGCATCGTCTTCGAGATCCGCAATGCCGTCTTCGAGCACCTGAGCCGGCTCTCCTTCTCCTTCTACGACCAGGCGCGCACGGGCGACCTGATGTCACGCGTGACAGCCGACGTGGATGCGCTGAACACCTTCTTCGGGCGTGCTGCCGTGATTATCCTGACGAATGTTCTGACCCTGATCGGCATCTTTGTGGTGCTGTTGAGCTGGGACTGGCGTCTAGCGCTCGTCTACCTCGCCGTCCTCCCCCTCATCGTGCACGGGATGTCGGTCTACGCGCGGCGGGTACGGCCCGCGATGGGCAGGATCCGGCGGGCGCTGTCAGGGCTGAGCGCTGCCCTTCAGGAGAGCCTGGCGGGCATTCAGGTGGTCAAGCTCTTCGGTCGAGAGGCCTTCGAGCAGAAGCGTGTGGATCAACAGAGCCAGCGCGTGTTACAGGCCAACCTCGACACAGGCCGGATCACGGCATTGTGGATGCCCTACGCCAACGTGGTGATGGGCGCAGCGACGGCCCTGGTCCTATGGGCGGGCGGTCGCAGCGTCATCGGCGGCCTGATCTCGCTGGGCACGTTGATTGGGTTCACGACGTATATTCAGGTGCTCTTCCGACCCATCCGGCAGACAGGCATGATGCTCAGTATGACGTTCCAGGCGTTAGCCGCCGCCGAGCGCGTCTTCGAGGTGCTCGACACCCGGCCCGAGGTTCAGGATGCGCCCGACGCCTATCCGTTGCCGCGGGTGGAGGGACACGTCCGCTTTGAGAACGTGAGCTTCTCCTATAGCTCGACCGGCACGGTGAACCCCGATGGAGAAGCTCTACGGGGCGTCACGCTGGAGGCAGAACCGGGCGAGATGGTCGCGCTCGTGGGCCCCTCCGGCGCCGGAAAGACCACGCTCGTGCATCTGCTCCCGCGCTTCTACGACGCGCAGTCGGGCCGCATCACGATCGATGGTCACGACATCCGCGACGTCACGGTCCAGAGCTTGCGAGACGCCATCGGCATCGCGCTGCAGACCGTCTTTCTCTTCGACGCGTCCATCGGCGAGAATATCGCCTACGGCAACCCCCACGCCACGCACCAGGAGATCGAGTGGGCAGCGCAGGTGGCGCAGATGCACGACTTCATCACGTCGCTGCCCTTGGGCTACGGTACGCCGGTGGGCGAGCGGGGTGTACGGCTCTCGGGCGGTCAGAAGCAGCGCATCGCGCTGGCCCGCGTGCTGCTGACCGATCCGAAGATTCTGATTCTCGATGAGCCCACCTCGAGCGTGGACGCCGAGACAGAACGTCAGATGCAGCAGGCCCTGGACGATGTCCGGGCCGGACGCACCACCTTCGTGATCGCGCACCGCCTCTGGACGGTCCAGCAAGCGGACCAGATCCTGGTTCTGGACGACGGGCAGATCGTCGAGCGGGGTCGTCGCGATGGCCGACGGTCGGCCCACGAGGCGCTCCTCGCGCAGGACGGCCTCTATCGGCAGCTGTATGAACTGCAAGTGGAGAGTGAGAGCCTGGCCACAAGAGAGGTCCAGGCCGTGGCAGGAGGTGCCCAATGACGATACGCGGCGGGTTCATGCACCGTCTCCAAGGCGAGGAAGAGGCACGCGCGTTCCGCTTCTCCGACCTCGACCGAGGAGCTTTCCAGACGCTGTGGGCGTACCTGCGCAACTATCGGGGCCGTCTGCTCTTGGCATTAGTGGCGACGTTGACCGTAACGGCGACATCGTTGAGCCTGCCCTATCTGATGAAGGAGGCTGTGGACACCTACATCGCAGCCGGCGACCTGCGAGGGCTGACACTGCTGGCACTGGTCTACTTGGCCCTCAATGGTGTCTACTGGTTCGCCGTCTACTGGCAAGGATATCTCTCCACCTGGGTGGGGCAGCACGTCGTTGACGCCCTGCGGCGGGACCTCTTCGGCCACGTGATGCGCCAATCGATGGCCTTCTTTGAGCAGGAGCGCGTGGGCGAGATAGCATCACGGCTGACCAATGACGTCAACGCCGTGTCGGAAATCGCGTCCAGCGGCGTGCTAAACCTGATCAACGACCTCGTCTCGCTTATCGGCATCATCGTCATCATGGCCTCGCTGAACGTCCGCTTGACCTTGGTGACACTGGCATCCATCCCGGTGGTGATGGTGAGCATGGGCCTTCTGGGCCGGGAGATGCGCAAGAGCTATCGCGACGTGCAGCAAGCGCTGGCGGCGGTCAACACCGGCGTGGAACAGGGAGTGGCGGGGATGAAGGTGGCCCAGTCGCTCTCCCAGGAGTCGTTCACCGTAGAGCAGTTCGAGAGCTTGAGCCTGCAGAACATGAAGGCCAACCTCCGCGCCGGCCTCCTCTTCGCCGCCGTCTTCCCGACGATGACGATCACTAACATGTTGGGCATCGCGCTGGTCCTGGGCTATGGCGGCACGCTGGTCGCGAATGAGGTGATCACGGTGGGTGTGTTGCTGGCATTCCTGGGCTACGTCTACCGCTTCTTCGGCCCGCTGCGCGAGCTGAGCCTGGTCTACAACACCTTCCAGGCAGCCGCAGCAGCCCTGGACCGCATCTTGGACTATCTCAACCGCGAGCCCACGGTCACGGAGCCTGCTGAACCCGAGCGTGCGGAGGGTGGCTTCGAGGGCGGCGTTGCTTTCGAAGGCGTGACTTTCGGCTATGACGAGGACGTCGTTCTGAAGGACATCGACCTGCGGGTACGCACCGGGGAGACCATAGCACTGGTCGGCCCCACGGGGGCAGGGAAGAGCACGCTGGCAAAGCTGATCGCCCGTCTCTATGACCCGGAGGAAGGGTCTGTGCGGATCGACGGCATCGACCTCCGGCAAATTGCCTCTGACGACCTGCGCCGGCTCGTGACCATCGTGCCTCAGGACGTCTTCCTCTTTGCGGACACGATCCGGGAGAACATCCGTTACGGCGACCCAAAGGCGAGCGACGAGGAGGTCGAGGAGGCCGCGCGTCGCGCACAGGCCCACGACTTCATTATGCGGTTGCCCAAAGGCTACGACAGCCAGGTCGGCGAGCTGGGCGCGATGCTATCTGGCGGTCAGAAGCAACTCGTCGCCTTCGCCCGGGCGCTCTTGGCCGATCCCCGGGTCCTGATCCTCGATGAGGCCACGGCTAACGTCGACGCCTACACCGAGGCCTTGATCCAGAAAGCGATGGACGAGATTCAGCAGGATCGTACGACGATCATCATCGCCCATCGCTTCTCCACGCTACGCAAGGCGGACCGCATCGTGGTGGTGGAGGACGGGCGCATCGTCGGCGAGGGCACGCACGAGCAGCTCATCGCGGACAATCCAACCTATCAGCGGCTCTATCAACGACAATGGGAGACGGCGGAGTCTTGAGTCGAAGGGCGCACCAGGATGGCGGGCAAGGCGTAAGCCATGCGTCAGGGCAACACCGGGATTTCGAGTTCAACCTGCGGGAACTGGGTGGCTCTCTGGGCGACTTTGGCACCCTCTTCCCGCTGGCGATTGGCTACATTGCCATCAACGGCCTGAACCCAGCCGGTCTTTTCGTGATGCTGGGCTTGACCAACATCGCGCTGGGCCTGATCTACCGGCTGCCGATGCCCCTGCAGCCAAAGAAGGTCATCGCCGCTGTGGCGATCAGCGAGGGATGGTCGCCCTCGCTGATCACGGCATCGGGCTTTGGGATGGGGTTGACCTGGTTCTTCCTGGTCTTCACAGGCTTGCTTCGCAAGCTGATCGAATGGACGCCCACCGCGCTGGTGCGGGGCATCCAGCTAGCCCTGGGTCTGACGCTGGGCTGGCAGGCGATCAAGATGATGGCGCCGACGCCGCTGTTGGGCATCCTCGCCATCGTCATCGTGCTTCTGCTCCGACAGAACCGGTACGCGCCGGCCTCCGTCGTGCTGATCGCCCTCGGCGTGGGCCTAGCCGCCTGGCGAGGCGACCTGCGCGGGCTGCGCCTGGCCTTCACCCTGCCGCCCCTGACCATTCCGCGCCCAGCCGATGTCTGGCAGGCGATGGTCCTGGCGGGTTTCGCCCAGATCCCCTTGTCGGTGACCAACGCCGTGATGGCCACCGCCACCACCATCCGCGACTATTTCCCCGAGAAGGCCGTGGGCGAACGCAAGCTCATGCTCAACATGGGCGTGATGAACACGGCAGCCGCGTTCTTCGGCGGCATGCCGATGTGCCACGGTTCGGGCGGGCTCGTGGCCCAATACTACTTCGGCGCGCGGACCGGAGCGACGCCGATTATGGAAGGCGTGATCGAGGTGCTCATCGGCCTCTTCCTAAGCCGGTCGATCGCCGACGTAATGGTCGCCTTTCCGATGGCCCTCATCGGCGGTATGCTTCTGCTGGTCGGTATCCAGCTAGGCCTGCCCACGCTGAAGCTTCGAGGATGGGGCCTGGCGGTAGCGGTGACCACGGCGGCGGTGTCGGCGGTCACCAACATCGGCATCGGGTTCCTCGCCGGCCTGGGACTGAGCGCTCTCCTGCGCGGCCTGTGCCGGCGCGATCTTCTCCCATGCCCAGACCTCGACGCTGACGGCTACTCGAGGCGAGAGCGCCCCTCGGATGACGGCGCTCCACTCATCGAGGATCAGGAGTAGGGCATGGATGGCGCAACGCCCGCAATCCAGGTCTCTGGCCTTACCAAGCGATACGGATCGGCCGAGAAAGGGCTTCTAGCCGTGGATCGCATCGATTTCGAGGTCGACCGCGGCGAGGTCTTTGGCTTTCTGAGGGCGAGGAGTTCAACGTTGCGCGAGTGTCCAACTTGACACGCTCTTTGTAGATGATATTGTGAGCGTGTTCACCCTCGTACCTGACGCCGGAAGCTCTGCAGCTCCCTGGTCTCGTGGTGAGACACGTCAGACTCGAACACCTGAGAGAAAGGAGACCCTCGATGTGGAAAACCGAAACCTCACAGCTTCGCCGGGTTATCCTGCTGACCGCGGTCGCTCTGTTGGCGATCGGGAGCCTGGCGCCCCCGTTGGTCGTCGGACAGCAGCTAGAGCGCGTCAGGGTCCTGATCGCCTTCAAGTCGCGTCCGGGCCCGGCTGAGGAGGCGTTAGTACGCCGCGCCGGTGGACAACTCCGATACACGTACCGCCTTGTCGACGCGATCGCTGCCAGCCTGCCCGAGTCCGCCGTCGAGAGGCTCAGGGCCAACCCCCGCGTGCTCCGTGTGGAACCGGATCTACAGATGCGGGCGCTCGATATCGAGCTGGACAACGCCTGGGGCGTTAAGCGCATTGGGGCTGGCCTCGTGCACGCCGACGCTGGGTATACGGGATCCGAGGTCAAGCTCGCTATCATCGACTCCGGCATCGCCGGGAGCCATCCTGACCTGGACAACAACTACGTCGGAGGGCACAACTTCGTACAAGAGAACGCCGACCCCACAGACGTCTACGGCCACGGTACCCACGTGGCAGGTATCGCTTGCGCCGAGGATAACGACAACGGCGACGCAACCGGGCCGTACGGCACCGTGGGCGTCGCACCCGCATGCGCGCTCTACAGCCTGCGCGTGCTCACTGATGATGGGTTCGGTGATTCGAGCGACCTCATCGCGGCCTTGGAGTGGGCTGTGGAGAACGGCATCCAAGTTACCAACCTTAGCCTGGGCTGGGATCGAGACCCCGGCCAGACCGTCGAGGACGCCTTTATCGCAGCAGAGCAAGCTGGCATCGTCATCGTCGCGGCAGCGTGCAACAACGGCAACCCGCCCGGGAAAGGTGAGAACGTCTGCTGGCCCGGCAAGTATGCCTCCGTTATCGCCGTCGCAGCGACGGATGCAGAGGATCGGCGAGCAAGCTTCTCCTCCACGGGGACGGAAGTGGAGCTCGCGGCGCCAGGTGCTGCGGTCTTCTCGACCTGGAACGATGCGACCAGCTACGCAGACCCGCAGCCAGTCTGCCGCACGGAGGAAGAGGTAGAGGCTTGCTACAAGTATGCCTCAGGCACATCCATGGCCTCGCCGCACGTGGCGGGCGCGGCAGCTCTGCTGATCGCTGCCGGGATTACCGACGCAAATGGAAACGGGCGGATCAACGATGAGGTGCGCCAGCTGTTGATCGACACGGCAGAGGATCTTGGCGACGACGGCTGGGACCCTCACTATGGCTACGGGCTGGTGCGACCTGATCTGGCGGTCGCCTCCCTTGGTGACCCGTCGACGGACAGCCCACCGAGCGCCAGCATCTTCAGCCCTGCCGATGGCAGCACTGTGTCCGGCAACGTGACGATTCAAGTCAGCGCTAGCGATGTGGAGGACGCAAAGGAGACCCTCGCCGTCGAGGTCGAGATCGACGAGAGAGGATGGCAGACAGCGTCGTACAACGAAGCCTCCGGCTATCACGAGTTCATCTGGGAAACCGCAGAGCTCTCCGACGAAAGCACCCACACCATCAACGCGACGGTCACCGACAGCGCCGCGAACACCGCGGGCGCGGAGGAGGTCACCGTCACCGTCGACAACTCGGTGACGAGCAGCCTGCACGTCGGTGACCTGGACGGTACCCCTATCAGCTACGGCAGCACGTGGGCAGCCGTCGTAACCGTCACGGTCCACGACGCCGAGGACAACCCGCTCCCCGGAGCCAACGTGCTCGGCAGCTGGGACGGAGGAAGCAGTGGCTCCGCCGCCTGCACAACGGGCACAGATGGTCGCTGCACCTTGACCAGCGACCCAATTCACAAGCGAACCCACGAGACAACGTTTGCGGTGCAGGATGTGACGGCAGCCGACGTCGCCTATGATGCGTCAGCCAACCACGACCCAGACGGGGACAGTGATGGGACGAGTATCACGGTTCTGAAGCCGTAGGCGGACCCGCTCAGCAGAGAGACCTTTGAGCTCTTCTTGTCATGAAGGGGGCTGGTAGACAAGAAGAGCTCAAAGGTCTTCGTCGCCGCAGCAAGGGTGTCAATGGCGAGGGAGAGCGAGGACAGTCAGCGGGGCATCGCTGCCGGCTTGAGCTGAGGCAAGACGGGTCTGCTTGCCCAATCGATGAATCCAGGTAAGCTGCACCCAGAAGTCTAGAGGGGCATTCGCCCAGAGCGGAGGGGACACATTGTCAGACCACTATCGGGGCCCGCTGGATCCCCAGAGTTGGGCATACCAATCTTGGGCCGCTAAGTCATTGACACCCGAGATTGAAGAAGAGGCCAAGGCCTCGGCCATTCGGCGTGATATGGTCACACTCCTGACCTACGTGCGGGATGAGCGTGTGGTCGGCACGAAGTCCACCGGCAACATGCCGCTCAAGCATATTCGCGAGGTGACGGCGAGGTTTGTGGAGCCACCGGAGCTCGACCAGAGGATTGGCGATCACGTCTATCCGCTTCGGACCGAGTTTGAGGTGCGGCCACTCTATTACCTGCACGTGCTGGCCGAGGTTGGGGACCTGCTCGAGGCACCAGCGGGGCGTCGCTGGCACCTTACCCCTGTGGGCGAGGACTGGCTCTCCGCCTCACCCTTAGAGCAAACCCTGCAGCTCCTGCTCAGATGGTGGTTCAGGGTCAACTGGCTGGTGGTCGTTCCCTTCGGCGGTCTCGATGAGTTCACACCCCCCGGTTTCGAGCTCACCACCCTCGCCAGACTCAACATGATCCCCGTAGGGCAGCGCATCGAGTTCGAGTCGTTTGCAGAGCGGTTGCGCAAGCGTACAGGCCTGAAGTGGGACGTGGATGCGCCAACCATCACCCCTGAAAGCCGAGCCACTACGCTCCGCGCCGCGGTGAAGTTGATGGTTATCGATCCCGCAGCCAAGTTCGGCATCGTGGAACTCGAGGAGAAACCGCTGGGACCTGGCCTTAGGCCCAAGCTCCTGGCCTTCCGTATCACGCCCCTCGGGCGCGCCTTGCTCTCCGGCATCCAACTATTCGCCCAGTCGACCTGAGGAAGCGGGAGGCTTCCGCGCTGAGAGTCCGACTCTGGTCGCCGCCACGCTCCCGAGATAGACGGCGCCGCCGGCGATGACGGCAGCCGCCGCTCCGATCAGGGCGCGGAATCCCACGTACTGCGTGACGGCCCCGCCCAGCGACGAGCCCAGAATGCTTCCCAGCGCACCCGACGTGCCATAGAGCCCCGACACGCGGCCCCGTTGGGCCCGGGCGCGCACCTCGGCAGCATAGGTCATCGCCGTCGCCGTGTGCGCCGAGTAGGCAAAGCCTCGGATCAACTGGACCACCACGATCCACGGCATCAGGGGGATCACGAGATAGCCGACAAAGACGGTGGCCCACGCACCGAAGCCCAAGGCCAGCATCGGCAGCCGTCCGATCCTATCAGAGAGCCATCCCGCGAAGACCATCAGTGGAAACTCGGAGAGGGAGGCCAGCGCCCAGAGCCGCGTCATCTGGCCCGGTGTATAGCCCAGCGCCTCGACCATGTAGTTGCCCCAGACCGCGTAGACGGCCCCAGTCACCAACGACCAGAGCAGCGCTGCGACGAGGAGCGGAGGCAAGGGCAAGGCGGTCGTACCTGGATCCGGGCCCGCCCCACTCGTGAGAGTCTGACCCTTCGCACGTCCTTGAGGCACGGATGAATTCGCTGAGGCCGCCTCTGATGGCGGCTCGTGCACCCGTAGGGCCAGCAGGAAGGCCACGGCGAAGAATCCCGCGGCCAGCACAAAGGGAACCCGCAGCGAGAAACGATCGGCCAAAGAGCCGGAGAGGAAGGCCATCACGCCAAAGCCCAACGAGGCGAGCCCGCGATAGGTGCCCATGCGGCGCCCGGCACCCGTCGGCGGACGCGAGGCGTCTCTGGGCTCCTGCGAGGACCGGTGTTCCAGCCAGTCGCCCATCAGCGCCAGGCTGGCCGTATCGTACGCCGCCTGGGCCACCGCCACCAGCGCATAGATCGGGAAGAGCACGACGGTAGTGGGCGCAGCAGCGAGGAGGGCAAAGCAGGCCGCCAAACCACCAAGGCCGCCGAGCAGAAATACCTTCCGCTGCGCCAACCGATCCGAGGCGCGGCCCCAGAGATAGCTGGCGCCGATGGCGACCACCGAGGTCACCGTACCCAGGAGTCCGATCACGAGGTAGCTCGCGCCCAGCGAGCGCCAGTAAAGGGAGCTCAATGGGCCGGTCATGCCCCGAGCCATGAATAGGAGAACAGCAATCAAGGTCAAGCGTTGCCAAGGCGTCATCTTGAGGATCCAGTATAGGTGGGGACCGGCGTTGGGCAAACCGGTGTCGTACCATAGGTTGTGGCGGCTCACGCCGCCTTGGCCTCACGCTTGCCACGTCGCCGCCCTTGCGCTATCTTTAGGGTGTCGAGACAGCCAGTGTGAGCCACCGCTCAACGTGAGCCACCGCTCTATGTGAGCCATCGCTGAGGGAAGAGAGGCTATGATGGAATCCAATCGTCACCTGTCACCCCGCAAGCCTGAGGACGAGAAACGCCGACGCCGCAAGCTTCTGCTCACAATTGCTGGGGTTGGTGTGGGCGTCTTCCTACTCGGCCTGCTCGTGGGATTGGGGATCGGCCGCGTCCTTGGAGGAGACGGGCTCTTGCCAGCCCGTGAAGACGAGCTTGCCGGTACCGCCACGGCGTTGGCAGCGTCTGCACGTGTGGACCCAGCGACATCTACCCCGGAGGCTATCGCCGAGGCGACCGCCGACGTCGTCGCCCCCCCGACATCGACCCCAACACCGACAGCCCCCGCCGCCACGCCCACCTCGACGCCGGTGCCCTCTTGGTATGAAGGCCCTATCGAGTACGGCGAGTCGGTGCTCGGCCGTCCCCTCCTAGCCTACCGCTACGGCAACGGGCCCCAGAAGCGCGCCATCATCGGGGCGATCCACGGGGGCTACGAGTGGAACACGGTGGAGGTGATCTCCCGCACGATGGAAGTGCTCGACGACGATCACTCCCTTGTGCCTGAGAACATCACGCTCTACCTCATCCCCAACATGAACCCTGACGGATACGCCGCGGGGACGGACGCCGAGGTGGGCCGGATGAACGCCAATGGGATCGACCTGAACCGCAACTGGGACTACGAGTGGCAGGAATGGGCCACCCACGGCACGCGACCGGTGAGGGCCGGGCGCGGCGGACCCTTCTCGGAGCCGGAGACGGCAGCCACGCGGGACTTCATCCTAGATAATGACATCGAGTTGGTCATCTTCTACCACAGCGCGATGGGCGTCGTCTTCTCGGGCGCCGAGCGCGAGAGGTGCGCGACCTTTGAGCTGGCCGAGATGCTGGCCGAGGTCACGGGCTATCGCCATCAGACCGAGGGCATTCCCGGACAGATCACCACAGGGGATGCCATCGACTACCTCTCCGACATCGGCATCGCCGGCGCTGAGATCGAGTTGACGACCCACGAACACGTCAGCGATGAGGAGTTCGAGCGCAACCTCGAGGGCATCATCGCCTTCATGGACTGGAAGATCCCTGCATCCGGCGACGAGACGGAGGCCTCCGGGACGCCGCAGCCGTCTATCGCGACCGGTGAGGAGATCACGCATACGGTGAAGGCGGGCGAGGGGCTTTGGAGTATCGCCCTGAAGTACGATATCGAGCTGGGCAGCGACCGCTACGAGGAGCTGCTGCGCATCAACGAGATCACCGACGAGGACAGCATCACCGTCGGCACCGTCCTCGTGATCCCGCCTCCCGAACAAGAGGAATAGAGGATCGGGCGAGGGAACCCTCAAGCCTGAGAACACGTCGAGGTGGGGTGCGCTTCAGACGTGCGCCCCACCCTTCAACCCCCTAGAGGTGGCACGCCCAAAGTTAGAAGAAGGTTTGACATCCCCGACATCCGATTGTACACTGGAAACGGATAGACACCGGCACGCTCGGGGCGTACGCTGAGCGCCGCCGTTGCGAGAGGGATAAGGGGATGAGACGCAGAGTAACGTGGTTTCTGGTCGTCGCGGTTCTGATGGTGCCGCTGCGAACACCAGCACGTGCCGAGATCCCGCCACATCTGGGCTATGGCATGATGCTCGCCTTCCCCCCGGAGCACCTCCGCTACGTCCGCGAGGCCGGTTTCGACTGGTTCAAGTACTTCGTCCGGTGGGATGAGGTCGACGGGAACCGGGACCGCGTCTACACCTGGGACACGGTCGACTGGCGGCTGAACGAAGCCTGCGAGAACGAGCTCAACCTCCTGCTGCGGGTCGAGCGCGACACCTTGACGTGGGCGCCCATCGCCGACCACGAGATGGCAGCCTGGGAGGCCTTCTTCAGAGACCTCGCGGCGCACATCGCCCAGTATCAGACTAAGTGCGGGATTGACTATCGCGTGGCCCTGGAGGTCTGGAACGAGCCGAACCTGGGCTTCCAGTGGGGAAACCAGCCTGTGGACCCCACCCGCTACACCGAGATGGTGAAGCGCGCCTACGTCGGCGCCAAGGCCGGCGACCCACACAGTATCGTCGTGGCGGGAAGCTTGGCACCTACGGGCGGCACGGCTGATGGGTTCGCAGTGAACGACGTCACCTTCCTGGAGGCGATGTATATTGCCGGGCTCAAGGGCTACTTCGACGCAATCAGCATCCACAACTACGGCTTCGGCGGTCCGCCGGAGGACAAGGACTGGGGTAGCGGCATCCTCAACTTCCGCCGGGCCGAGGATATCCACGCCACGATGGTCGCGCACGGCGACGGGGACAAGCCCGTCTGGGGCACCGAGTTCGGCTGGCTGCTGGAATCGGCGACGTGCAGCAGCTACTGGCACGACATCGGCTTCGCCTGGCAGCAGGTCACGGCAGCGCAGCAGGCTGACTACCTGAGCCGTGCCTTCGCCTACGCCCACGCCAACTGGCCCTGGATGCAGGTGATGATCGTGTCGAATCTGGACTTCAGCGTGATGCCCTGGTACGGCGAGTGCGACCCGCTCCGGTACTTCGCGGTCCTCGAGCCCGACAAAACGCCGCGTTTGGCCTACACGGCGCTGGCCCAGATGCCGAAATATCCCCGCTCCTGGGCCCCCGCAGGGATGGCGGTGTCCCCGACAGCTCTGGCGTGGATGCTGCTGCCCACGGAAACCCGCATCCTCTCACACACGGTCACCGTGCTGAACACAGGTGAATTGCCCTTTCGATGGACCGTCACGGCGGAGAGCGCGCTCCCCATCGCGCTGAGCCCGACCGAGGGCGACGCGGGCGAGGCCTTCACGGCGGCGATCGACGCCCGCGCCCTGCCGCTTGGAACTTACAGCGCCACCCTCACAATCACGGCGGACGAGCCTGAGGTGCCGGAGAGTCCGCTCGACCTGCCCGTGCACGTCTACGTCGTCGAGCGGATCTACAAGACCCACCTACCGCTCGTCCAGCGGGCCCACTGATCCCGCGGGCCTCCTACCCTGCGGGCCCAGGTACCCCGACTCGTCGGCCCCAGAGGTGCGTGGCGTGCAGCGCTAGGCGGCGCCGTCGCGACAGCGCTTGTAGTAGTTGATCAACCCGTTGGTCGACGCATCATGGGAGGTCATTTCTGCATCGTCTCTCAGCTCTGGCAGGATTACCTTGGCTAGCTGCTTGCCGAGCTCCACGCCCCACTGGTCGAAGCAGTTGATGTCCCAGATCGCGCCTTGGGTGAAGATCTTGTGTTCGTAGAGCGCGATGAGCGAGCCGAGGGTCTCCGGCGTCAGCCTGGGATAGAGGAAGGAGTTGGTCGGCCGATTTCCCGGGAAGGTCTTCGCCGCCACCAGCGTCTCCAACTGAGCCCCCTGATAGCCGGCGCCGACGAGTTCGGCGCGTGCCTCATCGGGCCTTCTGCCCTTCATCAACGCTTCGGGCTGGGCGAAGAAGTTCGAGAGCAACAGCGTGTGATGCTCACCAAGGGGATTCTGACTCTGTGCCGCAGCGAGGAAATCACAGGGGACGAGCTTCGTGCCCTGATGGATCAACTGGTAGAAGGCGTGCTGGCCGTTGGTCCCCGGCTGCCCCCAGACAATCGGACCGGTCTGGTAGTCGACCGGCTCACCGCCCCGCGTGACGCGCTTGCCGTTGCTCTCCATGTCGCCCTGTTGGAAGTAGGAGGGGAAATGGATCAGATACTGGTCGTAGGGCAAGATCGCGTGGGATTGGGCGCCGAAGAAGTTATTGTACCAGATGCCCAGCAGCCCCATGACCACGGGGATATTCTCTTCGAAGGGCGCGGCGCGGAAGTGCTCGTCCGCGCGATGGGCACCTGTGAGTAACGCCTCGAAATTGTCCATCCCAACGTAGAGCGCGATCGACAGCCCGATCGCTGACCACAGAGAGTAGCGCCCGCCAACCCAATCCCAGAACTCGAACATGTTGGCTGGGTCGATGCCAAACGCCGTGACGCCTTCCGTATTCGTCGACATCGCAACGAAATGCCTGGCGACAGCCTCCGGCGGAGGCGGTGAGGCCCCGTCTTTGGCGCTGGCAAGAAACCACTTCCGCGCGGAGTGCGCATTGGCCATCGTCTCCTGCGTCGTGAAGGTCTTTGACGCCACCAAGAAAAGCACAGTCTCCGGGTCGATGGCCTTGAGGGTCTCCACCAAATTGGTGCCGTCGACGTTCGAGACGAAGTGGACGCGCAGGCCGGGCTTGCCATAGGGCCGTAGCGCCTCGCAGACCATCTTAGGTCCGAGGTCCGACCCGCCAATACCAATGTTGACGATGTCGGTGATCGACTTGCCGGTGTAGCCCTTCCACACGCCCGAGCGTACGGCCTCGCTGAAGGTCCGCATCTTGGCCAGCACGGCATTGACGCCGGGCATCACATCCTCGCCGTCCACGAGAATGGGGCGATTCGAGCGGTTGCGCAGTGCAACGTGCAGGACAGCCCGGCCCTCTGTGTTATTGTACTTCTGACCGGTGAACATGGCCTCGATCTTCGACTGCACACCGGCTTCACGCGCGAGATCGAAGAGCAGCCCCATAGTCCGCTGGGTCACCCGATTCTTGGAGTAATCAAAGAGGATATCGCCGACACGCAGCGAGAAACGCTCGAAGCGTCGCGGATCCCCGGCGAAGAGGTCCCGCATATGAACGTCTTCCATCTCTCGCCGATGTGCCTGTAGCGCCCGCCATGCCGGCAGATCAGGTGGTCTGGTCACAGTCTCCTCCATCCGTCCGCATTCCAGTGACGCCTAGCCTCCCATAACAGCGTTCCATCCGCTATCCTTTCTCCCCTATCCCGTATCCCTTAGCCCTTATCCCCGCATCTACAAATAGTAGTCGAAATCGTGCTCCGTCCGGACCTTCCGCCGGATCACGAAGATGTGCGCCGGCACCGTCTGAGGATCGAGCTCGACGTAGTTGCGCGGGCCGTTCCAGAGATACCGGGCGTCGGTCAGCAAATCGTGGGCCTGATACGGCTGGCGCTCGTCGAGGCCCAACTCCCCCAAGGGCAGGTTGAGAAAGCCGGCCTGCTTATAGTGCGGATCGAGGTTGACCACGACCAAGACCTGGTTGGTGCCTTCCTCGTCGTTCTTGGAGTAGGCAATGATCTGCTCGTTGTCGACGTTATGGAACTGCAGATTGTGGTTGTCCCGGAAAGCAGGGTTGTCGCGACGGATCTGATTCACCTGCGCGATCAACCCGCGCAGGCTGTCGGCGCGCTCGATGTCCCAGGTTCTGATCTCATACTTCTCCGAGTTCAAGTACTCCTGTCGGTCGGGGGGACGGGCCTCATTCTCGCATAGCTCGAAGGGTGGACCGTAGATGCCGTACGTGGGGCCAAGGGTAGCCGCCAGGATGAGGCGCACCATGTGAGCCGGACGCCCGCCGTATTGGAGATATTCAGTCAGGATATCCGGCGTGTTCGGCCAGAGGCTTGGTCGGAGATACTCCTTGGGCGACGACTGCGTGAGCTCGGTCAGGTATTGGGTGATCTCCCACTTCGTGTTGCGCCAAGGGAAGTAGTTATAGGATTGCGTGAAGCCAACCTTAGCAAGGTGGTTCATCACCTTGGGACGCGTAAAGGCCTCTGCCAGAAAGATGGCCTCAGGATACGCCTCTTTGATCTCTCCAATCATCCAGTGCCAGAAGGGGAAGGACTTGGTGTGCGGGTTGTCGACGCGGAAGATCCGCACGCCTTGATCCATCCAAAACTGCACCACGCGCCTCAACTCCTCCCATAGCTCGCGCCAATGATCCGTGTCGAAGTCAAAGGGATAGATGTCCTGGTACTTCTTGGGAGGATTCTCCGCGTATTGGATCGTCCCATCAGGGCGTTTGCGGAACCACTCGGGGTGCTGAGTGACGTAAGGGTGGTCGGGCGAACACTGGAAGGCGAGGTCCATCGCGATCTCAAGGCCGTGCTCGGCGGCGGCGCGAAGCAGGTGTCGGAAGTCCTCGAGCGTGCCGAGTTCGGGGTGAATGGCCTTGTGGCCCCCCTCGGTGGCACCGATGGCCCAAGGGCTGCCCGGATCGTCCGGACCGGCTGACATCGTGTTATTCCGTCCCTTGCGAAAACTGCGTCCGATGGGATGAATCGGGGGCAGATAGAGTACATCGAAGTTCATGGAGGCGACGTACGGCAGCCGCGCCTCGACGTCTTTGAAGGTGCCGTGCTGCCCCGGCACAGGCGAGGCCGAACGTGGAAACATCTCGTACCAGGCTCCGAATCGAGCGCGCTCCCGATCGACCGCAACACCGAGGATCGGCTCGTAAGTGCGGGCAAAGCGCCGCTCGGCGTTCCGCCACATCAGGCTCGCAAGCTCTGACGACAGCGCCCGAGCTATGCCCTCTGGGCCGCCGGCCCGCACCGACTCGGCGTAGATCTCGTGCCACGTCACCTCCTTGGGCGGCGCGTGCTCGCTGGCTGTTGCGATCATATCCGCGCCAATCGCCAGGTCGGTCGTGAGATCCTGACCGGCCTTGACGCGCTTCTTGAGGGCCTGCGTCCACGACTTGAAGTGATCGATCCAACCCCTCACCGTGTAGACGTAGCTGCCCATCTCCTCCACGCTGAAGGTCCCACGCCAACGGTCATTGCCCAGTGGCGACATCGGCACCTCGTGCCACGCGTCCGCGCCCTCTTTCTTGTACAGCACCACGCACGAAATCGCGTCGTGGCCGTCGGCGAAGATGTCGGCTTCGACGGTCACGGTATCGCCCACCACGCGTTTGATCGGGAAGTCACCGTGATTGACCTGTGGTGTGACGTGCTCAATGATGACCCGCGCCCTGCCCTCTTCTATTGGCACAGTTACCTCCTTACGTGGGTTCACAGGCATCCGGGTGCACCCGAGGCGCCGAGCCGGGCCGTCACCGGCGCGGCCTGGGCGACACGCACCCGTGCGCCTAGATCAGGGATCGATACAGATCCAGGGTCTTCTCAGCGACGGCAGTCCAACTGAAATGGCCCTCAACGCGACGGCGCCCGTTGCGTTCGAACTTCCCGCGCAGGGTGGCGTTGGTCGCCACCTCATTGATGCCCTCAGCCAGAGCGCGAGAGAACTTGGCCGGATCCACCGGGTCGAAGGTGCCCGGCTTTAGCTCCAGATCCACGAGGATGCCCGTCTCATCAGGCACGACGACCTCGGGAATGCCGCCGATGGCGGACGCGACCACCGCCGTCTCGCAGGCCATGGCCTCTAGGTTGATGATGCCGAAGGGCTCGTAGACCGAGGGGCAGCAGAAGACGGTCGCGTTGGTGTAGTATTGGATCACCTTATCTCGCGGCAGCATCTCCTGGATCCAGATCACGGGCGCGCCGCCCTTACGGGCACGCTCGGCGCTCACCTCGTTCACCCGGTCGGCCATCTCGCGACCGATCTCCGGCGTGTCGGGCGCGCCGGCCAGCAGCACCACCTGGACCGAGGGGTCGATATGAGGGATGGCATTCACCAGATGGATGATACCTTTCTGACGAGTGATACGGCCCACGAAGAGCACGTAGGGCTTGTCTGGATCCACCCCACGCTCGACCAACGCGGCCACAGAAGGATCGGGCTTGTACTCGTCCAAGTCGATGCCGTTGTGGATCACCTTGACCTTGTCGGGATCGACCGGATAGAGGCGCAACACGTCGTTGCGGGTCTCCTGGGAGACGGCGATCACGGCATCGGCCTCCATGACACCGTTATGCTCGATCCAGGAGCTGAGGTGATAGGCATTTCCGAGCTGCTCAACTTTCCAGGGACGCAACGGCTCCAGCGAGTGCGTAGTCAGCACGAACGGGCTGCCCCATAGCTTCTTGGCCAGGAACCCTGCGAACTGGACGTACCAGGTGTGCGCGTGCACGACAGATCCCGGAGGTATGGTGTCCTTGGCCATCGAGAGGCTGCGGTACACAGCATCCAACGCTCCCTTGAAGCGGGGATCGGTGTTCTTCGTGGCCTCGGACCAGGCCCCGTATCCTTTGACGCGGAGATTGCGTTGGTGGACATCCTGATCGCCAAAACATCGCACCTCGAGGGGCACGAGTTTCGACAGCTCCCGGCTCAGATACTCGACGACCACGCCCGCGCCGCCATACACATGCGGAGGATACTCGTTCGTGAAGAAGACGACGTTGCTGATCTCTGACATCTGATTTCTCCTGTTCTGGTGGACAATCCGCCATTTCTCCAGCATCGGGTGGTCGCCTGCGTGGTGGCGGAGACCGGGTTCAGGTCAAGCAACCAAATCGGCCACTACGGCACCGGCAGCCCGATCAGCATCAACAAGAAGATGATGAGGATTTTCCCTACATTACTCGAGATCGAGTAGAACACAAACGTGCGGATGCCCCAGATTGGCTAGGTTGCGAGGCATGCTACACTGCACGAGCGTAGCCATCACCCAAAGGAGGCCCACAATGAAGGACCCATTATCAGCGCTCCGTGACTTCGACACGCCGTCCATCACAAACGTGGTGGCGACCTATCCCGGCAACCCCCTCTGCCTCGAGCTCTACCACCCGTGGACCCAGAACTGGTACACCGATCAGAGCCTGCGGTGCTGGTACCCCGAGCTGGGGCCGGTGGTCGGGTATGCCGTGACGTGCGTCTATGGGCTGCCGGACCCGATGTACAGTGGCTTGAGCTTCATGGACGTTGTCGATGCTCTAGACGCCTCCCCCAAGCCCACGATCCTCGTCTTCGAGCAGCGTTTCCCACCGGAGATCGCCGGCAAGGTTGGGCTCTCCGGCGGCAACATGACCTCGGCGATGAAGGCGGTGGGCTGCATCGGCGGGCTCACCAACGGCCCCTCCCGCGACATCGATGAGATCCGACCGATGGGCTTCCAATATCTGACGAGCGGCGTCTGCCCGGGCCACGGGCCGACCGCCGTCCACGCCGTCAACGTGCCGGTCCACATCGCGGGGATGGACGTCGCGCCGGGTGAGATCATTCACATGGACGAGAACGGCGCCGTCAAGTTCCCGGCGGACAAGATAGAGGCGGTCCTAGGGAACGTGCAGAAGCTTCGCGACCAGGAGGCCGAGCGCATGGGCGCGCTGCATCACGCCACCACGGCAAAGCAGGTTCGCACCATCATGGCGGGGCATACGTACGCAGCGGACGACACCGAGGACTGAAGGTGAAGTGCCCCACAACGACCAACCACCGTGACCGCACTGACCGAGAGCGGAAACCGTCCTACATCTGAGACGGGACCCTACCCTCGTCAAGGTGCTGAGCGACCGTGGCGATGATTTGCCCAGCGGTGGCGACGGCCTCACAGGCCTGATCGTCGGTGAAGACGTCGTGGGGAATGCCGTCAGGGATGCCGCTGGGGTAGCGTGTCGCGATGTAGAACTGGTCAAGCCGACGACACCCATCCAGCAAGCTAAGGAAAGATGCACGGTACTCCGCGCATCGCTGGACAAGAATGTGCGTAGCGTGCCCGAGAACCGGACGCTCGCCCTGAGCGTAGAGAAAGGCTTTGAGTGCCTTTTCGGCGGATTGCTGGGCGAGAAAGCATGCGACCTCCGGGAAGCCGTTCTCACGACTGACGGAAGCCGCCCTTACGTCGTGCCGCGCCTGTGCCAGCCACCGGCCGCCTTCACGCTCGTTCTTGTCCATAGATGCACCTTCCTTCTCGCAAGACACGCTCGATGAGAGGGTTGCCATCGGCGCGCATACGCGCGAACTCCGCTGGGGTATAGACAAGAGGTTCGATCGGCTGCGTGATCCCGCTGGCGCCACCGCAAGCCCGCCAGACATCGGCAGCCCGCTCAACGAAGGGCTGATCGGTCTCCTTGATGATCACAAGGTCGAGGTCGCTGGCGGCGTGATAGTCCCCGCGCGCGAAGGAGCCAAGGAGCCAGACTTGCTGTGGCTGGTAGCGGGCCAGACAGGCAACGAGCGCATCAATCTGGGCCGCGACTTCGGAGGGGGTCAAGCGCCGTGTGCTAGCAGCGTCACCCATGCGGGTCGACGTAGCGGCACTCTCACGCCGGACAGCCTCGTGTGTCATCAGCCTTGCACCTCCGTGTGGTTTCGTCCCGCCACCATTCTACCCCGAATCGGTGATGAGGCACAGCAAAGACTGAAGCCTGGAGTATCACCGAGCTGGCAGCGGCCGAGCCGGAACAGCTTATCAAGCAGGTGCTGGCCTACGGGGATACTATCGGCAAGAACCTGCGTTACGAGACTGCGCCTGGCTCGTGCTGGAGGTGGGATAGTGACGCAAGCGCGAGACTGGACCCCGCTGTACCGAATCAGTGGCATCGCTGCCTTGGTGGCTGCGGTGCTCTTCCGCCGCAACATCGGCGCGGAGGTGTCGCTGCTCACCGGCGCGCAGGCCATTCCCGAGTCGCCAGCGCAGGTCTATTCTGGATGATCCGGCATCTGCTTGTTGGCCTGAAGCTACGACAGCTTTCACGTCAGGCACGCGCAGTAGAATCTTGAATGCAGACTCAAGACAGCAACCCCACGACACCTTCGCTGGGCGCGACGATGAAGTCGGACAATGGCGACATCCAGCGCACGATCGACGCGCTGACCGACGCCCTGCTGCACAGGATGGGCGACGAGGTGGACCTGATCTTCCAGTATGGTTCTCACATCACAGGCATGACCCACAGGTACTCCGACGTGGACCTGTCCTGGATCCCGGTCCACGAGGAGACCTGGGACAGCATCACGGTGATGGTGGACGAGACGCTCTTCGATCTCTACGCGATGCATTGATCGCGCCTGGAGCGCATGGCTGAGTTCCGCGACCCAAGCGCCAGCGTGCTGCTGCACAATCGTGTGATCTACGCGCGCACCGACACAGCGATGGCACACTTCGAGGCACTCGGGGCTCGATTGCGCGCGCTGCAGCAGCCGGAGGCGCGGCCCGAGATGGTGCGTACGGCGCTGGAGATTCTCCAGCGCACGGGCTGGGACGCCCTTCTGCCGCTGCTGGAGGTGCAGGACTTCGCGAGCCTGCACCGCCAGTGCTATGCCTTCGATCAACGCCTGAGGGAGTTTTTGCGCGAACACTCGGTCGGGCTGAATGACTTTGCCGATGTAGACGACCTTCATGCCCACCTCAGGTCAACTCGGTAGGCCGGATCCAACGTCGAACCCCCGAGGAGACCCGCTGCACGGACACGCACAACCAGGGACATCTCCTAATCATTATCGGACTTGTCTATTGACAAATCAACAATAGACCTCTAGTATTGGGGCAGTCGAAGTTCGACCAAGATACGAATGCCTGCATGTATATGACAGAATGAGGCGGTCAGGCCGCCACCCGAAGGAGGTGCTATGGAAGGACCTGTGAAGATCGGCATCATCATCTGTGATCGCTATCGGCGCTGCGCGGGAGGGAAGTGCCTTCGAGCGCTGCGAAATCGCGAGGGCGCGTTCGATATCTATGCCGATAGGGACGTCGAGCTCGTCGGCTACACCACCTGTGACGGCTGCCCCGGTGGGAACATCGAGTATGCGGGCGACGAGATGGTGAGAAACGGCGCCGAGGTGATCCATCTTGCGACCGGACTCGTCGTGGGGTATCCGCCCTGCCCCTATATCGAGACCTTCAAGACCTTCCTCGAAGCGCGCTATGACGTCAAAGTCGTAGTGGGCACCCACCCTATCCCCACCCGCTATCTGGAGATGCACACGCGACTAGGGACATGGGAGGCGGAGTCTTGGAAGCCTCTGCTGGCACCAACGATGGCCGACGCTGCGACTCGGAAAGCCTACGACTAGGCGACAAACAGACAATCTAGTAGAGACAGGAGTGAACATGATGGAAAAGACGCAAGTACTGATTCTAGGAGGTGGACCGGCGGGTTTGGTGGCAGCCGGCACGGCGCGGGCTTACTATCCCGACAAAGCGATCACGCTCGTCCGCGACGTGGAGCGGGCCCTTGTTCCTTGCGGGATCCCCTATATCTTCAACCGCCTCGGCAGCGTCGACAAGAATCTGATTCCTGACACGGGTCTGGAAGCTCAGAACGTGACGCTGCTATTGGACTCAGCGACCCAACTTGATCCTGAGGCACACGTGGTGACGTTCGCGTCAGGCAGGAAGATCGAGTATGAGAAGCTCGTGTTGGCGGTAGGCTCGGCGCCCGTCGAGCTGCCCATCCCCGGAGCCACCCAAGCCGGTGTCTACTATGTCAAGAAAGATCCCGGCTATCTACGCGAGATGCACGCCGCGGTCAGTGAAGCCAAACGAATCGTAATTATCGGAGGAGGCTTTATCGGCGTCGAATTTGCTGAAGAGATCGCGCACCTACCCGGCAAGGAAGTCAGCGTCGTGGAGATGCTGCCCTGCTGTCTGGCGCAGGCCTTTGACGAAGAACTATGCGTCGTGGGGGAAGAGGAGCTTAAGAAGCTGGGTGTGAAGATCCACACGAACAGCAAGGTGCTCCAGCTTACAGGCGATGGCCAAGTAACGGGCGTGGCTCTGGCAGACGGGACCGAGCTACCTGCCGACCTAGTGATCTTCTCGATCGGGGCGCGTCCCAACATCAAGCTGGCGCAAGAGGCAGGGCTTACGATTGGATACAGCGGCGGCATCTGGGTGGACGAGTATCTGCGCACCACAGCACCGGATATCTTCGCCGTGGGTGACTGTGCTGAGAAGAAGGATTTCTTCACGCGCAGGGTGACGCGCGTGATGTTGGCCTCCACAGCTTCAGCGGAAGCACGGATCGCGGGTGCGAACCTCTACAGCCTCCGCGTCGTGCGGGACAACCGTGGAACCTTGGCGACGTTCTCGACACGATTGGGCGAAATGACCATCGCCGCCGCCGGACTCACCGAAAGCCGTGCTCGCGAAGAAGGCTTCGACGTCGTCATCAGCCACGCGAAGACGGTCAATCGGCATCCAGGTTCGCTCCCTGACGCAAAGACCACGCAGGTCAAGCTGATCTTCTCCGCAGATTCGTTGGTCTTGCTGGGTGGTCAAGTGGCAGGAGGGCAGGAGGCCGGTGAGCTCATCAACCTGGTCGCCTTGGCGCTGCAGAATCGCATGACGGCGACCCAACTGGAGACGCTACAGGTGGCGACCCACCCGCTTCTCACGCCCGCGCCCACAGTCTATCCCTTGGTCACGGCTGCGATGCAGGCGATAGCCCTAGCGTAGGATCAGCATCGGGGGAGCGAAGCAAGATCGCCTTCCGCTTCCTAGGCATAGCCCGCCTTCTCACCGTCACGACGACGAAGGCGTGATGCGGCCTGTGTCAGTCTGAAGCCTCTTGGGGAAGGTAGCAGCACCTGGTTCACCGGCGTGTCAAACACCGTAAGTGCCCTCGGTTATCGGGGGTTCGCGCCTTCCCCTCCAAGGCAGCACGGCACGGTGACCCGAATCCGGGCCCCCTCGCCCGGGGCGCTGCGGATATCCAGGGTACCCCCTGCGCGCTCTGCACGCTCGCGCATCGAACGCAACCCCAGATGGCCCGGATAGGGTGCCAAGGGGTCGAAACCCACGCCGTCGTCGACGATCTCGAGCTCGATGCAGTCCGAGCCATGAGACAGTCGCACCTTAAGGGAGGTGCAGCGCGCGTGCTTGGCCACGTTGTGGAGTGCTTCCTGTGCGATGCGATAGAGCGCGTCCTTGGCCGGGATAGAAGCCTCGGGCTCGTCGCAAAAGCTTCGCTCAATCTGGATAGACTGACGGGCACTCACCGCTGCCACCTGGTGCTCGATCGCCGCAACCAGCCCCTCCGTCTCCAACGACTCGGGGCGCAGATCGAAGATGAGTGCCCGCATTTCGGTGAGCCCGCTGCGCGCGAGGTTGACGACATAGGTCAGGGCCTCAAGGACCTTGGCGCGATCAACGTCAAGCAACTTCAGCGCCGTGTTGGCGCCCAATGAGATGCTGTAAAAGGTCTGAGAGACAGAATCGTGGAGCTCGCGGGCCAGGCGCTGCCGCTCCTCCTGCGCCGTACGCTCCAGCGCCCTCTGCGCCAGTTCGGCCTGAGCCTCGCGCGCCAATTCCTCTAGGCGAACGCGCTCGGTGATCTCGTAAGAGATGACCTGGGCTGCCCCGCCTTCCTCCTCCCACCCATCGACGCGCCGCATCACGGTCCAGAAATGGCGCGTGACCCCGTTCATCTCAACGGCATCCTCGCGGCTTTCCGCGACGCCGGTGTCGATGACGCGCGCGATCCGCTCCAGATAACCCGTGGCCGCGCGGCCGAAGACCTCGTGAATCTTCGTTCCGAGGTAGTCCTCCCGCTTGCCACCGAGGTTTCTCGCAGAGACCAAGTTCTGCATCACGAGCGTGCCCGCGCGGGTCCACACAGTCATCGGCTCGGGGAAGCTGTCAAAGAGCGTGCGGTAGCGCTCTTCGCTGGCGGCGAGCGCCTGCTCCGCTGCCCTCAGGTGGGTGATATCGTGACCGAACGCTGCCACCCGGCTGACCCTTCCCTGCGGATCTAGCACCGGGCTAACACTGACATCTAGCGTGCCCCGCGCAGACACCTCCTCGTAGCGCACCAGCTGGCCAGTCAACAGCGCCTGGTCGAGGGCCGCCCGCCTGATCTCCACTACGTCCGGTCTACTCGTGTCAAAGAGCTGCCTTCCGACCAGTTCCTGAGGCTGCAAGCCCCATCGCGCGCCCACCAGCTCATTAGCCGCCAAGATCACGCCCTCGGCGTCGACCAGCACGGCATAGCCGGGGGAAGCGTCCAGAAGCGCCTTCTCGTTCATGCGGCTCTCTTGCAGTGCGAGCTCAACGCGCTGCCGCTCGGCAATCTCAGCTCGGAGCCGCTCATTGGTCTGCTGGAGCTCCGCTGTGCGCTCCCGGACCCGGGCCTCGAGCGCATCTCGTGCCTCGCGCTCCACCAACTCGAAGCGCGTGTGCTCCTCAATCGCGCGACGCGTTGACCAGAAGACAATAAGTACGACGAGGGCCGCGTAGATCAGGTGGGGCCAGCTGAGCGGTGCTTGGTGCCCACCCCAAAGATCCACGATCAAGTCAAGGGCGATGATGCCCAGCGCAATGGCGATAGGAAGCCAGATGGATCGAGCCGTCCTCACGCGCATCCCACACCTCTCTCGCTGATCATATGGAGACCAGGCCGGCCCGCACGGCGTAGAGCACCGCCTGCGCACGGCTCACGACGCCCAACTTGTCGAAGATATGGCTCACGTGGGTCTTTGTCGTGGGCTCGGAGATGTGCAGCGCGCGGGAGATCTCCTTGTTGGATAAGCCCTCTGCCAGCAGCTTCAGCACTTCGGTCTCGCGTTCGGTGAGACGTGCCTCGGTCCGCTCCGGCATCCGTAGCTCGGCCACCAAGCGCCCGGCCGCCTCCGGGGAGAGCTGCACCTGACCGGCGGCGGCAGCTTTGATGGCGCGACATAGCTCATCCGACTCCGTATCCTTCAGCAGATAGCCGATGGCGCCGGCGCGCACGGCTTCGGCCACAGTGGCCTGCTCCAGCACGCTCGTCAGCGCCACCACCTCCGTATCGGGAGCTGCCCTGCGGATCGCCGTGGTGGCAGCGATCCCATCCATAACCGGCATGAGCAAATCCATCAACACAACATCGGGCGCCAGATCAAGCGTCAAGCGCAACGCCTCGGCGCCATCCCGGGCCTCCCCGACAATCTCTAGCTCCGGATCGGCCCCGAGGAACATCCGCAGGCCCTGACGCACCACAGCGTGATCATCTGCTATTAGCACCCGGATTGCCATACCCCCCCTCTCATACCAAAGTATGAGGCCCCAGATCGGGCCGAAGTATGATGGCCGAACCATCCGCCTTCCCGATGTGTGACCAGGTGACAAACCCTATACTGAGAAGCAGTTGAGTGCCTCTCCCGCCGACAGCGCGTCACATTGCGCTGCATGGCTGAGAGTATAGCACCTTCTCGGTACCAGCATACTTGGATAAGACCCAGAATCGAGACGAACGTGATAAGACTGCTGATCGTGGCGGAACAGGAATCAACTCGACACGCCCTTCGGATGCGGCTATCGGCCGAAACCGACCTGTCCGTCGTCGGGGATGTCTACGATTACCCCACTGCAGTCGGCGCCGCCAAACGCCTTCTTCCGCAGGTCATCTTGGTCGACGCAGACGTCATGTGCGCCCACGACATCGTGGCACAGCACGAGCTTCAGGCGCTCTGTCTTATGAGCCCCGTCATCATTCTGACGCTGCACGAGGACGTGTGCGCGCGCGAGCACGCCGCGGCCATCCATGCCGCCGCGCTCCTGAGCAAGCTGGTTCCGGTCGAGACCCTCTTATGCACAATCCGAGCGGTGGCTCAAGATGGGATCACGTAACCTGAGGAGGATGAGATATGCGCAGATGAATAGACCCAGCTTCACGCAAAGAACAACCGTTTTGTGGGAATCCGGAAACCCCGGATATGAGGAGGTGAGCTGTGAAAGGCCGTAAGTTACTGAATATCGTCGTGCTGCTCGTGCTGGTGCTGCCGGTCATACTCGGAGGCGCCAGTCTCGCAGACACCCAGGGCCGCGGCCCGGGGATTGACAATGGACCGCCCGACTACGCGGAGAAGGCTGCGCGAACTCGGGAAAAGATGGAACGCGTCGTCAGCCAGGCCGAGCGGCAGGCCGTCGCCGACCGAGCTGCGGATGCCGGCCTCACCGTTCAGACGATGGAAGCGGCGGCAGCGGCGGCACCGGGGGATGCGCCGCGCTACTTCAGCCATCCGAACTATGCTAACAGCCCGGTGCCGGCGCCTGCCGTGACGGTGCAGGTCACCGGCGACGGAACGGGAGCGGAAGCTGAGGCCATCATGATCGGCCCGGCGGGGGAGGTCTTGGCGATCGTGGTGACCGCATCGGGCTCGGGCTATCTCACCACGACTACGACGATCGGCATCCTCGACGGCGCTGGAACCGCAACCGTGCCCGCCGTAGCAGAAGCCATCATCGATACCGATGGCTTGATCACCGGCACACCCGGCGCCATCGTGGGCATCAACGTGACGGATCCCGGGATGGGCTATTCGGTTGCCGCTGATACAGGCATGCGGAAGTTCGTCGACCCCCTCCCGTGGGGACCTACCGGGGCGCCGATGCCGGTCGCGACCAGCACCAATCTGGGTGACGGTGCCGACTACTACGAGATCGGCCTTGTCCAATTCCGTCAGCAGATGCACAGCGACCTGCCCGCGACGCTGATACGCGGCTACGTGCAACTCGCCGATTGCACCGACCCGGGCGCTGTCCCTCTCTTCAACGAGAACGTGGATCCTCTGGTGCCGGCTCAAGATACGGGTTACTGTGGCGTGACCGAGCCAAGCTACATGGCACCCGCCATCGTCGCCCAGCGCGATACGCCGGTGCGGATTCTGTTCCGCAACCTGCTTCCTGTGGGAGAGGGCGGCAATCTCTTCATCCCGACCGACACGTCCGTTATGGGATCAGGCATGGGTCCGGACCTGCACGGGATGCCGGAGATCAACCCGCAGACGCCCACCTGCGACTCGAGTTGGTCGACTCCAGACCAGCCAAAGCCTGACGGGTGCTTCACGGAGAACCGTGCCGTCATCCACCTGCACGGTGGGTTGTCCCCGTGGATCAGCGACGGCACGCCGCACCAGTGGATCACGCCGGCCGACGAGACGTTACCATACCCCGACGCCGAGCTCCTCGCCGATCCTAACGCCGAGGACCACGATAACGCTATGGACAACAAGGGCGTGAGCGTGGAGTACGTGCCCGACATGTGGTTCGACGCCGCGGGCATCGCTATCGCGGAATGCTTCGGACAGCTCACATGCGCGGTAGACGGCGCCACGAACAACCCGGGCAAGGGAGCCCAAACCTACTACTTCACCAACCAGCAGTCGGCCCGGCTGCTCTTCTACCACGACCACAGCTGGGGTATCACGCGGCTGAACGTCTATGCCGGTGAGGCTGCACCCTACCTGATCCAAGATGACGCTGAGCACACACTGACCGCTGCCGGTGGCGCGCTTGAAGGTCTGGGAATCGGCATCCCACTGGTCATCCAAGACAAGACCTTCGTGCCGAGCCCGGCGCAGCTCTCGATCTCCGATGAGACCTGGGACTCGACCTTGTGGGGTGGCGAGGGCAATATGTGGCTGCCCCACGTCTACTCCCCGGCCCAGAACCCCGGCGATCCGTCGGGCGTCAACCAGTTCGGTCGTTGGGCCTATGGGCCGTGGTTCTGGCCCCCCACGAATGACATCGCCTACGGGCCGATCGCCAACCCCTACTACGATCCAACCTGTGATCCGGACGTGCAGTGGTGCGAGCCGCCGCTGATGCCTGGCACGCCCTTCAACTCGATGGGGATGGAAGCTTTCCACGACACGCCCGTGATCAACGGTGTGGCCTACCCCACCGTCACCTTGGACCCCGGCGAGCATCGGTTCCGGATCCTGAACGCGGCTAGCGACCGCTTCTTCAATCTCTCGCTCTATCAGGCCGACCCCCTGGCGCCCACCGAAGTGCAACTCAACCCAGACGAGGTCGCCGCAGCGCTTGCTGATCCCACGATCTTCCCCACCCCGCTCGCGGGAACGGAAGGCCCGGCCTGGATCCAGATCGGGACTGAGGGTGGTTTCCTGCCCGCCCCGGTCGTTCTCCCGGCCCAGCCTACCACGTGGGTCAATGACCCGACCGTCTTCAACGCCGGCAACGTGGACCAGCACTCACTGCTGGTCGGGCCGGCCGAGCGAGCCGACGTCGTGATCGATCTGTCGCCGTTTGCGGGCCAGACGCTGATTCTCTACAACGACGCACCAGCGGCCTTCCCCGCGCGCGACCCGCGCTATGACTACTACACCGGCAACGGAGACTACCGCGACACCGGCGGGGCACCCTCGACGCTGCCCGGCTATGGCCCCAACATCCGCACCGTCATGCAGATCAAGGTGACGGGCACGCCTGGGACGCCAATCCCGAACTACGTCAACGAGACCCGGCTGGCGGCGCTGGAGGCGGCCTTCGGGCACCAGCCCGATGGCTCTGGAGTTTTCGAGTCCTCCCAGCACCCGATCATCGTGGGCCAGGGTGAGTACAACTCGGCTTACGGCACGAACTTCCAGACCAACGGCCCCTTGAATGGCACGGTCCAGATCTTCGACACGTCGCTGACCTTCAACACGCTGCCGCAGCCGGGCACGACGGAGCTGGGCACCCTGACGATGGCCTTCATGCCGAAGCAGATCCAGGACGAGATGGGTGAGGCCTTCGACCGCGATTACGGGCGTATGAGCGGCTTCCTTGGCCTTGAGTCACCCAATCCTCAGGCCGGGGTGCAGAATATGATTCTCTACCCCTACGTCAACCCCGCCAGCGAGCTGATCGACATGACCAATCTGCCCTGGGCAGATGTGGACGTGGCGCCCATCGCGACGGCCACCGACGGAAGCCAGATCTGGAAGATCACGCACAACGGCGTCGACACGCACCCGATTCACTTCCACCTCTTCGACGTCCAGGTCATCAACCGGGTCGGTTGGGACGGCATCATCCGCAAGCCCGATCCCAACGAGCTGGGCTGGAAGGACACGGTCCGGATCAGCCCGCTGGAGGATACCATCGTGGCCCTGCGCCCGTTGCGCCCGTCGGTGCCCTTCGACCTGCCCAACAGCTCCCGTCCGCTCAACCCGGCGATGCCGACCGGCTCCTCGCTGATGTTCACAAATATGGACGCTTGGGGAGATCCAACGGTCCCAATTGTCAACGAGTGGACGAACTTCGGTTGGGAGTACGTCTGGCACTGCCACATCCTCAGCCATGAAGAAATGGACATGATGCGGCCCATCTCGGTAGCGGCGCCACCTGACGCACCAAGTGACCTCACCGGTACGCGTACCGGCAACGGTCGCAACCGGACCGACAACCTGACCTGGGTCGACAACTCGGGGAACGAGACCGGGTTCATCGTTCAGCGAGCCCTCAACGCAACAGGGCCGTGGGAAGATCTGGCGACAGTAGCTGCCAATGTGACCAGCTACTCCTACGTGATCGGTAACGTGGACACAGTCTACATCTATCGAGTGATCGCCTCCAATACCGTCGGCTACTCGTCCACCGCCGGCTACTCAACCATGACCGTGACGAGCATCTCCAATGCGATCTCAGTACCCGACCTGACGCCGCAGCCGCCCACAGCTCCCACGGACCTCACCGCCGAAGCGCAGACCGGCCCGCAGGTCCTGCTGACGTGGACCGATAACGCCACCACGGAGAGCGGTTTCGTGATCGAGCGGGCTATCAGCGGCGACGCCTTCGCGACACTGGTCACCGTCGGGCCACGCAACAATACCGGCACCGTCAGCTACATCGACGTGTCGGTGGAAGCGGGGATCAGCTACGACTATCGCGTGCGCGCTGTGAACGCGGCTGGCTTCTCAGCCTACTCGAACACCGCCACCGTTGCCATCCCCTCGACGCCAGCGGCGCCATCGAATGTCGTGGCGACCACCTTCCGTCAGGGCAACAACGCAAGGGTGACCCTTACCTGGGTCGACAATGCCAGTAACGAGACGGGCTACCGGATCCAGCGTGCCACCAACGCGACCTTCACGGCCAACTTGGTAAGCAGCACAACGGGCGCGGATGCCACGTCGTTTACCACCGGCAACTTGTCGCGGAACACACCCTACTACTTCCGGGTCCAATCCTACAACGGGATGGGCCCCTCGGAGTGGGTGAACGCGACGCCGTTCCCGATCACCACCGCTCCGTAAGGAGCCTTCCGCGACCGGCGCCCGCCTGAAGCGGGCGC
>JBNGDL010000032.1:32777-37183 GCA_049975205.1 Anaerolineae bacterium | reverse complement strand
ACCGGTTGGTTGCTGGTTCGAGTCCAGCCCGAGGAGCACGGGGCCATACCAGGCGGGAACTTGGTATGGCCCCTATCTTTTCCTCATGCGTGCAACCGCTCACCCAAATAGGCGATCAAGGCCTCCGCCAGCTCCAAGGTTTGCACGTCCGCAGGAAAGCGGCGTGCATCGAAAGACTCCCACTCCCCTTCAGGCGACTTCCGCTGGGACAGGAAGGCCACGTGCGCTTCTTCCCACTTAATCACGACGAAGAGAAGATTGTGCTGCCACCAGCGTCCTTGGTCGCCGTCCCACGGTGTCACATCGTCTGTCTCGCCCGATGTGCTTCGCTCGTGAGCCGAACGCAGAGCTCGGGAGAGCTCCACCACCGTGGGTCGTCCCAAGGTGAGACTTACGCGTTCGACAGGAAGGATCTCCCTCGGTTCCTGCCCGGTCTCCTCGAGCACGGGCACAATGACGAAGCCCCGACCATTACCGTAGACGTGCACTTCTTGCATCTCCACTCCTCTCCGGCTACAACTCGGCATCGGCTATCACAGGATCCCAAAGCCCATCAGCACGCCCATGATCACGAAGGCAGCAGCCGAGATGCGAAGCAAGACGCCTTCGGGAATCCACTCGCAGAGCTTCTCGCCCCCGAGGACGCCCAGAGCCGTCACCGCCGTTAAGGCCACCGCACCTCCGGCAAAAGCGATCCACGACGCGCCTTGTTTGCTAGCCAGGCCTAGAACTGCCAGCTGGGTCTTGTCCCCCAACTCGGCCAAAAAAAGCAGACTGAAGGTCGCGCCAAACGCTCGCCAGTCCCACTCCCAGGGCTCAGTTGCGCACGCATCCTCTTCCATGAGGTCACAGGTCGGATTGCTATCGGCCTTGACCGCCTCACGCCAGATTAGGGACCCCATCACGCCGAAGGCCAGCGCGGCGAGGACACGAATCACCTCCTGCGGGACAAACGTATTCAGAAGACGGCCTCCAGCCGCTCCAAGCGCGGTAACGACGGTCAGGGCCAGACTCCCTCCCAAAAAGACAGGCCAGGGCCGACGGAACTTACATGTCTGTGAAACCACGGCTAACTGCGTCTTATCACCTAACTCCGCGAGGAAAACCAGACCAAAGGCCGAAATCAGAGCGCCCCAATCCATCCATACCCCCATTATGGTCAATCCCGGAGCCTAAGTGGCTCGCGTTCAACTTTTCCGAGATTATAACACACGAACTCCCAGCAAGGGGCGGCTACGCGTTTCCCGCCTCGTTCAGACACGCTATCTGCGCATCGGTCAGTCGGAGGTTGGGAATTGCGAGGTTCTCCGCCATCCAATTGGGGATGTTGCCAGTCACCAGCGGGATCATAGGGAGCGTCGACTGTACCATCCAGGCTCGGCAGATCGACCGTCTTGCGCTATCATTATCTTTGGCTTTACGGGAGATGCGAAACGAGGCCACGGGCAAGATGACACACCATACCGCAACCTTTCGATTCTACGCGGAGCTCAACGATTTTCTGCCTCTTGAGCAGCGTCAGCGTGCGTTCTCCTACACCTTCCGCGGCAGACCCGCCATCAAGGACACCATTGAAGCGATCAGTGTCCCCCACGCTGAGGTAGATCTGATTCTGGTCGACGGCACGTCGGTAGGGTTCGACCACCAGTTGCAGGGAGGGGAGCGGGTCGCTGTCTACCCGGTCTTTGAGACCTTCGACATCACCTCAACGACGGAGACCCGTAATCACCCGCTGCGCGAGACCAAGTTCATCCTCGACGTGCACTTGGGCAAACTAGCGGGGCTCCTCCGGCTCCTCGGCTTTGATGCCGCGTACCGGAACGACTATGACGACCACGAGATTATCGCCTTCGCCCGCGAAGACCATCGTATTATCCTGACCCGTGATATCGGCCTCCTGAAGCACAAGGTAGTCACCCACGGCTATTGGGTCCGCAGTACCCGGCCTCTGGATCAGGCGCGCGAGGTCATAGAGCGCTTTCATCTCGCCGAGCAAGCGCGGCCCTTCCGTCGGTGTCTCAAATGCAACGGGCTGTTGACGCCGGTTGAGAAGGAAAGCATCATCGACCGCGTTCCCCCGCATGTGGGGGAAGCCTATGACGACTTCTTGATCTGCTCGGAGTGTAAGCAGCTCTACTGGAAGGGATCACATTTCGAGCATCTGCAAGCTAAAGTCTTGAAGCTTCTAGAACCCGCAGATTCAGAGCTTCACGTAGCGTCGTGAGCTTGCCTCTTGTCTTACCGGGCCCGCAGGGCGCCGGAGATATCGTGCCACACCGATGCAAGGAGGCGCTGTGCACACGACGTCAGCGTCCCTACTCACCCTCAAAGCCCTCGGCTTCAGGCAGGTCGAGGTCAGTGACCTCACCGTGGACATCGATCACGACCCGGAATCCCATCATGCCTAACCACTGCCGCGCCTCCTCCGGCAGCCCGACGTTAAGGAGGTGTTGCATCTGCTCACCCATCTGACCAATAGACGTCTCCACTGCGGCTTTGGTAAAGAGATCGTCCTGCCCCAGATAGTCGAGCATGCCCTGAACGACAGCATCGCGATTGACTTCAACGCTTTGCTGTAGCGTCCTCAGGACCTGTAGATCCACCTCTTCCGAGGGGATATGTCGCCGAAACCCATCATCGTCCACCACATAGTAGGCCTCTTGGCCCAAATGGGTGACCTCCACAGGTCGATCTTCTTCATCGACCACCAGCCCGGCGAAGACGGCTGTCTGTGCCATAAGATCTAGCCTCCTCACTGAGAACTCAGGCTGCGCTCTCCCCTTATAGTCGCAAGCTGTCGAGACTTGCATCTCCGGCTCAAAGAGGGTAAACTCAACCTGTTAAGAACGTTATCCATCGTATCAGAAGTCAAACGAAGATCAATAAGTCGTCCCAAAAAGGAGCGCACCGTGACATCTGCGGCCTCTGTTGCCATTGTCACTGACTCTGCAACCGGCATACCAGCAGACTTGATCGAGAAGTACAATATCCAAGTCGTACCATACTGGGTGCACATGGGGAATGAGTCTTTCATCTCTGGAGAAACCATTGATCCTCCGGAGTTCTTCCGGAGGCTGCGTGCCGACCCAGAGCTCGAGGTGCGAACTGGCGTACCAGCCATCGCCAAGTTCGTTGAAGTCTACCGGAGCCTTTCAACCTGGGCGAAAAGCATTGTCTCCATTCACCTGGCGGGTAAGCAGAGCGCTACGTGCAACGCGGCAGAACTGGCGGGTCAGGAGTCTCCCCTGCCTGTCGTGGTCGTCGATACGGAAACCACGGCGATGGCGGAGGGGTTCGTCGTCCTGGAGGCAGCCCGCACGGCAGCGGAAGGAGGCAGTCTGGAGCAGGTGGTCCAGAAGGCGCACTCTGTGATACCGAATGTGGACCTGTTAGCGCTTCTCGAAAGCGTCAGCTACGCCCTCAAGGGCGGTCGCCTCTCCAGTGCCGCGGGCAAGGTAGGAAGCCTGCTCAGGATCCAACCCCTGGTTCGCGTCGCGGGAAACAAAGTCAGCCTTATGGGGCAGGCCCGGCGACGGAGCAAAGGGCTGGAAGCGCTGATCGACAAGACGGTTTCTGAGGTTAAGGAAGACCCGACCCACCTCACGGTGCATTACGCAGAGGATGAGGAGGAGGGGCGAAGTCTCCTGGAGGCGCTGAAGGTGCGTATCAACGTCGTCGAGAGCTATCTAGCGAGGGTCCCGGTGGAGCTGGGCGTCCATGCTGGACCGGGATCGATTGGCGTAGCATATTATGTCGAGCGGGAAAACGTAGGATTGGTTGAGCAGATCGAGCAGAGATTGGAGCGCTTAGGGGCTCAAGCCAAGGAGGCCATCCGCTCTCGACTGCCTTGAAGGCCCAGGGCCTGACTGGACCGCGTCTGGTGCTGAGGCTGGACAACTAGGGTATGGCTATCAAAGCATGACGATCAAAGAACGAAATCAGCAATTGCGGGTCGTTGGGGAAATCCTGATGGTGCACATGCCAGAGCTCATCGATGAGGATCCGAGCTTAGCTCGAGATTTGCTCTCCGTTGCCGCGACAGCCCTTCACGATATCCACGAGGATGCCGAGCAGTCTGCCAAAGCCTGGGATAAACGGGCCTACCACCTCCGGGCTGATGAGATGCGGCGCGAATGGGAATGGGCGCTAGGTGCGTCAAACTATGCTTTGGGCCTGGCCCTGCGACCCGACCCCATCAGGCAGAGCGACATCGATAGGCTCCAGAGGTTGATCGAGCCGGACTTGGGAAAGCCAGCACGGCGACAGATCACCGATCCCTCCCGGTTTCGGGGCGCAGCCAAGGCTATAAGGCAACAGCAACAGCAGCGACGCAAACCCGTCCGCTGGTGAGGCTGCTCTTAGCTGGCTTCCGGAGACGTTTGTGGCATAATCCGGAGGCGTAATCC
>JBNGDL010000032.1:0-32677 GCA_049975205.1 Anaerolineae bacterium | reverse complement strand
GCTGCTCTTAGCTGGCTTCCGGAGACGTTTGTGGCATAATCCGGAGGCGTAATCCAGCGGCGTAATCCGGAGACATAGCCCGGAGGGACAAGGCCCAGAGCGCCGTTATCGAAGGCTCAATCAGGCCCGGGTTGTTAAGGGAAGCAAACGTAACTGGTGAGAGGGCAGCCCAGGGGGTTGCCCTCTAGTATTGCTTAGTGAGAGACCATAATGTCGGACAAACTAGAAGAACTCAAGACCGTCCTCAAGGAGATGGGCAGCGTAGTTGTCGCCTATTCCGGAGGCGTGGACAGCTCCTTTCTTCTGCAGGTTGCGCACGATGTATTGGGAGATCAAGCCGTGGGGATCCTCGTCGCCTCTCCCCTAATCCCCAATGACGAGCGAAGGGAGGCCGAGACGATCGCCCGCGGGATCGGCACCCCTTTGGTGACCTTGGAGATTCCCAACCTTGAAGATCCCAATGTCCTCGCCAACACGCCGGACCGCTGCTACTTCTGCAAAGCCAGTATCTGTGAGCGGCTCAAGGCCTACGCTACTGAACATGGCTATCACGCCGTGGTTGACGGCTCTAACGTCGACGACCTTGGTGACTATCGGCCCGGGCAGCGAGCCGCGCGCGAATGTGGCATGCGCAGCCCTCTCCAGGAGGCCGGCCTAACCAAGGCCGAGATTCGGAGCCTGGCACGAGAGCAAGGATTGCCCAATTGGGACAAGCCCTCGTCGGCCTGCCTTGCCTCAAGGATTCCATACGGGACGCCTCTTACCAACCATGCCCTGTCGCAGGTAGGGAAAGCTGAGAGCGTGCTGCGGGCTATGGGACTCCAACAACTACGAGTACGACATCACGGTGACGTGGCCCGGCTCGAGATACTGCCGGAGGACTTTGACACAATCTTGGCCCATCGCGAAGCTGTCGTGAGAGCTCTGAACGAGCTCGGTTTTGCCTACATCACCCTGGATCTGAGGGGGTTTCGCTCCGGAAGTATGAACGAGGTTATTAGCTGATATGGATGCGGAGAAGGTACGTGAGTTGTTGACCGCGGTGCGGAGCGGCGAGATCGACATCGAGACCGCCCTGGCCCGCCTGCGGACGTTGCCCTACGATGACCTGGAGGATTTCGCCCGGTTGGACCTTCACCGGGACCTACGCAATGGGATGCCGGAAGTGGTCTTCTGCGAAAGCAAGACCGCGGCACAGGCTACAGCCATCCTCGCGCGCCTGTGGGAACATCATGACCGCGTGTTAGGCACCCGGGTCACGCCAGATATGGCGCGGACGATTCAGGCGCAGATGCCAGAAGCCGACTACGACCCCACCTCGCGCCTTCTCAAGCTAACACGCACAGACCCGCCGGCGCCGACGGAGGAGGCACCCTATGCGATGGTGGTCTGCGGCGGTACCTCGGACCTGCCGGTGGCTGAGGAGGCGGCTCAAGTCCTGACCTTTCTAGGACACCGCGTGGAGCGCGCTTACGATGTGGGCGTGGCTGGACTCCACCGCCTCTTGGGCGAGTTGGACAGATTGATGGAGGCCAGTGTGGTGATCTCCATCGCGGGGATGGAGGGCGCACTGACCAGTGTGGTCGCTGGCCTAGTGCCCGCCCCAGTGATCGGCGTACCGACGAGTGTCGGTTACGGCGCGAACTTCGCTGGCGTCGCGCCCCTCCTGACAATGCTCAATTCCTGTGCGTCGGGTGTTTCCGTGGTCAACATCGACAACGGCTACGGCGCCGCCGTCGTGGCCCACCTGATGCTAAGACAGATACAAGCGGCTTCAGACTCATAAAGGGGGAGACCTTGGGTAAGATCGTTTATTTTGACTGCATCGCCGGGGCCAGTGGCGATATGATCTTAGGCGCCTTGGTCGATGCTGGACTTCCGATCTCGGATCTTCGTGAACGCCTCGGAGCCCTGCATCTGGCAGGGTTCGACCTGCAGTCGCACCGCGTCTTCAAGAACGCCTTCGCCGCTACCAAGGTCGATGTCATCGTGTCCGACTCTGTACCGGAGCGCCGCCTCGGGGATATCCTTGACATCGTGGCGCAGAGCGACCTGCCTGGCGAGATCAAGGATCGAGCGATGGCCATCTTTCGAAAGATTGGATCGGCAGAAGCCGACATCCATGGTACGAGCTTGGAGGAAGTCCATTTGCACGAACTAGGCGGCGTCGATACCATCGTGGATGTGGTAGGCGCCCTGGTCGGGCTGGATGCGTTGGGCGTCGATCGCGTCGTCTCCTCGCCGATTCCGCTCGGGCGCGGCTTCATTCACGGTGCCCATGGACGCATCCCGTTGCCGGCGCCGGCAACGGTGGCTCTGCTGAAGGGGGTCCCTGTCGTGGGAAGCCCCATGGAGGTAGAGACCGTCACGCCGACGGGGGCAGCCCTGCTCGGATCCCTCGCCGATGATTTCGGTCCTATTCCCTCGATGAACATAGAGATGGTGGGATACGGAGCCGGTACCCGGGATCTGCCTGTACCCAACGTAATCCGATTGCTGATCGGTACAGAGCTGGAGCGCCCAGTTTCCAGCCACCGCCACCCTCACACGCACAGCCACGATGAAACATCGCACCGACACAGCCACAGCTCATCTCACGAGCAGGGATCGTCGTCTCACCGCCACCCTCATCCGCACAATGAGCACACGATCTCAGCTAGTCACCACCACGCTCCAGTTCGCAACGAGGCCAACGCTCATCACAACCATGAAGCACCGCCCCCTCACGAGCACCACCATCCGCACGAGCATGCCGGTCCATCCGATCACACTCAGGAGGATGTTGCTCATACCTTGGACTCAGAGCGAAGGGAGATAGCACATCGCGCCCACAGCCATTCTGACACGCATTCGTGCCTGGATACGGCGACGCTACGGGTCTTAGAGACCAACATTGACGACCTCAACCCGGAGTTCTACGAGTACGTGATGGACCGGCTCTTCGCAGCCGGAGCCTTGGACGTCTTCCTCTCTCCCATCCAGATGAAGAAGAACCGCCCTGCGACCCTGTTGCGCGTGCTGTGCCAGCCGGATGACGTTGAGGCGATGACAACGATTCTCTTTGAGGAGACGAGCACACTGGGAATCCGTGAACAGACGGTGAATCGCCACGCTCTGCCCAGATCGGTCAAGCACATCGATACGCCCTATGGCTCGGTGCACGTCAAGGTTGCTCAGCTGAGTAACGGTGAGATAAGGGCTGCGCCGGAGTACGAGGACTGTCGCAGGCTTGCCCATGCCGAGAATGTGCCGCTCCGTGAGGTCTACCAAGCTGCTCAAGAGGCTGCGCGTCGCACATTCAGCGAATGAGGCGGCAGGATCGAGGTATGACGCCCCCTTAACTCGTTGTGGGCTCTCTCGACTCCAGGGCGGCGAGGGCATCGCTGACAGTCAGCCATCCAAAGCCGGGAAAGAGTTGTTCGATCTGTGGGGCAAAGAGGGCAGACTGACTCAAGACCTCGTATGGCGCGCCGTCTCGTTGTACCCGGCCCTCGTCGAGAAGGACCAGCCTGGTGGCAGCCGCTGCTGCGAGCTCTACGTCGTGGGTCACAACCAAGACAGCCAGCCCCTCGTCCTGCCATGTCCTTATTAGCTCGATGAGCTGCGCCTTGGCATCATAGTCGAGCCCGCGTGTCGGTTCGTCAAGGAGCACGGCGTCCGGATGGGTGATCGTAATCGCCGCAAGTGCCACCCGCTGTCGCTCCCCCACGCTTAAGTCGCGAGGATACGCAGCAGCCTCTGCCTCAAGCCCGAGCTTCGCCAGCAAGGCGTCCGGCGCCACCGGCGCTTCTGAAGGCGGGATGTCGTGGTTTCGCAACGTGATCAGCAGCTCGTCCCGAACGGTCTCGGCGAAGAGCAAGACATTGGGGTCCTGAGGGAGGTAGGCGACCTTCCGACAGATCTCAGCCACAGCCAGATCGACCGTATCACGCTCTCTCAGCCACACGCGTCCCGCTTTCGGGCGCACCAGGCCGACCAGGGATTTCAGGAGCGTGGTCTTCCCTGCCCCGTTTCGCCCCATCAGCACCGTGACCTCCCCCTGCCACAGCGCGAGATCGACATCGTGGAGCACCTGCTTGCCGTTGTAGCCCACGCTCAGAGAGGCGGCCCTGAGGACCGGCGGCGGCTCCGCCCGGGAAGCTGAAGGCCTCGACCTCGTCTCCGGGGCCGGAGGTGCGAGAGTCTGGGACTGCGGCGCCTGCGCCCCAGCATCATCCAGGGCCGCAGGCCTAGACGTCCCCAGCACGAACCTGCGCGCCTCTTCCAACGTGACCGGCAGAGGAGACCAGCCCAGAGCCTTTCCAAGCACGGTAACGGGCGGCGCCAAGCTCGTCTGCTGCAGCACCTCGGCCGGCGGGCCTGCGACGACCGCACCTTCACGAGTGAGATAGACGACTTTATCAGTGAAGGCCAACACGCGCTCCAACCGATGCTCCGCCAACACGATCGTGAGCCCTAGCTCAGCCTTCAGTGTTGCGAGCGCTCTCAGCACAGACTCCGCCGATTCGGGATCGAGCTGTGATGTGGGCTCGTCGAGCACCAGAATCTCAGGTCGTAACGCCAAGGCCGCGGCGATGGCAACGCGCTGTTTCTCTCCTCCCGACAGTGTCGTCAAAGGTCTGCGGCGCAGATCTGTAAGGGCCAGCAATTCCAGGGCCGCTCCGACCCGAGGCTTCATCTCGGAGGGCGCCATCGCTGCGTTCTCCAGGGCAAAGGCCACCTCATCCTCGACGGTGTCCATAACAAACTGGGCCTCTGGGTCCTGAAAGACAAAGCCGACGTGACGGGACATCACCTCGGGCCCCACCGCCACGGGGTCGAGCTCGCTGACCTGCACCTTTCCCGCAAAAACGCCCCCGGTGAAATGTGGCACCAGGCCGTTGATGCAGCGAAGAAAGGTCGATTTCCCTACCCCGGATCGCCCGACCACAAGAGCAAACTCGCCCCCTGATATGTTCACCGATGCACCCTGCAACACCGGACCTCGGGAGTCCGGGTAGCGGAATGTAACGTCCGTGAACCTAATCATCGCCATGGCTCTCCTTGGACAGATCTTGTGAGATATGGGCTGAGATGCTTGGGATCAGAAAGCCTAGCAACCCGATTCCCACCCTCAAGTCGAAGGGAGACCACGCAATCGTGGGATAGGGAGAGTAGTCTCGCGAAGCGCCCCAGACGAGCAAGAGACCCACTGCGACCACAGCACCGGCAACTGAGAGGGTGCTGAGCCAGCTCCAGACAAGATGGCGATACCGTGTGTGTTTGACATCGCGCCCGGCCCGCCACACGGCGAGACCGACCAGCAAGATCCCCGCGCTCAGAAACAGCACAGACCAGGAGGCCCATCGAGGGACAAGCCGCAGCACGCCACCGATGAGCACACTTACGAGTCCGCCGAGGGAAGCGAAGCGGGACGCCGCCGCCACACGAGGGCCTCCATTTGCGGCGCCGGTCGCGAATCCCCGAGCCGTCATCGCTTCAGCCAACTGAAGCGCCCGCTCCAAGCCACCCGTGAGCACCGGCATGAAGAGGGGCAGCCAATCGCGAAGGCCGCGCATACGGTGCCCACGAATGGCCTGCGCCTCGCGCACCTGCTCGAACTGGCGCAGCGTGCTCGGCACGAAGGTTACCGCAATGGCCGAAACGACGGCGATGGGATAGAAGGCCCTTGGTAGATAGGTGACCAGCTCTCGCACCGGCACCGCCGCATTCAGGACCGCGAAGATTGCAAAGAGAGTAGCTAGGGCCAGTCCATTGATTGCACCGAACGCCAGGGCTTCAGCCGTCACCGGCCCACCGAGCAGCGGCAAGGCTTCAGGTAGAGTGAATAGGATGGTCGTACCGACATGGGTGGTGAGGCCGTTGAAGAGCGCGCCCACGAGAACGGAAAAGAGCGCAAACCGCACCGGTGCCACCGGTAGCGTGTGCGTGCGAGCGTCCGGTATGGCCTCAGCGACAAGCTGCGCGATGCCGAACAGAATGATCAGATAGAGGGGGTTCCGTGTAAGCAGCGCCGATAGCGCGGCAAGCGCAAGCCAGACAAACCAGGCCACAGGATGCATCAACTGGCCTCCCCCACAACGTCCTCCGGCGCTCTCACCTCGAAAGCGAAACGTCTGGCGAACCGCCGCAGCGTACGGAGCGTCGGTCGCCCGAACAGCGCCAGCATCGCGCCCGTGCCGATGGCGCGAGCTAGGTCCCAGAGCAGAGAGGTCGCGACGTAGAAGGCCACGAACCGAAGGACCCCGTCCCAGAAGCTGATCCCAACCTGCCAATGCTGTTCGGCGGGCCCGCTGGCAAAGGGCCAGAACCACAGATCCATCAGCGCTCCAAAGAGCAGGCTCCATACCGCCCCGAAGAGCATCAAGACGCCTATTTCCCATTGGGTCCTATCGATGCGCAGTCGCTCTACCAGCCTTCGCACAAGGGACGAGGTCATCCCGATCCAACCAGCGATCAACATCCGGTAAGGCAGCCAAGGCCCCACCCCGCCTGTCACCAGTCCGGAGACAAAGAGGGTCAAGGTGCCCAGCAAAAACCCAAAGCGACCCCCGTAGATATATCCCCCCAAGATGACTAGAAAGAAGACAGGGCTAAAACCGCCTGGCCCGGGGATGGCTGTCTCGACGAAGCTTAAGACAGCGTTGAGGCTCACGAGGACCCCCAACAGCGCCATCTTCTTTGCGTCTGAGGCCGCGATGCCCTGCGTCTCAAGGAGCAGGGCCACGAGGGAGAGCCCGCCAAGGATGCCGAGCAGCAAGGGCGAGTCCACGGCGTGCGCAAGGCCGGTTGGAGAGGCCAAACGGGGCAGAAGAAAGGGATAGAAGAACGCGCCAATCCCTATCAGGGAGGCGACAGCATAGATCATCCAGCGTGACAGATGCCGCAGCGCTCGTGACATCGACCCTCCTATGAGCGCCTCAGCAGCAGGAATCCCCCACCAAGGACCAAGAGAATCGCCGCGAAGCCCAAGTAGCTCAGCGGTGCCCCCGAGGCATCTTCCTCCTCGGCGCTGGGTGCTAGGGCCTCTGTGGGCGGTACCGGCGTCTTTTCCGAAACCACGGCGGTGCGTGTAGGGGCTGACGAAGCCGTTGAGGGGACGGTTGCCGTGGCAGTAGGCGAAGGCGTCACGGTTGCTACCTCCGCAGATGGTGTCGCTCCGACCGCTTCGCTCTTTTCCGTTGGCTCAACGGTAGGCGTCGGTCGGATCGTCGCGGTCTCCGTAGGGATTCGAGCCATTGTCGCAGCAACCGTCGCCGACGCGGTCGCGGTAGGAGCGAGGGCCTCCTCCGTCGGCACACTGTCCCCAGTAGGCTCCGCAGCGCAGATGGCCTCAAAGCTGAGCAGAGGGGGCGCTGTCGTCCCGTCGCCCCACACCCACCCGTCCACGTCGCCGTCCTGCAGCTGTCGGGACGCCGCCCCTGCGTTAGCGTAGGCCCAAGAGCCATCAGCATTCCGATGATAGTAATTCCAGTAGGCGCAATCGGCACTCTTACATTCGCAGAAGCAATCGGACGTGGGACAACCCTCGCCGTCAAGGGAGCAGATGGTCACACCAAGCGGACCCGCCGCCGTTGATAGCGTCAGACCTGCGCGTTGTAGGGCGGTCAGACCCGAGATAGTGGGCTCGTCAAAGGCGACGCACCGCGTCACCACACTACCATCGCCGTGAACGACCACGATACCAGCACGCTGAGCTGGCTCTTGCGCCCACCCTAAAGACGGGGTCACAAGGAGCAACAGGAGGAGCGAGAGTACACTCGCACCTCCCAGAATGCTTGCCCGTCCCCCAATCCGCGCCCTGCGCTTGGAAAACCTCATCGGTGTCCTATCGTCACCCCTAACAGGCCTCGTAACTAGCTATTTGCGCCGCAAGAACGCGCTGACCGCCACCATCACAATGACCCCGCCCATCACGAGCGCCGTTCGCGTGTCCAGCCTCGCACCAGAAGCCGGCAACAGAGCGGTCCCTTCCGCCGAGACCGCGACCTCAGGCGATCGCGCCGCGCCCACTCGAGCAATGTCAACCAGGGTCATGCCCTCTCCCGCCTGTACCGCCTGCGCGGTCGCAAGCATGTTGGCCGAGGGAACCCCTTGCTGCCACCGGTAAGCGCCCGTGTTCGGATCCCACATCGCCAGCAACGCGCCGAGGGGGTCCGTGCCATTGGCGACCCAGGTTCCCAGCGATTCGTCGAGGGCGTTGAGCGCCTGCAGGACCACGGCCGTGGAGTTTGCATCCGTCTCCGTCCCCCAAGCTGAGGGCTTTTGGTAGGGGAATCCGCCATCCTCGTTTTGCATGCGCCGCAGGTAGGGCAAAGCGCCTGCCGCGGCATCAGGCCGCCCAACCGCTACGAGCGCCTGCATCACCAAGGCCGTCGTGTTCGTATCGGCCGTGCCGGGCGTCGTCCCGCCGAAAAGCGCCCAACCGCCATCCTCCGTGAATTGCGACGTCATAGCCGTGACGGCGCTCTCTGAAACCGCGGCACGAGCATTATGCAGCGCCAAGACCACATAGGCGTGTTTGAAGAGGGTGTCCCCAAACAGGCCCGTCTCGGGATCCTGCTCCGCCTTCACTGTCTCAATCAGGTCCTCGCCCGCGAAACTGCGCGGGTCCTGCCCTGTCGCCACGGCGACCAGGATCACCTTGCCCAGGTTCCCAACATCCGTGACTGCCGAGCTCGCGACCTGAGTCGCTACATAGTCTAGGGGCGAACGCCCTTCGTCAGTCACCCAAGTACTCACGTCCTCGCCTGCCGCTGCAGCTGCCAGGATGACCTCAACGGTCGTGCCGAGATCCGAGCCCTCGGCGAACCCCGATGAGAAGCCCCCATCCGGTTCCTGAGCTCCGCGCAGCCAAGCCAGGGCCTCCGCGTTCTGCGAATGGGTAGCGCCCATCACCGGCGCACCCCACACGCTCAACGTCAATACAAGAATCACGCCTATCACACGTAGGCCTATGGTCGTCCTCTTCATGGTCTAGCTCCTTCAAGCCAAGACAGATGATGGTAGACACAAAAAAAACCTTCCCACCAGAAAGCAGGGAAGGTTCACCGACACCAACTTGGGGTCGTGTGCCACCTCCTTTCCGCGAAGGGTTGTCAGCACAGGTCCAGGCGGAGTGTCGGGCTTTCCTCTACGAGAGAGGTAACCGTTGCGGGACAGCGCCGGAGTTTCACCGGACTTCCTCGCTTCAAGCGCCAGCTCCGCTGAGCCATCTCAGCAAGAGTCAAGCGCACCTCGACCCATTAGCTATTCTCTTGTTAGGTTGCAGTTTAGCTTGAGGCCAGTATAACACGTGAGCATCGGAAAGCAAGCACTGGCGTATCGACACTATGTCAGACCCCCCGTGTCCTGTAGGATGGGAGGGACCCTGAGTCACAAGGAGGCTTTATGCGCGCGAAAGTTACGATGATCACCGGTGCCGCTGGTGAGGTCGGTCAGGCCCTCATCCGGTGCCTGGCAGAGGACGGGAGCTGTCGAGAGAACCGCCAGCTGCTCACCCTGGATCTCAATCCGCTTCCCCCCGATCTCGCGTCCTGCGTGATCCAGGTGCAGGGCAGCATCCTCGACTCCTCACTGTTAGACCGACTCGTCAGCGAGTATGAGATTGAGGAGATCTACCACCTAGCCGCCTTGCTCTCAACACGAGCAGAGTTCTCTCCCGACGCTGCCCACCGGGTCAACGTAGAGGGCACGATGGGGCTTCTACACCTCGCGGCACAGCAGTCGGAATGGCGTGGGGAGCCGGTGAAGTTTCTCTTCCCCAGCTCGATCGCAGCCTTCGGGCTCCCCGACCTGCAGACCAAAGAGAAATATGCCCGGGTTCGCGAGTGGGAATGGAACTACCCAACCACGATGTACGGCTGCAATAAGCTCTACTGCGAGATGCTGGGTACCTACTTCAGCCGGCACTTTCGCCAGCTGGCAGCCGATCGCCCCACGAGCCTGGACTTCCGGTCCGTTCGGTTTCCCGGGCTAGTGAGCGCCTTCACCGTTCCCAGTGGGGGGACCAGTGATTATGGACCCGAGATGCTCCATGCCGCAGCGCAGGACAAACCCTACGCGTGTTTCGTCCGCGAGGATGTGCGCATCCCGTTCATGGCGATGCCCGACGCGGTCAAGGCCTTGATGACCCTTGCGCAAGCCCCCCAGGACGCTTTAAGTCGCCTGGTCTATAACGTCACGAGCTTCAGCCTTAGCGCAGGAGAGTTTCGCGACCACGTGAAGCGCTTCTTCCCTAAAGCCGAAATCACGTTTGAACCCGACATTAAGCGACAGCAGATCGTCGATAGTTGGCCGGCCGATCTGGACGACACTGCCGCCCGACGAGACTGGGGCTGGTCTCCAGATTACGATGTCGAGCGCGCTTTTGCCGAGTACCTTGTGCCGAACATCCGTGAGCGCTACCATAAGGCTAACTAGGGACCCCGTAGTCTTCCGGCAAGCGTAGCCCGGCAAAGAATCAGGCCGCGAAACACCGCGGCCTGAGCTTCTTTCAGGGCAAGGCCCTGGATAAGGAAAACGCCGATCAGAAGAGAGAGAGCTGCTCTGCGTCGGGCGGGGGCGTATAGTCCTCTGGCGTCACTTGTCCCTCTAGCAAGTCCTTCAGCCGTCGAAAATCCGCCTCAACAACGCTTCTCAAACTTGGCTGGTGCAGGGCGGCAGCAGGATGGTACATAGGGAAGTAGACTCGGCCCTCCACATTTCGCGGCTGACCGTGGACGACCGATATCTTTTCATCGGGGAATGCCCGCGCCATCGAGTGGCGTCCCAGCGTCACAATCACCTCAGGCTGAATGATCTCAATCTGCCGATCAAGGTACGGCTTGCAGGTCTCCACCTCGTCAGGATCTGGATCACGGTTTGCCGGAGGACGGCACTTGATCACATTGGTGATGAACACCTGATCACGCTCGATATCGATCCCCTCCAGCAGTTCATCCAGGAACCGGCCGGCGGCTCCGACGAATGGGAGGCCTTGCTGATCCTCGTGAAAGCCCGGCGCCTCGCCGATAAACATGACGAGCGCATCGACAGGACCAGCACCAGGGACAGCTCTGGTTCGACCAACGTGCAGTGGACACCGAGTACAACGCCGTATCTCGTCGTGAACTGCTTTGAGCGCTTTCTCGCGGTCCATGTCCCCTCCTCTATTCAGATCCGTCATTACTATGAGTCCATTTTATCTGTAAAGTCGCCACCAACTCATCGAGTCGGTCCTGCACCCGGGCGCGATAATCCGAGTTACCCTTCAGGCGCGTCTGGAGGTAGTAAGCATCCTCTCCATCTGCGTAGTAACGGTGCAGTCGCGAGTGAACTTCGAAATCGTACTTAGCATAGAGGCCTTGAGCCACTTCGTTGGAGAGACGCACTTCGAGTCCCAAAACGTGAGCGCCATCGCGGATAGCTTGGTCGATCGCGATCAACAGCAAGACCTCTCCCAATTGCTGACCACGCCACTCAGACCGCACGGCCAACGTGCTGATGTGCCCGCGCTTTCCCTCCACGCGCATTCCGACAAATCCGAGAAGTCGACCGGCCTCTCGGCGGCGGTGATCGTGCCAACTGCGTGCCTGGGCTGGGTCCACAAGCTCCAGCACGAAATAGTGGGCATTGGGATTAAAGTAGAGCTCTTGGACATAGGCGGATTCAGGCCAAGGATCCCTGAAGACAAGCCGGTCCAGAGAGACCACAGCAGGGATATCCCGCCCCTTCATCGGCCGAATCCGGAAGGTATGGCCGTTGCCGTTCATGAACTATGCGTCAATCGAAAAGATGCCCCGCAGCCCGGTGGGCAAGGCGCGCTATCCCAGCCATAGATCAACGAGCATAAAGGGGCAGTAACGCCGAGGGCGCATCAACCTGGTTAGCTCTTAGGCGTCGCCAGGCGATATCGGCCAAATAGCCCGCTCTCCGAAGATGCTGTGCTGGCGACGGAATCTCTACCCGCCCGAACAACGGACGGAGCGCTTCCTTGCCCACCGATCCGATTTCGCCCACCACAACGGCGGGCAACTCAAGTGACTCAGTGAACTGACGCCAGTCAACAATCTGGACCCCCGTCTCGGCCTGCCAACCATCCTCACGCCACCGATACCGCGCATAGCCCAATCGCTTTCGGCCTGCGGCGAGAATCGCGTACATAGGATGCAAACTCTGCGGTTGCGCCTCAGCCAGGATGTCCAGGGTACTCACGCCTACCATCGGGAGTTTACGTGCGGACGCCAACCCCTTGGCGACCGACACGCCAATCCTCACGCCAGTGTACGATCCCGGCCCAATGCAGATCCCTATGGCTGTGAGATCTGTGGCGGATAGGTCCGAGGAGGCTAAGAGCTCCACGATGCGGGGGAGCAGGGTGACCGTGTGTCGATTGACTGACTCCCACGTGCATTCGGCACGCAGCACAGCGCCGTCGTGCAGCGCGATGCTGGCTCGATGGGTTGCTGTATCAATGGCGAGTAACATCAGAGACCTAACAGCTCCTGTCGGAAATCTTCCAGAATCGCCTGATGATGCTCGCCGTGGGCCTGAAAGACTAAGGAACGGCGGTACTCATCAAGCATACGCAGGTGAATCCACAGGTGTTCCTGAGGAAAGAGACCTGGATGGCGCTCGGGCCATTCGACGAGACAGACCGTGTTTGGAGCTCCGATCAGTTCGTCCAGCCCGAGCATCTCCACTTCCGAATTGGAATTCAGCCGGTAGAGATCGATATGGTAAAGCGTCAGAGTATCCTGATGGCGCTCGTGACGCCGCACAAGGACGTAGGTCGGACTGACCAAGCGGCTACTGGCGCCCCAGCCCATCCCCACCCCTTGGGCGAAGACCGTCTTACCTGCGCCCAACCCTCCCTCGAGCGCTACAACCTCACCTCCGCTCAGATAGCGACCTAGTCGCGCACCCAAGCGACAGGTCTGTTCCGGACTCCGGCTGATGAACTCTAGGGTATCCTTGGTTAGAATTGGCATCGTCTGTTTCGAGAGCAGGGTTGAGGCCATTATACTACAAGCCATGGGAGTTCCAATCTAGGCGGTGACGAGATTCAGCAAATGCACCGTTGCCTGCTTTGCCCCCGGTTCACTCTCGCCTGTGGGTCCAACGCACGAGGGACACCCCTCCAGGCAGGAGCACCCCTCAACCCGTTCCAGGGCGACCCGCGCAAGATCGGGCCACAGCGTGACGAGATTGGGCGCCAGGCCGACGCCGCCGGGCACCCCATCATAGAGGATGATCGCGGGCTGTCCAGATTCAGCATCCCTGGCCTCCACCGAAGTACCGAGATCCCCGGGATCGCACATCAGGAAAACGGGGGCTAGATGCTTAAGCAAGTAGGCAAGGCCACTGAGGGCGGTCCTTGCCCCGCGGGTCCGCTCGACCTCTCGATGGCAGACTCCGCACAACGAGAGCAAGTTCTCGGGAGCGTGGGCTAACCGCAGCGCCATTGCTCGCGCGTACTGTGCCATAAAGGTCCGTAGAGGGGTAAGATGGTGTACTTCCAGGGGACGCTCCGGCGTCGCCGGCTGCCCGCAAAGGCGGCAGCGGTGTCCGTCGCGCGCGAGCGTCTGCTTCCGGATTTCAGGCCACTCCGGGCCGTAGTCCAGGGGCGCCACCATCACGCCCTCGTCGGCCAAGGCGTGCACCAAACTCGGCCCGATTGTCAGCCGAAATGCCTCAGTCTCCATCTGCTGCTCCGGAAGCTGGATCTCGCCCCAGCCCAGCGTCTCACGGGTACCTAGATGCACCCGCCGGTAGGCCGTGGGCTTGCTATGGACCATCACCTCCTCGGACGTGCGCGCAATGCCCTTGTCATACTCCTCGTCTTCCGGAGGTATGCGTTGTCGCAGCGCCAGCCTGACCACTTTCGTGGTCGCGGAAGCCACCGTGTAATAATCCAAGTCCACAGCGCGGGCCAATGCGATCCCACGTTCCCAATCCAGGGATTCGATGAGATAAGGAGCAGCCGCGTGGAAGTAGACGGCGCCCTCATGGACCAGGAGCGGGGCGGTCGGACGATCCACGGTGCCGATGACGCCTTCCTCCTCTGAGCGCACCACGACGTTGTCGGGCGTCGCGGTGCGAAGAGAGATCATCTGCGCAGGATAGGTTTCGCCCACCCAGGTGTACTGATCCCGACTTCGGTGCAGCAGGCCCTCTGCGGACAAGGCCCGTAGAAGATCATCGACGTCCGTGTGCGCGCCAAACTTCTCCTGATGCTGGAAGGGCAGCTCGAAGGCAGCGCAGCTCAGATGAGAGGCTAGCAGGGTCAGCGCGTCGGGGTTCACCAGGGCCCGCTCGGGTGACCGTCCAAAGAAATACTCCGGATGAGAGACAAGATATTGATCGAGGGGCGCCGAGGTCGCGACGAGAATCGACAGCGAGGTGCCCGCCCGCCGACCGGCCCGGCCCATCTGTTGCCGCGTCGCTGCAATCGTGCCGGGATAGCCCACGAGCACCGAAGCATCAAGCGCCCCAATGTCGATGCCCAACTCCAGGGCATTGGTCGCGATGACGACCCGCACGCTCCCCGTCCGCAACCCTAGCTCGATCGCGCGTCGCTCGTTCGGAAGATAGCCGCCTCGATACCCCTGCACGACCTCGGGATCATACCCTAAGGCCTCGGCCCGCGCCCGCATCTCGCGGAGGAGAAGCTCCACGGAAAGTCGCGAGCGTGCAAAAACAATCGTCTGCACGTCGGCCTGAAGTAGCCTTGTCGTCAGCCCCAACGCCTCCTCCGCGGCGCTCGCTCGAAGACCGACGGCCGGATTCACCAGGGGAGGATTGTAGAAGAGAACGTGGCGCTTGCCATAGGCGGCGCCATCTTCTTCGATCGCAGTCACAGGCCCTTCCCAGAGTGTCTCCGCCAGATCCTGAGGATTCGAGATCGTCGCCGAGGCTGCCACGAGCTGAGGATGGGCACCGTAGAACTTGGCGATACGTCGCAGCCGGCGCAAGACGTTGGCCACGTGGCTCCCAAAGACGCCGCGATAGGTATGTAACTCGTCAACGACGACGTAGCGCAAGCCCTGGAAAAACCGCATCCATTGAGTATGGTGGGGTAGAATACCCAGGTGACACATGTCGGGGTTCGAGACCAGGATGCGCGCCTCTTTGCGGATGGCGGATCGGTGCCGTCTTGGCGTGTCTCCATCGTACGGACGTAGCGCCAGCGGAGCGTCGAGTGTCCCGATCCATCGCTCCGTCGCCACGATCTGGTCGTGAGCCAGCGCTTTCGTGGGATAGAGAAGGAGCGCGGTCGCCGTCGGATCGCGCATCAGCGTGTGCAGGACCGGTAGAACATAGCCCAGCGTCTTGCCCGAAGCTGTCCCCGTTGCCAGCACGACATTAGCGCCTTGCAGCGCCACCTCGACGGCCGAAGCCTGATGACTGTAGAGCGTGGGGATCCCCAGGCTAGCGCCGGCTTTCGCCAAGCGTGGATCCAGCTCCGACGGCCATCCGCTATCGTGCGGTGGCTGACCCGGTAGCGTATGCCAAGCTGTCACATTGCGAACGAACTTCGGGTCGGCCTGCAGCCGCGCGAGCAGGGTCTCTAGTCCGCCTTGCATCCTTAGGCCTGGGTCTGCACGTTCTTGTTGCGCTGGCGCAAGAGCAGCGGGATTCCAACCAGCGCCGACAGCGCGACGATCACCAGAAGGAACTGCATCACCACGCCACCGATCACCACAAGGCCGCCCCCCCTTGGAGATCTCAGCATTAAGCCCACGCCACCCAGCGTCAGAATGACATTCAGGTTCCAGAGTCCATGGAAGACAGCCGCGACCCCATAGGCGATCAGCAGTCCCCATCGGTGACCCCGCCAGAACCGCGCCCAGCCGAGCCCAACAACACCACTGGTCACCGCATGCATCGCCGTCGCGAAGAACCGGACACCGGCGCTGCCCAGCCACGCCCCAGCGCCTCCCAGTCCTAACGCCCCGTTCGACACCCCCTCCAGCCACGCGAAGCCCATGCCACAAGCCGCACCCCACACGAAGCTGGCTGTGAGTGAAGGCTGGATCCAGAAGCCGACAAGGCCCATCACCAAGGTCTTGCCGAATTCCTCAATCAGGGGCGTGACAACCCCGAGGGTCAGGGCCAAGATGATCAGAACGACGGGTGAGGCCAATACGCCCAAGATCTCCATCTCATCCGTTGGAGGCCGCGCCGTCCATTGCTCCAGTAACGCTAGCAGTCGCTGGACCTCCTCGGGCCCTCCGGGGAAGCCCAGCGACAGCCCAACCCCGACAACGCCACTGATCAGGAGGCCCACAATCTCCACAGGCAACGCGAGAAAGATGCTGCTGGCTCCCCCGGCAAGCGCCAGCGACGTTTGTCGAAGGGACAGTGCGGCGCCCTTGCCCGCAGCCAAGGAGACCAAGGCCAACAGCAAGAGACCAGGCAACACGATCAGCAGAAAATGGAAGGGGGCAAAGATCGGCCGGAGCTGCATCTCTGCGGGTAGCAACAATCCCGCCACAGCCACGGCGATGCTCGCGAGCAAGAATCCGATCCATCCCCATCTTGAGTAGAAGAGCTTCGGCTGGCGTTGCTTCTGCCCGCGAGTCCCAGAAGCAAGCAAAGAGATCCCCAATACTGCCGCGATCATGCCATATCCGACCGCAACCACACCGGCTGCGGCGAATGCCGTCGGGGCGAAGAAGGGGAAAAGGATAGACGTTAGGCCAAGGAGGATCAACACGACGCCGCCGAGTTGCGCGATGACCCAGAGCCATCGAGGCAGTGGTGTGTTGTTATTCACAGTGGACTCCTTGGAAGGGCAATGATCCATCTCTTCAGTCAGAGGGACCTGTGTTAGTCGCCCATAGAACGGAAAAGGGATAGAGTCTGGCCTCGGGAACTCAGAAGCCCGGACTCTATCCCTGGATTTTACATGATATTGCCTAGTTCTGGATGATCTGGATCGATTCCACCACGTCAGCAGCCGGCGCGGATGGATCACCGACCACCCGGCGGGTCAACTCGTCTAGAACGTCGAGACCTTCCACAACCTGCCCGATGAGGGCAAATTGGCCGCTGAGCTGGGAAGCATCCGCTCCCAAGGTCAGGAAGAATTGCCCGTTTGCCAGCATACCCATCAAGCCAGGGCGATCAAAGGTGCTCTCTGTCTCCCCTTGGCAGTAGTAGCCCGGGTAACCTACAGTTGAGTTCGTCGGATCCCCCGTGACTGCGACGAAGTCATCGCGCACGAAGAAGAAGTCCGAGCCACTGTACCACTGCTCCTGGGCCAGGAAGACGAAGTTGTTGACGTGAACCGGAGCGGACTTGGGCAGCAAGTTCACCCGGATATCGCCCTTGCTGGTCGTCAGGACGGCTTCGTACTCGCTATCCTCATCAATCGTCATCTCGGGCGGGGCCGGGAAGAAGATCTCGTCCTGACGCTCGATGATATTCAGGAACGCCGTCAGCCCCTGCAGTGAAAGGCCGATGTCCGAGGGAAAGAGCACGTTGTCGAAGATGAAACTTGGCGTCCCCGGCAACTGCAACTCGCGAGACTCGTCATATTGGCCCTGCACCTTCTCGGTGTAGGTTCCTTCCTCGAGTGCCTCGTTGAACTGCTCGACATCGAGCCCAATCTCCTCAGCGTAGGTGGATAGCTGATCGCGGATCTCGTCCGCGGAGAGCGGAATCCACTCTGAGGTGTTGTCGAACAAGATGTTGTGCATCTCCCAGAATTTCCCCTGTGCGCCAGCGGCCTCAGCGGCCTCACTCGTGATCTGGGCGTGCTCGTGGAAATCGAGCGGAAAGTGCCGATAGACCAGCGCGGTCCCTGGGTTGAGTTCCAGGAAGCTCTCCAGGACCGGATACATGCCCGCGCAGCCCGGGCACTGGAAGTCGGAATACTCGTAAATGATCATCTCGGCTTCGTCCAGGGGTGTCCCTTTCACCCAATCGGTCTCGTCGGCCTCGCGCACATCTAGTTCGGGCAAGGGTGCGGCCTGGCACATACCAGGTGTCTCAGGTGCCGTCACCTCCACCGGATCCCCGGGGTTAGCGGTCGGAGGCACCGACGTGGGCGCCTCTGGACCCTCCACTGGCGCCGTAGCCTCTACTTCCGGCGTGTCTGTGGGAGCCGTCGTCGGCTCAGGGGTCGCCGTCCCGCAGGCAGATAGCAACAACACTATGATCAACGCCACGGTCGGCAATTTTCGCATGATCTTCGTCATCTCCTCAGCTCCTATTCACGTTAATTTAGAAGACATTGTACCAGTAAACTACCGCGAATCAATTGCTAGGGTCGAGGAGATGGCTGCGGCCAGAATGGGGGGCGCTCAAGACGCCATAGAGCGATGACCCCCGCGATCGCGACCGCGCCCCCAACGAGGTACCCTTCGGCAACAGAGGCCTGCGTCACAAAGATCGCCAGAAGCCCCAGGACGAAAGCAACCAGATAGAGCAAGAAGACGGACTCGCGCCGGGAGAACCCGGCGTAGGTCAGCCGATGTGAAGTATGATCGGTTCCCGCGGTCGTCAAAGGGTTGAGGCCGCGACGCAAGCGCGAGAGCGTGACAAGGGTCGTGTCGAAGATGGGAATCCCCAATACTAAGGGTGGGATCATCCACGTCACAAAGGTCACGTTTTCCGGGAAGCGCAGTTTGATGCCCACGGAGGCCAGCATGAATCCAAGGAACAGGCTCCCTGAATCCCCCATGAAGATCGTCGCCGGATTCCAGTTGTAGATCAAGAACCCGATACATGCTGCCATCACGGCGACAGAGAGAGCCCCGACGAGGTATTGACCACTGAAGGCGCACATAAGGGAGAAATGAGCCGCTGCAATAGCCGCAACCCCGGCAGAAAGCCCATCCATATTGTCGAGAAGGTTCAGGGCGTTCGTGATTCCAACCACCCAGACGATGGTGACGCCGATATCCAGGATGTCGGAAGGGAAGGATTGGACGCGGACTCCCGTCATAAGCAACAAGCTAACGGCGACGAGTTGTCCCACCAGCTTGATACCCGCACTCAGCTGGAATCGATCGTCCCATAGACCAAGGAACGACACAAGCGTCGCGCCGATCAGGATCCCGCTCAGCTCTCTGTAGGCCCCTCGCAACAGCAGTGCCGCAATCAACGTGCTTAAGAAGATCGCGACCCCACCTACTCGAGGAGTCGGCACGGTATGAACCTTGCGGGTTGGATCCGGTCGGTCCATCGCGTCCAACCGGAGTCCCAGTTTGCGGGCCAGCGGCGTCGCTACGACGGCCAGGAGGAGGACGCCGACGAAGACAACCAAGTATGCCGTGATATCTATCAGCACAAGTCGCTCACTGGCACAGTCTGGCTGGGGATAGAGAACTGAATCGTTGTAGTAACGAAGGCCCTCTCCACATACAAATTACGGACCTGGCTCCAGTTGCGTCTGACCTTCGAGCTCATCGATGAGCTCTTGAATGGTAGTTTTCTGGTTTTCCGGGGCGATCGCAAGAGCGGATCGCGCCGTCTGCAATGCCTTCGCAGACTCTCCTTGGTTAGCATAGGCGATCGCCAAAACGCGATACATCTCCCAGAGGTCCCTTGAGGTCTCGCACGTCCCCACCGATGTCTCAAGGAAATCGGCGGCCTCTTCCCACCGCGTCTGTTGTGCCAAGAGGGTGCCCACCACCCGGCGCACGGTGCAGTCATCCTTGATCTCCAGCGCCTGTCGGTAGGCCTCAATCGCGGCGTCGATGTCGCCCTGCGAGCTGCGGATATCCCCGATGAGCATCCATGTCTGCTCGAATTCATCGTCTATCGTCAGGGAGTGCTCAATCGTCTCCTGGAACTTCTCCTCATTCTCGAGGTCGATCGCGTAGAGCTGGGCCATCTCGTTCCAGAGAATCGGATTGTTCGGGCTCAGCGTCAGTGCGGTCTGGTACTCGTCCAGAGAGCGCTGGAGAAGGGCCTGCCGCTGAGACTGCAGCTGGCTACGCTGTTCGGCGTCAAGGCCCTCGGCGTTGAGGTTGATCGCAATACGGGCGGCCCATGACTTGTAGAAACGCGCCAGGTTAGCGCTATGGTCTGTATTCAGGGGGTTGAGCTCACGAGCGCGCGTCAGCACCTCCTCGGTGCGCTGGAAGAGCGCCGGACGTTGCTCCTCCGGCACCTCGCCGCTTTGCGCCAACTCGAGGTACGCCTTCCCGAGGAAGAGGTAATAATAGTCCTCACGCGGAGCATACTCAATCGCCCGCTCGTAGTGCTGGATGCCGACCTGTTTCTCGTTGATCGAGCTGCTATTGGCGAAGACACCACCCTGTTTGTAGATGATGTCCGCACGGATGAGGTCGTAGCTACCCTCTCGAATGACCGGAATACTCAGGAGCAGACTGGCAACGAGGATGGCCATCGCCCAAGGACTGCCCGAGTACCGATAGCGTCGGCCTTCTTCCTGCGTGAGCGCCCACGCGAGCAAGGCGAGCACCACGAAGATCAGGCCGTAGTAAAAGCCCAGAATTCCGCTCAGCCTGTCGGCTACGTCAACCACTTGGTCAAAGGACGTGATCTGAATCTGTGTCAAAGTCGCTTGATGTCCGGCGATGAGGGCGCCGAAGATGCGAAACCCCAGGAATGAAACGGAGCTATAGAGCGCGATCGACATCCCCCAACGTTTGCGCCGCTCTTTCTCGAAAAGCCCTTCGCGGTCGAACTCGCTCAGCCCGATGACGCCAAACAGCACCCAGGTGAAAACCACAACCATCAGCGCCCCATAAGCCCGCATGGGTTCTGGCTCATACTTCGTCGTCAAGGAGCGAATGAAGATCTCACCAGCATCGCCAAGTCGATCCGGGTTGTTGACGAAGTCATAGACCAACGTGCCGAGCAAGAACGTCGCTGCTAACGCTAGCGCCAGCACAGCGCCTAGCCAGGGCTCCAGCAGAGGATTGTGGCGTGGCGTGGAGACCTTGCGGGTGCGTCGTACATGCGCTGAGCCGGCTGAGCTCGATTCCTCGTTCTCTGAAAGCAGATCCGCTAAGACCGAGCGGCCCGGCACCCACGACAGCCCCAAGACCACTAAGAGCCCCGCGAAAGCCCAAAACACGGTCCGTGTCGCCGCAATAGCGATACCGAAGTTGATCTCTACATAGTGCGCGATTGTTCCCGCCAGCAGTCCCATCAGGAGAAGCGCGTGGGGATGGGCCACCGACGAGCCTGCAGCATCGTCTGACTGCGACAACCAAGCCGTGGACACGAATAGATCACGGAAGGCCTGCAGTGTCAGATAGATCATTGTGCCCACGAGAACACCCAGAGGAATAGCTACTGCGAAGAGGTACGCTCCCTCCAACCGCCAGCCTATCAAGAAGAACGTGATGGCGAACAGCGCAATGAGGCCGATGTAAGTCAGCAGCTGCCGCCGTGTGGACATCAGCCCGAGCCAATGGAATCCCCAGGCGAGGAAACTGCCGAAGGTAAAGAGATAGACCGCCAGCCCCAAGACGCCGGTAATCACCAAAGAGTCCAGAGTCTCATTGTGGGAACGGTCCGGCGACGCCGTCCGCGACTCGTAGTGCCCGAGTTCCGGCGGGTAGAAGGAATTGTAAGCAACGTACATCGATTCTGGGCCATATCCAACGAGCGGGCGGATTGGGTTGAGCTTGTCTGGCGTGTCGTCCGGATAAGTGATCGGCTCATGCAGCGAGATCAGGTCCATGGTGCCCTGCCAGATCAAGCCCCGGACCTTTCCGGTGCCGCTCTGGAGTTGCGTGATCGTGGTCAGGCGATAGAGAGACCTGACCTTGCGAACCTCCGTCTGCAACCGTCCGGGTACGTTGACCGCCACCAGGCCGAGTGCGACCGCCAGCCCCACAGCCCCCCATCCGATCCAAAGCCATCGCCAACCCTTGCGCTCCGCAATGAAGTGCAACCACAGCCCACCAAAAATTAACAATGCCAGGCCGATGCTCACATAGACAGCAGAAGCCCCTGGAAGCACCCAGAACGCCACCCCACCGGCTGCGCCGGCTAGCGCCATACTGCCAAGACCGAAGCCAAAGCCCTTAAGAATGTCCTTGATCCCGCCGCGGCTCCCCGCTTCGTCCGCCCTCGCTTGCCGCTGTAGCACGATTAGCGCTAGATACGGTAAGAGGAAAACCGAAGCCACCAGCCCCAGCCACGGACCACGACTGCGAGAGTACCAGATCGTCAAGAGCTGGACTGCTAAGGTGAAGATATACGCCGATGCCCGTAAGACGTCGCTGATCCGTGCCTGAGCTCGATTCAGGATATCTCCAAAGCTCTGCACGATCATGGCAGCTGTCAGCGGCACGATCATGATCAGATAGGCCGCCACGAAGATAGCATTCCCCATATTGGAGGCGACGCGCGTGGTCACATTCCCAGCCCAAGGGAGGGGATCTAGACCGTTGTGTTGGATGATGCCATAGAGGGAGACTGGAAGGCTGCTTAGGATGAGCACCGTGATCAGACGACTCATCTGGAGCCGCGTTCGTAAGCTCGTGAGAATAGCGAAAAAGATTACGAGGTAGCCAAATAACGTGTAGGTACCTTGCAGTCGTTGATAGGAGCCAACGAAGCTAGTATATGGTACCAGGGAGGCCACAGTGCTAATGAGGTAAACGACGATGGTGATTAGAGCGGGAAGGACCATCGGCGTCTTCAGGGAATAACGCAACGGTCTCTCGCCACGTACCCGCTCCTCGACGAACCGGGTGAGCCAAAGTCCAGCCATCACAAAGGCCAGGGCCCGAAGCGTCGTCAACTTATCCGGTTCAAAGACACGGCTGGAATAGACGTTGAAGAAGACCGGGGTGACGATCACGCCTAATAGCCAGCCGGCCTCAAGCGCGCGATCGCAGAAGAGACTAAGGCGAGACGAATTCATCGGCGTGCTCCCAAAACGGTTGAACCCGGGCAGCGGCAGGCTGTGGCACCCCGGCGGTGGACTAGAACGAAAGGCCTTGCCCTTGCAAGGACACCGAGCAGAGGCTCCTCACGTTCTGCCGTCAGAAGGCAGCAAGACCTTAAGGCCTATGTGCCCACATACCAAATCGCCGCCACTCAATTAATTATGCAAAAACCTAAGCATGGATCATGAATTACACAGCCACGGGACAGCTTCATCATACCTGACGAGGGTCAAAAAGCAAGGGATCGCAGCGTGGCTGAGGACGAGAGGGCGACATCCACTCCCCGTTCCTAGCGGACCAGCAGAACGAGTAGATCGTTCACGTTGGTTCCCGTGGGACCAAGACGCAACAACGCGCCGACATCGTCCAGCAGAGCGTAGGCGTTGTTCTCTGCAAGAGTGGCGTGGAGATCCCACCCCTTCTTGCGAGCTTGGCGGGCGGTGTCGCCATTCACAATGCCCCCTGCCGCGTCGGTCGGCCCGTCTGTGCCATCGGTTGCCAGCGCCATGATAGCTACGCAGTCAAGGCCCTCAAGGCCAAGTGATGCGGCGAGAGCCAGCTCCTGATTTCGCCCCCCCTTCCCCGGCCCCGAGACGGTCACCGTGGTCTCACCACCCCAGACGAGACAGGCTGGCGGGGGCACCGGGCGACCGTGAACTTTAACGCTCTTAGCAAGCGCAACCGCGACCTTCGCCACCTCGCGCGCCTCTCCCTCGATAAAGGTGGTTAGGAGCAGGCTTCGATAGCCCAGCTCAGAAGCTCTGTTTACTGCGGCTTCAGCTGCAAGATAGTTTGATCCCACAATCACGTTGGACACCCGGTGGAAGACGGCATCACCCGGCTTTGGGGTCTCCGGCTGGTCGCCAGCAAGGCCCGACATCAAATAGGCCCTCACGGCCTCAGGCACTTCGTCCAGCAACTTGTAACGCCTTAACACATCGACGGCTTCTTCGTAGGTCGTCGGATCGGGCGCGGTCGGGCCTGATGCAATGACGTCCAAGGGGTTGCCAACGACGTCGGAGAGTATGAAGGTCATCACGCGAGCCGGCATGGCCCGTCGTGCTAGCTGTCCCCCTTTGAGTAGCGAGAGGTGTTTGCGAACGGCGTTGATCTCGACAATGTTAGCCCCGGCCCGCAGCAGGAGATCCGTCGTAGATTGAAGCGCCTCCAGGGTTACGCCTGGCACAGGGGCAGGCAGCAGCGCCGAGCCCCCGCCGGAGAGGAGCAACAGAACGAGATCGTCCTCAGTTGTCGTCTCCAACCGGTCTGTGATCGCGCGCCCTGCTCTCAGGCCGGCATCATCCGGGATAGGATGGCCTGCCTCGATCACCTCGACGCACGGGGGCAGCTCTGTCTCAGCACTGTGGCCATGCTTCGTGACGACGAAGCCGTCGGAGATGCCCTCGCCGATCAGTTCAACGGCGGCACAGGCCATCGGCACGGCGGCTTTTCCCACCGATAGGAGCAGCACTCGACTCCCGTCGCCCGCGCCATGCCGCCACACCCGACCGCTCACGATTAGGTCTTCCGCGTACCGCGCCAAGTGACGCCGGACAGCGACGGCCGGGTCAACGGCCGAGAGCGCGGCCCCACGGATGGTGGCGAGGTCCCGACGGAGAACCGCGCACGAAGCGTTCACTCCCTCTTGCCTCTCGGCGTCTTTGCGCGCGGAGTTCACGCCGTCACCGCCTCAGTGTGGTCAACGCCTGACTTGCCGCCGCTTGAGGTGTCTCCACCTGGCCCTGCAACAACGCCGTAACACCAGCGAGTAGAGCTCGTCGCACCGCGGTATCCACGCTGGGAGGCAACGAAGATACGCTATGGGTCAGCAACTGGGTTAGGAACTCGGTGCCCTCGGGCGGTGTCCCCCAGTCACTCAGGGCCAACTCGCGCGTTGGTACAAGATTGGCAGCACGGGCTAGCTCAGCCATATTCTGAGCCGAGACCAACCACCGCATTAACGCCACAGCAGCCTCTCGCCGCACCGGATCCGTAGAGACGATCGCAATCCCCCAGGTGTGCAGCACCGTGATGGGGGCGCCATCCTCCGTCGGAACCCAGCTTGGCAACACGTCCTCGCGCGGCTCAGCCCAGAAGCTTCCAACAGAGACCGGTGTCAGGTCGCCTTCGCCCTCCAGAAAGGCCGCCCAAGCAGCCTCTGTATTTGTGAGCCCCAAGGCCTGCTCGGAGTTGAGCAGCCCAACCTTCCGCATATCGCTAAAAAACGCGTAAAGCTGTTCCAAGGTCGCGCGATCGAGCGTCGCCTGTCCCGATTGGTCTATGACCCTCCCCCCCAGGCCAATATACATCGCCAACAACATATCCGGCCCCATACCTTCGGACTGCCCTGCAGGAAACAGGAAAGAATAGCTACCCGAGAGTACGGTCGTAAACGTGATAGGCGCCGTTGTTGTGATTCCTTGACGATAGGCCATCTGGTCGGCTGTTGCCACATACGGGAATCCCCAAGTTGCTTCCGCGGTCTGAAAGGAGGAGAGCGCCGTAGGGAAATAGCCGGCATCAGGTGGCATCTCGTCATCGACAGGCGAGAGGAGCCCCTCCTGTCCAGCGAGGACGAGGTCGTGCTGGTTGAGAATCAGAAGATCAGGAAGCACGCCGGGCGCGACCTCCGCAGCCGTGCTGAGTAAATTGTACAATCCCCCGGGGCCCGTGTCTTTCTTGACCGTCATTCGAACCCGAATGTCCCGGTGGGAGTCAGAGAAGGTCCTCACCAGACTGGTAAGCCTCTCGCCAGCAGCCCCCGGCTCGTAGGGGTTCAGGAACGGAGGCACCCACAGCTCCAGGGTGGTGGTCCGAACCCCCGGTGACGGTGTAGGCTCTGGTGTCGGAGAAATCGCGACCGTCGGCGTGAGCGTAGGCTCGGGCGTCGGTGATGCGCTGGCTGAAGGTGAGAGCTCGGATATGAGTGAGCACCCGGTCAACAGGCCAACTAGACAGATCAATGCCATGTATCTTGATAGAAATCCCATATGCAACCACCCTCCACAATGACCGTTGGGTGACCCTGGTTGACTATTCATTGCCGGTGTAGGCTTGTACAGCTTCATAGATGGGACGAGTCTGAAAATCCGGCGTCACAAAAGCATAGTAGTCTTGGTAATTGTACAGCGGTTGAGGGGTCCGGAACATCCACATCGCCACAACAGGACACCAGGGCCACGCGTCATCTGCCCAACGGTAGGCATCCAGAGTGTAAGCAATTCGCTGCCCAGGACGGACAGCCCAGGTCCACCGGGGATGATCGTTCCAACCAGCCTCGGTCACATAGATAGATTTGTCATCCCCGTAGGCAAGCATCACGTCCCGCAGCAGCTCTACCCTTCGAAAACTGATCAGATCCTCTGCCGGGACGACCTCCGGGGCCAGCGCCAGTCCGTAGGCGTGCGCAGCTAGCGCATCAAAGAAGGGCTTCGCGCCGGCCTCATACATCTCCTGTAGATAGACCAGGTCATTCAGGCCTGCGGGACTCCCACGCGGCTCCAGAGTGGGAGCCAGCGCCCCTCCCAGCACCACGACATCGACATTGGCACGATGGGCAACGGGGTATACGGTGCGGAGCAATGCTGTATAGGCCGCGGGATCTACGGGGCGGTATCCCCATTCAAAGCTCAGATTCGGCTCATTCCAGATGATGACGTGGTCAACTACATCCCTATACCGCGCCACAAATGCGCCGACGAAGCGGGCGAAATGCTCATAGTGGTCGCGATCCAGATAGGTGAAGGTCGTCTCCTGTTCGTCGGGATCGGGTCGCGCCCACCCAGGCACCATGCCGAGCCTGGCAATCACCTGCAGCCCCTGGTTTTCGGCGTGAGCAAGCACAGTATCACTGTGATCCCACTCGTAGTCACCTTCGTTCGGTTCGATATAGGCCCAGGGGAAGTACTCCACAATCCAAGGCGCGCCCATCTCTCGCACCATCGCCAGCGACCGCTGTATCTTCCATGTCTCCACCTCGTCGGTCAACCGTGTGTGGACGCCTACCTTGGGGTTCGTCGTAGACACGGACCGGGGAGCTGGCATGGTGACCGAGACATCAGTCGGCCTTAGCACAGCCATGATCAACAAAAGGACGAGCAGATCAGGCAGTAACTCAAGAGCGCGACCAAGGAACGCCTTTGCCTGCTCACCGGTCCAGAGCCCCCCCCTCACGGATCTGAGCCCTTCGCAGTCGCCGAAAAGAGCAAGCCTTGTCGCCTCATAGCCCACAGATTATAATCAAAGCGTGAAAAGTCCAACGATAACCCAAGTCGACGCGACACCATTCATTGGATCTCTGCAAGGTGCCCTTGCGGGCCCATTGCCAGGTGTAGCGGCCCAACTGAAGATGGCGTCATCGGGTCACATAGTGCAACCACCTTCGACCCGCTCGCCTCGTCAGTCAGCCGTACTGGCCCTTCTGCACCAATCACCCGAGGGGATTGCCCTGGTCTTCACACTGCGCCCCACCTCACTGAGACACCATCCGGGCCAGATCTCGTTGCCTGGCGGGGGCGTGGAGTTCCAGGACACCACCTATGTCGAGACCGCCCTACGAGAGACGGAAGAGGAACTGGGGTTCTCAACCCGAGACGTCAACATCCTAGGCGAGATAACTCCGCTCTTCATCGCCCCTAGTGACAATCTGGTCCATCCGTATGTGGGCTGGCAGGCTCACCTGCCTCCACTTGTACCAGATCCTGTCGAAGTGGCTGCCGTTCTTGACGTGCCGCTCGCCCATTTGATGGACCCGGACACGATCGACACACATATCTGGCGTCGGAATGGGCGCGTCAACACAGCGCCCTGCTACCGAGTGGGCCGGACCTGCATTTGGGGGGCGACAGCGATGATTCTCAGCGAGCTTCTGGAGATCGTAAAGGGGCAAGACCTGTGACGGCAGATACGATCTCGGCCTATGCGTCTCCGACGATGATGCCTGAGAGATCATAGACCAGAGCATCGGTGATCTCCACTTCCACCATGCGATGCGGGGCAACTTCCTCTGGTATCAACACGAGTCCGTCGATCTCAGGCGCGTCGCGATAGGAGCGCCCAACCGTCATTCCATCGCCGCACCCCTCTAGCAGCACCAACATACGCTTCCCGACAAACTCGAGGTTCCGCCGATAGGAGATCTCCTGCTGCGTCATCATCAGACGGTCGTAGCGGCTCACCGCAACGTCATCGGGCACGGGGTTGTCAAGCTCGGCAGCGGCTGTGTTCGCCTCACGAGAGTAGGTGAAGACACCCACTCGATCGAACCGGATCTCCTCGACGAAGTCCAGAAGCGCTTCAAACTCCTCTTCCGTCTCCCCAGGATATCCCACGATGAATGTGGTTCGCACAGCTATGTCAGGCATGGCCAACCGCAGGTCTGAGAGCGTCCGACGGACCTGCTTGATATCGGCGGGGCGCCGCATCCGGCGCAACACCGCGGGATGGGCGTGCTGAAGGGGGATGTCGACATAGGGCAGTATCTGGGGGACATCTTCCATCACGCGGATCAAGCGTGGCGTGATGTACCCAGGAAAAGCATAGAGTACCCTGATCCAAGGCACATCGGGCACCGTCCGCGCCAGTTCTTCCAAAAGGATGGCCAATCCATCTCGCAGCCCCAGATCATACCCATAGTACGTAGCATCCTGAGCGATAAGGTTGATCTCCAATGCACCGAGATGCTGGAGGGCTTGGGCGTCGGCAAGGATCGCGTTCATCGTACGGCTGACAGCCGGTCCCTTGATCTCCGGGATCGCACAGAACGCGCACTGACGGCTACAGCCCTCGGCGATCTTAAGAAACGCGCTGCGACCCGAGAGCACGTAGCCCGGCGCCTCCACTTCCTCCGGAAGCATAGACAGACGATCCTCGATCAGGGTCAGCGTATCCCCACCCCGCTTTGACAACAGTCTCTCGACCACAGAGACGATTTCAGCCCATGATCGGGTGCCTAAGAGAGCATCTACCCCCGGCACCGCCGCGCGGATGTACTCAGGGGATCTCTGAGACCAGCAGCCGGCAGCGATAAGGCGCTGATCGGGGCGCATTGACGTGGCGAGATCGTTCAGCGCTTCCAGCGACTCGTCTCGAGCGGGCTGGATAAACCCGCAGGTATTGACAATGACGACATCAGCCTCATCCACATCCAGCGTCGGCGCATACCCAGCCCGCTGCAGCAAAACAGCCATCGCGTTGGCATCGACGGTGTTCTTGGGACAGCCCAATGACTCAATATAAAAGCGAGAGGGGCGCGGAGCGCCCCTCTTTCGATCAAGACGCGATCTCATGAGTCTCCTAGCGACGTCTCTCCGTTGGGGCTCCAGGCTCGTCGGATAACTTCACCCTGCTCACCCAAGGCGCCCCAATCCGTTCCATTCACGTAGAGGCGAAAAGCACCGCCGTTACCCGTGGACACAATGAGAATCTCTTCGGCCGTTGCCTCCACAATCTGCTGGGGTTCGGCAATGCCCTGAAAGACAACGCGCTCATCGGCTGAGACGCTAATCCAGGCGTGATTCTGCGGCACCAGGCGCACGCGTACCGTGCCATCCGCGGATACAGGAAAGATTGGGGTGGGCTGAATCGTCGGCGTAGGGGTTGAGCGAGCGGCACCCGACTGCGTAGCAGAAAGGGTCGGCGCTGCCGTTTGAACCGGTTCGTTCTGCCCAAACTGCAGCCAAAGAAAACTGGCTAAAGCAAGCAGTCCAAAGAAGAACAAGGCCGCGGCGAGAACACGAAGCAGACCCCCAGAAGCATTGGCCCGCACAGCCGCGCGCTCGTCCTCAACCGACGGTGGCGGGGGAGCCCACGTGCGCTCCCCTCTCCGGGTCGGCACCTCTATGTCAGGCACGCGAGGCTGAACCGGATGGCCTCGGACCTCGGCGTCGTAACGCGCCAGCACGTCCTCCACGGGCATGCCCAAGTATCGCGCATAGTTACGGAGGAATCCCCGGGCCTGAATAGGTCCGGGCATCGCCTCATAGTCGCCCATTTCCAACGCCTGAAGATATCGCCGGCGAATATGTAGCGCTCGGACGACGTCTTCAAGCTCTAACTGGCGCGCTTCCCGCGACCGGCGCAGCCAGACGCCCAGGCTATCGGTCATCAGGCCTCGTCTGTTTCGACAACCACCTTGACGTGTCCGCGCACGCCTTCCTCGAGCTTGAGGTCCACAATGTGCTCACCGACATCCCGAATCGGGCGATCCATCAGGATCCAGCGCCGGTCAAACTCCTGCCCCAGCTCGCCCTCTAAGCGTTCGGCAAGATCGGCGGATGTGATCGATCCATAGAGGCGTCCCGTCTCACCCGCTTTCGCCGTGAACGTGATCTCCTTCTCGGCCAAGGTCTCAGCGATGGCCTCTGCCTGCTCGCGAGTGCGCTCTGCATGACGCTGCTGGCTTTCAGCGATCTGCTTGGCGGTCTTGATCCGCCCCTCGGTGGCGCGAACGGCCATCCCTCGAGGCAGAAGATAGTTCCGCGCATAGCCGTCCGCAACGTCAATAACTTCCTGCGCTTTGCCAACACCCTCAACGTCTTTCGTCAAGAATACCTTCATCGACTCCCTCCAAACTCGAGTTATGGGTGTTTCACGTGAAACACCCCTCAATGATAACCTAGGATTGCTCAAAGACTAGAATTTCGCTGAACTTAGGCGGCTGCGACCTCTTTCGTGACGTGGTCAGCCAGCGCCCCTATCCCAAAATCCGGGTCTGGATAACCAGTAGAAGCCGATAGAGCCGTTGCATCAGCGTCGGCTTCTCGACCAGACCCAGGCCCGCCTGATACGTCGCAAGCCCCTCCTGTCGGCGCCCCGTCTTGAACATAGAAAGCCCCAACGCAATCAGGGTATCCCCTTGCTTCTGATCATCCCCCAACTCAGCAAAAATCGAAGCCGCGGTGCTCCAGGCTTGCTCAGCGTCCTCGCGACGCTTTAGAGAGGCATAGACACTGGCCAAGTTGCCTAGTGCTTGCGCTTCGCGACTCTGATCCCCCATCCGGACGAAAATGCGGTGAGCCTCCTCCAACGAATCAAGGGCTTCCTCCCACCGCCCCTGCCGTCGACGAATGATGCCGATGTTGTTCAGCATCTCCCCCACCTCGGCCTCGCGGTCGCCCTCAGCAAAGTGCTGCATCGCTTCATCGAATCGCCGCACAGCTTCGTCGTACAAGCCCTCCTGGAAGAGGCGCAGACCCTCCTGCTGTAGCTCCTCGGCTTTCGTCTGGGGCGCGATCTGTTCATTCATGATCTGTCCTCACCTCTGTGATCTAGTATGTGATCTCAAGAATGCCTTCGGCGATCGCCCGTAGCTGTCCAGCGGGCATCTTAGACAGCTTCATGGCCAACTCCAGATAGCTCTGATTGATGGGGCGCAGTACAAAATCGCGCACCTCGTCGGGAAGCTCTGAAAACGCCTCAAACTCGGCATGTAGGCGATGCCATGCTCCCACTTCGCTGTCGTGGTCCACAAAGTAGTCCAGCGTCACCCCCAAGCCCCTGCTGACCATTTCCAGGTCGGCAACGGGGATCGGACGCCGGCCATACTCATAGTCTGAGATTGAGGAGGCCGAACAGCCCAGGATCTCGCCGACCTCAACCTGGGTCTTCTCTCGCTCATGACGCAGTTGGCGAAGTCGCGCCCCAACGATTCGGTGACGTAGAGGCAGGAAGAGCTCCGGGTTGGGCAGCCGGGCGGCCTTAGTATCTTCATTGAGCGAGTCCGTCGCCCTAAAGGTGCTCATCGGGACTTCCAGATAACGCGCCAGCAACTCGAGCTCGGGAAGCGAAATGGCCCGGGTGCCGTCTTCGTAACTTGCGAAGCGGCTGACAGACACACCCAACACAGCGGCACACTCTCTTCGTGAGGCGCGCGCCTGATCACGGACATTGCGAATCATAATGCCCAGAATCCGGTTGCGCAGCTCGGTGATCTCTTGATCTGCCATATCCGCTCCTTCTTTGAAGATCGACCAAGATGAATGCACAAATACTTCAAAAGAGCAAACTAAAATGCATAAAGCCAATCCCAGCACTTGACCTGGCGCCCCCATTATAGCATAGCCAAACCCTATAACAACCTTTCGTGCGCGCCGTCTCTGGCTCCTAACGAGGTCAATCCCCTCCACTTAGCGCAGATGCAAGAGAGATGATACAGCTCCCCAGCCAAGCAGAGAATGGGCGATCCTTGCAGGATGCTCTGAGGCAAGCACCGTGGAAAACTTATCCACATGTACACATGCCCCAAGGAATAGGCGTTGTCAGCAATTGCCCCCCCTAGGACTAGGGAAAAGAGATCCCATCCGGCCCTTCAGGGTACCCTCTAAGTGTTCATAACTGTGGAAAACCCCCGTCAAATTGGTGGATAACTGATCCAAAACGGGGAAAAGTCTCGTTCTCGGAGACCTCAGTATCCGCACCAGGCCCCATCATGGTCGGTGCCCCCAACCAAGCAGGATAAGCCATGGAAAAACTCCCCACAGACTTTCCCCAACCCCATAATCGGTCGTATCGACACATCTAGGAGGGCTATCAGTTAGCTTCCCCATATCTAGGGGCCTTAGGGCACTTTCCACACAATCCCCGCCCCTACTACGAAGACTATTTTTATGATAATCCTATTATGATGGAGATAAGAACTGTATAAGACTCCAAGGCACATACTGACAAAAACAGCACGGGGGTTCTCACAGAGGGGCTGATCGGGGACGCTATGTCCGTATAACGAAAGACGCCCCCAGCAGCGCTGAGGGCGTCTTGTGTGGCCCCAGGGGAATTCGAATCCCCGTTTCCGGCTTGAGAGGCCGGCGTCCTAG
>JBNGDL010000031.1:0-37687 GCA_049975205.1 Anaerolineae bacterium | reverse complement strand
ACAAGAAAAGCTCAAAGGTCTTCGTGTAGAGAGGGCTCTTCTTGACAGAACACCGGTGAGGCCTAGGATTAGGGCCACCATAGACGCGGAGTAGCCTATGCCCATCACAAACCACGACAAGCAGGTCCTGAGAGAGCTGGCGAAGCAGGTCGCCGAGATCGCAGCGTTGCCCGTGCAACAGGAGACGATCGCACTGTGGAAGGCCCTCAACGGGCTCGAGCCCGTGAGGCCGATGGTGACGATCGACCAGGTCCCGTGGCACGAGATGGATGTGAACGGGGAGCTGGCGCTGCAGACGGAGGACCCCTTCTGCCGCCGACTTGAGACGGACCTGCGCCGGAGGCTCTACGGCTGGCGGCATATGCGCGTTGACATGGTGGTAGAGCCCACGGTCGATATCCCCAAGGTGATCCACGGGGCGCATCTGGGCATCGCGCCGATTGAGGATCGGGCGATCCTGGACCCAAACAATGACGTGGTGGGACATTATTACATCGACCAGCTCAAGACCGAGGCGGATCTGGAGAAGATCCAGATGCCGTCAGTATGGCTGGATGAGGCCGCGACGGCTACGCTCGAGGCGCAGGCGCACGAGATCTTCGACGGGATCCTCGAGGTCCGAATGCAGGGGCTACATCCGCACTTCGCCGTCTGGGACCGCATCGTCGAATGGCACGGGGTGGAGCAGTCCCTGATCGATCTGGTGGACCGACCTGCATTCATCCACGCGATGATGGAGCGAATCACGACGGGGTATCTGTCGATGCTGACGCAGCTGGAGGAGCAAGGGCTGCTGGGTACGCCTCAGTCGCTGATCCACTGCACCGGCGCCTACACCGACGAGCTGCCCGCCCCAGGCTACGACCCCAGCCGGCCCCGCGCCAAGGACCTGTGGACCTTTGGTATGGCGCAGATCTTCGCCTCGGTCTCGCCCAGGATGCACCAAGAATTCGACATCGATTACGCGAGCCGGTGGTACGAGCGGTTCGGCCTCGGCTACTACGGCTGCTGCGAGCCGCTGGACACGAAGATGGACATTGTCCGCAAGATCCCAAACGTGCGGAAGGTCTCGATGAGCCCGTGGGTCGATGTGGAGCGCGGCGCCGAGCGCATCGGCAGGGACTTCGTCTTCTCCCGGAAGCCCAGCCCGGCCCTCGTCGCGACCGACGTGATGGACGAAGCGGCGATCCGGGAAGACCTGGCGGCGACGTTGGCCGCCTGCCAGCGCCATGGGACGCCGGTGGAGCTCATTCTGAAGGATATCAGCACCGTGCGCTATGAACCTCAGCGGCTCTGGAGATGGGCCGACATCGCTATGGCGTTGGTGCGAACTTAGCACTGCAGATGCCTGGCAGCACAGCTGGCAGGGTGCCTGGCAGCACGGCTGGCAGCATGCTTGGTAACATGATAGGAGCAAGCCGGGCAAGGACAAGGAATAGATTACGGCCACAGTGCCGAGTCGCTATAGGCAATCGCGAAGGAGATGATCATGGATTTTGAGAAGCTAGGGGCTTTCTACCTGGGCAAGGCCTACGATCTGGAGAACGAGGAGCTGCTCGACAAACCCATTCTGTACGATGCCCGCGACCTGACCACCCACGGGGTCTGCGTGGGCATGACCGGGAGCGGCAAGACGGGGTTATGCATCGACCTGTTGGAGGAGGCCGCGATCGACCGCGTCCCAGCGCTGCTGATCGACCCGAAGGGCGACATCACCAACCTGCTGCTGACGTTCCCGGAGCTACGCCCGGAGGACTTCCGTCCGTGGATCAACGTCGACGATGCACGCCGCAAGGGGCTCAGCGAGGACGAATTCGCCGCGCAACAGGCTGAGCTGTGGCGCAACGGGCTGGAGCAATGGGGGCAGGACGGCGAGCGCATCCGCATGCTAAAGGAGAGCGCCGAGTTCAACATCTACACGCCCGGCAGCGACGCGGGCCTCCCGGTCTCAATCCTGCAGTCCTTTGCCGCACCCCCGCTGAGCTGGGACTCCGAGGCGGAGCTGCTGCGCGAGCGGGTCCAGGGCACGGTGAGCGCGCTGCTGGGCCTCGTCGGGATCGACGCAGATCCGGTGCGATCGCGGGAGCATATCCTGCTCTCCACCATCTTCGAGCACTTCTGGCGCAAAGGCGAGGACCTAGATCTTCCCAAGCTGATCCTGTCGATCCAGAATCCGCCCATCCGGACGCTGGGCGTCTTCGACGTCGACACCTTCTTCCCCGAGAAAGACCGCTTCGGCCTGGCGATGGGCCTGAACAACATCATCGCTGCGCCGGCATTCCAGAGCTGGCTACAGGGGCATCCACTGGATATCGCGAGCTTCCTGTCGACGCGAGAGGGCAAGCCGCGACACAGCATCTTCTACATCGCACACCTGAGCGACGCGGAGCGCATGTTCTTCGTGACGATGTTGCTCAACCAGCTGATCACCTGGATGCGGACGCAGCCCGGCACCACCAGCCTGCGGGCCCTTCTTTATATGGACGAGATCTTCGGCTTCTTCCCCCCGGTCGCGAACCCACCAAGCAAGACGCCGCTGCTGACGCTGATGAAGCAGGCCCGGGCCTTTGGCATCGGCGTGGTGCTGACGACGCAGAACCCCGCCGATCTCGACTACAAGGGGCTGACCAACGCCGGCACCTGGTTCATCGGGCGCCTGCAGGCCGAGCGCGACAAGATGCGGTTGCTGGAGGGCTTAGAGAGTGCCTCCGCCCAGGTTGGATCGGGCCTGGATCGCCAGGCGCTGGGCGAGATCATCAGCAGCCTCGGGAAGCGTGTCTTCCTGCTTCACAACGTCCACGAGGACCACCCGGTGATCTTCCAGACGCGCTGGGCGATGAGCTATCTGCGCGGCCCCCTCACCCGGATGCAGGTGCGAGATTTGGTGGGCGATCAGCCCGCGACACAGGCGCCTGCCACCGGAGCAGCCGCGCAGGCCGCCGCGCCCTTGACTCCTACTGCGGCGGCAGCGCCCAGGCAGGCGCCCGAGCCAACCGTGACACCCGAGGTGCCATACTCGAACAGCCCGCCGATGTTGCCCCAGGATATGCAGCAGGTCTACCTGCCGCTTCGGCAGGGCGCTTCGGAGGCCGAGCGCGAGGTATCACGAAGGGCGGGCGGATCGATCGACGTCACGGATCGGCACGTCCTGTACGTGCCAGGCGTACTTGCCATGGGGCGGGTCCACTTCGTCAAGAACACCAAGGCGGTGCAGGTGAACGAAGCCGAGGATGTAGCGCTTCTGGCCCAGGCGCCCACAGGGGTTGGGACGGGACCGTGGGAGCAAGCGGAGAGCCTGGACCTTGATGTCCGGGATCTGCTGAACCGTCCGGAACCCGATGCCTACTTCGATGAGGTGCCAGAGACCGTCAACGAGAGCCGGGATCTGACATCGCTGCAGCGCGAGTTGGACGATCATCTCTATCACACGCGCCAGTTGACGCTGCTGTACAATCCCGCCACCGATGTCTACTCGAAGCCTGGCGAGAGCGAGCGTGAGTTCCATATGCGCGTCAGCCAGGCGGCGCGAGAGTTGCGCGATGCCGAGGTCGACAAGATCGAGGAGCGCCATCGGAGCAAGCTGAATACCCTAGAGGACCGCTTGCGCTCGGCGCAGGCGACGTTGGAGAAGCGCGAGGCCGATGCACGCCTGCGCAAGCAGGATGCGCTGATCACGGCGGGGGAGACGGTGCTGAGTCTCTTCTCAGGGCGGCGACGTTCCATCTCCGCGGCAGCGAGGAAGGTGTCAAAGGCCACCACGGTCAAGTCTGACATTGCGGCAGCTGAGGACAAGGTCGAGGACGTCGAGGCCGACATCCAGGAGATGAAGGAGACACTCAAGAAAGAGACCGACGCCATCGTGGCGGAGTGGGAGGCGGCTCTCGACGAGTTCGAGGAGGTGGCCATCAAGCCGCGCCGGACCGACGTCGAGGTGAGCCTGTGCGCACTGGCGTGGGTGCCGCACTGGCTCATCATCTACAAGGTGGGGGCGATCACGCAGACAGCGCGGGTGCCGGCTTACTGAGGGCGGGCGAACTGGACCGTTCGCCCTACGTAGGCTCGGGCGCGATTCCCGTAGGTCGAAGCGTCGTCTTCGACCGCCGGCGAACACCCTTGCCGGGTCCAGGCACGATGTTTCGCGCTATGTAAGGCGGTGAGGCTTCGAAAGGGATGGAGGACTGCAGCATGTCACTCTGGTCGAAGATCAAGGATCGGCAACGGTATATCAACAGGGCAGTCGTGAACCCGCTGACCTTGTCGTTTGCTGGGCGGCCGGGCATCCCCTATGCGATGATCCGGCATACTGGTCGACATTCAGGGCGACCCTACACGACGCCGGTGATGGCGACGCCCGATGACGGCGGCTTCCTCATTCCTCTGCCGTACGGGACCGACGTGGATTGGGTCAAGAACCTCCAGGCGGAGGGCGGCGGGCTCTTGGTCTATCAGGGCAACGCTTATCGCGTCCACAACCCCAAGATCGTCAGCGTCGAGGCAGGATGCGACGTCTACTCCGAGTGGGTCCAGTCGCTGCTGGTCAAAGTCGGGGCCGAGCACTGCCTCCGCCTGCAAAACGCCACGCCGTCGCCGGAGCCCGAGGCGGTCTATCGACACATCCTTGCCAGCTACCCGATGGGCCACGGGATACTCATGATTGTGGCCACCGCCCTGGGGTTTGTGTTGGGCCTGGTCGCCATCAGACGCCTGGTTCGTCGGCAGGAGACGTAGACGCCGTCGGGGTGTCGGGAGGCCTCACGGAGATCGCCCCCGACGCCAGACCCGCGTGACTCCTCGTCGGCTCCAGCAGGAGGCGAATCACCCACGAAACGCCCACGCCAAGACGAACACTTCCTTATATTATGAAGGCGGCTGCGCTTAGTTGCACTTAGCCGATTTTGCTGTACGCTATGGGACAGTGCCACGCGCCCTGGAATTTGGGGCGCGTTCTTTTGGGCAATTCGGTGCTCCAGAGGCTGAACTCAGCTCCTGTAAGCACATGATAGAGCGTAAACAGAATCTCATATCGGGAGGACGACAGAACTATGACACTATCCTTTAGGAAAGCTCCGCAGTATTTCCTGACCTCGGAGTCTGTGACGGAGGGTCACCCAGACAAGATTTGTGACCAGATCTCGGACGCCGTGCTGGACGCCATTCTCACTGAAGATCCCGACGCGCGCGTGGCGTGCGACTGCGCCGTGACCACTGGCCTGCTCTTTGTCACCGGCGAGATCACCACCGAGGCCTACGTCGAGATCGCCGAAATCGCGCGGCAGACCATCATAGAGATTGGCTATGACCGCGCCAAGTATGGCTTTGACGGCGAAACCTGTGGTGTGATGGTCTCGATCAAAGAGCAGAGTGGTGATATCGCCCTGGGTGTCGACGAAGCTCTGGAGCACAAGAAGGGCCAGATGACCGAGGACGACAGGATCGAGGCCATCGGCGCTGGAGACCAGGGGATGATGATCGGCTTCGCGTGCACGGAGACTCCCGAGTACATGCCGCTCTCCATCTCATTGGCACACAAGCTCACACGCCGCCTTGCCGAGGTGCGCAAGGACGGCACGCTTGACTACCTACGGCCCGATGGCAAGAGTCAGGTGACCGTCGAGTATGCATACGGCAAGCCGAAGCGCATCGACACCATTGTCGTCTCGACCCAGCACCACCCAGATATCGATCACGATCAGATCGAAGCCGACATCATTGAGCACGTCGTCAAGCATGTGGTGCCCGCGGAGTTCCTGGACGAGCACACGAAGTACCTCATCAACCCCACGGGACGCTTCGTGACGGGCGGACCAAAGGGCGACGCAGGCCTGACCGGTCGAAAGATCATTGTTGACACCTATGGTGGCGTGGCACGACACGGCGGCGGTGCCTTCTCCGGCAAAGATCCGACGAAGGTTGATCGCTCAGCGAGCTATATGGTCCGCTATATCGCCAAGAACCTGGTGGCGGCCGGCGTTGCCGAGCGGCTAGAGGTGCAGGTCAGCTACGCGATTGGGGTGGCACACCCCACGAGTGTGGCGGTTGAGACCTTCGGCACCGGCAACATCCCGGACGAGAAGATCGTCGAACTGATCAACAAGAACTTCGATCTCCGCCCTGGCGCCATCATCCGCGACCTAGATCTGCGTCGCCCGATCTACAAGCAGACCGCCGCTTACGGCCACTTCGGCCGTGACGACCTGGGGTTGCCGTGGGAGAAGCTCGACAAAGTCGAGACACTGAAAAAGCAGGCGGGACTGGCCTAGGCCGCGACACGACGCCCGCGATAGCCAAGAGCGCCCCCTGAAGGGGCGCTCTTTCTTACACGGCTTCCGGATGCCATAGGGGATTTTCGCCTCTGCAACGGCGTGCTACACTACAAATCAACTCTATCAGTGATGAAGACCAGCATAATCTCGGAGCAACAACTGTGACGGACAAGCCGCACGCACCCAACACCCATACTCGACTGGCGCGCCTTGCGTCAACCGGGAGCTTCCTCTCGGCCGGGCTGGCTGCCTGGCTCTACATCAAGCCGCGGACCCGCGGGTTGGCCTCCAACATGGTTGGCTATGGACTCAAGATCCTGGCCGCGGCGTTCTCACCGCTCATCTCGCTCATGGGCTTGCTCGGCGCGATGGGGGCGCGACGCACCCAACAGCGCTTCGCCGCGCTTGCCGGAGGTGTAGGAGCGCTGCTGGCGGCACACTATGTGAAGCGGGTGACCGAACCCCACGACGGATTCGAGCGCGCTTACGGCTCTGGGAAGGGGACCGCCAACCCCATCACTGCCGCACCAAATGACGCCTCTTCACCGGCAGAGAGACAATCGACGGTGGGTGCAGCTTCGGAGACCCCCCCCGGCCATCCGATCCCAGATGCTGCGCTGGCGGTGGAGACTGGGCCAGGTCTCGACCCGACCCAAACCCACGATGATCAAGGACTTGGCCTTTGCCGAGGTGCCCGGCGAAGAACGCCCCCTGCTCTGCGATCTGTGGCTGCCGTCCGAGGGGGTGCCCAGGTCTGGGTTGGGCGTCATCTACCTCCATGGCGGCTCATGGCAGGCCTTTGATAAGGACGTGATGACGCGGCCTTTCTTCCGGCACCTGGCCGCCCAGGGCCACGTCGTCATGGACGTCGCCTATCGCCTGGCCCAGGAGACGGATATGGAGGGCATGGTCGGGGACGTGAAACGCGCTATCGCGTGGCTGCGAACCAACGGTCGCGCCTTGGGGATCGATCCTGCAAAGATTGTGTTGACCGGGGGCTCCGCTGGCGGACATCTGGCCTTGCTGGCTGCCTACACGCCCAACAGCCCGGATTTGGACCCACCCGATGTGCAGGAGATGGACACCGCCGTCCGCGGCGTCATCGCGTACTATCCCGTTGCCGACCTGCGGACGCTAACCGATCATTGGTCCGAGCAGGCGATGCACCCCCTGGCGACGGCGCTGGGACGAGCCCTGGGCTACTTTCCAAAGGAGGGCTACCTGCCCTGGTCGAAACTGGCGCAGCGGCTCTTCGGCGCGCCAGCTAAGCAGGCAGAGGCAGCTTTGTTGCGCTTCTCGCCTATCGCCCACGTGGGACCTCACTGTCCCCCCACCCTGTTGTTGCAGGGGCTGCACGATCACGTCGTCCCGGTGCGGGACGTGCAGGATCTCCACGCCGCGCTGGTGACGGCAGGACGACCGACTCTACTGGTCGAGCTCCCCCAGGTCGAGCACGCGTTTGATATGATCGCGCTTCAGATTTCGCCGCCGGCGCAAGCCGCCCTCTACGAGGTGGACCGATTTTTGGTGTCGATAACGTGAACTAGGTCTCTAACCAAACGATGTGGGGCAGTTGCACCCCAGTCCCTGACCCCAATAATAGCCCCGTATGAGTCGACCCTTCCCTGCCTGACTCTTATCCAAAACATCACGGTTGGAGGAAACAAGCCATGGGGATACCTCGTATTTGGTCCAAACTGCTCTTGACGCTGCTACTGACTCTCACCTTTGCTAACGGTGCCATGGTGGTGCCGCGTACTCTGGCCCAGGAGGCTGACCACCTGGTACCCGCCAAGACCTTGGGCGAGTTCGGTACAGACTTCACCTACCAAGGCAGCCTTGCCGACGGCGGCGGCCCTGCGAATGGGATCTATGATTTCGAGTTCAAGCTCTACAACGACGCCACCGATGGGGCACTCGTGGCCAACAGCGCGGTTCTCGACAACGTCGGCGTAAGCGACGGCATCTTCACGGTGTCGCTGGACTTTGTAGAGGATCCAGAGGAGGACATCATCTTTGATGGCACACCGCTCTGGCTGGAGATCAGCGTACGTGCCGGCGGCAGCACCGGAACCTACACCACGCTCAGCCCCCGCCAGGCCCTCACCGCTACGCCCTACGCGCACAGCCTCCGACCGGGGGCTCACATCGTCGGCGAAGTCGGCAATGCTGTGCTTTACGTAGAAAATGAGAGCACCAGTAACTACAGCCAGGGTCTGGTTGGCCATGCCAGTGGGCCCAGCGGCCTGACGTCTGGCGTCTATGGTGTGAGCGATAGCAGCAACGGTAGAGGGGTCCACGGCTTCGTCGGCTCTACCACGGGTTCCAACTATGGTGTATACGGCGAAAGCCGAGGCACCACCGGCAGAGGTGTCTACGGGTATGCCGGTGCTGTTACCGGCGAGACTTACGGTGTCTATGGAAGAAACATCAGCAGCAGCGGCGGTGGGGTATATGGAGAGGCCAGCGCGGCAAGCGGCATGACCGCGGGCGTGTACGGGACCAGCAAGAGCACTATGGGCACGGGCGTCTACGGCTATGCGAGGTCCACCACAGGCTCCAACTGTGGCGTCTACGGTGAGAGCCAGAGCGAGACAGGTGTGGGAGTAGCCGGGTATGCAAGCGCACTGACCGACTATGCCTTTGGCGTACTGGGTGTGAGCGATAGTGACAGTGGTGCGGGCCTCTACGGTTGGTCTACCGCCACGTCCGGCAACACAGCCGGGGTCTACGCTGAGTGCACTTCGCCTGAGGGAGCAGCTGTCCTAGCGCACGCGGTCAAAGGGCATGCTGGGTACTTCGGAGGCCCTGTTATCATAGCCGGCACGCTGACCAAAGCCGCCGGTTCCTTCAAGATCGACCACCCCCTCGATCCTGAAGGGAGATATCTTTACCACTCCTTCGTGGAATCGCCAGATATGAAGAACATCTATGACGGCGTCGTCACACTCGACGGCGAGGGCACCGCTACGGTGCAACTGCCCGAGTGGTTTGAAGCCCTGAACCGGGACTATCGCTACCAGCTAACGCCCGTAGGTGCGCCTATGCCCGACCTACACATCGCGCAAGAAGTGCAGGACAATGTCTTCAAGATCGCAGGTGGCGAGCCTGGCCAGAAGGTCTCATGGCAGGTGACCGGCATCCGCCACGATCCCTATGCCGAGCAGAATCGAATTCCCGTCGAGGAGGAAAAACCTGCCAGCGAGCAGGGCACCTACCTCTATCCAGAGGGGTACGATCAACCCGAGGGCATGGGCTTGACCCACGCGCTCGTCCACGCGATGCAAGAGCGCTGACGCTGCGACCTCGCAGACAGCAAGGGAGCGCTGTGGTCAGACAAATGGAGGCTCTGGCCTCATAACCATAGCGTCAACCAACAGATAAGGAGGTCGCTATGAAGAGAGAGGGATCATTACAAGTCGTCGTGTTACTCGTGCTGGTCACCCTATTAGCCACGAAAGCGGCCCTCGCGCAGTCGGGTACCTATAGCCTGGGCTGGTGGACCGTAGACGGGGGCGGCGCGACGATGAGCGGCGGCGACTACGTCTTAAATGGGACAGCGGGGCAGCCTGATGCCGGGACATTGACCGGCGGTGACTATGCCCTTTCAGGCGGCTTCTGGGTCCATAGAGCGGGCTACAAGATCTTCTTGCCTCTTGTTCTGCGCCAATAGGCAGTAGAGAATCTCAAGAATAGGCATACGCAGCAGACGATGACCGGCTCTGGGCGCGACCTCCCGTCGCGCCTCGAGCCTCTCATGCGTAGAGCTCCGTTGTACAGACCGCCCCAGCTTTGCTTCCCTCTCTCACTGACCATATAATGACCGGTGAGTCATTGTGCACCTGATGAGAGGAGGATGGACCCATGACATCAGCCAAGACCCCATTGCGCGTGGCCATCGTTGGCACGGCAAAACGGTCGGCGTATATGTATGGCCCTATTCTGCGGGGCCTGCCCGAGGAGGTCGAGCTCGTCTCCGTATGGGGACGGAGCGAGGACTCCGCAAGCGAGCTTGGGGAATTGCTCGAAGTGCCTTGGTACACGAACCTGGAGACGCTTATTAAGGAGACCGAGCCGGTGATCGGCATCGTCTCCGTCGCGTACCACGCCAATGGGATCGTAGGCCAGATGGCGGTCGACCACGGACTCCACGTCCTGCTGGAGACGCCTATCGCGCACGATCTGGAGGAGGCCGATGCCATCATCCGGATCGCCGAAGAGAAAGGGCTGAAAGTCGAAGTCGCCGAGCAGTTCCACCGGCGTCCACTAGAGCAGCTCAAGCTCAAGTTGCTTGCGTCGGGCCTCTTCGGCAAGGTCTACGTCTCCTTCAATGACTACGCAGGCCACGGTTACCACGGCATCAGCGTGATGCGCAGCTACCTCGGCTTTGACGCGCGCCCCGTGCGGGTCACGGGCGCTGTCGGGCACTACGATCTGGCGCCCCATTGGTCATTGTTGGCCAATACCTTCGGGGCACGCCAAGAGACGCAGGAACACGGCATCATCGAGTTCGAGGACGGTCGGCTGGGCATCTTCCACTGGACCGACGTCGGTTACGACTCAGCCTTGCGTTGGTGGCGCAGCAGCCGCTTCTTGGCGGAAAAGGGGATGGGGATTACCGTGGGCGTGGGGCTAGATGTCGAGGAGCGGCTGTCGCTCCTGGCGCCTGGGGGCGAGGGCCCGCAGTTCATCACAGTAGAGCGTCGTTGGGAGCGATGCGACGGCGGGGCCCTGGTGGCGATGGTGGCCCACACGGGCGACCCAGACCTGCCGATCATCACATGGGAGAATCCCTTCGCGCCAGCAGAGAAGGGCCAAGGGGTTCAGTGGCACGATGATGAAATCGGCGTCGCAGGGTGCCTGATGAGCCTGGTCGACGCCGTGCGGTCCGGGACCGATCCAACCTACGGCCCACACCAAGCCCGTCTGGATCAGGAGCTGATCTTAGCGATCCGCAAGTCCGCAGAGCGAGGCGGCAAGCCCATCGAGCTTCCCCTCTAGTGCGGAGGTGTAGTATGAAATTCGATGTGCTGCCGCCCCGCGAACAGATTGTGACGACTGTGAAGCGGATCTACAGCTTGAGCAGACAGGATCTCACTTTGAGCAACCGACTGCGTCACCTATAATCTGCTAGAGGCGACGACAGAGAGGACACACGGATGGAATACCGCAGACTTGGACGAAGTGACCTGAATGTGAGCACGATCTGCATGGGATGCTGGGCCATTGCTGGCGGGCACACGTGGGGCGAACAGGACGAAGACGCAGCCATCGCCGCTCTGAGGACCGCCGTCGATGTCGGCGTCAACTTCTTCGACACCGCCGAAGCCTACGGTGCCGGAGATTCGGAGGAGCTGCTCGGCAGGGCCTTCCAGGGCATCCGTGACCAGGTGATCATCGCCACCAAGGTGTCGGAAAGCCACATGCGCCCGGCGGACTTGCGCGAGGCGTGCGAAGGCAGCCTGCGACGGCTGCAGACCGACTACATCGACGTCTACTACCTCCACTGGCCCAACCGCGACGTGCCCTTTGAGGTGACGATTGCCGAGATGATGCGGCTGAAGGAAGAGGGCAAGATCCGATATGTCGGATTGTCCAACTTCGGCGTCGAGGATCTGAATGCGATGCTGGACATCGCCCACGTCGAAGTGGACCAACTGGCGTACAACCTGCTCTTCCGGGCAATCGAGTACGAGATCGTCCCGGCCTGCCTTGAGAACGACGTAAGTGTGGCAACCTACAGCCCGTTGTTGCACGGGATTCTGACCGGGAAGTTCGAGACGCTGGAGGACATTCCCGAGGGACGTGCGCGTACGCGCCACTTCTCGTCGGAGAAGTATCCCATGACCCGGCACGGCGGACCGGGTGCCGAGGAGGAGACCGCCAGGGCTTTGGGCCGTATTCGCGAGATCTGCGACGACGCGGGTTTACCGATGGCACAGGTGGCGCTGGCCTGGCTGCTCGAGCAGCCCAGCGTGGCGACGGTCATCGCCGGCGCGAGGAGCCCGGCGCAGATTAGGGCCAACGCCAGGGCCGCCGAGCTTGAGCTACCTGAGAATATGGTTCAGGCCCTGACAGAGGCCACCGATCGGCTAAAGGCGAAGCTTGGACCGAACGCGGATATGTGGGAGAACGAGGAAAACTCTCGAATCCGGTAGACGTCAGTGGATTCGAGGGCAGGCAAGGCATCGTTAGGACCCAAGTCAACGCGGCTGAGCGAGTTCACAGCTCCTGAGATATGTTTCATTATGTAGATCGCGGAGGTTTCTATGCTCAAGGTTGGGATTGTCGGGATGGGAGGCATGGGGTGGTTTCACGCCCGCAGGTACAGGGAGCTTCGCGGCGCGCGCATCACCGCGATCGCGGACCTCGTGCCCGAGCGGCTAGAGGGCAAAAAGGCGGTGCAAGTCAACCTGGCTGAGGGCGATACGACCTTTGACCTCGCCGAGGCCACTAGATACGGTGAAGGGCTCGACCTGATCAAGAAAGCGGACGTCGATGTCGTCGATATCTGTCTTCCCACTTATCTCCACGCCTCCTACGTCATCGAAGCGCTGAAGGCCGGTCACCATGTGCTCTGTGAGAAGCCCATGGCTCTCGGCGTCGAGGAGGCCGATCGGATGATCGCCGCCGCGGACGAGACGGACCGGCTGCTCATGATCGCCCAGGTGATCCGCTTCTGGCCGGAGTACCGCTTTCTCCAGGCCCGGATCGAGGACGGGACTTATGGCGCCCTCCAGTCTCTGAATATGTGGCGGATGAGCGGACGCCCGGGGTGGTCGCCGGACAACTGGTTCCTAGACCCGGCATTGAGCGGAGGGGCCATCCTCGATCTGCATATCCACGACCTGGACTACGCCAACGCGGTCTTCGGCAGACCGGATCACGTCTACGCTACGGGCCGCATCTCGGCAGTCGCGAAGACGTACGACGTCATCCACGCGTGTCTGACCTATCAGGACGGGCCGCAGGTGCACATGCACGCTGGCTGGGCGTCAGGACAGGTCCCTTTCGAGGCCGGGTACGAGGCCTGGTTTGACCACGCTTTCGTCAGGTATGACGCCGGGAAACTGGAGGTCTTTCCCGACCCCGACAAGGCAATCCCGGAGACCCCGGATTACGAATCGGGCGACGGCTACCTTGCGGAGATTGGCTATTTCCTGGAGTGCGTCGAGAGTGGCAGGCGACCCGAGCGATGCACGCCGCGCTCGACACGAGACTCGCTCGCCCTCGTACAGCAGGAGCTACAGGCGATCCACGCGTTGACGCCTGAGCATCAGGGAGGAACAGCTGAGTAATCAGGCAGGTGGGTGAAGGCGGTTGCATAGAAGCGTGAAGCCCCCACAACTTTGGGCTCCATGGTTGGGGAGGAAGACTAGGGGGCACGGCACAAGAACGGACGGCTTCCAGAGCTGCGGCACGCGGCTGAAGCCGCTACTACAAACATGGGGTACGGCTAGATAGAGGAGGTTATGATGCAGAAACTGAAGCTTGGCGTGATGGCGCCCTTGAAGAGAGGAGCTGTCGCGACCATCAAAGCGGTCCACGATTTCGGTCTGCCAACGTGCCAGATCGACTGCTGGGAAGGGGAGCTCCTGACCGACGAGGTCGCGGACCAACTCGCGGCTGCAGCGGACGAGTACGACGTAGAGATCACGACGATCTGGACGGGGACACCGGGGCCCCACCTCTGGGACTTCGTGCGCGGGCCTACGTCCATTGGCCTCGTGCCACCGGAGTACCGTGAGGAACGTGTCGCCACCCTGAAGCAGGGCGCGGACTTCGCCGCTCGAGTCGGGGTTCCTAGCATCACGACGCACGTAGGCTTCATCCCAGAGAACCTGACCGATCCCCTCTACCCCGGGCTCCTCGACGCCTTGCGAGAGGTCGTCGAGTATTGCGGGGAGCGAGATATCGGGTTCTGGTTCGAGACAGGGCAAGAGACACCGGTGGTCCTGCTGCGCGTCTTTGAGGATCTTGGCTACAGCAACCTGGGGATCAACCTGGATCCGGCCAACCTTCTGATGTACGGCAAGGCCAATCCCGTCGACGCGTTGGACGTGATCGGGCAGTTCGTCCGCGGCGTCCACGCTAAGGACGGTGAATACCCGACCAACGGACGAGAGCTGGGCGTGGAGAAGCCGTTGGGGAAGGGTCGGGTCAACTTCCCGGTTCTGATCGCCAAGCTGAAAGGGTTAGGGTATACTGGCGCGCTGACGATCGAGCGTGAGATCAGCGGGTCACAGCAGGCCAAGGACATACGCGAGGCTATTGCGATGCTCTCGCAGCTCGTCTAACCGTCACGTCCCTGCTGGATTGACGACTGAGGCACGGCGCTGAGGAGGCAGACACATGGTCTTGGAGACGTTTTCGCTGGAAGGGCAGGTGGGGATCGTCACCGGTGGTGGGCAGGGGTTGGGGAAGACCTTCTGCCACGCCTTCGCCGACGCCGGGGCTGACATCGTGGTCGCAGAGCTCAACCCTGAGACCGGCCCCGTGACGGCGAAGGAGATCGAGGCGAAGGGGCGACGATCCCTCTTCGTCGAGACCGATGTGCGAGACCAAGGCAGCGTCGATGCGATGGTCGAAGAGGCGCTGGGTACCTTTGGCAAGATCGATTTCCTGATGAACAACGCCGGCATCGTGCAGCACCTGGAGGCCGAGAAGGTCAAGGCTGACGACTGGCGCAACGTCATCGAGGTCAACTTGACGGGGGTCTTCTTCTGCTGTCAGGCCGTGGGACGCCACATGATCGAGCGCCGGAAGGGCCGGATCATCAATATCGCGTCGATGTCGGGCATGATTGTGAACTACCCCCAGGCACAGGCCTCGTACAACGCCTCTAAGGCAGCCGTCATCCACCTGACCAAGTCGCTTGCCGCCGAGTGGGCGCCTCACAACGTCCGGGTCAACGCCATTGCGCCGGGCTACATGAACACCGCAATGGCCCGACCATTCTTCGACGACCCTGAGTATGGCGGAGTCTGGATTAAGGCCATCCCTCTGGGGCGACCAGGCGAGCCGGAGGAGCTAGGACCGGTCGCCGTCTTCCTCGCCTCTGAGGCATCGAGCTACATGACGGGCGCGACCGTCGTGGTGGACGGAGGTTACACGATCTGGTGATCTCGAGAGGAGTCGTTACCCGCTTGTGAGTTTCCTCAAGAGACTCCGTTGGGGGATCGCCGGTCGTTTCACGCCCTTCTTCCGGGGACCCGATCCTCAGCACGTCCGCCAACGCAATATCTGGCATCTTTACCAGGACCTCGTCTGGTTAGGGTTGGCCTCTGCCGCGAGCACATATATCAACGTCTATGCGATTCGGCTGGGCGCGTCCAAGCAGCTGATTGGGCTTCGGACTGCCATTCCTAGCCTTCTCATTGTCCTCCTGCGCATCCCCGCTGCCCAACTCATCGAGCGGACCACCAATCGCAAGCGCCTGATCGTGCGCAGCCTGGGTCTGGGACGGCTCCTCTATCTCCTGCTCTTCCTGCTACCTTGGTTGGCCAATCTCCCGCTGCTTCGAGAGATTCCGCAGGCCCAACTCTTGGTGTGGACAGTGATCCTGATGGGCACGCCCACGGTGCTCTCGGCAGCCGGGTGGGACACCTTTTTCGCAGAGATCGTGCCGCCCCGCCAGCGAGCGCGCGTGGTGAGTCTCCGCAGCACGATGACGAACCTGATGACCGTGACCCTGGTTCCCCTCATGGGCTATTTCCTGGATTGGGCAGCTTTCCCGATCAACTACCAGATCGTCTTCCTGCTGGCCTTCGTCGGCGCGGTGGGTAGCACGTGGCACGTCAATCAAATCCGACCGACGGTGCCGCCCCGGGCTCGCAAGGAGAGCAAGCCTTTTACATTCGCCGAAATCCGGCAGATCATCGGTGGGTCTCGAGAGTTTGCGGTGTTGCTGGTCGGCACCTTCGTCTATCAGTGGGCCGTTTCGATCGCCTCGCCCCTCTATAGCATCTACTTCATTGAGGAGCTGGGAGCGTCGGACAGCTGGATCGGGTGGCGAACCACGCTGGCAAGTGTTGCCTCAATCGTGGCCTACCGCTTTTGGCCGCGCCACGTGGAGCGCCAAGGCGAGCGCAAGATCCTGACCCTCGCGGCACCGATGATGACGCTCTTTCCGTTGCTCACCGGGTTCACACAGACCCTGACGCCAAACCTGCTGATCATTCTGATCCCTCGCATCTTCGGTGCCGCGGTGATGCTCTCACGTTACAACATCCTGCTGCGGGTCTCGCCCGTAGACCGCCGTCCCACCTACATCGCCATCTACGCCATTCTCAACAATATCGCCGCCTTCATCGCGCCCCTCATCGGGGTCACGTTGGCCGATTGGATCGGCATCTCCGGTGTCTTCTTCGTGTCGGCTGGGCTCCGGCTAGCGGCGGCCTTAGTCTATCAAGGACTTCCCAAGCTACGCCCCCTGCCCACGGGTGACAAGTCTCCGGTTTAGCACGTGAGCATCAAAGGTTGTCTCCCCCATGGTGAATGTTATACTTCACCGTTGGACGTTCTGCCCGTCGGCCCCTGTGAACGCTCACAGGGCTCGCCATTCATCACAGGTGACTGCACATGATTAAGGCACTCTACAGATTCCTGGGCGTGATCCAATTCGCGATTGAGCGTCTTGTCCACCATCCTGGACTTACGTTCCTCGCTCTTCTTGGCGTGGTCCTTGCCGTCGGGCTGGTCAGTAACGCAGCGTTCTTCGCGCAGGCTGTCGACCAGGTCATCCTCAATCAGGAGCTGGCTGAGTTCAGTCGTATGACGGGACGTCCCGCCTTCTCCACCAGCGTCTACACCTTCCCCACGGGTCGCAGCCCGATCTCCGTGTCGCTGGCGGAGGACCTCGCCCAGAACGTGGTGGCTACCCTGTCTGATGAGGTTGGGCTGCCCGTGGAGCATGTCGGGATGCAGGTCCACAGCGGAAACATGATGATGCAGCCCGTAGAGGGTGACACTCAATACGGGGAGGATGAGTTCCTGGGCTCCGTTGGCCTCGCCTATGTCCAGGACGTCTCGGAGCATATGACACTGATCTCCGGAGAGGCACTGGATCCAGAGGGCGCTTCGGGCGAATCTGTGGACGTATGGATGCATACACGTCTGGCAGAGAAGATGGGCATCAACGTCGGTGAGGAGATCGCCGTTGGCCCCAACCTCAAATCCGAGACCATCACGGTACGGGTCAAGGGGATCTGGTACGCCACCGACCCGGACGAGAACTACTGGTTCGAGAATCCAGATGCCACCCTTCAGAGCGTGCTCCTCGTCCGACGCAGTGACTACCTAGAACACGTCGAGCCGATGGTGCCGTCAAAGAGCTGGTACGTGACCTGGCACGTGATCTTGGATGAGAGCGACGTCTACCCCGAGCTGGCGCAGGAGTACCTTCAGGGGTTCCGGCGCGCCGAGGTCGTGATCAACAAGTACCTGCCTAAGGCGAGAATCAACACGCCTCCGCTTGACCCGCTCAAGGATTTCGTGACGCGAGGGGACACGCTGACCATCATCCTTCTGAGCTTCAACCTGCCGGCTTTTGGGTTCCTGCTCTACTTCCTGGTGCTGTCCTCGGCAATCATCGCCCAATGGCAGCAGCGCGAGACCGCTATGTTGGTGAGCCGCGGTATGCGCGCCACGAGCATCCTCACACTTACCGTGTTCGAGGAGCTTATCCTATTCATCGTGGGCTACCCGATTGGCATCGGGCTTGGTATGGTCTTGGCACGAGTGATGGGCAACACATCGAGCTTCCTCACCTTCACCTCACGCGATCCGCTGCCTGTGGCGATGCGCGGTCTCAACGTGCCGGTGACGTTGATCGCCCTCGGCGTCGCCTTCCTGGCACGGATGATCCCGGCAGCGCGAGCCACCCGCCTCAGCGCTATCGAAGTCGATCGCGCCCGGGCGCGCCCGTCAAAGGGGCCTCTATGGTATCGAGCCTACCTCGATTTCCTTTTGCTGCTGCCCACCTACTATGCCTATCGCCAGGTCTCTCGACAAGGATCCTTGTCGATGCTGGTTCAGGATTCACCGGCAGATCTCTATCAGGACCCCCTCCTCATCCTGGTGCCGGCTCTCTTTATCCTCACAGCAGGGCTGATGACCCTGCGGCTCTTCCCGTTCATTATGAAGGTCCTGGACTTCTTCGCCAACCTGATTCCGTGGTCGACGCCGCACCTCGCCTTGCGGCAGTTGGGGCGCCGGAGTCACACCTACATCAACCCCCTCCTCTTGGTGATCGTCACGCTGGGTTTGGGTGTCTACACGCTCTCGATGGCGGCGAGTCTTGATCAATGGCTGATCGACAGGATCTACTATAACGTGGGATCGGATCTCAAGTTTGGGGTCTACCCGTATTCCCCCAACTCCTCAGAGCCCGTCACGATCCTTACGGGCGAGTGGATTCCCTTGCCGGACAACTTTGAGCAGATACCCGGCATCACAGCGGCGACCAGGGTCGGCAACTATACGATGAGCACCCGGCTTATGAACAGTGGCGACGTCCGCGGGCGGTTTATGGCCGTCGATCGATTGGACTTCCCGCAGGTAGCGTGGTTCAGGCAGGACTTCGCGGATGAGCCACTAGGAGCTCTGATGAATCGCCTTGCCATGTCCTCGGACGCTATCCTGATCTCGGAGGAGCTCTTCAAAGAGAACCAGATGAACATTGGCGACGAGATCAATCTGCGCATCGCCGTCAACTATGAGTTCCAGGTCGTTGACAGCTTCACGGTCGTGGGGACCTATGATTACTTCCCCACCGTCTACGAAGACGAGCGGATCACGTTCATTGGTAACCTGGAACACCTGAACTTCTACGTCGGCATGCCCGTGCCGCACGACGTCTGGGTCAGCATCGACGACAAAGCGGATGCAAAGGAGGTCCTCGAGGCAATTCCCGGCGCGCTGCAGATCTCAACGGGCCGAGAGGCGGATGCGGTCAACACCATCCGGGAGGAGCAGGGGAAGTTTGAGCGCGTCGGCGTCTTCGGTACCCTCTCCATCGGGTTCCTCTCCGCGGTCGTGATGGCGGTGATGGGCTTGTTGATCTACACCTACGCCTCGCTACGCGAGCGGCTCCACAGATTCACCATTCTGCGAGCCATCGGCTTGCTCCGTCGTCAGATCACAGGACAGGTGGTGATGGAGTACGCTTTCCTCACAGCCTATGGTTCGATTGCGGGCGCGCTGATTGGCTCATTTGCCTCGTCGCTCTTTGTGCCATTGTTCAGAATCACGGGGGAGGAAGGGGTTCCGCTGCCCCCCCTGATCCCGATCATCGCCGAGGATCAGGTGCGTTTGCTGATCGCGGTCTTCGTCGGCCTGATCATAGGGTTGGAGGTACTCGTGATCACCCGGGCACTGTCGAAGCGGGCGTTCAGCATGCTCAAGGGCGTCTTCGGCTAAGTGGTACTTGCAGAGGTCTACTAGAGATAAGGGCCTCCCTACACAGGCACCGCCCCAGACCTAGGCAGCGGCAAAACCCAAGCTATCGAAGAAAGGAGTCAACATGGCTGAGAAGATTCGAGTCGGAATGATTGGAGTTGGACAGATCGGCAAGAGCCATCTGCGTCGCTATCAGGAGATCGCGGACGCTGAAATTGTCGCACTCGCCGATGTCGACGAGGCGGAAGGCCAGCGGGTCGCCGAAGCCTTCAAGATTCCCCACGTCTACACAGATTTCCGGAAGATGCTGGAGCGAGACGACCTCCACGCGGTGGACGTCTGCCTCCACAACAACCTCCATATGCCGGCAACGGTGGCAGCACTCCAGGCCGGCAAGCACGTCTACTGCGAAAAGCCTATGGCAGGCAGCTACCGGGACGCAGAGACAATGTATCAGGTCTCCCAGCAGACGGGCAAGATGCTCTCCATCCAGCTGAGCACGCTCTTCAGCAAGGAGACCAAGACAGCCAGGTATCTGATCGATCAGGGGCTCCTCGGCAAGATCTATCACGCCCGCTCCACGGGCTTCCGCCGTCGCGGACGCCCCTATGTGGATGGCTATGGGTCAGCCAACTTCGTCCGCAAAGAAGTTTCTGCGGGCGGCGCTTTCTATGATATGGGCGTCTACCACATCGCCAACATGCTCTACCTGCTTGACAATCCCGAGGTCCTTCGGATCACCGGCAAGGTCTACCAAGAGACCCCCATCGACGAGCGGCGGCTGGAGCTCAGCGGCTACAACGTCGAGGAGTTGGGAATGGGCTTCGTCCGCCTGGAGAACAACATCGCCTTCGACATCATCGAGGCGTGGGCCATTCACCTCGATGGCTTCTGCGGCTCCTACGTCGTGGGATCGGATGGGGGCATCCGGCTCGAGCCTTTTGGCTTCTACCATAATGTGGGCGACGTAGCCCTCAACTGCAGCGCGGATCTGGGCCAATTCGAGTACCGGATGCACAACGTGCACGAGGTGGGCGACGCCTTCGACAGCCCCCAGCACCACTGGATCGCTGCGCTCCAAGGTCGCGTGGGTCTATTGCCGACCGCCGAGGTTGCATTGAACACTATGCTGATCTCAGAAGGGATCTACCTTTCGGAGGAACTTCATCGCGAGGTGACAGCCGAGGAGGTCAGGGAGAGGTCCAAGTCCAAGGCGGTGAATCTCTAGAGCGGCCTGCGCGGCGGAGCTCTTGCCTCAGGAGCTCCGCCGCGCATTATCCATCGCCCTGAACACCTCAGGCTAATCACAATCAAGCGCGCGACTGCAAATAGTGGGACAACTTCGGGGAGGGCTGGAGCACCCGCATCTGGTCCTTGGCGGCAAGGACTCTATATTGTTGGAAGGGGGACATTGACTATGGGGTCACGCAGGCTCTCACGCCGCGATTTCCTAAGACTGGCACTGGTGGGGACGGTGGCGGGTTGTGCGCCTGAGATCGAGTTCCCAGCGGAGACACGGACATCAACAGCACCACCAACCGTGGCCTCGATCGCCACACCCGTTCCAACGGAGAGCCCGCCGCCAACAGCGACCTCGACAGCGACGGTGTCCGCATCCGAGACCGCGGTCTTGACCGAGACGCCGCTTCCGACGAAGGAGACGGCAGCCACAGCGGACCCGACGACGGAACCGGTGACGTCGGCACCCGGAAGGGTGGTGCAGGTGCGGCACGGCGGGATCTGGGAAGAGGATAGGCTTTCCCCGCTGGCCTTGAAGGAGATGCTCGATGCCGGCGTCGCAGCCCTGACCGGGGTCGCCGATCCACAACAGGGATGGTCAGCGCTCTTCTCACCCGGCGAACGAGTCGCGCTCAAGGTGAACACGATTGCCGGAAGCTCCTACTGGACGCATCAGGCCCTGGCGCTGGCCTTGGCAGAGCGTCTCCAGGCAGCCGGGATCGAGGCCGACCGGATCGTGGTTTTCGATCGAAACAGCCAGGAGCTGGAGGCGGCCGGCTATACGCTCAACCGCGATGGACCGGGGGTGCGCTGTTACGGCACCGACGGAGACTACCGCGAGGGCTGGACCCTGCTCGATACAGGCATCGGCCTCAGCGAGATCCTGCTCGGCTGCGATGTCCTGATCAACGTGCCGCTGTTGAAGTCGCACGGGATCAGCGGGATGAGTTTCGCGCTGAAAAACCACTATGGTACACTGGATAGACCGGGTCATTTCCACGCACCGAGGATCGAGCAAGCTTTGGGCGAGCTGAACGCACTGCCCCCCATCGCCGATCGAACCCGGCTTATCGTTGGGGACGCACTCAGTATCTGCACCCGCGGGTGGTATGACGCCGTTGTCGGAGATGCCATTCTGATGAGCACAGACCCTGTGGCACACGACGCGGTCGGCCTGGAGCTCTTAGCAGAGGCTGTTGAGGGCGAAGGGGGTAACGCGGCGGCTGCGCGGGGGAAGTCCAGCGCATGGCTGGCCCACGCGGCTGAGATCGGTCTGGGCGTCGCGGATCTTGCCCAGATTGAGCGTTTGGGAATTGAACTGGGAGTCTAGCATGGAAGAGCGTTGGACACGGCGGAGATTTCTAACATGGGCGGCGGCCTTGATCGCCAGCGGCGCAGTCTTCGGGTCAGGATGCGCGGGGCCCTCGGCGTCGCCGACCGCAAGCCGTCGGTCGGCGCCCACGCCGGCGGCGGATCAAGCCTACTTGGCCGTGGCGCACGGGCCTGACCCGGCAGCGATCACGGAACGGGCCATCGCCGCGCTCGGCGGCATCGAGCGCTTCGTCAAGGCCGGTGACGCCGTCGTTCTGAAGCCAAACATCTGCGTCGACTACAACCCTCCGGAATACGCTGCGACCACGAACCCACTGGTCGTCGCCACGCTCGTAAAGCTGTGCCTGGGCGCCGGCGCCAGAGAGGTCAAGGTCATGGATATGCCTTTTGGGGGCACGCCGGAGTCCGCCTACGAGATCAGCGGCATTGCCAAGGCGGTCAAGGACGCAGGTGGGGAAATGGTCGTGATGAACCGGGCCAAGTATCTCGAGACCCAGATTCCGGAAGGACGGGACCTCCAGAGTTGGGAGATCTACGGCGACGTTGTCAACGCCGACGTATTGATCAACATCCCCATCGCGAAGCACCACTCCCTAGCGCGGCTGAGCCTGGGCCTGAAAAACCTACTGGGCACCGTCGCACGCCCCAATCAGATTCACAGCAACCTGGGACAGCGGATAGCAGATCTAGCCAGCGTCATCCGCCCCACGTTGACCGTGGTCGATGCCGTGCGTATCCTGATGGACCATGGACCCACAGGAGGCAGTTTGAACGACGTGAAGCAAGCGGATACGATTATCGCGAGTCACGATTTCGTGGCTGCGGACACGCGCGCCGCGGCCCTCTTCGACCTAGAGAGCACGGAGATCGCCTTCATCCACGCAGCGGGTGAGATGGGGTTGGGAAAGACGGATCTCAGCGGCCTGCGAGTTGAGGAGTTCAATATCTAGGCTATGTGGAGCTATCGAGGAGTACCCCGTCTCTGTGTCCTACTGATTTGGATCGTGGCGACCCTCCTCGGTGGCTGTGGTGTAGACGAGACGCCGTCCAACCTGGCCAGCGACGATCCACCAGATCTGGCGGTGGCGTTCCCTCAAGCGGAGCAGGTCCCCGGCTGGTCGCCCGCTGGCGACGTGGAGACCTACTCCGAGGAAACGCTCTACAACCTGGTGAACGGGCAAGCAGACGCCTTCTTCGCCTACAACTTCCGGCAGGTGGCGGTGCAGACCTACGAGAACGCGGGAGGCGCCAGCCTTCGCGTCGAGATCTGGGAGCTTCGGGAGCCTGCCGATGCCTATGGCCTCTTCACGCGGAACATCGCCGGGGACCCCACCGACGTCGGCAACGACGGCGACGTGGACCCGGGTAGGCGGCTCGCTTTCTGGCAGAGCCGCTACTTTGTGCAGGTTCGTGCGTCCGAACCCATACCTGAGGATGAGATTCTGGCGTTCGGCGCAGCCATGACGGCGTCGCTGCCGCCAGGCGGGGAGCAGCCGGCTCTGGTCGATCGGTTACCGGCAGCCCATCGCGTTCCGCGCAGCATCGTCTTCTTCCGCCGCGAGATCTCGATCCAAGATGAGGTCTGGCTTGGCGACGAGAACGTCCTGGGGTTGAGCGGCACGTCTGCAGGGGCATTAGCCGCGTACGAGCTACCCGGATCGCCGGTACTGCTCGCGATTCAATACGCGACGCCGGAAGAGGCCGCGTCCGCGGCGAGTCGATTGCTTGAGGCTGAGATCACCCCGCCCACCGCCGTCGAGGCGCGCGGAGCAATGCTGGGCGCGGTCTTTGGCCAGACAAGTCCCGAGGTCGCCGAAGAGCTGCTCGGCAACCTGTTCGAGTAATGCATTCTCAGATCGACACTATCGCAGACCCCTATCCATCAACAAGGAGACCAGAGTCGTGGACTATTCGGACGGTAGACTGCGGATCGCGATGATCGCTTCGGAGTGCGTGCCCTTCGCCAAGACCGGAGGGCTTGCAGACGTAGTGGGTGCGCTCCCCAAAGCCTTACGAGCCCTGGGACACGATGTCCTGGTTGTGATGCCCAAGTACGAATTCATTGACCCTGACCGCCACGGCCTGCGTCGCTTCTACGAGCAGATGTGCGTCTGGATGGGGAATACCGAAGAGTGGTGCGCTGTTGACACCACGCGCACAGACGGTGATGTGCCGGTTTACTTCATCGAGTCTAACAAGTACTTCAAGCGTTGGGGGCTCTATCACGACCCAAACTTCCAAGACCATGACGACAACCCCCGGCGATTCGGGTTTCTGACGCGTGCCGCGCTCCAGCTCTGTCGCGACATGCACTTCGATGCCGACGTCGTCCACGCGCACGACTGGCAGGCGGCGTTGGCACCAGCCTACCTGAAGATCTGGCACTGGAACGACGCAGCCTTGGGTAAGGCTGCAAGCCTGTTGACCATTCACAACGTCGCATATCAAGGCGTCTATCCCGCAGACCATTACGACTACCTTGGCCTCCAATGGAGCAACTTCACCTCGGATAAGTTCGAGGATCACGGTCAGATCAACTTCCTCAAGGGCGGGATCCACTATGCTGACCTCGTCAACACTGTCAGCCCCACCTATGCTGCAGAGACCCGGACCCCTGAGTATGCCCATGGTTTGGCACCCTATCTCAACGACAAGGATGGCGACTACATTGGCATCCTCAACGGCGTAGACTACACGCATTGGAACCCGCGCACCGACCCGCTGATACCGGCGCAGTACTCCCGCCACGACCTGCGTGGCAAGGGGATCTGCAAGTCAGAGCTACAGAAGCGTCTGTCTCTGGAGGTCGACCCAAGCGTGCCGATCGTGGGCGTGGTCAGCCGCTTCGTTCATCAGAAGGGACTGGACGTGTTGGCTGCCTGCATCGAGGGCATCGTGCAGGACATGAACGTGCAGTTTGTGATCCTCGGATCCGGGGACAAGGGGCTCGAGAGCTTCTATGGAGGGCTGCCAGACCGTCATCGCGGTCGCGTCGGGAGCCATATCGGCTATCATAACGAGCTGGCCCACTGGATCGAGGCGGGCTCAGACTTCTTCCTCATGCCCTCGCGCTATGAGCCCTGTGGGCTGAACCAGATCTACTCGCTGAAGTATGGCACGCTGCCAATCGTGCGAAACACCGGAGGGCTTGCCGACACGGTAGAGCAATATGACGAGCAAGTTGGTGGAGGAACCGGCTTCAAGTTCCAAACTCTGGATCCAAGCGCCATCTATTATGCCGTGGGATGGGCAGTCAGCACATGGTATGACCGCAAGTACCACATCGGCAGGATGCGGCGAAGGGGAATGGCCCAGAACTTCTCGTGGGACGAGAGCGCCCGTGCCTATGTCCGCGCTTACCGGCGCGCCATCGACAACAAACGCAAGCTCCGCTGAGCCCAAGCTACATCGGGCCTCGTTTACCGTGGGCTGTGACAACCCAGCGCCTTTCGCAGGCGCCGGGAACTGCAGAACGGATTAGGACTACTATCTAGATCAACGTGCAAAGGAGACCCTAACAATGAGATTGGGAGGCCCTGTTTTCGTCGAGGAGATGACGCCTGATAGCTGGGTGGCTGCGCTGAAGGCTGCCGGGTATAGCGCCGCTTACTGCCCGGTGGAGGCGGACGCCGATCGCGACACCGTGCAGGCCTACGTGGAGGCTGCTGCCGCAGCCAATCTCGTGATCGCTGAGGTCGGGGCGTGGAGCAATCCCCTGAGCGCCGACCCCGCCGAGCAGAAGGCCGCGCTGGAACGCTGTCAGGCGCAGTTGGCGCTGGCGGATGAGGTGGGCGCCCGCTGCTGCGTGAACATCGCAGGGTCCCGGGGCGAGGTATGGGACGGCCCCCACCCCGCCAACCTCACATCCGAAACCTTCGACATGATTGTCGAGACGGTCCGCCGCATCATCGACGCCGTGAAGCCCAAACGGACCACGTACAGCCTAGAGCCGATGCCCTGGATGTATCCCCACACGCCCGACAGCTATCTTGCCTTGATTGAGGCCGTGGATCGCGAACGCTTTGGCGCTCACATCGATATGGTGAATGTGGTGAACAGCCCGGTCCGATATTACGACAACGCTGCCTGGACTCGCGAGTGGTTCAGCAAGCTCGGGCCGCACATCAGAAGCTGCCACGCTAAGGATACGCGGCTCTCGACCCAGTTGACGACCCACCTGGACGAGGTGCGCCCCGGGTTGGGCCATCTTGACTACCGCGCACTGCTCAGGGCGATCAACGGCCTCGAGCCTGATATGCCGTTGATGATCGAACACCTGAAGGCGGAAGAGGACTACAAACTCGCGGCGGCCTACATCCGCGGTGTCGCGGATGAGATCGGACTCAGGTTCATCTAACCTGTAGGCTCCCATTAGGTCACGAACCGATAACACGAGATCCAAGGAGGTGCACGATGCAGTATGGTGTATGCGCAGACCCTGTGTTCGCCCCTGCGATTGCTGCAGCGGGGTTTGACTTTATCGAACTCAATGTCCAGAAGCATCTGAAGCCTATGGACGAGGAGCCAGCGTTCCTGGACGAGCTTCCGCACATCCAGGCATCCCCGCTCCCGGCGCTTGCGGCGAACTCATTCTTCCCGGCCGCGCTCAAGATTACGGGGCCAAAGGTGGATTGGCAAGCCCTGGAGCACTATGCCAGCACGGCATTCCGGCGCGCAGAGGCCGCCGGAGTCCGAACCGTCGTCTTCGGATCCGGCGGCGCGCGCCGCATTCCCGATGGATTCGACCGTGAGAGAGCCTGGAGCCAACTGGTCCGATTCGGCAAGATGATCGGGCCCTTGGCTGAGCGCCACGGGGTCACCGTGGTTGTCGAGCCGCTCAACGCAACGCGGGACGAGTCCAACGTCCTGACGACCATAGGGGAGTCAGCGCGCTATATGCGGGATGTGAACCATCCCAACGTTCGCCTGTTGATCGACGCCTACCATTGGGGTCTGGACAACGACAGCTTCGACGACCTGGTCACTAACGCCCCGTTCATCCGCCACGTCCATATCGCGACGGTGGAGAGCCGGGTGCCGCCGGGCTTCGAGCCATGCGACTTCTCAGACTTCTTCCGAGCGCTCAAAGTTGGAGGCTATGACGGTCCGGTGTCAATCGAGGCAGGCTGGACCGACCTCGAGGCTCAGCTCGAGGAAGCTTACCGGGCCCTCACAGGACTGGCGAAAGAAGCGGGGCTCTAGACTGAGCTTGTGGGTTATCTCAGGTTTGGCACGCTCCGTTCCGCGAACTGCAGCGGCTCGACGCTGCTGTACTTTGAGCAGGCAACGAGGGATGGACCTATTGCCCGAACCGACGCACGAGGCCTATTTATGCTCTACTTCCAGAACAGATATGCCGAGCTCGCAACGGATCAGCTTGTCCTGCGCGGGGCCCTCCACGATCGACCCTATCGGGCACGATGGTTCGATCCCCGCACCGGGCGGTAGACGGACGCCGGGACGGTGCCCTCCAACGCGAGGTGTCGCGTCGCGTTGCCGTCACTGCCCACAAACGAGGACTGGGCTCTGAAGCTTACCTTGCAGCCCTAGACCTCAAGGGAGGCTATCGATGGCTCAATACGTTCTCGCCCACGACCTGGGCACCACCGGCAACAAGGCCACGCTCTATGACGCAGGGGGTCAGCTGAGTGGGAGTGCCTTCTATCCTTACGGGACGGACTATCCGCAGACAAGCTGGGCGGAGCAGGATCCCCACGACTGGTGGGCGGCGGTCTGCACGTCAACACGCCAACTCCTCGCTCAAACGGGGGTCGGCGGCGACGAGATCGCGTGCATCACCTTTAGCGGGCAGATGATGGGGTGTGTGCCGCTGGATCGCAACGCTCGGCCCCTACGCAAAGCCATTATCTGGGCCGATCAGCGCGCCGTAGCCCAGGCCCAGTGGATCGGCGAACGCGTGGCCTTCGAGGAAGTTTATCGCATCACAGGGCACCGGCTGAGCTCCTCCTATTCGCTACCCAAGATCCTGTGGCTGAGGGACCACGACCCCGAGATCTATCGCCAGGCGTACAAGTTCACCCACGCCAAAGACGCCATGGTCGCGCGGCTGACGGGCGCCTTCGTCACAGACCCCTCAGACGCTTCGGGGATGAACCTCTACGACCTGGAGACAGGGGCCTGGTCGCCCAAGATCCTTGAGTGCGTGGGGCTCGACACGGAGCGGCTTCCGGAGATCCGCCCATCCCACGAGATCGTGGGAACGGTGCTACCGAGCGTGGCTGAAGATGTGGGTGTGCCCGTGGGCACGCCGGTCGTGATCGGGGGCGGGGATGGGGCATGCGCGGCTGCTGGGGCGGGCGTCGTGTCTGAGGGCTCGGCCTATAACTACGTCGGCTCTTCCTCCTGGATCGCCCTGGCGACGCGCGAACCCATCTACGACCCGGACTACCGGACTTTCACCTTCGCGCATCTGGTGCCGAACACCTTCATGCCTGACGGCACGATGCAAGCTGCCGGGGCCTCCTATCAGTGGATGCGGGATCAGTTGTGTCCTCAGGAGGTCCTAGATGCGGCGGCCGCGGGCCTGAGCGCCTACGACCTGATGAGCGCACAGGCCGCAGGATCGCCGCCAGGTGCGAACGGGCTTCTCTACCTCCCCTACCTGATGGGCGAGCGGAGCCCCCACTGGAACCCGAGGGCCCGCGGTGCCTTTGTCGGGCTCACGATCCGTCACACCCGCGCCGACATGATCCGCGCAGTCCTAGAGGGCGTGGCGATGAACCTCAGCACGATTCTCGACGCCTTCCGAGCGCAGGGCGCGGACGTCCCAGCCATCCGACTGATCGGCGGTGGGGCCCGCAGCCAACTCTGGACTCAGATTATGGCCGACGTCTATGGGGTGCCGGTGCAGAGGCTGGCGATCCTCGAGGAAGCCACATCGATGGGCGCCGCGCTGGCGGGCGGGGTTGGCGTCGGGCTCTATCCGGACTTCCGCATGGCGACAGCGATGAACCCGGTGGCCGAGGTGATTGAACCGGACCCTGCGGCGCAGCGGGTATATCTGGAGCTGGCGCCTCTCTTCCGAGAGACGTATGAGGCCCTAGCCCCCGTCTACGATCGACTGGCGAACATCGCCTAGTTTGGAGGCCAAGGCTCCGCTAACGACACGGTGGTTGGCCGAACGCCATCTGAGTTGTCTAGAACGGCGGGATTCCTCATTTCATTCGGAATGACAGATGCAGTGTCGTCTTCCTGGCGCCTGCACGATCCTGCTATGCCTTGGCCCAGATCATCCCTGCGACAGAGCCTCCTCCATAAACGCGGTCAGATCCGCCTTCAGCTTGGCGAGCGAGGGCTTGTGCAGGTACATCATGTGACCGGCCTCGTAGTAGCCCATCGAGACGTGCCCCCGAAGCGTGGGGTCGAGCCCCAGATGATCGAAGGTATACTCTGTCGCAAAATAGGGCGTAGCGAGGTCGTAGTAGCCGTTGCCTACGAAGACCCGCAGGTAGGGGTTCTGTGTCATCGCTTGGCGTAGGTCCTCAGCGACATTGACGTACTGATTCTGGAAGCGGCTGTAGTCCCACGGCTGAACGTTCCCCGTGAGGATCTCATAGGACTTGTCGCTCTTGAAATCCAGCACGGCACGGACGTAGTGGTTCAGCGCCGCCGTATAGGCGCCCTGGACAATCGCGTAGCTGGGATCGTACTCGTGGCGCTCACCGGCGGCGTCCCGGTCAATGCCCTTGACCCGGCTGTCAAAGCGACCGATGGTGCGGCGCTCGTCGCGCAGAAGCTCCTTGACGAAGCGGTGAATGTTGATCCGCAGGTTCGTCTGCTCGATATAGGTCTCCGTCAAGCCCGTGTAGCGAGCCAGCTTGGTCACGATCTCGGCACGAACGTCTGAGGACAGCTTGTCGCCCTTCATCAGGGCAAGCGTGTACTCCTCCTCGGCAAAGGCTCGGACCTCGTTCAGGAACTCGGTCAAACTCAACTGCTGAAGATCCTCCGGCAGCCGCTTGTGGTACCAGGCCGAGGCCGCATAGGTCGGCAAGAAGAGAACGTGCGGGAGGTCGTTGCCTAGGTCGAAGCGAGCGCTCTGGAAGTTGAGAATCGCTGAAACCAGCATGATTCCGTTGACATACATTCCCAGCTCTTGGTGCAGGTGCGACGACAGCCCCGCAGCTCGCGTGGTCCCATAGCTCTCCCCGATCAAGAACTTGGGGGATGCCCATCGCTGGTTTCGGCTCGTATAGAGGCGGATGAACTCGCCCACGGACTTGATATCTTGCTCGACACCGTGGAATTGCTTGGCCTCTTCGCCCGGAACGGGCCGGCTGTAGCCAGTGCTCACCGGGTCGATAAAGACCAGGTCAGTTACATCGAGGAGCGAGTACTCGTTTTCGACGAGCTTGAAGGGCGGTGGCAACGGATTGCCCTCATCATCCATCAATACGCGACGGGGTCCCAGGGCCCCCAGGTGCAGCCATACCGACGACGAGCCTGGTCCGCCGTTGAAGGAGAACGTAATCGGTCTTTGACCCACATCTCCGACGCCGTCCTTGGTGTAGGCGACATAGAAGATCGAAGCTTTCGGTTCATCCTTATCATCTTTGAGGAGCAAGGTTCCTGCTTTGGCCGTATAGGCAATCTCCTCTCCCCCAATCGTGAGCGTGTGCTGTGTGACCGACAGCTGCTCTTCGGGTTTCGGTTTCGTCTCCTTGATCTCGCCTTCTGGTGCCTGATCTGTCTTGCCTTTTGGATCCTTCGCCATCTTGACCTCCGTGTAGTGTCTTGTGGTCCCCGGTCATCACAGAACCCGACCAGGAAAAAGCGCTCGCTGCAGACGTCAGTATAAGGACGGTCGGAGCATAGTCAATTCGACTACAGCATCGGAGCGGCTCAGCCCGGCGACGGGCACATACGGTAGGTGCATCGATCGGGCGCTGATGTATAATGGACAGGCGGACCATAACCCAACACCTACGCAGCCGCTAGGAGGAGATCTTGGCAGACCAATCCGCGAGGCAGGTATCCCGTTCCTCTGACCTTCCCTATGACTTCGAGCGTATCACCGACCGGACCCGCACTAACAGCCTCAAGTGGCAGTACTACGACGAGGACGTACTGCCGATGTGGGTGGCCGACATGGACTTCCAATCGCCCCCTGCCGTCATCCAGGCTTTGCAGGAGCGCGCCGAGCACGGCATCTTCGGGTACGAGACGAGCCCACCCGACCTGCGCCAGATTATCGTTGACCGCCTTGCCCGACTCTATGACTGGCAGGTCGAGCCGGAGGCCGTGGTCTTTCTACCCGGCATCGTCGCGGGCTTCAACGTCGCGAGTCGAGCGTTCGTGGCACCTGATGAGGGCATCCTCATTCATACGCCGGTCTATATGCACATCCTGCACGCAGCCAAAGATGCCGGCGTGCAATCGCACGCGATGGAACTCACCCAGCAAAGCGATGGTCGGTACACCGTCGACTTTGACGTGTTCGAGAGAACAGTCACCGACGCGACACGGCTCTTTCTGCTCTGCAACCCGCACAACCCCGTCGGGCGCGTCTTCACGAGATCGGAGCTCGAGGAGATGGCGGCGCTATGCTTGCGCCACGACCTCATCATCTGCTCCGACGAGATTCACTGCGATCTAGTCTACCCAGGCCACAAACACCTACCGATCGCGACGCTCAGCCCTGAGGTAGAAGCGCGGACCATCACGCTGATGGCACCCAGCAAGACCTTCAATATCGCCGGGCTCCACTGCGGCTTTGCGGTGATCCCCAATCCTGAGTTACGCCGTCAATATGGGAGAGGTCGAGGCGGACTGGTGGGAATCCCCAACCTCATGGGGTACACAGCCGCACGCGCCGCCTACGTAGAGGGAAACGCTTGGCTGAACGCCTTGCTGAGCTACCTGGAGGCCAATCGCGACTATCTGGTCAGCTATCTGGCGACGCACCTCCCTCAGCTGCGCATGGTCCCGGCGGAAGGCACCTACCTGGCATGGATCGATTGCCGGGCCGCGAACTTGCCCAAGAACCCATCGAAATTCTTCCTCGAGGAAGCTCGCGTCGCCTTCAATGACGGCGCGGCGTTTGGGCCCGGAGGTGAAGGGTTTGTCCGTCTGAACTTTGGTTGTCCGCGTCAGCTTCTGGAAGAGGGCCTCGAACGCATGCGTGCAGCTCTCTGACTTTGTCACAAGTCTGGAAAGGAGACCTATGAGAAAGCTACTGGCTGTGATGGGATTGCTCCTGGGGCTGATAGGCTTGGCAGCTCCGCCCCTCCTCGCCCAAGATGTTTTAGCCGTGGAACCGGCTCAGGTCACCGTCAAGGCCGTACAAGGCCAACGGGTCACCCGGACTTTGCTGATCCGCTCGGCTGAGCCCCTGCGCGATGTCCGCATCGTCGCGCTCGATCTTTCCGATCCTGAAGGCGAGTTGCTCTTCCCCTCTCAAGCCATTCAGGTGAGCGAGACTCCCGCGAATCTTGCGGCGGATGAGCTCCTGACGCTGGAGGTGCAGTTCAACCTCGATCAGGTTGAGCCGGGGGAGTACAGCGGGAACCTCTTGGTCAGTTATGCTGGCGGCAGCCGTACCATACCGGTAAGTGTGGCGGTCAAGGCCCCGCCCTGGCTGCCGCTGACAGCGTTGGTCGTGGGGGTGGCGCTGGGCGTCGGCGTCTCGAGCTACAGGGCAAGAGGACGTCCGCGGGACGAGGTGATGGTCCGGCTGGGACAGATCCGAACTCAGATCAAAGTGGATGAAGAGCTGCAGGATCTTGGGCGCCCATTCCTCAGGCGCATTGAGTCTGCCCTAGTGGACGTGGAGGCCGCCCTGGAAGGGCAACAGTGGGAGCGAGCGCGGGAGGCCGGCGCGGAAGCCGCGGCAGTTTGGAACCGATGGCGAAGGGGCAAGCCAGACTGGATCGTCCAACTTGAGGCCTACGAGCGATTGACGGCTCAACTCAAATCCTTAGGCGAGCAACATCCCCACATCTCAGAGCTGCTGCAGGCTGCGGAGGACGTCTATCGCACCATGCCGGACCTTGAGGAGCCAGGGACGTTCCGGTCGGAGCTCGAACCGCTCGTGAACAAGGCCAACGACTTCCTCGACGTCCGCGCGAGAATCCAGATGTTGGCCAGGACCGGCGCTAGGGGTGCCGCTCAAGCAGAGGTTTACGAACAGCGGCTGACACATATCTCCCCGCTTGGACCGGATGGGGCCGAGAAGATCGACGCGCTGCGCGAGGAGGTGGAGGCGAGCCTACTCAAGCTGCGCAAGGCGGAGCTGGCAACCCTCCTCAGCACCCTCCGCTCTGCTCAGCAAGGACACCAACCGGGCGAGGAAGCGCCGGATCTAGGCGCATACCAGAGTCGGATCGAGGCGCTAGGCCCCCGCGCTGACAGCACCTACCTAGAGCTGCGCAACGACCTTGTTGTCGCCGTCGAGGCCGCCACCGTGAGGCAGCCGGAGACTCTCGAGGAAGGGGCTCTTCTCGAAGGAACCCCACGCGCGCCGACCAGTGTGGATGAAGCGATCGCGAAAGGTCTTGGCGCGATCATCGCCCCGTCATTTCTGACCGGCTTACCCACCGTCAGGGTGCAGTCCCTGGAGACAGCCTCCGTGGCAGCCCAACGCCGGCTCCGGTGGTTCACGTGGCTCACTTACGGCATCGCCGTGGTTCTACTGGCCTTGGCCGGTTTCGTTGAGCTCTACGGATCGCGGGCCGACTTTGGGGCTAAGGGCATCGTCGACTACTTCACACTTCTGGCCTGGGGCTTTGGCGCAGAAGCCACGCGATCTGCCATCTCAGATATGGTCCAGAGCTGGGGACTGGTGCGCCAATAGGAGATGAGTTGCCCACATAGGCGTGTGTGCTCCTCGGCCGCACAGGACCGGCGCGCCAAGGTGGATGTGTGGAAATGAAAAGCCCCCGCTCGCGCGGGGGCTTTAGTTTGCAGCAGAAGCGTACCAAACGTCTAGTCAGGCGCCTGCCTAATCGAAGATGTGGAATGCCGCGATAACGGGCGCAAAGAGAGAAGAGACGAGTGACATCACCGTGATCAGCGTGTTGAGCGAGGGGCCGGCAGTATCCTTGAAGGGATCGCCAACCGTGTCGCCCACGACGGCGGCCTTGTGTGCCTCAGAGCCCTTACCACCAAAGTAACCGCTCTCGACGTACTTCTTTGCGTTATCCCAGAGGCCACCCGCGTTCGCCATCAGCAGCGCGAAGATGATGCCCGTAAAGATCGCGCCGCCCAAGAAGGCGCCCAGGGCCTCAGGCCCCATCAGGAAACCCACGACAAGCGGGAGAATCACCGCGAGGAACGCCGGGATAATCAGAGACCGCAGCGCGTCCTGCGAGGCCAAGGAAACGCAGGTGATGTAATCAGGCTCCTCGGTCCCAGCCAGGATGCCCGGGCGCTCACGGAACTGGCGTCGAATCTCCTCGATCATATCAAAGGCATTGTGGGTCACCGAGAGCATCGTCAGCGCACTGAAGAGCGGTGGTGTTGCTGCCCCCAGGAAGACACCCGCGATCACCATTGGATTCAGCAAGCTGATCACCATAGGCTCAGCGGTGGCGCTTATCTCCTGCATTGCCTGATAGATCTCACTGGCATAAGCGGAGAAGAGCGCGAGGACCGTCAGGGCAGCGGCGCTGATGGCAAAGCCCTTGGTGATGGCCTTCGCCGTGTTGCCGGCCGCGTCGAGCACGTCAGTGGTCTCGATCACGTCCTCGGACATCCCGGCCATCTCGGCAATACCGCGGGCATTGTCCACAATCGGGCCGTAGGCGTCGGAGGAGACGATCATGCCGCTGATCGCCAGCATACCGACAGCACTGATGCCCACGCCGTAGACACCCGTGATCAGGCCAGAACTGTCAGCAACGTAGTAGGAAATCAGAGTCGCTACAACGATTCCGATCACCGAAGGTACGATGCTGATCAGCCCGTAACTGAACCCCGTGATGATATTCACCGCTGAGCCAGAAGTGGAGACCCTAGCGGTCTCGACGACCGGCGGTCGATCATCACCGGTGAAGAAATCCGACGTAAAGCCAATGACCACCCCGGTGATCAGACCCGCTAAGGTCGCCCAGAGGACCGCAAGATCCAAGCCGGCGATGAGGACAACGGCAACCACCATCGCGGCAAAGATGATGGTCGTGTAGACCGTGCCAAGATTGAGCGCACGTCCGGGTTTTCCGTCCTCGCCAACCTTCACGAACTGCAGCCCGATCAGGGAAGCGAAGGAGCCCAGCATACACAGGATCAGCGGGAGAATCGTATACATCATAAGATCCGCGCCTGCCAAGTTAGGGAGTGCCGCGCCCAAGAGCATCGCGGCCACGGTGCTGGCAACGTAGCTGTCAAAGATGTCAGCGCCCATACCCGCGACATCGCCCACGTTGTCTCCAACGTTATCAGCGACGACGGCGGGGTTACGGGGGTCATCCTCAGGGATACCGACCTCGACCTTGCCCACCAGGTCCGCCGCGATGTCGGCCGTCTTCGTATAGATGCCACCGCCGGCCTTAGCCAGCAACGCCAACATCGAAGCGCCGAAGCTGAAACCGAGGACCATTTCAGGTGTCTCGGTGATCAGATAAATCGTGCTCATTCCGATCAGCGCAAGACCCACCATCGCCAACCCCATCACGGAGCCCGCGTTGAAGCTGATCTCGAAAGCGGGGTTCAGCCCCTTCTGGGCCGCCGTAGCCGTGCGAACATTTCCCTTAACCGCAATGGTCATGCCCATGTAGCCGGCTACCGCAGAGCAGACGGAGCCCACGATAAAGGTGATGGCGATGCCAAGCCCGTAGCCTGGATTCTTCTGCAAGCCAAAAACAATCGCCAAAATAATGGCCATGGCTATTGCAAGCCCCGTCAGCGCAGTGTATAGCTTCATAAGATACGATCGTGCGCCGTCCTCAATCCATCCGGCCACGCGCTGTGCTCGCTCCGAACCCGGATCCGCCTTCGCGACCCATCGATAATACAAAACAGCAGCGGCGACAGAGATCGCGCCGGCAACCAAACTAGCAACAACCCACCAGATGTTCATGTCTCCTCCAAATCCTCCTACAACCTATCTTATCGTGATTCCCACACAAATAGGCCCCAGCTTCTCCCTCGGATAGACTGAGCCTGGAAACGACTTTCCAAACTCCTTCCAAGCAACCCCTCGACCAGGCCGAAGGAGAAGACTGTGACCTTTGGTGGTGCAACCAACGGCAGCCTTGACAGCCTGCCAACCCGGCAAGCCGGGATTCAACAGGGCCTTCCTTGGGGATCGCCCCAGCCGACAGGACTGCCCGGTCAGGCCCTGACTACACCCCTACGCGACTACATATCGGCGGAACGCCACCAACGGTAATGTTTGCTGCGCAACTCCTCTTGAGACGGCATCGCGAAGCAAATCAGCTGCTCGGTATTGCCGACGAAGATGCCTGTCTTCAGCATTCGATAAGGGAACGTCGGCGGGCTCACCCGATCCACCATCTTGGTATTGACCGTCTTGGTCCGCAGGTCCACCAAACACTGACGCAGGTGGTCGATGTTGGAATAGGGCAGATCGCCAACGCTGCCGTACTCGGGGTTTTCGGTCAACGAACCGAGCTTCAATTCAGCAAAGCAGATGGCCGGCAACTTCAGCAAAGAGACCGGAGTTCCCACAATCAGATCGTAGAACTCAGTCGGCCCTAACGTGCTGACCACAAGGGGGGTGACAGGAGCAATCTCCTGGTAGAGATGCAAGCCAGCTGCATCGCTCGGACACTCTTTGCCGCGGTCGACCGGCAAGACACGCCCGTCTTGCGTGACCAGGTAGAGCTTCAGAATCGCGTCCAACGAGACATGCTCCAGAGCCCGGTAGACGGAGATGTAGACAGAGCGCTTGGGGCTGCCATCCTCATGAGGCTCACACCGTCGCAGCCCCTCTTCGATAGGAAGCTCGTCGGTCCTGAACTCTGGATCGATTTCAAAAAAGATCGCTTGACCACGAGATTTTTTCTGCGACCCGACGGCGTAGTAGACGCCGAACTGCTCGGGTGACAACTGGGAAGCGATCAGGGCCTCCGGGATCATCGATAGGTAGAGGTGCTTCGTATACTCAGCCACGGTTTTCCCTCCTTAGTGTGGATGTTAGAAAACGGCTTGAACGCGTCGCAGGGCACGTTGACGAACCCGCACTCTAGGCCTTAGGTCTCCCCCTCGTGCACGAAAAACGAAGTTAAGCATTAGTCGAGAAGTTCTCCTGTTCCGGCGCCATTATACCATAGTCAATGAGGCGCACGAAAATGGCTCGCCGCTACCGGGCGGGGCGCCCCTCCCCGACAGGGATTGGCACATCCCCAAAACCCCGTATAATCCAGCGGTGGTAGCGCAGCCGACCACAAATGAAGTATATCACGATTCTAGAGGGGCGCGAGTGGCTGAGGGTGAGTTGAACAGACAACAACGGAAGATGTCCCCGATGGTCGGGC
>JBNGDL010000030.1:0-38763 GCA_049975205.1 Anaerolineae bacterium | reverse complement strand
GGCCTTACCTTCGCTGGGGGGGCTTTGTGCTATAATGAGAGTGCAAGTTTGCTATAGATGAGGAGGCTTGATGTCAAAGCGGAATAACACCTCCCGCATCGTGTTCACCATCATCAGCATCTTACTTCTGGTGAGTATGATTTTGGGATTTGTGATCATGTTGCTTCCCCCCAGCTAATGAGACTGTGAGGCACACAATGTCAGCTTCCCCAAATAGACGGCCCAATGCCCCTGCCTTCCATGCGCCCGACCGTGAGTTTCACGTCTCTCGGGAGACGAGAGAGCGCTACGAGTTCGAAGAGACCTTCTTCTCCTTGACCGGCAACGTCGTTTTCGCCAACTTCCGCGCGGCACGCCTCTTTGCGCAGTGCATCAATGAGAAGAGAGACGTCGTGAACCACCCCGAACAGAGCGTTCGAGCGGGAGAGCTCAATGCAATGGGGTTGATGGACGAAATCCTCCACTATGTCGTCTCCCGCTATCGAGAGGAGCGAAAGGCTGATGTGATGGAGGAGGCCCTGGCTTATCTAGAGGATGAGCTGGGTGAGCCAGCGATTGAGGAGACCCTCGAGGCCTTTGTCGAGCGGTTTCCCCCCATCGCGGTCTATCGTGGAGAGCTGAGCCCGGAAGCATACCTGGCGGGCGAGACCAAGGGCGTTCCCAACCGTGCTGTAGCTCTAGAGGAGATGATTCTCTTTTGGATCGCCAACGAGAATCCCGCGGCGGAGCTCTATCTGGAGCTGTTTGACGACACAATCTTGGAGGAGACCACGGTCTATTCCGAGTTTCCTGATCTTCTTGAGGCTTTCTTCGAGGAGCAGCCACCTTATGGACCGGAGAACCAGAGCCTCTTTGAGATGCTTCGCAGCCCCTCAAAGGCAGCGCCGCGCTCCTGGGAAGATCAGCTAGAGTACGTCCGCACGCGTTGGGGCAGTCTGATCGGCACCTACCTCTACCGCCTTCTCAGCAGTCTCGATTTCCTGGAGGAAGAGGAAAAGGCGTTCTTTGGCTTCGGGCCGGGTCCGGCAGAGGTCTATGAGTATGCAGGCTTGGGAGCCGAGCCGGAGAACTTCAGCCCCGATAGCGATTGGATGCCCCGAGTTGTGATGATCGCTAAGAACGTCTACGTGTGGCTGGATCAGCTTTCAGACGAGCATGGGCGCGCTATCCACCGGCTCGATCAGGTGCCCGACGAGGAGCTCGATCGCCTTCAACGATACGGGTTTACGGCCCTGTGGCTTATTGGACTGTGGGAACGCAGCCAAGCCTCAAAGCGCATCAAGCAGCGGATGGGCAACCCAGACGCGGTGGCCTCCGCCTACGCTATTAACCGCTATGGGGTCTCCGATGACCTCGGGGGGGAGGCCGCCTTTAATCAGCTTAAGGCTCGGGCTGCGGAGCGAGGTATTCGGATGGCCAGCGACATGGTCCCCAACCATATGGGGATCGATTCGGACTGGGTCATGAACCATCCCGATTGGTTCATCAGCCTGGATTACAGCCCTTTCCCCTCTTATTCGTTCAGCGGACCAGATCTCTGTGACGACGATAGGGTTGGTGTCTATCTCGAGGATCATTACTACGACCATTCCGACGCTGCTGTAGTTTTCCAGCGTCGCGACCATTGGACGGGTGACACCAGGTACATTTACCACGGCAACGATGGGACGCAGATGCCGTGGAACGACACCGCCCAGCTGAATTATCTAGACCCCGAGGTCCGCGAGGCCGTGATCCAGACGATCCTCGACGTTGCGAGGCGCTCGCCGATTATCCGGTTCGATGCCGCGATGACACTTGCCAAGCGGCATTACCAGCGGCTCTGGTTTCCGGAGCCGGGAACGGGCGGCGACATTCCCTCGCGGGCTGACTTCGGCTTGACGAAGGAGCAGTTCAATGCGCGGATGCCTGAGGAGTTTTGGCGGCAGGTCGTTGACCGGGTAGCCGAGGAAGTCCCCGACACGCTCCTTCTCGCCGAGGCCTTCTGGCTGATGGAAGGATACTTCGTTCGCACCCTGGGCATGCATCGGGTCTACAACAGCGCGTTTATGAACATGATGCGCGATGAGAAAAACGCGGAGTATCGGGAGGTGATGAAGAACACACTGGAGTTCGACCCCGAGATCCTCCGTCGCTACGTCAATTTCATGAACAACCCGGATGAGCGCACCGCCGTCGACCAGTTTGGCAAAGGGGACAAGTACTTCGGCATCTGTACGATGATGATCACCGTGCCGGGCCTCCCGATGTTTGGCCACGGTCAGATCGAGGGATATGCCGAGAAATATGGTATGGAGTTCCGCCGAGCATATTGGGATGAGGAGCCCGACCCCTATCTGGTCGAACGCCACCAGCGAGAGATCTTCCCGCTCATCAAGAGACGCTATCTCTTCGCTGGGGTCGATAACTTCTGCCTGTACGATTTCTTTACGCCCGGGGGCACGGTGGACGAGAATGTCTTCGCCTACTCGAATCGGGTCGGCGATCAGCGCGCGGTAGTCCTTTATCACAATCGCTACGCAGATACCCGAGGCTGGATCAGAACCTCAGCGGCCTACGCGGTGAAAGACGCTGAGGGGAACAAGACCCTACGGCAGGCCACGCTATCCGAGGCCTTAGGTATCACCGACGATTCTGAGCGGTTCCTGATCTTCCGAGACGTCGCGAGCGGCTTGGAGTATATTCGCAATTGTCATGAGCTTGTCGAACAGGGGCTCTTCGCAGAGCTCTATGCCTACCAGTCCTACGTCTTCCTCGATTTCCGCGAGATCCAGGACAATGAGTGGCACCACTATGCTCAACTCAATGATTACCTGAAGGGCCGCGGCGTGCCGAGCATTGAAGAAGCCCTTAAGGAGCTATATCTTGAGCCGGTCCATGGCCCCTTTAGGATGCTGGTGAGCGCCCCTGCCTTCCGCTGGCTTGTAGGCCACACAGCCGCTGACCCCGAGGCCGTCGATGTCGAGATGCTCGATGAGGCTGAACAGAAAGTCAGAGACCTGCTGTCCGGCGTTGAGGTTGTACTGGAAGGGGAAGAAACTGCGGATGGTGCGTCCTCAGAGGATATCGCCAAGGGGATCCGCGAGCAGATTGCCTGGGCTTTGTCGCTGCCGGATGCGTTAGCGGAACACGCCCCTTCAGAGGGCAGCGAGACGTACTCCGACGCTGTTGAGTTTCTGTCCTCGTCCTGGCAGGCTCAGGACTGGACGATGTGGAGCTCCCTCTTCGGATGGCTCTTCACCCACCGATTAGGTGACCTCGTCGATAGCGAGAACGGCTCTGAGATCAGCCGTGGCTGGTTTGACGAGTGGTTGCTTCATAAGCCCGTCACACGCGCTATGGAGGCTTTGAATCTCGACGCCGCTGCACGTCAGCGCGTCCTCACGTCGATTCGAATGCTTCTCACCTACCCATATTGGAAGCCGCAGGTGGCTGAGCTCCGCCCCGAGGTCGATCCTTATCCCGTGCTCAGGCGGGCCCTGAGCACCTCCGAGGTGCGGGCCTATCTCGGCGTGAACCGTTACGAGGACATCCTCTGGTTCAACCGTGAATCCTTCGAGCGATTGCTCTGGTGGATGGTTTGTCTCACCGCGTTACAGGTGGCCCCTGAAGATGGGCAAGAGCTGATAGAAGAAGTTGTTGCCGTGTATAAGCTGGTCATGCGACTTCAGAAGGCCGAGGAACTTTCCGAGTATCAGGTCGAGAAGCTGCTCCGCGCCGCCAGAGCCTGAGACGAAAGGGGCACAGCCTTGATTGATTCGTCTCAAGAGGCGGCGTCGCGAATCCTCATTATCGATGATAGTGCGGATATCCGGGACTTTGTCCGGGACTCCGTGCTGGGGCCGGCCGGCTACGAGGTCATCGAGGCCCACGACGGCGAGGAGGGGCTCCAGCTGGCCCTAGAGCATCGACCGGATCTGATGCTCCTGGATTACGAGATGCCGCGGATGAACGGTATCGAGTTGTTGCAGGCGCTTCACGAAAATCAGGTGCAGATCCCGACTATCCTGATCACGTCCTACGGCTCGGAGTCGGTTGCCGTTGAGGTCTTCCGCCTAGGCGTCCGGGACTACGTGCCCAAGCCTTTCAGCGTGGAGGAGATCCTTGAGTCGATACGCAGGGTGCTGCGGTTGGCGCACCTGGAGCGAGAGCGAGACGTACTCTTCACGCAACTGCAGAGCAGCAATGCGGAGCTTGCCCGTCGGGTCCGAGAACTCGATACCCTCTACCATGTGAGTAAGGCCGTGGCCAGTCTGCAGGAACGCGACAAGCTAATGGAGCGTATCGTCGACGCGGCACTCTACCTTACCGGAGCCATGGACGGTCAACTGATCCTCTCTTCACCCAAGGGCCGCCCTCAGATTGTGGCGCGGCGCCACCGTCAGGACAAGGCCTATCAAAGCGTGGAGGATGATCGGAGCTTCGTCACGATGACGGACAGCCTGATGGCGCGCGCCAACCTCACGATAGGGGGTAAGGTGATTGGCTCCCTTTTCATAAGCAACAAGGAGAGCCGTAAGCCCTTGGACCGCCATCAGCATCGGCTCTTGAGAATGCTGAGTGACTATGCAGCTATCGCAATCGAAAACCTGCGACTCTTGTCACAGATTGAGGAGCGCGGCGATCGGGAGAAACGGGAGCTACGGAACCTATTTGAGCACTACGTGGCGCCCTCTGTGGTGGAGCGCATCTTGGAGCAGCCGCAGCGCGTTCGCCCTGGTGGCCAACGACAGGTCATCACGGTGCTCTTCGCCGACCTGCGTGGCTTCACTACGCTCGCCGCACAGACAAGGCCTGAGGTGCTGATGAACGTCGTGAATCGCTATCTCTCGATTGCGTCTGAGGCGATCCTGGGCCAAGAGGGTACCTTGGACAAGTTCATGGGCGACGAGGCGATGGCGTTCTTCAACGCTCCGCTGACCCAGGAGGACCATGCGCTCCGCGCCGTCCGCGCGGCAGTTGGGATTCTCCGTGGGACTCAGGCGCTCCACGTACGCCTTCAACCACAGCACCATCTCGCCTTTGGAATCGGTATCGCGACAGGTGAGGCTGTGGTCGGGAATATCGGAGCCCAAGAAGTGGTGAACTATACGGTCATCGGATCTGTCGTTAATAAAGGACACACGCTCCAAGAGATGGCGCCCGCCAACAAGGTGATGATCTCTCAGCGGACCTACGACCTGGTGCGCGACCATGTGCGTGTGCAGCCCTGGCCCGAGGTTGAGATCAAGGGACAATCAGAGCCCGAGGCTGTCTACGAGGTTCTAGAACTCCGGGATCACATATAGGCACGTCGCGACAGCTCTTGTCCTGCGACGGGTAGCTGGCCTGGGATCTGCCCCCTCAGGGGGAAACACAAAGGGGGCCTGCCGCTAGAGAAGTTGCCATCGGCTAGCAGAATCCCCCCACCTCAGTCTGCCTGGAACGGGCGCTTCGCTCCCCGCCGTCACGGTTCTATGTCCCCTGTGGGGAAAATATGAAGGGGTCCTAGCCAATCCTCCCTGAAACCTCCACCATTGAATCCACCCCTAGATCCACCCCCCGGTGGATGACGACCACGCTCCAGCCAAGCTACACTGTCTGCAATGATGGTCATTGCCGCCTTGGTCAGGCGCTCATAGGAGGAACGGACAATGAGGAGATGTCGAGGCTGGTGCGAGGAGCCGAGGCGCTGGGTCGTACGGATGGGTCTGCGGCTGCGGCCCACTATCGCTGCCATTACGCTCCTGTTGGTGTGTGTTGAGCCAACCCAAATCGCCCTTGCTGCGGCCCCGCGCCCTGTCGACACGGCCAGCTACTGGGACGTGAGCTACTGGAACAACACGACGCTTTCGGGGCACGCCGTCCATACCGGCATCGACCAAGCGCTGGACCACGACTGGGGGTCAGGGTCGCCGGGACTGGGTGTAAGTCGAGACTACTTCTCAGCCCGTTGGACCCGGGCCATTGAGTTCGACGGGGGCACCTATCGGTTCACAATGGTCAGCGACGATGGCGTTCGCCTCTATGTCGATGATGACTTGGTCATCGACCAGTGGTACGACCATGCGCCGACTACCTTCGTCGGTGATGTCAGTCTGAATGCCGGGCGCCATCGCCTAAGGGTCGAGTACTACGAAAGGACTGGTCTGGCCGTGGCCAGGCTGTCCTGGGGCCTGGTTCCCTCGTCCGAAGGGTCGTGGCGCGCGACGTACCATGCAAACACACGGTTGGGTGCGGGCTGTATGCCTCCGGTCCCCAGCACGGATTGCCGCGCCATCGTAGCGGACGACCCGGCGATCGACTTCTACTGGGGATGGGGAGCTCCCAGAGTCGAGATGCCTACGGACCGGTTCTCTGTCAGGTGGTCCAGGATGGTGACGTTCGAGGCGGGCTGGTACGAGTTCGCAACCCGCACTGACGATGGCGTTAGGCTGTGGGTCGACAATCAGCTGATCATCGACCATTGGTACGATCAGCCCCTAACTTCGCATGTTGCGACGCTCTTCGTCGAGGGGCAGGTGCCCGTGAGGATGGAGTACTACGAGAACGAGGGCGTAGCCGCTGCAAACCTGAAATGGGTCCGATTGGGAGATGCGCCTCACCAACCAGAACCGCCGGCTGGCATCGTCGTGGATGATACCGACGCCGGCTTCGTCAAAGGGGGATCTGGTGTGGATTGGGGCACGGCAGCGGAGGGCTACGGGGGTCACCTGACCTGGACCCGCAGCAGCGCCGCCGTGTCTCCCGACTACAACTGGGCGCGCTGGTACCCCGACCTGAACCTGGGCCGATACGAGGTCTTTGTCTACATTCCAGACCGTTACACGACCACGTCGCAAGCCCGATACTGGGTGTCGCATCGGGACGGGTTTACGCTGCGGCGCATCGACCAGTCAGCCAAGGGTGGGCAGTGGCTCTCGCTGGGCATCTTCCAGTTCAGGGGCTCGAATCAGGACTACGTCTCCCTGGCCGATGTTACCTTCGAGCCAAATGCATCTCGGCTGGTTGGGTTCGATGCGGTCAAGTGGGTAAAGGAATGAGGATAAGGAGCGGAACTATGAATGAGCTGCGATCTAGGTTCGAGACGGTTGTCGGATGGGGGGTGGCGTTAGGGTTACTGGCTGGGGCTCTGGCTCTAGTTGTGGCGGTATTCGCATTCTTCAGCTACGACTGGCTCGCGACGGGGGTCTGTCTTGGTGCTGCGGGCCTGGCCTTTGCTGAGACGGCCAACGCCCTACTGCGGGCCTGAGCCCCTCTGCAGGCTTGGGTCTGAAGAGGGTCCGGCATCTGCAGCGAGTGGACGGACATCCACCCCTGACTCCACACCCAGATCAACCGGGGGGTGGATGACATCCTACCCCACTACTTCATATACTGAGATCAAACTGGCAGGTCTATCAGCCTGCGAACCCAAGGAGGTTTACAATGTTGAGGTCTGGACGATGGATCGTGTTATTTGCTTTGCTGACTGTGGCTTTAGCAGTGACCGGGTGTGGGCGCAACTCCGCGGATGCGGCGGATCTACCTGAGACGACGGCGCCCAGCACGCCTACCGGGGCGGGCGCCAAACTCAGTGCTGAATTGGCGGTACCTTCTACCTCGCTTGACGGCGACTCCGTCCCCCTCACCTTCACGCTTACCAACAATGCGGACACCTCGGTGTTTGTGTTGACCTGGTTCACACCCCTGGAGGGCATCCTGAACGACATCTTTCGCGTGACCCGGGACGGTGCGCGGATCGATTACGAAGGGCCCTTGGTAATGCGTGGAGATCCCCGACCCGAGGACTACGTGCCGCTTGCGGCTGGGGAATCGGTATCGGTGGAAGTCGATCTTGCGGAGGTCTACGATTTCTCGGTGCCTGGCACGTATACGATCGAATTCGTCTCACCAGTGTTCACCCACGTCGCCCAGTGTGAGGAAGAGATGGCTCAGACGGTAGATGATCTAGGGAAAGTTCCCATACCGTCCAATCCCGTCACGGTGACCATCGTGTCCCCGAAATCCACGGCTTCCCAGGCGTTGGCGGAGCAAGGCGCAGAACCGGCTCAGGAACGCTATGCCAACGCCGATTACGGGTTTGCCTTCCAGTATCCCGACACGTGGATGGTTGTCGATGAAAAGGACCGGCAGGTGACCCTGGTTCAAGGAACTCTTCAGCTCGTCGTTGCCTTCAACGACGCAGGGGATGATGCGTTTCTACCATGGACCGGTCTACCGGCGGGCGATCTCGAGAACCAGGAGCCCATCCCTTTCATGGGCAAGAGAATCGAGAAACAGGCGCTGGTTCGTAATGACAAGGTGAAAGTTCTGGTGTACACCGGCGAGGTAGACGACCTTGCGTTTGCTATCCGCCTGGATGGCGCAACCACCGAAGACTACGCGTCTATCGACATCTCGGACGTCGTCCAGCGCGAGGTTGACGCCATCGTAGGCTCCTTCGCACCGCTTCCGGCTTCCGAAGAGCAAGAGAGTCTCAGTGTTGCCGGTACAGTAGAAGATGCTTCAGCAAGCGCTCGCGTCATCACCCTGGTAGACGCTGCCAATGGGATCAGGACGATCGCGCTGACGGAGGAGTGTCAGCTTGTGTCCGCAGAGGGCGCCACGATGACGTTGAACGAAGTCCGACCGGGTATGCTCGTTGAGGCGTCTGGGCAGCGGGGCGAGACCGGTGTCCTGATAGCCAGTCGGGTGCACGTCACGAGTGAGTAGACGCAAGTCGGGAGACGCGATGAACAACTGGGCTACTGCTATGCGCGAGGAGGCCTCCTGCGGGAGGCCTCCGAGCAAAGGGTTCGAGCGAGGCCTTGTGGGGATAGGGCTTGCGCTGGTGGTGCTTCTCTCTGGGTGCGTCTTGCCAAATGCTGACAGAAGCATTGGTATCGACCTGGGCGTATATAGGCCGATACCGTCAAACGACCCCGACGTGGAGGCGCCGTGGCGCAGTCTCTCAGGTGTCGAATTGGTGTTCGTCGACCGTGAACACCAGACGATCTGGATCCTCTTTGAGGATGCATCGCTTGTTATCCACGGCTACGAGGCGTGGCCTGAGGAGACGTGGCCGGCAGGCTGTCCGACCAATCTAGGCTCCACCTACATGGAGGTCCTTGACATCGCTAAGCCGGAGCTGGTAGTGGGACCTGAGACGATCCAAGATCCGATTCTGGTCCGTAACTGTCCCCCCACTCCCGTTGAGCTTGTCCTTCGGAATAGTGGGGATATCGCAGTCGGCGGATCCGCCTGTGTAGGAGCACAGATCTGCCTGGTCCTTGAGAGGACCACGCGCTCGCTGACGCTTCCTCGATCGATGAAGGGGTACGAGTTGTACAGCTGGCAGAGGGACAATGAAAAGACGTGGACGTACACCCTGGTGACGGGGACCAACCGGACCAAGACATGGCAGGAGATCTCGAAGCCTGACAGCACGGTCACAGGGGAGGGATGGGTCAAAGTGACCGTGCAAGGGGAGACCGCGCTCAAGTCGGTTCTCGGGCAACTCCCCGAAGGCGAGGACATCATCTGGCGGGGTTCTCTTGACACCTCGGGTCTAGAGCATCGGGTCGAGTTACCGAACACTGAGACCGTTCAGGAGATCCGCGCCTACAGCCAACAGCAGAACTTGAACCTGAGCACAAGCAAGTAGGACAGGGCTTTCCGTGATGAGGAAGAACTGGATGATAGGACAGAAGAATAGGAGGGTGGCTTATGACTGCAAGGGGCCGGAAACATGAGTCGTGGATCACAAAGCACGCTCTGCCGATCTATTTCGTACTTGCCGCTGCCTTTTCATGGGCTGTGGAGATTCCGCTGGCGCTCAACGCTCGCGGCGTGACGTGGTGTCCGGCTCCACTCTCAGTACACTATCTAGCCGGCTATGGGCCTATGCTGGCGGCGATCGTCACGACAGCGCTCACTGAAGGGCGTGCGGGCCTGCGCGAGCTCCTAAGACGGATGTGGAAATGGCGGGTCCGCCCGATATGGTGGGCCTTCGCTCTGTCGCCGCTTCTGCTCTTCTCACTGATCGTTCTGATCGAGCCAGCGCAGGGAGGCCTGTCGGCGCTGCGTCGCCTCGGAGAGGTGGATGCCGTCCCGACCCTTGGACTTCTGGCGCTCCCTTTCTGGTTCGTGACCTTTGGCATAGGTGAAGAGACAGGCTGGCGGGGTTTTGCGCTGCCGCGCCTGCAGTCGAGACACACGGCGCTCGGCGCCACGGTGATTCTATGGGTAGGCTGGGCGACGTGGCATCTACCGATGTTCTTCTATCTCTACGAACCAGTGGTCGCGCCTGGCATGGTGCTGGGGCTATTGGCAGGGGCAATCGCGTTGACATGGCTCTTCAACAGCACTGGGGGCAGTGCCCTGCTAGCAGCCCTATGGCACAGCACCTTCAATCTGACCACGGCCTGCACAAGCTGCAAGATCGGCGTAGAGCCTGCCATCCTGAGCGCCGCTGTCATGGCCTGGGCGGTGGTTGTGGTTATCCTGTTCAAACCCGCATCGCTCTCGAAAGCGAGGAAACATGTCTACCCTCAAAGAGATGAAAGGATTGGTGTTCCCTCATAACGTCAGCCCGGATGCGGTCGCGTGCCCGCTCCCGTTGCGGCCATGAGCAACCAACCCTGTGACGAGCAAGCTGTATACCGCATCCGGGTTGCCAGCACGTTGGATGCGCGATGGTCGGGGTGGCTCGGCGGGATGCAGATCTCACCCATAGCTTGCGGGGAGACGTTCCTGACCGGCCCCGTGCGGGATCAGGCGGCACTCCACGGACTGCTCGCCAAGATACGGGATATGGGACTGGTCCTGATATCTCTTCAGCGACTCCCGTAGGGCGTTCTAACTGCTTGTCCTCCCTGGAACTTTGCCCCTCTTGCCGACGTCATATAGATGACGTGGTGTGCAGACATCATGCCCATACATGATTGCAAGGCAGATCTGGCTCCAGCGATGTCGTGATTGCCTCGAGCACGGGGCCCTGTGAGGACCGGGTCTGCCAATGCGTAGCACGGGGAGGGGACGATGGAAGCTCCGCTGTTGGCGACCAAGTTCTACGTGCCGGTGATCCGTCCGGAGTTCGTCCCGCGCCCACGTCTGCTTGACCGGCTGAATGAGGGCTTGCACCGCAAACTCTCCCTCGTGTCCGCACCCGCCGGCTTTGGAAAGACCACGCTGCTCAGCGCCTGGGCGGGCGCCTGTGATCGAGCTGTTGGCTGGGTCTCATTGAGTGAGAGCGACAACGATCCTTCCCGCTTCTGGGCCTACGTTACCGCAGCTCTCGAAAAGGCCGGCGTCATAGGTGAGCAGATACCAGAAGCGTTCTTGCAGTCCTCCAATCCCTCCTCCGGCGAGGCCCTGTTGATCACGCTGCTGAACCGGATCGCGGAGGCGCAAACACCTGTATTGCTGATCCTTGACGACTACCATACTGTCACGGCACCTTATATTCACGACGAGGTCGCCTTTCTCCTCGAGCACCAGCCGGCCCAACTGCATCTCGCAATCGCGACGCGGGCTGATCCTCCACTGCCGCTCGCCCTCCTTCGAGGACGGGGGCAGTTGACGGAGCTCTATCAGCGGGATCTGCGCTTCACCCCAGACGAGACCGCCAACTTGCTCAACCAGGTCATGGGCTTGGAGCTCGCGCCATCTGAGATCACGGCGCTTGAGCAACGGACAGAGGGCTGGATCGCGGGACTCCAGATGGCGGCGGTCTCCCTTCGTGGACACAGCGATCGGGCTGCATTCGTCCAAGCTTTCAGCAGCAGCCACCGGTATATCTTCGATTACCTCGTCGAGGAGGTGCTTCGGCGACAGGTCCCTCACGTACAGCGATTCCTCCTGCGGACATCGATCCTTGATCGACTGTCGGGCCCACTATGTGACGCTGTGATTTGGAACGGCGACCGGGGACAGGCAGGTCCCTCTGAAGACTCCCAGTCCTTGCTCGAGTACCTGGAACGGAACAACCTGTTCGTCATCCCACTTGACGACGATCGACGCTGGTATCGCTACCACCATCTTTTTGCAGATCTACTACGTCAACGCCTGGAGCATGAAGCGTCTGAACTGGTCCCTCTCTTGCACAAACGGGCGAGTGAGTGGTACCGGGAGCAGGGGTGCATCGTGGACGCGATCCAGCACGCGATCTCGTCCGGCAACTTCGAGCACTCGGGCCACCTGATGCAAGAGCTGGGTTGGTCCATCTTCACGCGGGGTGAGTTGACCACCGTTCTCGCTTGGGTTGCCGCTCTGCCAGAAGAGATCGTGCACGCTCGCCCCGACCTCTGCGTCCTTCAGGCTTGGGCGCTGGCGAAGTCGGGCCAGCTGGATCGTGTTGAACCCTGTCTGCAGGCGCTTAGCCCTGACGAGCGGCAGGGCGAAGTTGCAGCGGTCCGCGCCTACGTGGCGGGCGTCAAAGGACAGTTGCCCCTTGCGGTTGAACTGTCCCGGCACGCATCTGACTGTCTACCCGAGGAGAGCTACGGGCTACGCGCCATCGTCGCACAGAACTTGGGCACTGCATATCATTGGCGTGGTGACGCTACCGCGGCGAGCCAAAGCCTGAAGGAGGCGGTGAAGCTCAGCCAGATGGCGGGGCAGACACATCAATCCATGACAGCCATGGCGATATTGGGGCGCACCTACGAGCTGCAGGGATTGTTACAGCTGGCAGCCGAAACCTATCGAGAAGCACTTGACCTTGCCTCCAACCCCGGCAACCGGCCCATCCCCTTCGCTGGTATGGCTTATGTGGGGCTGGCGGGGCCGCTATACGAGTGGAACGACTTGAACGAAGCCAAGCATTGTGCGATGGCGGGTATCCGGCTGAGTGAGTTGGGTGGATTTGTGGCCTATCAAGTCGCCGGCTCTGCTCGCCTCGCCGCGATTCATGAAGCCCAAGCTGACGGCGATAGTGCTTGGGCTATGCTTCAGCAAGCGGACCGGTTGGGGTTGAGCAAGGACTATGATCTCGTCAGATCGCTCGTGAATGAGGTCCGTGTCAGGCGGTGGATCGCGCGTGCAGATATGACAGCGGCCGTGCGGTGGGCGGATGCACACAGGTTGCCCGCCGGGTCGGACATCGATGCCGCCCGTGAGATTGAGCAGATGGCGGTGGCCCGAGTCCTCATCGCCGAGGGAAGACGCGCTGAAGCGTGGGATCTGCTGGAACGTCTACTGCAGGCTGTGCGAGCTTCAGGAAGGCGGGGACACGAGATCAAGCTATTGGTGCTCCAGGCGCTGACGGTCCAGGCCTATGCGAGGGACGCTAGACGGCTGTCACTGTTAGAGGAAGCATTGTCCTTGGGGGAACCAGAGGGCTACGTGCGCACGTTTATCGATGAGGGCGAACCTATGGGGCAGCTGTTACGCGATGCGCTCTCTCAAGGGGTCAAGCCGGGCTATGTAGCGCGGCTCCTGGCCGCGCTCGGCGACGAGGAGAGGGGGGCCTCTCCAGTTCTAGATTCCCTGACCGAGCCCCTCACCGAGCGCGAGATGGACGTGCTCCATAGATTAGTGGCTGGTCTCTCCAATCCTGAGATCGCTGAGGAGCTCTTCATCGCTCTGAGCACCGTGAAGTCCCACGTGAACCACATCTACGGCAAGCTCGGGGTCACCCGAAGGACCGAGGCCGTCGCATGCGCGTACGAACTCGGTTTGCTCTGAGATTTTGCGCCCCCTCTGCGAGAGAGCGACCTCGCCGATATCCTATTTGCCACACACGGTCCTCCCTCGGATCCACCCCCAAATCCACCCCCGGGTGGATGACCGCCCGTCCGGCCTGTGTTACCGTGTCAGTGTGGTGGCAAAGGTGCATCGCAAGTGTCCGGTGCCCGGTCGTCAGGAGGTCAAAGCCTCCGAGATGATCGGTGTAAGGAGTCCGACGGGAGGATGGGGAATCCCACCCCTTCTCCTGTCGGATCCTAATCGGTGATAGTACGAGGAGACATTATGAACGGCTTGAATTGGACGAGACTTCATATCATCGCATTGATCTGCCTATTAGGCTTCATTGGGTGTACGGTTGGCAGCTTGGGTCAACCCAGCAGCGATGTGCCGAGCATGGGCACCGTCGCAGCGTCCCCAACGCTGACCGTAACGTCATCGACCTTGGAGGCGCAGCCTACGGTCACGGCCACCGCGCGCCCTTCGGCAACGGCGGGTGCGTCTCCTAGCCCTACAGCGACGCAGGAGGTAGAGAGCCTGCAGCCGAGCACGCCGACGTTGACACCGCGCGTGCAGCCAACTGCGACGCCCACGTCTTTGGAGACCGCTGCTGGATCCGGCCCTCCCGCTGAGCGGATAGAGTTTCCAGCCGGTGCAACTGCCACCACGGTTAGTGACCATCTCCCAGCAAATGGCGAGAAGCTCTACGTGATGCGCATCGCGGCCGGACAGTTCATGGAGATCGATGCGACCGCCGCTGGCAACCGTGGGCTACGATTCGCGATAGCTGGCGCCGACGGTACAGTCTTACACCTGCTCGGGCAGCCACATCTCAAAGCGGTCGCACCCAGCACACAGGACTACTACCTCCGGTTGGTGAGCGATGTCGATCCCGTCGACTACACGCTGAGTATCCTCATCCCGGTGCGCATCGCCTTCAGTCCAGGCGCTACGAGCGCCACGGTGTTAGGGAGCCTGTCCGCCAACGGTATACGGAGTTACGTCCTCCAAGCGCAGGCTGGACAGTCGATGTTCGTCGAGACGACCACAACGCAGGGGGCTGTGAAGGTGATCGTTGCCGGCGTCGATGGGGTTGTGCTCGTAAGCGGTAACGTAGCCACTGGCCCATCGCTGGGGCCTCTTCTCCTCCCAAGCACGCAGGACTATCTCATCGCGGTCGTGGAGACGCGTGGTGAGGGCGCTCACTACCAGATGAGGGTCGAGATTCCTGGCACCGCCTCAGCGACAGCGACCCCCGATGCCGAGACGATCCGTCTGACCCTTGCGCCGGGTGCGACGATGGGCGTGGTCGAGAGCACGATCCCAGCCCAGGGCAGCCAACAGGTGCTCGTGAGGGTAGCTGCAGGGCAGTGGATGGAGGCGATGGTGCCGCCTCAGCAGGGTATCGAGCTTTGGGTCACGGGGAGCGACGGCACGGTGCTACAGCAGGGAGGGGGCCCGGTCTTCCGTGGCGTCGTGCCCTCGACACAGGACTACATTCTGACCCTCGTCAACTACGGGAGGGCGACCTCCTATCACATGATCGTGACGATCCCCATCCGCATCTCCTTTGCGTCAGGCAGCACAGGGGCGATCGTCCAGGGCAGCCTAATGCCCAATATGATCGACCATTATGTGATTCGTGCGCTCGAAGGACAGGTGATGTACATCAACACGCCCGTGACTTCGGGGCAGGTGACCCTCGCTGTCTACGGCGTCGACGGCACGATTTTGTCGAACGAGGGCACCGACGCGTACGACTTCACAGCTACGTTGCCGAGTACGCAGGACTACCGCATCGACATCCAGGCCGTGGGGGGCGCAGTCGCGAACTACGCTCTGGATGTCACGGTATGGTAGCTACGGGGATACGTGGCGACCAACGGCAGTGAAAGGAGCGATAAATATGGCGCAGGGACGCACCACGTCAGGCCTACTTCGCCTGCACCTCTCAGAAAACGAATTGATCGACTATCACTATATGCGGACCCTGGGCTATCAGCAGTACGGAGCTGCATCGGTGGGCGAGTGTCTCTATGCCATCGAGCAGATCCGACGAGGCAATGAGACCGTTGAAGCCTGGGTGGATGCTTGGTCGACGCTGGGTGACCATGTTGCGGAGCGAGCCGCGTCCGAACTGCAAGATGGACATTCAAGGTCAGCCCACTTCAGCTATCTCTGCGCTTACAATTACTACCGCGCCGCTGAGTTCTACTTCCTGCCGCCCGGGAATGCCGAACATACGGCTCTCTACAGAAGGGGGCTTGACTGCTTCGAGGCAGCGGGAACGCTATCCGACCCGCCCTTCGAAGCCATCGAGATCCCGTACGAGGATGGCGTGACTCTACCTGGATTCTTCTTCCGCCCAGCCAAAGACAAGGCTCGCCGTCCAACCGTTGTGATTGTGGGGGGTGGCGATGCTTACGGTGAGGAAGCCTATTTCATGGCGGGCGTGCCGTTGGCGCTAGACCGTGGTTTCAATGCGCTCGTCTTCCACGGTCCAGGACAGCGTGGACTCCTGCTTCGCCATCGAGGCCTAACCTTCCGCCCTGACTACGAAGTACCGCTGCGCGCCGTGATGGACTACACCCTCGCCCGCCCAGAGGTGGACCCCAAGCGCCTTGCTCTCCTCGGCTACAGTCTAGGCGGATATCTAGGCGCGCGCGCTGTTGCTCACGACCCGCGCATCAAGGCAGCGGTCTTCAACGCCATTATGCCAAGCTTCTACGACTACATGATCGGTGGCATTCGAGGCGAGCTGCCAGGTTTGCTCGGTGATGGAATCGCCAATGGACTGGAGAACTTGCCGGCGGGCATTGTGAATTGGCTGGGTCGGCGTCTGATGGGTAAGTCGCCCATCCACCGCGCCACAGCCGAGCTCTATATGTTCTGGGCGAATGGCATCACTACCTTCGCCGAATACCTGGAGACAATCAAAGCATACACCATTTACGGACTGGAGGCGCGGATCACCTGCCCTACGTTCGTTGTTCAGGGTGAGGGTGAGGGCGCTGTGCCCCGTCACATGGCGACCGACTACCTAGCAGGGATTTCATCGCCCACGAAGTACCAGCTGCTCACGGTCCAGAATGGCGCGGACAACCACTGTGGCCTAGGCAACTTACGTTACACGCATCAGACAATGTATGACTGGCTTGCGGATGTGCTAAAGGTCACCGGCTAGGTAGCACTTGGCCCCAGATAACAGAGCCACACGCTGCCCCAGCGCGCTTTTCCGCGTTGGTTTGGGCTCAGCCCTCTGCAGCTACCTCATTCGGCGGTACGTCGTAGAGCCCTGCGTCGACGTTGCGCCGGATGCGGATAACCTCGCGGAACATGCGCCAGGAGTCTCGCAGGGGGCTGACACTCCCGCCAGGGCCGTAGTACCAGGGGATCCCGATTTCCAGGATCTTGTAGCCCCAGCGCCGCGCGATGGCCAGCACCTCAACATCGAAGGCGAAGCCGTTGATGCGCTGCACCTGGAAGATGGCCTGTCCGGCCTCCCGGCGGAAGGCTTTGAACCCGCACTGCGTGTCTTGGATGCCCGGCACGGCGATGGTGCGCACGATGAAGTTGAAGACGCGGCCCATGATGTGGCGATACATCGGCTCGTTGTATCGCTGTGCCCCTTCTACCTCGCGGGATCCGATGGCGATGTCGTAGTCCTCGCCTAGCGTCTCGGGGAAGAACCGTGGTAGCTCCTCAATGGGCATCGCCAGGTCGGCATCGCAGATAAAGGCGTATGCGCCCGTTGCAGTGAGGATCCCCTTCCGAACTGCTGCCCCCTTACCCTGGGTCGGCTGATCGAGCACGTGCAGCAGGTCATGTTCCTTGGCGAAGCTCTCGGCGATCTCACGCGTCCGATCACGACTGTTGTTATTGACAACGATTACGTCGAGGGACTCCGGACGTGCCTCGACAAACGTCATCACGCGCTTGAGCGTTGTTGGCAGCCTCTCCGCCTCGTTGTAGGCGGGGATGATAATGGTCATCAGGGGTTCGTGTTTGGTCATAGGCGGTCTCTTCTTGATGGACGTTTGTCATGGGTCGCGCGCTCCAGGTCGATCCACTCGCAGACGCGACGTCGCTCATAGCGCGGGGTCCGGCGGAAACCGGCGGCGAGGGCGACGTCACGGGCCAGCTCGAAGTCAGCGCCGACGTCTTCAGGCCGATGTGCGTCCGAACCGAAGACTAGGATTTCGCCGCCGAGCTCCCGATAGCGGCGCAGGACCCTCATACTGGGGAGGGTGTCGGATAGCCCCTTCCTGAGGCCTGAGGTGTTGATTTCCAGCCCCCGCCCGGCAGCGATGAGCCGGCGCAGGATCTCGTCGATGACCTCCGCATAGGGCTCCAAGGTCAGTGTCTCGTGAAACAGCTCCCAGGAGTCGCGGCGGACGATATCCAGATGCCCGAGGATGTCGAAATCGGCGCCGGTTACCATTCTCAGGACCTCGTTGAAGTAGCAACGATAGGTCTCTTCGAGCCCCTGGCTGAAGACGTCGCGCTCCCACCCTGGTAGGCGGTCGATCCAGTGGACCGATCCGATCATCAGATCGAAAGGGTAGGCCTGTAGGGCTTCAGTCTCGGTCGAGAATTCGTGCGGATTTCCCAGTTCCACGCCAGCCTGCACGATGATCTCGCTGTCCGCCTGCGTGCGAGCTTCCTCAAGCTCTGAGAAGAAGACCTCGAGATTCAAGTAACCATAGGCCTCGTCTGCCGGGTACCATTCAGCGTGCTCGGTCAGCGCGATTCCAGTGAGCCGCTCCTCCCGGGCGGCCTCGATCATGGCCTTGATTGAGCCTTGCCCGTCGGGGGAATGCGTGCTGTGCGCGTGGGCGTCGATCATGTCGGTATCGATCTTCGGAGCTCTTCGGGTGCTCTGCTAAAAAGGCTCTTGGGCGCCAGCGTGGGCACCAAGAGACGAAGGGCGAGGGGCTGTAGACCAAACGTCGCTGGCGTACTTCCATAGGGTTCGCCATCCAGGTGAACGGCGACGGGTGGGGAGGTCTCAACCTCCATCTTGCTCGCCAGTGCGTGCATTACATCGGGGCTCTCGAGGTGCTTGGAGCGCAGCGATTGCACGGCATACTTGAGGGCGTAGGAGAAACCTATTCCCTTGAAGACAAAGATATCCATCAAGCCGTCGTCCATTCTTGCCTGAGGTGCGATCTGAAACATGGCCGCATAGAGCTGGATGTTGCTGGCAATGGTCATCAGTGCGCGCGTCCGGAATGCGCGATCCTCGATCAGGAAGTGCGAGCGGACGCCCCGGTATTCGGAGGCGACCGCAAAGCCCATAATGATATAGGGCAGCGACCGGAGGCGCTTGATATGGCGCGGTCGGGGTTCCATCTGCGCTGCAATCTCTGCATCCAGCCCCATCCCCGCCCAGCAGAGAAAGCGGCGGTCGTTTACCGTGCCAATGTCAACTCGCTGCACGCGGCTCTTCAGAAGGGCGTCGCCGATCTCCCTGACCATCGGCGCCACTGCTGACAGAACCGGCATACGCAGTTGGTGGGCCAAGATGTTACCGGTACCGACCGGCACGATGCCGAGCGTCGTCCCGGTGCCGCACAGCCCGTTGGTAGCCTCGTTGATGGTGCCGTCGCCACCGGCGATGAGGACGAGATCCACGCCCTGAGCTGCAGCCTCGGAGGCATGACGCGACGCATCGCCCCTTTGAGCCGTGTGCACGAGCTCGGTCTCCCAGCCGCATTTGGTCAGGTACGTGGCGAGGCGTTTTAGCGGGCGAGTCATATCCCACGGGCCGGCCGTGGGATTGTAGATCAGGGTCGTTTTAATCGTCATAGGCTGACGCATCACGGGCCGACAGCGGGTTCCTTCTGGCTATCAGCGTGCAGAAGTATATCACAAGACGCGGGGTTAGCGAGTTCAATTCGCTAGTCGCAGCCAGAGGACGCCGGCAAACGCCAGCGTTGTGAGAAGGAGGATGAGCCAGTCTCGTCCACGCATCTCCAGTTTCCGCCACGCTGTTCGATTGCCCATCGTCTCGAAACCCCGTGCCGCCAACGCCAGCGTGAGTTGATCGGTCATCCGCAGGGTGCCGATGATCACCGCGACCAAGACGGGGATATACTCCTTCACGCGCCGTCGCAGACCCCCTGCCGGTGTCCATCCCCGCGCAGCCTGGGCATCGCGAACGGCGTGAAAGATGCTCTGGATGGCGGGTAGAAAACGCAGAGACAGACTTACGGTCAGACCCCACGTGTAGGGAAGGCCTAGGCGAACCAGGCTGCGTATGAGATCCGGCTGCGGAGTCGTATATAGGAGACCGCTGACTAGGAAGGCGATGTTGAGGGCTCGCAAGGCGAATTCGAGCGCTGTCTCAATGCCCTGAGTCGTCAAGTCAAGTGCCCCCAGATCCAGGAGCACCCTCCCCCCAGGGCTGAAGAAAGGCTGCAGAAGGAGAATCAGGATGACGAGCACCGCCATCTGCCGCCACAGCTGCCCGAGAATGGACCAGGGGATCCGGGCTCCAAGGAGGATGAGATGGACCGTGATCAAGAGAGCCGTCTGGACTAAGACGTCGGGAACCAGGAAGACCATCGCCACGCTTAGGGCCACACTCCAAAGCTTGGTTCTGGGATCCAGTCGGTGAAGGAGCGACGTCCCCTCTACATAGATATCGAAGACCACGCTCATAGGTCGCTCACCCAGCCCTTGACACTCGCGAGGACAGACTGCGGCAAGCCATCGGCAACGATCCTGCCCTGGCCTAAGGCAATCACACGATCTGCCTGTGCTGCCAGGCTCACTTCGTGGGTTACCAAGATCAGGGTGGTGCCGACCTCGCGGAGTTCCGCCAGCCAGCCTAGCAACTGCGCCAGTCCTCTGCCGTCCAGGCCTACCGTGGGCTCGTCGAGCACGACGACGGACGTACCCAGCATCGCCAGGGTGGCCAGCGTGACGGTCCGTTGGTCCCCATACCCCAGGGTAGCGGGAGGGACGTCAACGACATCCTTAAGCGCGAACCGGTCGATGACGGACCGCAACCGTCCCTCGACATCGGGCAGCCCCAATTGTTTCGGGCCGTAAGTCAGCTCCTCCCGAACCGTTGGGGCGAAAAGCTGCTGTTCCGGACGCTGGAAGAGAAACCCGACTTCTCGGGCGATGGCGCCCGTCGGCCGGCCCTCAAGATCCTGACCGCCGATGCGCACGCTGCCGCGGTCAGGGCGCAGAAGGCCGTTGAAGTGACGCACCAACGTACTCTTGCCGGCCCCGTTGCGTCCGACGATAGCCACGAACTGGCCCTGAGGGATCTGCAGATCGAGGTCATGGAGGACCTGTGTCCCGTCCGGGTAGGCGAAGGATAGCGACACCATCTCAACCGCTGGCGGGCTCTCCGATAGGGGCCTCCGCGGGCCGAGATCAGGCCACCGTGACTGGGGATAGATCAGCCCCGCATCGGCCAACGCGGATTCCCGCTCCGTGATTCGTTGCCATGAGACCGGCGCCTCCACCTGACCCTCTACCAGCAAGGAGACAGACTCCGCTTCCTGTGCCACTGCTAATCTGGGCGTCATAATGACCAGCGACGTGCCCATCTGTCGGAGGGTCGTCATGGCCTCAAGGACCTCAGCGCGGCCCTCGGGATCGAGACCGCTCAGCGGCTCGTCGAGTATCAGAACTTGAGGCCGCATCGCCCACAGAGCAGCCAGGGCCAAACGTTTCTGCTGCCCACCGGACAGCGCCCAGGGCCGCCGATGCCGCACCGACGTCAGGTCGAAGCGGCTGAGCGCATCCCCGACCCGCCGTCCGATCTCCTCAGGAGAGAGCCCCATCGCCTCCAGTCCCCAGACGATCTCGTCTTCGACAGAGGGGTTGAAGAGCTGTGTCGCCGCATCCTGAAAGAGCAATCCGACGCTCCCGATAGCCGGGGGGCGCTCTGTAACATCCTGTCCTGCGACAGAGACAGTGCCGGATAGCGAGCCCCCGGTGTGCCTTGGGGCGAGTCCGGCAAGGATATAGCCAAGCGTGCTCTTACCGGCGCCGCTTGCGCCCATAACGGCGCGGGCCTCGCCCTGCTCAATCTTCAGGGAGCAGTCGTTGAGGACATGGACTGCCGGCGTTCCCGGCAGCCTCGGTCGATAGGAGAAGCTTATGTTGCGTACCTTAATGGTCATCGGCGCACATCCAAAAAAAGCGGAGGAGGGTGTATCACCTCCTCCGCGAAGGGTTCAGGGATGAGCTCTCTAGTCGGCGCGTTCGCTGTAGTTCTCCAAAGGGGGATAGGCCTGTCGAACCGCCCAATAGAGCGGCAGTCCAATCACGCTGCCGCTGAGCGCCTGGATCGTATTGAACGGAACCTCCGCGAGAGCGGCAGCCCTACCTTCTAAGATTGCCCCTGCGACAAGGTATCCGGCAACCACGATGATCACGCCCGCTACGGTCGCCAGGACGGCGCGACCCCAGTCTAGGTCCTTACGGAAGATAAGGCCCATAACCAAGCCCTGGAGTCCATGGACCACGAAGGAGAAGATTGCCCACTGCGGGAAACCGAAGACGTCGGCTAGCGCTGTACCCAGTGCGCCCGACACCATCGCAATCCATGGCCCAAAGGCGCAAGCCGCAAACGCAATCCCGGTGTCCCCCAAGTGGATGTAGCCACCGGGACCAGGCACGGGGACCCTGGGAACGCGGGTCAGCACGAATATCAAAGCGGCCATCAACGCCGTCAGTGAAATGCGCCGGATGTTCACGCTTTTGCCCATGGGTCAAACGCCTCCCTTCGTCGCTGTATCTCGATCCTATGATAGCACGTCGGGTGGTGTTTACAAGATGGACGCTCTCTCGATGGAGCCCCAAGAAGCTGGTAACGACGAGATGTCGTCTGGATAAGCGCCACCGGCTTCACTCACGATCGTATGCTTATTCTATCGCCGCGTCCTTCCTTCGTCTTCCTCGCGAACGAGGGCGTTCAGAACGACGCTGACGACGCTGACGATGAGGGCGCCCCAAAACGCTGCCCAGAAACCGTCGACGAAGAAGTTCACCCCAAAGACATTCTGGGCGAGGGCCGAGGCAATGAGGAGCGTGATCGCGTTGATGACCAGCGTGAAGAGCCCTAGGGTTAACAGGATCAAAGGGCAGGTGAGAAGCTTCAAGAGTGGCCTAATCAACGCGTTGACGAAGCTTAGAATGATGGCCATCGCAGCGTAAGCAATCCAGCCCTGGTTATCCCCCACCTGAATACCCGGGACCAGCCAAGCCGCCACGAACAGCGATAGGGCACTAATGATCCAGCGAATGAGCAGCTTCATGGTCGCACCTCCCTGTACGATGTGCCAATCTGTCCTAAATCTAGTACGAAACCGAGCAAAAGAAAGTTTCGGCGCGATGGCGCTGAACGACGGAGCACCCGGCGGGAAGACGACGCTCGGGGAAGAGTTTGCACCGTCCTTGCTCCTTGGAATGAATCGGATATTATTTCCTCTATGGAGAATGAGGACCCGCAGGCAACGCTAGCGGAGACCAATCGCCGCCTCGATGCTCGTCTCCAGGAACTCAATACCATTTACACGGTCGGTAGATCGGTTACGGCGTCATTGGATGTTGAGGAGATCCTGGGGCGGGTTGTCGTTCCTGCTGTCAATCTCACACGGGCTGAAGAAGGCTTCATTATTCTGCAGGAGCAAGATCGCCTCCTCCTGCGGGTCTCCAGCGATGGGCGGGCAGCGTTATCCGATTTGCCTCGAGTTGAGGTTGAGGATAAGGTCGCGAGGCAGGTTATACGCTCTGGGCGGCCCGTAATGCTCCAACGAGAGACTGAGGTCGCAGATGGACGATTGGCGCGTACGCTGCTCTACGTCCCGCTTCGTGCCCCGGGCTCCGGAACGATGGGGATCCTGGGGGTCGTCAACCGGACCGAAGCGGTGCCGTTCACTGAGCATCAGCTGTTCGTGCTCTCAACGATGGCGGACTTTGCTGCGATCGCTGTGGAAAATGCTCGCCTCTTTAGTGTGAGTGAGGCGGAGCGTTCCAAGCTCAACGCCGTGCTAAAGTACGCTGCAGAAGCGATCGTCGTCACGGATGAGGAAAATCATCTCTGGTTCTGGAGCGAGACAGCCACACATCTTTTCAAGATCGAGCCCAGGCACCGGGGTCAGCCCTTGGGTGCCTGCATCACCAACTCAGATCTATGTGGGCTCTTTGAGCACGTCAAAGAGGACGGAGCGGTCATCCGCTCGGAGATAATGACAGCGGATGGGCGCGTCTACAATGCGCAGGTCAGCAAGATCAGTGGTGTGGGGCGCGTGGCTGTGATGCAGGAGATCACCCACCTGAAGGAGCTAGATCGCCTGAAGTCGGAGTTTGTCTCAACCGTCTCACACGATCTCCGGACGCCGCTCACGACCATCCAGGGGTACGTCGAGCTTCTCGATCGGGCCGGGCCGCTCACTGAGCTACAGCGCAGCTTTGTGGGTAAGGCGATATCCAGCCTGGACTACATCGGGGCTTTGATCTCGGATCTACTGGACATCGGTCGCATTGAAGCCGGCTATGATCTCGAGATGCAGTGTCTCCGGATCGACGAATTGGTCGAGACGGCGGCAGAAGCCGCGTTGTCCTCGGCGCGTGACGCTGAAGTTAGCCTCTCTATCTCTCCATCAGAAGCGCCGCTGCGGGTCTGGGGGGATGCGCGGCGCTTGCGGCAGGTGCTCGACAACCTAATCAGCAATGCGATCAAATACAACCGCCCTGGGGGCTGGGTCCGGCTGGAGGTCCTCCGCGACGAGGATCACGTGGTTGTCCGTGTGAGCGACTCTGGGATCGGCATTCCTGCCTGCGAGCAAGCAAAGATCTTCGAGCGCTTCTACCGGGTCCAAGGCCCGGAGACAGAGCGGATACGGGGTACCGGCCTAGGCCTCGCCATCGTGAAGTCGGTTATTGAGAAGCATCAGGGCCGTGTCTGGGTCGACAGCACGCTGGGTCAGGGAAGCACGTTCACCTTCGTTCTGCCAATCCATACGACCTAAGTTACTCTCGAGATACGCCCGCGACCGTAATCTCCTGAACGGGTACCACAGCCTCGATCGTGATGTCGCCGAACATCTCCTCCTGTTTTGCTGCCACGAGCTCCTGTTTCACAAGTTCGAGAACTGCCTGCAGGGTCACGATGGCTTCGAGACGGGTGGGCTTGGGACTGAGCAACCGCCGGAAGCTCACGGCCATCAATTGCTGCAGCCGTCGACCGATGAGCGCGATTTGATCCGAGATGGAGATCCTTGGTCGCTGGATAGCGGCCTCTGGGCGCGGAGCTTCGGTTGGGAGGAGGGCAGCCTCCGCAGCCTCTCGAAGGCCCTCGAGGCTGTAGTTGGAGAGGTCCAGGGTCACGTGCCGAGGACGGGGCCTGTAACCGCCACGCACATAGGAGCGTAATCTGTTCTGATCGCGCTCCCTGAGCCAGCCGGCGGCCTCCTTGTACTGGCGATAGGCACGGAGTTGACGCACCAGCTCATCGCCAACATCGTCCTCCTCTGCCTCGGTGGCGGAGGCCGGTGGCTTGGGGAGGAGCGCTTGGGACTTGATATAGAGGAGTTTGGCTGCTACGAACAGAAAATCGGCGACCAACTCGATCTGCATGTTAGCGCGGAGCTGGTCCACCCGCGCGACAAACTCATCGGTGACCTCAGCCAGGGCTACCTTCGTGATGTCAAGCTCCTTCTTCTCGATCAGGCTGAGAAGGAGGTCTAGCGGTCCCTCAAAGACCGGGGTATGAACTTCGTAATCTGCAGCGGTCGCCGACTCTAGCGTGTAGATGGTTGCCATAACATTCAGAGGATACCCGAAACGGGCGAAATCGCAACGAGAAGTTGGGAAACTTGGGATAAATTTGGGATAATAGGGTGGTTTTATTGGGGATAAACTGTGGTAGTATTCGGGGGCATTGGCACCGCGGTCGTTTGGTTTGGGTTTGGTACAGCTAGTGAGTGCGATAACTCCGATGATCGTCCTGTCTGTCCAACTCCTGGTGGTCCTGGGCTTGCTACTCTGGTCGGATCGCTGGTTGCATCGGCACCTACAGGGGCTGATGTATCTGTTGACGGGCGACAAAGAGATAGCGCTATGGTTGTATGCTATTGTGCTTCTTCCCGGCGTCTTCCTCCATGAGTTGAGTCATGCCTTTGTCGCCAAGCTCATGGGGGTGAAGATAGGCAGACTCAACGTGTTGCCCAAGCGGAAAGGTAACCGCATCCAGCTGGGTTTCGTCCCGATCCAGCAGACCGATTTCCTGAGGGCAAGCCTCATCGGAGGCGCCCCCTTGTTCTTCGGCAGTATTGCCGTGGTGGTCATCGGTTATTTGGTCTTCGGTACGCCGGAGATCCTGCAAGCCCTCTCCGACGGCAGCTGGATGACTGTGTTGGAGAGCTTCCTAGAAGTTCTCCGCGCCCCCGATGTGTGGATTTGGGTCTACCTGGTCTTCGCCATCAGCAATACCATGTTGCCCAGCCGGTCCGATGTCCATGCGTGGCCGTTTCTGGGACTGGTCACCGTCGGTGTCTTGGTCCTCGTCATCATCGCCGGCGGGACGACGCTTGTGCTCGATGGGGTGGGTCGCTTTCTGACCATCGCGGTTCGCTGGGTTGTGCTTCTCGGGGCCAGCACGCTTCTGGTAGATCTGCCGCTATTCCTGTTGATCTTCCTCGCGCAGAAGATGCTCGAGGCTATCCGTGGCGCACGATTGGAGTGGGAATGAGATCCTTGGAGAGAGGGAGCCCTTTGCTTAGGAACTGGCCGGCGGTCGTCATCTTGCTGGCCTATCTCGTGGTCGGGTCACTGTACGCGGTCAACACGCCTGTCTGGCAGGCACCGGACGAGCCCGCTCACTACAACTACATTCGCTCCCTGGCAGAGGGCGAAGGCATTCCCGTGATGGAGACTGGGGACTACGACCAAGCCTATCTCGAGCGTCTCACCGCCGAACGTTTCCCGCCAGGCCTTCCCGTCGACCCGCTGGAGTATGAAGACCACCAGCCTCCACTCTACTATTTCCTGACCACACCCGTCTACCTGATATCTCAGGGGTCTGTGGTAGCGCTCCGTCTCACCTCTCTGCTCCTGGGAGGTGTAGCGGTGGCGATGGTCTTCTTGATCCTCCGCGAGTTCTGGCCCTCTCAACCGGGCATCGCCTGGTTCGGTGGCGGTCTGGTGGCGTTCACTCCTCAATATCTGGCGATGATGGCATCGGTCAACAACGACGCCCTCGTCCTTGCGCTGTTGTGGCTTTGGCTCTGGCTTGCCCTGCGCTATCTGCGGGGAAAGGTGTCGCCCTGGATCCTGGGAGGCGTTGCCGGGGCGCTGCTCCTGGCCAAGACCACGGGCTATGGGGTACTGCCTCTGATGGGCGTCGTGGTCTATTTGCGCAATCGAAAAGCGCATTTGTCCGGCACTCGGGTAGTACGTCAACTGGTGGCCCTCTTTGTACCGGCCCTGCTCCTTGGGGGGCTTTGGTGGGGACGGAATATCGTGGTCTATGGCTGGCCCGATCTCCTGGGTCTGCAGGCACACGATAGGGTGGTCTTTGGACAGCCCAAGACAGCGGCTTGGATTGCCGAGTGGGGCTTCGTCTCCTTTCTCCGGCGCGCGTTGCAGACCACCTTCCGCTCCTTCTGGGGACAGTTTGGGTGGATGGGCGTTGTTCTGGACCAACGCATCTACCGTGGCCTGCTGATCTTCTCGACGCTCGCGATCGTCGGTGCTGTCTGGCGCCTGGTCGAGGCTTGGCGACGAGGCCCGGATCCTCGACAACGGGATGCGCTGATCCTCTTGGGAATGTCTGCAGTGATCACGCTGGCGATGTACGTCGGGTATAATCTCGTTTATGTACAGCACCAAGGCCGCTATCTCTTCCCGGCGCTTCCGCTTCTAGTGCTAGGCGCTGCTCTGGGGTGGCAGCACCTGCTCCACCAGCGTCAGGCTGTAGGGATGGCTTTGGCGCTCTTGCTCGTGACCGCTGGTGTGGGCATCGTAGGCGCCTTGGCGGGCGATCCGCCGCTCTGGACCTTGGCGATGCTCGGCGCCGCCGCTGTTGGGCTTCCTGTCCTCGCTTTCGTGCCTGAGCGATATCATGGGGCGTTAGTGGCTCTGGCTTTGGTTGGGATGGTGGTGTTGGATCTTTGGTGTCTCTTTGGCTTTATCGTTCCGATGTTGACCGCTTAGGCGGCCTTAGATTGAGGCAGTACGTCGAACACGGAGCTCGACATGGGTAGGAGCTGAGATATGACCCTAGAAACCGGATTGAGCGCAGAGATCACGCACGTCGTCGCCGAGAGTGACACCGCAGCCACCTACGGCAGTGGGCTGGTACCGGTGCTGAGCACACCGCACCTCATCGCGCTGATGGAGGCGTCGGCCCAGGCCGTCATTGCGTCACATCTGGATAGCGCGCAGACGGCAGTGGGGATCCACGTGGATATGAGACATCTGGCGGCGACCCCTGTGGGTATGCAGATCCGCGTGTCCGCGGAGCTGACAGCGGTGAATGGTCGCCGGCTCCGGTTTCACATCGAGGCCTGGGATGAGGTCGAGAAGATTGGCGAGGCCGAGCACGAGCGGTTTATCGTGGATCGGGCACGCTTTATGAGAGGTGTCGAGAAGAAGGTAGAGGCCTGCGCCGATGGCAGGGCATAATCAAGACATACTGGATCGTCGCTATTGGGAGGTTTATGAGGCGCTCTACACTCAGCTGGAGGAGCGAAAGCTTAGTGATGCGAGCTTTACGCCGGAGGACATCCGCGCATTCCTGAAGGATGCTTACGTTCGCCAGGGAAACGACTGGATGGGTCATGGCGCTCTCTGGCACGCAACGCAGGCCGCCACGATCGCGGCTCACGAGGCTTTTCTCGCTGAGTGGGAGTCTGAAGCGCAGGGAGAGGGGTCAAAGGATTAGCAGCAGTGTCCTATCGAGGGTCTCTCTGTACTCCTGAGCATGCCTGAGTTTGCTTACAGAGCGCTGCTGATGGAATCACTATTGTCCCTCAGGGTTGGCAATGCGGATCGCCTCTATGTTCCAAATCGTGCTGTAGGCCGATGCATCCGGTTTGAGCCCCTGAACCTCCGGTCGAGCTGCGAACCAGAAGGGACGCCAAGCCAGAAAGAGCGCGGGACGGGTCTCGCTGAGTTGCCGCTGAGCTTCCTGTAACGCAGCCGCCTCCTCTGCGGCATCCACCGCCGAAATCGCCTGCCTGCACGCTTCGTCGTACGACGCTGACGCGAAGCCGCTAAAGTTTTCCCCAGACCAGTTGTTCTCCTCATTTGGAATGCGATTGCTCAGCCAGCTGCCGCACGCTTCTGGCACCTCGGCGTACCATCCCAGCAGTACGGCATCGAAGTGGCGACCAAACAACGGACTTGTGCTGCCTGCGGTGTAAAGCTGGTTGGCGGTGACGGGCTGCAAGTTCGCCTTAATGCCGCACAGCTCCAGATCGGCTGCGATGTGGGCGGTGAGAACGAAGTACTGAGACGCGAAGTGAATGTCGAGCTTGAGGGCACTGCCTACCTCGAAGTCGGGTGCGTTGACGGCTTCCCGGAATCCGTCCCCGTCGCTGTCCCGCCATCCGGCTTCATCGAGTAGGTTTTTTGCGAGATCTGGGTCGTAGTGAGACGGAGACCCGCTGTGAGCTGGGTGGTTGGGTGGGATGAAGCCGCCGGCTGCGATCAAAGCCTCGGTGGGCAGCGCCTGCGTTAGCCCTTCTCTGTCGATGCATAAGTCCATCGCCTGCCTCACCCGCGGGTCCTGCAGAGGCGAGCGCTCTGCAGCGTCGGTCTCGGCCTCCGGAGTCGGTTGCGGATCGAGATTGAGATCGAGACGCAGCACCGTGGGAGCGGCATCAGCCCATAGAACGGCCTCTCCGGCTGCACCGAGCTGAGCCCAGGGTTGCCACGAAGTGCCCATAATTGGATCGGGAAGGATGAGATCGCAGGTGCCATCGACCAGAAGAGAGGTCCAGTGATCGGGGTTCTGTTGAGGGAACCGGACAATCACGGTCTCCAGGATCGGGCTCGGACCACTGTAGTGCGCATTCGGCTCCAAGCGCACCTCGCGGTGGGCCTCCCAAGCAGCGATCCGGTAAGCCCCCGTCGCCGGGGGAGTCCGATCTGTCAAAATCGTGGTCAGGGTCTGTCCCTGCCAGCGGTGTGATGGCTGGAGGGGAAACAGGAATCCCGGGTAGTCTGAATCCAGATATCCCGGAATGCCCTCCCAGCGCAGCGTAGCCTCGTCGACGGCCACGAATTGGGCTGTGCGCTCCGCGAGATCTCGCCATCGCCCTTCCGCCTCCGGTGCTTGGGCTAAGTGGTAGCCTAGGATCGCATCCTTCGACGTGATCGGCGCGCCGTCCGACCAGAACAGGTCCGACGTCAGTGTGAAGGTCACCTTCAGCTGGGGGAGTTGGAGCGGCGTGTCGCTGTCGTGGAGCCGGATGATACCCAACTCGTCTGCGTAGCGCATGCCGCTCATCACCGAGACGAGCTCCGTAACCACGTCGCCGGCGGCGATGGAGGGCACACGCTCAACGAGGCGTGCTTCCCAGCCGTAGTCGACCCGCTCGATGGCTTCTTCGTAGAAAAGGCCGAGAAGGTCCTGCCCAGACTGTGATCGTACAAAAGGGCTGACGGCTTGCGGCTCCGTGGTACACAGGATGAGTCGCTGCGGCGGCTCCGTCGGCTGTGCTGTGGGCGACGGGGGCACCGTTCGCGTGGGCTCGGAGACGGTAGGCTTCGCTGTGGGTGTTGGCGGATTGCTGCACGCCGCAAGCGTCAAAAGGACCAGCAGCGTCCAGCACCAGCGGTGCCAGAGTCGGACTGCGTTGCCCCGACTGGATGGACGTCTACCCCGACTCAGACGCGGAGGCCGGTCGGTTTCCAGCGAGATGGGCAGACTACACATCGCTCAGGTCCTCAAGCGCTCGGTGGAGCCGATGCTGATCCTCCCGGCTGAGCGCGCCCTCAAAGCTGAGCGGCTGGCGAGGCTCGCCCATGTCAAACCCCAGCATCGTCAATCCTGCACGCACCGTCAAGCTACCATAGCTGGAGACCAACGCCGCCACCGGATGAATACGGCTTTGCAGGGCCCTGGCCTCGGCCCACGCATTGGCAAGGACAGCTTCGTACATCGCCCGATAAGCGTGGGGGATCAGATTGGCTGCTGCCAGGATAACGCCGCTCGCCCCCATTGCGATGGCCGGCAACATCAAAGCTCCGTGGCCCACCAAGACGCTAAAGCTCGAGGGTGTCGCTTCCAAGACAGCCAGCGTGTAGGGCAATTGACCCGAGGAGTCCTTCATACCTACCACATTGTCGGTCTCTTGGGTAAGGATCCCTACCACCTCAGCCGGGATCTCCTGTCCCATAAGCTTGGGGAAGTTGTAGAGTAGCATCGGCAGCGTAGGCACGGCGTTGGCGACTGCCAGGAAATGGTCTCGGAGGCCGGCCGATGTCGGACGGACGTAGTAGGGCTTGACGACCAGCGTGGCATCAGCGCCAAGATCCTGCGCCCTCACAGCAAGGTGGGTGGCCTCCCATGTCGAAATGGCACCGACTCCGGCGATCACAATCTTCGTTCCCCTGACCGCGTCGAGAACGGTGCGTAGGACGCGCTCCCGTTCCTCTAGGGAGAGCAACGGGAAGTCGCCCGTCGTCCCGTTTGCGACAAAACCGTCCACGTGTGGCGACAGCGCAGCCACCAGGCGCCGCAACTCGCGTCTGTTGACCTCCCCATCTCTGTCGAAGGGGGTCGCTAAAGGGACGAAGATACCGTGGAGATCGATGTCCATGCTCAAAAAAGCCTCTCTCTCGATTCGATCGCTACTGAGTCAGGTTGCTAGATCTCTGTCTGCAGCGGGTCGTGTTTATCCAATTCGCGTCTTCACCTGTCGGCGCTATCCCGACTAAGGTAGAGCAGAAGCAGCGTGGTCAAGCCTCCGAGTAGGACCAACGCCACCAGCTTGGTAAGGCGCGATGGTAGGACCAACGCCAATAGGCCCGCAAGGCTGCAGAACGCCCAGTACACTGTGACGATTGTGCGGGTCGACAGGCCGGCATCCTGAAGGCGGAAGTGTAAGTGGCGGCGATCCCCTCTGAACGGGGACACGCCGTGACGCCAGCGATCGAGGATGGTCCAAGCCACGTCGACAATGGGCACTCCCATAACGAGGAGCACGGTGGCAACCCGCCCGCCGGCGATCAGCCCCAAGGCACCGAGCACGTATCCGAGAAAGAAGGCGCCGTTACTGCCAAGAAACACCCGGGCCGGAGACACGTTGTAGATCAGGAATCCAATAGAGGCCCCCAGCAGCGCCAGCGCCTGGGGTACGACGCTGTACTGCCCGCTGCGGAACATATGCACACCTAGCGTCAGGGCAAGAATCGCAGCTATGCCTGCTGCCAGGCCGTCCAGGCCGTCGAGCCAATTGACGGTTACGATCATACCGCTCATCCAAAAGAGCGTCGCGGGGATGTAGAGCAGCATCGGCAGAACGACGGTTTCGTTGGTTAGAGGGTTGTTGAATCGCTCGAGGATGATCAGGCTAGCTGTGGCGACCACGGCTGCCAGGAAATAGCCGGCGTACTCTGCGCCGGGCGGGAGTTCGTATCGGTCGTCCAGCATGCCGAAGACGAACATGAGAAGACCACCGCCGACTAGCCCCCAAAAGCGACGTTCTTCGTTGGGGTCGGCAGTGGGAATCGCCACCATGCGCGAGATGGCGAGGGCAGCAAAGAACCCGAGCACCAGCCCCGCGCCGCCCAGGCGTGAGACTACGCCTCTGTGCCGGCGCCGTCCTCCTGGCTCGGCCACGATATGCAGACGTCGCCCGAGTCTGCCCATCAAGGGGGTTAGCACGGCCGCAGCAATCCCCCCGGTGATCAGGATCAGCGCATACTCAAGCCCATACTCCAGGCTGATGTTCGTCTCCAAACGCCTCCGTTGCTACGATGATGAACTAGGCTGTCCCAAACTGGCGGTCCCCAGCGTCACCTAGGCCCGGCACGATGTAGGCGTCCTCATTGAGGTGGTCATCGAGCGCAGCAAGGTAGATGTCCACGTCTGGGTGCTGTGTGGTCAGGGCTTCGACGCCCTCCGGAGCCGCAATGAGTCCGAGGAACTTGATGTGGTTGGCCCCCCAATTCTTGAGGATCTCCACGGTCTTGACGGCAGATCCGCCGGTGGCGAGCATGGGATCCAAGATCAGACAGACCGAGACCGTGGGATGAATGGGCAGGCGATTGTAGTAGGCCACAGGACGCAAAGTCTGCTCGTCGCGGAAGAGGCCGATGTGCCAGACCTCCGCGGAGGGGATCATGTCCCAGATGCCCTCGACCATGCCCAAGCCCGAGCGCAAAATGGGGATCAGTCCGATCGTCTCGGCCAGCTTGTGACCGGACGTTGTCGTCAACGGCGTTTCGACTTCCTTCGGAACAACCGCCAGATCTTCAAGAGCTTCATAGGCGATCAGCAACGTGATCTCACGGATAAGTTCTCGGAATTTCTTGGGATCTGTGTTCTTGTCTCGAAGAAGGGTGAGTTTGTGCTTGACCAGTGGATGCGTAGAAACTTGTACGACGCTCATGCCTCTCCTTTTGACGTTTTTGGGATGGCCGACCGTGCTCGTGCAGAATTGTACTTAGGGGTAGGCGATTGTCAAAACCTTAGCGCCGGGGACACGCGCCGCTAAGGCTGCATCCAAGTCTCGATGAGCGCCTCTAGCCTTCCCTCGGCTTCTAGCTCTTGTAGGATCTCGTCGATTTTGTCTACAAGGTCCTCATCTTCCCGTCGAGCAGCAATGACATAGGGCTCATCGGTGATCGGTGGCCAGACAATTGTCAACTGCGGATGCTTGCCCAGTGCGGTTCGAGCTGACACGTGGTCGAGCACGGCTGCGTCAACATCGCCCGCTGTTAAGTGAGCTATGACCCCTTGAGCATCTTCGGCGGTAGTCACAGAAATCGGCGGCTCCAGAGTCTCTCTCCAGGATAGTGCCTCCATATGACCAACTGTGCCGAAGACAGAGGCGAGGGAGCGCCCGGCGAGATCCTGCGCGCCGGTGATGACCGACTCGCGCGGGACGACCAAGACATAGCCTGCGTTGAAGTAAGGCGTGCTGAACGCGAAGCCGCGGCTGCGGGCCGGATCGGGATAGAGCGCTGAGATGATCACGTCCGCACGGCCGACCGTCAGTGCGTCATAGAGGGCGTCATAGCCGGTGGTCACGAGGTGAGCCTCCACGCCTAACTCCGCAGCAATGGCGTCCGCAAGATCAGCATCCAGCCCAACGATGTCACCCTCGGCATCAACGGATTCAAAAGGTGGAAACGAAGGGTCGATCGCAACGCGGAGCACGCCCGCCTCTTGGACCCGGTCCAGGCCACGGCTGGGAGAGCCGCAGCCACCGAGGGTACTGAGCATCAGAAGAAGGATCCCCAGATGCCAGAGTCCGTGAAGGAGGAGCCGCTTGATCCTTTGCGGCGAGCAACCGGAAGGCGTTCTGCAGAGACGGGGAGGTGTCGTCACCTCCCCGTTTGGGTTTCCTGCCACAGCTCTGTCGTCTCGCCTAGTGGCTGCCGATATCCTTCTTGTCCTCATTGGGCTCGAGATTGATGATAATACTACCGGTTTCCAAGGCTCGTCTAATCTCACGTTCTAACATATCGCCCATCATCAGAAGATTGAGCAGCTCAGCCTCAACCGCGGGGTTGTCCTCGGGCCGCAGTCTCCATGCAGTCTCTAGGGCCTTGTTCATCTCCTGTAGGTGCAGAAGCATGTCGAGCATCACTTCCTGCGTCGTGGAGGCGCGCTCCCGTAACAAGACGAGCGGGCCGCCGAGTAGCCCCCGGGCCTGGAGCTCCATTTGGATTATCGGGCTAAATAGATCCGAGTCGGCCAACCCTTCGTAGACCTCAAACCGATCGTCAGACATGAGAAGCTGTTCGAAGAGGTCCGGCGTCACCCAGACCATCATGCCCTCGTTTGCCAGGCGCTCGAAGAGATCGTCAAGGGGAACCAAGACGTGCGTCGATTCACTCAGAATCTGAGCTACGCGGTTTGTGATTGGATCGGTCATGAACGGATCCCTCCAGAGTATCGCCTAGCTACCTGCGCTATCACTAGCTCTTCTCATCCCTTTTCTCTCGGGCCCTTCGGATAAACTCCGCGATGCGTTCTTCGTATCCATTCTCCTTAGGACGATACCACTCGCCTTCCACGCCCTCAGGCAGATAGCGCTGGTTGACCCAGCCGCCCTCATAATCGTGAGGATACTTGTAGCCAGGGCTGCTATCGCGCTCCTCGCGAAGCAGCGTGTTTTGATCGCGAATGTGGACAGGGGGAGGAAGATAGCCGTGTTCCTCGACATAGCTTCGGGCTTGCCAATAGGCCCCCGTACTATTCGACTTCGGTGCGGTTGCGAGATAAAGGGTGGCTTCCGCCAGATGATATTGTCCCTCGGGCATGCCCACCCACTCAAAGGCCTGGGCGCACCCCATCACCACCGAGATCGCCATGGGCGACGCGAGCCCGATGTCCTCAGAAGCGGAGATCAGGAGCCGCCGGAAGATGAACCGGGGGTCCTCGCCCGCCAGAACCATCTTGGCCAGATAGTAGAGCGCCGCATCCGGGTCTGAACCACGGATAGACTTGATGAATGCGCTGGCTGTATTGTAATGTTCATCTCCGGACTTGTCATACTGCATCGCGCGTCGCTGGATAGACTCCTCCGCGACCGCGAGGGTAATCTGCTGGATGCCGTCCTCGCCCGCGGGCGTGGATTCCACAGCCAGCTCCAGGGCATTGAGTGCACTGCGCACGTCGCCGTCAGCAAAGTCGGCGAGATGGTGCCGCGCGTCCTCATCCAAGACGATGTTGCGCCCGCCATAGCCCCGGCCTTCGTCCTCCAGGGCTCGATCGATCAACTCCTCGATCTCCTCGGTGGTCAGAGCCTTGAACCGGAAGATGCGCGAGCGACTCAACAAGGGTGAGATGATCGAGAAATAGGGGTTTTCTGTCGTTGCCCCGATCAGCGTAACCGTGCCGTCTTCCACCACGGGCAAGAGCCCATCCTGTTGCGCCTTGTTCCAACGATGGATCTCATCGACCATCAGTATCGTGCGCTGCCCGTACATGCTGCGTCGGTCCCTGGCCGCCTCGATCAGCTTACGTAAGTCGGCTACGCCGGCGAGCACGGCATTGAGAGTTTCGAAGTGGGCCTCCGTCGTGTTGGCAATCACCGCTGCCAGGGTTGTCTTGCCCACCCCCGGCGGCCCCCAGAAGAGAATCGAGGTGAAGAGCCGATCCGCCTCAATGGCACGGCGCAAGAGCCGCCCGGGCCCGATGATGTGTTCCTGACCGACAAACTCATCGAAGGTCCTCGGGCGCATTCGAGCCGCAAGCGGCGCCTCTCTCTGCATCTGTTCCTGCCGACTGAATTCAAACAGTTTCATTGTGACGTAAGTATATCCGGCAAGAGGGATCAATCAAGACCCCCTCTCCACAGACGGGGTTCCAAGAAACTTGCAGAGACTCAGACTGGTAAAGAGAACATTTGATCTGGTCCCTGTTTGTGGTATACTTCGTCTACGGAAATCTCCTCAGGGGCACCGCTCAAGTCCGGATAGCGTTACGGTCGACACTTTCCCTTCGGGCGGCTTTGGGATAGCCTGGGAGAGAATAGCGTTTAGAGAGAACTGATGACGATCTGGGCTGTGTTGGGGCATTTCTCCCACGGACTTGTATTCTTCACGCTCGGCCTGACTGTCACCTTCCTACACTACCGGAGTCGCCGTAGCAGGTTGGCCCGTCACCCCTTCTGGCTGGGCGGATTCGCGCTGGGGGAGGCGATCTATGCTTGGTATCGGCTCCTGGTCGCGTTTGTGCCGGCCGCGGGGAACATCCCGAGCTTCGTCGTTCCCTTTTTTCTGGCGTGTACGTACACGCTGCTGGTGGCGTTCGGCATTCAAACCTTCATGTCTGATGAGAGCTATCATCAGCACTTCGCGACCATTTCGCTGGTGCTCCTTGGCGCGTGGTTGATTCCCTTTCTCATCGCGATCTGGGTCTATCGCTATGATTGGCAGCCTCTGGTGGCACCCACAGAGATGCTGGCGCGCTATCTCCTGGCCTTTCCTGGGGGACTGCTCACTGCCTTTGGGCTGCGACGTCAGAGCTACCAGACCTTGGATCCGTCTCTGCGTGCCCGCATACGGGGCGACCTACAGCTCGTCGAGATCTCGATGGCGGCTTTCGGCGCACTGAATCTGGTTATGGTGCCGGAGGTCTCGGCGCTCCTGGCTTCGCGTTTGCACGTGGGTCTGGTCCCACCGCAGTGGGAGGGCTGGGTCTGGACGATTGTGGGTGCCGGCATCACCTTCGGCTTGGGGCGATCTTTGACGATCATCCAGGCGGAGATTGAGCAGTGGGTGGAGGATGTTGAGCGCTTGGAGGCGCTGTCTGAGGATCGGGAGCGTATCGGACGTGAGTTGCACGATGGGATCATCCAGTCGATCTACGCGACGGGGCTCTTGCTCGAAAGCATCCTGCCCATCATCCCCTCGGATCCGGAGCGCGCTCAGGCGCAGTTAGGACGCGTTATGGATAGTCTGAACAACACGATCCAGGATGTGCGTCGATATATCTTCGACCTCCGCAGTGACATGACCGACGATGACCTGCAGACGGGCATCGAGCGACTGCTACGGGATTTCCACGTCAACACGCTCTTGGAGACAGAGTTTGAGGTGAACGGTTCAGTGCGGCCTGTTCATTCGATAGCGCGACGGCGTCATATCTTCCAGATTGTGCGTGAAGCGCTGACAAATACGGCGAAGCATGCACGCGCCCGTTGGGCGCGCGTCCGCCTCGACTACGGGGAAGAGACTCTGGAGTTGACGATCTCCGACGATGGCATAGGCATGGAGCAATTGTTGATCAGCAAAGGTTACGGGTTACGTAATATCCGAGAGCGGGCCCGTCTTTTGGACGGCGCGCTACGGATAGAGAGTGCGCCTGGCGCTGGCGTGACCTATCATTTAGTAGTACCTTATACATGAGGCGAGGATGACATATAGGATTTTGATTGTAGATGATCACGAAGTCGTGCGGCTGGGTCTGCGGACCTTGCTGAGCAACCAACCTGACTTTGCCGTAGTTGACGAGGCGGCCTCCGCCGATGAGGCCATTGAGAAGAGCCTGCTTCATCACCCTGATGTCGTGGTGATGGACATCCGCATGCCGGGCAGCAGTGGTATCGAAGCCTGCCGCGAGATCAAAGAGCGGCTTCCACAAGTGGAGGTCATTATGTTGACCTCTTACGCGGAGGATGAGCTCCTCTTTGAAGCCATCAGCGCTGGCGCAGCGGGCTATGTGTTGAAGCAGGGCGGTGGAGAGCAGCTCGTGCACGCTATCCGGCGCGTGGCAGAAGGCGACGCCCTGCTCGACCCCGGCGTGACGCAGAGAGTCTTGGCCCGTGTTCGAGAGGCGACCCGCCAGGAGCAGGCCGCCGCGTTCAAAGACTTGACCGAGCAGGAGTTGCGCGTGCTTGGCCTGGTCTCAAAGGGCTATACGAATAAGGAGATTGCCAAGGAGCTATTCCTCGGTGAGGGCACCGTGCGCAACTACGTCAGCAGCATTCTCTCAAAGCTGGATCTGACGAATCGCGCTGAAGCCGCCGCCTACGCCGTGCGACACAGTCTGCACAAGTTTCTCGACGCGCTGGAATAGTCCGATCTGACGGTCGCGATCTATGAGTGGCGGTGGTTGCCCGGACGCGAGTGCGGGCCCGTTGCTCTGAAAGCGGTCCATCTGCCCTCTCTTTTCCGACCTCTGCCACGCACCGGATAATGGACGGCGCAGATTCCTGGTCGTCTAGCCTCAAGACTGAGTTCCGTCTCGATGAGCAAAGACTGATGCAGGAGCAGAAGAAGTGGTCGCGTTTGTTGTCCTGGCCTCCGATTATGGTATAATTTCAAATGTGTGCGGGTGTTGCTTAATGGTAGAGCCTTGGCCTTCCAAGCCAAAGATACGGGTTCGATTCCCGTCGCCCGCTCTAGCAGGGCCCATAGCTCAACGGTTAGAGCAACCGGCTCATAACCGGTCGGTTCCAGGTT
>JBNGDL010000029.1:0-40604 GCA_049975205.1 Anaerolineae bacterium | reverse complement strand
TGGGTACTATACTCCCATCATCCCCGACCTAATCGAGATCGGCATCCACGGGATCAACCCGCTCCAGCCTGAACATATGGACGCTCTCAAGATTCGTTCGGAATTCGGCATAGGGTTGGCGCTCTGGGGAACCGTGGGGCGCCAAACGACCTTCAGCTTCGCCACACCTGACGCCATCCGGAACGAGGTCGAGTTGCGCATTGAGACCCTGGGCCGTGCCGGGTTGATTCTCTGTCCGGCCTACGATGTGGAGGAGCCTGACATCCCATGGGCCAACGTCGAGGCCTTTCTTGAGGCGGTACGTGAATTTGGCTAGCTTCAAGCCGAAAACGCATTTGACACGCTCCCGCACGCGATGTACAATGATGTTAGCGCTAACGTTAACGCTAACATGTGTGAGTTGATCTGATCGTCCCCTCGTGAAGGGGGGATCGAGGAGGAAGCATCGGGTGTCCGATCGTGTGACAATGGCGGATGTGGCGCGTGAGTCTGGCGTTTCAATGATGACGGTCTCGCGCGTGGTCAACGAGAAGGATGACGTAAGCCCAGTCACGCGTCAGCGGGTGCTTGAAACGATTGAGCGGCTGGGCTATCGACCTAGTGGCATCGCGCGAGGTCTGGCAACGCGTCACACCGGCACCCTGGGCCTGGTCGTCCCCGATGTGGCAAACCCCTTCTTCGCCGAAGTGGCCCGTGGCGTCGAGCATGTGGCCTATGCTGAGGGATACAATGTCTTCCTCTGCAATACTGATGAGGATCCTCAGCGGGAGCTGGATGTGCTGGGCTCCTTGGAGGAGAAGCGGGTCGACGGGATTGTGCTTTGCAGCTCGCGGTTGGATAGCGCTGACTTGCAGATGGTCGTGAATACACACCCCGCCGTTGTGCTGGTCAACCGCAGAATCGACAGCTGTTGTCGGTCCGATGACGCCGCCACGGGAGTACGCGCGGTCCTGGTCGACGATGTTGTCGGCGGCGAGCTGACGACCCGACACCTGCTTTCACGCGGTCATCGCGCCATCGGGTTTCTCTCGGGTCCACCTGGTTCTCGAAGCGGGCAGGGTCGGTTGGCAGGCTATCGGGCAACGATGGAGCGGGCGGGCCTTACCGTCAATGAGGCCTGGGTGCGCTCGTGCGGGCCCGTGGCCGAGGCTGGGCGCGAGGTGGCCTATGCTCTCCTTGAGGAGCACCCGGAGTTGACTGCGCTGCTCTGCTATAACGACCTTGTCGCGGTCGGGGTGCTGCGGGCCTGCGTGGACCTAGAGCTGGAAGTTCCGGACGATCTGGCTGTTGTGGGGTTCGATGATATTCCCCTGGCAGCCTTGGTGACGCCCCCCCTGACCACCTGTCGTATCCCTCGACATCAGCTTGGCGTGCAGGCGATTAGGCAGCTGCTGGCGCAGATCAGAGGCGAGACCTCTGGAACCGTGGAGATTGTGTTACAGCCGGAACTTGTGATCCGGGCAAGCGCGCCGTGAGGATATTGTTTTGCCTCGCGATGCGGGAACAATTGTGCCCTAAACGATAGACGATAGGTGGAGGATACTCTAGATGACTAAGACGTGGGCGTTGCACCCAGATCGGTATTTCGACCCTGAACCGACGCAGCGGAAGGTTGCCCGCGAACTCTATGAGTTGATCGCGGATCTTCCGATTCTGAGTCCTCACGGTCACGTGAGCCCGCGGCTCTTTGCCGATCCAGATGCGACATTCGGCACACCGGCCGATATGTTCATCATCCCCGATCATTATGTCTTCCGTATGCTCTACTCCCAGGGCATCCCCCTGGAAGATCTCGGGGTGCCGCGCGAGGATGGGGGGTCGGTGGAGACGGATCATCGGGCGATCTGGCAGGCCTTCGCGGAGACCTTTCACCTGTTCCGTGGGACTCCGAGTGGCGCTTGGCTCAGGCAGGAGCTGTATGAGGTCTTCGGCATTGAGCAGAAGCTGAGCGGAGAAACGGCGCAGGACATCTACGACGAGATCGAGAAGAAGCTGGCGCTACCTGGGTTCCGGCCGCGCAGGCTCTTCGAGACCTTCAACATCGAGGTGCTCTGCACGACTGACGCTGCTAGCGACAGCTTGGAGGAGCACCAAGCCATTCGCGATTCAGGATGGTCGGGCACGGTGATCCCGACCTTCCGCCCCGACGCCGTCGTCAACTTGGACACGGTGGGATGGCAGCAGAACCTCCAGGCCTTGAGTGACGCAGTGGGCTACGAGGTGAATCGCTACAAACGGTTCATCCAGGCGCTTGAGGAGCGGCGGGCGCACTTCCGGTCGATGGGCGCCCATGCCACCGATCACGCGGCCCTGACGGCCTATGCGGGCGAGCTCTCGCCTGAGGAAGCCGAGGCGATCTTCAGTCGCGCTCTGGAGGGCGAGGCGACCGCTGAAGATGCCGGTCGGTTTACGGGGCACATGTTGATGGAGATGGCCCGGATGAGCATCGAGGACGGGCTGGTGATGCAGCTTCACGTTGGCTCGTTCCGTAACCACAACACGGAGATCTTTGCCAAGTTCGGTGCGGACAAAGGGGCCGATATTCCGATCACTTCGGAGTTCACGCGGAACCTACATCCACTGCTTTCGAAGTATGGCAACGATCGGCGGCTCACCCTAATCCTCTTCACGCTCGATGAGGACACGTACTCACGGGAGCTGGCGCCGCTGGCGGGGCACTACCCGACCATCAAGATTGGCCCGCCGTGGTGGTTCCACGACAGCGTGAACGGGATGCGCCGGTATTTCGACCGGGTCATGGAGACGGCGGGGATCTACAACACGGCAGGCTTCAACGATGACACCCGCGCCTTTCCCTCGATCCCGGCCCGCCACGATGTCTGGCGGCGCTCGTCGGCCAACTGGGTGGCGGGGCTTGTCGTGAAGGGCCTCGTCGATATGGAGGAGGCCGCCGAGATGGTCCGTGAGTTGGCGTACGGCCTTGCGAAGAAGGCGTACAAGTTCGATGATAAAGAGGTGGGCTAGCGTACGATGCCAGACGATGCTGGTGTGGCCAACAGGGTCATCGTCAACCTACTGCTGGTCGCGATCGGGTACCTGATCAAACGGGTGGGGCTGGTCAGCCGAGACGAGGGCCGCGTGCTGAATAGGATTGTGCTTTACGTGACCCTGCCTGCGATGAACCTGAAGGTGATCAGCGCGACTGAGTTGTCCTGGGGGCTGGCAGTGCTGCCGCTCCTCTCCCTAGCGACGGGTATCCTCGCCAGTCAAGTCGGGCGTTGGCGGGGCAGGGCCTTGGATCTTTCGCGGCAGGATCTGGGTACCTTTGTGGTCTCGCTCTGCGGCGTCATGGGATCGTTGGCCTACCCCTTTGCCGAGGCGGCCTTCGGCGATGAGGGCGTGCGCACGGTGGCAGTGAGTGATCTCGGCAACGCGGTTGCGATCTTCGCATTCGCCTACTATCTATCCTTTCGCTACGCCAGTAACGGGAACTTCAGCCTTCGGCAGGTAGTGCAGAAGGTCGCCGCCTTTTTCCCTTTGCACGCTTTTCTACTGGCGATCGCGCTCAATCTGAGCGGCACGGAGCTTGGTGGGCTGCCAGGCGGCGTGGTTGAGGCCTTGGCTTCGATGAACTCACCCCTGATGCTGCTTGGATTGGGTATCTATCTGGAGATCGATGTCTCGCGGCAGGAGAGCAGGATACTGCTCTCTCAGCTCGTGTCGAAGTACGCGGTGGGCGCCCTGGTCGCCGCCTTCGTGCTGCTTGTCCTGCCTCTCAAGGGGCCCACGCGGGCTGTAACGTTCTTGCTGCCGCTAATGCCCACATCGCTATCGACGTTGCTTTACTCTGTGGAGCAGGATCTGAATCCGAGATTGGCTGCGATGCTCATTTCGCTCACCATGGTAATCAGCATCGCGATCACGACGGTGACGGTCTTAGGATTCCGTCATTCGTTCTAGGTGGAGGGTCTACGAGGCGAGCCTCGAATGCGGTATGAGGGGTCTGAAGGCGCAGAGCAGACCGTATTGAGCTAGCAGGGAACGTTCGTGTCCTTTCACATTAGTCTTGATTAGGGAGCGACAGAATGATCGAACAACTACGCGCATCAGTAGATCTGGACATGGTCTATTCGCGGTCTGTTGTGGAGCTAGATGGGACGGCGTACCTGATGGGACGGGACCCTGAGGGAACCAAGGTCCTCTGCGTCCTTGGGGATAAGGAGGGATTCCACGGCGAGCGCCAGGGGGCGGCTCTGGTCTGCCCGCTCTCGGCTGCTAACGCGGCGGAGCTACGTGGGCGGCTTCCTTGGCTACGTCCGGTGCCACTCGGCCTGGCGACCTCCGCTGGCTGTGGCGATCGGCTCGGCCTTGCAACGCCGGGTCACATCCGCGCGCTTCAGGAGGTCGGGGGCATTGCGCCGATTCTGGCGCAGCAGTCTATGCGAGAGAACGCGCGCACCCGACGGTCGCCTCAGGAGGTGATGGATGATGCGATGTGGGGCATCATGCAGGAGGGGTGGTGCGAGCCCTGGGGTTCTGATGCAGATCATCTGAAGACGACGGCCGATATCGACATTTGTGTGGCTGCAGGCTACACCTTCTTCACCATCGATCCAGGCGACCACGTCGACAACGAGGCCCACACGGACGACCTTGAAACCCTTCGTCAGAAGTTCGAAGTGCTGCCCTGGGCCCGACTACGAGATTATTCTGACGCAATGAGATCCCGGTATCTTGGACAGGAACTGGCGGTGGGCGACCTCACCCTAGAATTCGATGAGGCCTCGCTGCTCCGCGCTGCCTGCAAATACGGCGCCGCGCTCGCCCACGTCGGGGAGATGTATGAGCATCTGGTCGAGCTGAAGCCAAGCGCCTCCTTTGAGTTGGAGGTCTCGGTTGATGAAACTGAGACGCCGACCTCCCCTCTGGAGCACGTCTTCATCGTGAGCGAACTCTCGCGCCTGGGCGTTGAGTGGGTGAGTCTGGCGCCCAGGTACGTGGGCCGGTTCGAAAAGGGCGTCGACTACATCGGCGACCTGGCGGTCTTCGAGGAGGAGTTTGCCAAGCACGCGGCGATTGCCAGGGCGATGGGGCCCTACAAGCTCAGCATCCACTCGGGATCTGATAAGTTCAGCATCTACCCCATTATGGCCCGCCATACTCAAGGACTCGCTCACCTGAAGACGGCCGGGACGAGCTATCTAGAGGCGCTACGTGCCGTTGCGGAAGTAGAGCCCGACCTCTTCCGCGCGATCCTGGAGCTCGCCATTGAGCGATACCCTCAGGATCGCGCCACCTATCACGTCTCGGCGGATGAGTCCAAGGTCCCGAGCTCCGAGACGTTAGCGGATGATGAGCTGGCAACGGTTCTGGACTCGTTTGACGGACGTGAGGTGCTGCACGTTACGTTTGGGTCCGCCCTGGACCAATTCGGCGACCGCCTGAAAGCGGTGCTAGACGTCCATGAGGAGGCGCACTACGAGGCCCTGAGGAAGCACTTCGTTCGGCATCTTGAGCCCTTTGCTCAGCGCTGAGCGAGGGGTGTCGGATAGTAGGATCGCATGGGATCAGCTTCAGATGCGTAAGGAGGTATGATGGACCAGAAATATGCAACAGAGTTGTTTGGGCTTGAGGGTAAGGTGGCTGCTATCACCGGTGGCGGCGGTGTGCTGTGCGGTACGATGGCACGCGCGTTGGCTCGGGTCGGTGTGAAGGTCGCCGTCCTTGATATCGTGCCGGACGCCGCAGAGGCGGTCGCTGCCGAGATTCGAGACGCTGGTGGTGAGGCCATCGCGGTGCCGTGCGATGTCCTGGATAAGGTCAGCGTCCAATCAGCCGCGGATGCAGTGATGGAGAAGTTTGGCCGCATCGACATCTTGATCAACGGGGCAGGGGGAAACAAGAAGGAGGCGACGACGGCTAAGGACCTTTCTTTCTTCGATCTGCCCGCGGATGCCGTGAAGTGGGTGTTCAACCTCAATTTCATCGGCACACTTCTGCCGTGTCAGGTCTTTGGTAAGCAGATGGCGGAGCAGGGACGTGGCGTGATTCTCAATATATCCTCGATGAATGCTTTCCGCCCGCTGACGCGGATTCCCGGGTATTCTGGCGCGAAGGCGGCGGTGAGCAATTTCACGCAATGGCTCGCCGTGCACATGAATCAAGAGTACTCGCCTGACATCCGGGTGAACGCCCTCGCCCCCGGGTTTTTTCTGACTGAGCAGAACCGTTTCCTGCTCACCGACGCGGCGACGGGTGATCTCACGCCGCGGGGACAGACGATCATCGACCACACGCCGATGGGGCGCTTTGGGGATCCTGAGGATCTGGTCAGCACGACCTTCTGGCTTCTCTCGGACGGCGCTAGTTTCATCACGGGCGTCGTCGTTCCTGTTGACGGAGGCTTTAGCGCGTTCAGTGGGGTGTAGAGCGGGAGTGATGCGCCCGCTATTCGCGGCAACAGCTCGATTAAGAATGGACTATGACGACACCGAACCAAAGGAGGACAAACGTGGTCAACTATCCTGAACCTGCTCGACCTCTAGCTGATATGAAGCCAGAGCACAATCTCTTCGTCGGCATTGACTCTGATGGCTGTGCGTTCGACACTATGGAGATCAAGCACAAGGAATGCTTCACGCCTAACATTATCAAGTACTGGAATCTTCAGGCCGTCTCGAAATATGCCCGCGAGGCAGCTGAGTTTGTCAATCTCTACTCAAAGTGGCGCGGCATCAACCGGTGGCCCGCTCTGGTTATGGTCTTCGATCTGCTGCGCGAGCGCCCTGAGGTCCAGGCCCGCAATGTCGAGCCCCCAAAGGCCGAGCACATCCGCAAGTTCATCGCCAACGAGAAGTTTCCCAAGAGCAACGCCGGTCTAGCTGCTTACATGAAGGAGCATCCCAGCGAGGAGCTCGAGCGGGCGTGGGAGTGGACAAACGCGGTCAATGACACCGTGGCCGATATGGTCCATGGCGTCCCACCCTTCCCGTATGTCCGGGAGAGCCTGCAGTTTCTCGCCGATAAGGCAGATATGATCGTTGTCTCCGCGACTCCGCTCGAGGCACTGCGTCGCGAGTGGCAGGAGCACGATATCGCCAAGTATGTGCGCGTGATCGCTGGACAGGAGATGGGCAAGAAGCAACTACATATAGAGTTGGCGTCGAATGGTAAGTATGCGCCCGGCCACATTCTGATGGTGGGCGACGCGCCGGGTGATATGCAGGCTGCAAAGGCGAATAACGCGCTCTTCTACCCGGTCAATCCTGGAGATGAAGAGGCTTCCTGGCAGCGCTTCTATGAGGAGGCCGTGCATAAGTTCCTCGCAGAGGAGTATGCCGGAGCCTATGAGAGTAAGCTGATCGAGGAGTTCGAGGCGATGTTGCCGGAGACACCGCCCTGGAAGCGTTAGGGCAGGCGTGGCGAGAGGGGGGGGAGGCCATCGGTTTTACGGGTCCCATATACCCTCTCGCGCGATAGCGACAGAACCAACTTAAGGCAAAACAAGGGATCATAGCGTGGGAGCACGACAGAGTCGGCGTATCGTGGTGAAGGTGGGTACCAGCGTGTTGACGGCTGGGACGCGGCGTCTGAGCCCACCCCGGATGGTGGACCTGGCGCGTCAATGTGCCGGCCTGCATCATGGCGGTGACGAGCTGATCCTCTGTACGTCCGGTGCGATCGCTGCGGGACGCGAGCGCTTGGGGTACCCTGACCTGGCAGGCACCGTGGCGACGAAGCAGATGTTGGCCGCGGTTGGACAGAGCCGACTGATGCTTATGTGGGAGCGCTTCTTCGAAATCTATGGGCTCAACGTAGGCCAGATTCTGCTGACCCATGGTGACGTAGCAAGTCGCGGGCGCTTTCTGAATGCTCAGGATACGCTTCAGACCTTGATCGAGCATGGCATCATTCCTATCATTAACGAGAACGATGCCGTCGCGACCGAGGAGATCAAGATTGGGGACAATGACAACTTGTCAGCCCTGCTAGCCGTGCTGGCGGATGCGGATTTGCTGATCCTGTTGACCGATCAACCGGGGCTGTTCACCGCTGACCCGCGGCAGGATCCCACAGCCGAGTTGATCTCTGAGGTGCGGGCGATCGACGAGCATCTGCGGGCATCTGCCGGAGATAGCCAGACGGGACTCGGCGTTGGTGGGATGGCCACCAAGTTAGAGGCAGCAGCCATCGCCCGGCGGGCCGGGACCGAGGTCGTGATCGCGAACGGGGCGGAGCCGGATGTGATCCCGCGCATTGTGGGAGGAGAAGCTCTGGGCACGCGCTTTGTTCCAGTGGACCTTCCTACCGAGAATCGCAAGCGCTGGATCCTCGCCGGCGCGGTGAACACTGGCTACATCGTGGTCGATCGTGGGGCGGCGCACGCCCTGAAGGCGGAAGGGCGCAGTCTGCTCCCCGCCGGCATTGTAGCCGTACGTGGAGGCTTCGACCGGGGCGATACGATCTCTATCGTGGAGGAGGATGCAGAGAATACGCTGAACGGCGAGGTGGCCCGAGGGGTCGCGCGATACCCAAGCCATGACCTGGAGCGTATCAAGGGGCGCCACTCGGATAGGATCGCAGACGTCTTGGGGTATACGTACGGTGCGGTTGCGGTGCACCGGAACGATCTGATTCTGCTGTGAGCAGCTAAGGAGCCGTGATGAACGATAGTAGGCCAAACCTCGTGGGGATGGGACAGCGTGCGAGGGCGGCGAGCCGTCAGCTGGCGACGCTGTCGACCGAGGAGAAGGATACGGCCTTGCTCGTCATCGCCGATGAGCTTGAGGCCCGCGCCGAGACCATCTTGGGGCAGAACGCGTTGGACATTGAGGCGGGCCGCGCCAAAGGGCTCGACGAGGCCATCTTGGACCGCTTACTGCTCACGCGGGCACGGGTAGACAAGCTTGCGGCGAGCATCCGCTCGGTTGTGGCGCTGCCGGATCCCGTGGGTGAGGTCATCGACGGGCGGCAGCTTCCCAACGGTTTGAGGCTGAGCCGTCGGCGGACGCCGATCGGGGTGCTGGGCGTCATCTACGAGGCTCGGCCCAACGTGACGGTAGATATCGCATCGCTGGCGCTCAAGACCGGTAACGCCGTGATCCTTCGCGGGGGCACCGAGACGCTTCAAACCAACATCGCGCTGGTGAATGTTGTCCAAGACGCTCTGGAGAAGGCGTCGGTTCCCCTTGACGCCGTTCAGTACATCGAAAATCCCGATCGAGCGCTGGTCACCGAGTTGCTCCACCTGGATGCCTACGTCGATATGATCATTCCTCGTGGTGGCGCGGGCTTGCACAGGCTGTGTCGCGAGACGAGTACCATTCCGGTGATCACCGGCGGACTTGGAATCTGTCATCTCTATGTGGAGCCCAGTGCGGATCTTGATGGCGCCCTCAACGTTATCGAGAACGCCAAGGTCCAGCGCCCCAGCGTCTGCAATGCGCTGGACACACTTCTGGTGCACCGCGATCTTGCCGATTCCTTTCTGACTCGGGTAGCGACCCGGTTGGGTAAACACAGGGTGGAGCTACGTGCAGCCGGAAAGGCGTGGGATGTCCTGAGAGACAGCGAGGACGCTGTAGTGGTAGAGGCCGGCCCCGATGACTTCGACCAAGAGTGGCTGAGCCTGATCCTGGGCGTTAAGGTCGTGCAAGATCTTGCTGAGGCCATCGCGCACATTCAGGCACACAGCACCTTTCATTCTGATGGCATTCTGTCCAACGATTGGGATCACATCGACCGATTTGTAAATGAGATCGACTCGGCTGCGGTCTTTGTGAACACTAGCACCCGGTTCAACGATGGCGGCGAGTTCGGCCTGGGTGCTGAGGTCGCGATCAGCACGCAGAAGCTCCATGCCCGTGGCCCGATGGGGCTGCGGGAGTTGACGACCTACAAGTGGATTGTCTACGGTGATATGCACGTACGGAAATGAGGGACGAGATGACAATCGGTAAGGGGTACGAAGACGGGTATTTGAGCGACGTAGAGGTTCGGGATATTGTGGCTGAGGGCTTGGACCAGGCCGATGTCGAGGGCAAGCGAATCCTGGTCATCATTCCGGACAGTACGCGGACGGCGCCAATCCCTATGATATTCCGGCTGTTCAACGAAATGCTTAGGGGACGCGTTGCCAAGCTGGATTTCCTGGTGGCGCTGGGTACGCATCCGCTGATGGATCAGGCAGCGCTGAACAAGCTGGTGGGGATCACGGCCGAGGAGCGCGCCACGACCTATAAAGAGGTAGGTCTCCACAACCATCGTTGGGATCTACCTGAGACCTTCGCCACCGTCGGCACCATCCCCAGTGCCGAGATCGAGCAGATTACTGACGGGATGCTGTCGGTGGACGTGCCGGTGACCGTCAACAAACGCGTGCTGGACGCGGATCTGGTCATGGTCTGCGGGCCGGTCTTTCCCCATGAGGTTGTCGGATTCTCCGGGGGGACCAAGTACTTCTTCCCTGGCATCTCCGGGTCTGAGGTGATCGATGTGACTCACTGGTTGGGAGCCCTGATGACCAGCATGCGCGTGATCGGCACCGCCGACACGCCGGTTCGCGATACCATCGACCGCGCCGTCGCGTTCATTGATACGCCGAAGTTCTACTGGAATATGGTTGTGACCTATGAGGGGATGGCGGGGCTCTACGTCGGTGGCTACAAGGAGGCTTGGCTCGATGCAGTTGAGCTTTCCTCTAAGCTGCACATCCGCTACGTCGACCATCCCTTCGAGCGCGTGCTCTCCGTCATGCCCGATCTTTACGATGATATGTGGACCGCCGCAAAGGGCATGTACAAGGTAGAGCCCGTGGTCGCCGACGGTGGAGAGGTGATTATCTACGCACCTCAGATCGATGAGATCTCCTACACCCACGGCAAGATCCTGGACGAGGTGGGTTATCATGTCCGGGACTACTTTGTCAAGCAATGGGATCGCTTTAAGGACAAGTCCTGGGCCGTGCTGGCGCACTCGACGCATCTCCGGGGCGTGGGCGAGTATGACCTTGCATCAGGTGTTGAGCGCCCGCGCATCAATGTCACCCTGGCAACGGGCATCCCTCGGGAGCGGTGCGAGCAGGTGAACCTGGGGTATGTGGACCCCGACACAATCGATTTCGATGAGTGGCGCAACCGCGAGGACGAAGGTGTGCTGTTCATCCCGCGCGCGGGAGAACAGCTGTATAGGCTCAAGTAGGCCACGATCTGCGGGGCACGATCTGCTGGGCACGGTCTGCTCATGGTCTACTGGGCATAGACCAGAGATGAAGGTTCAGAGGAGGCTTCTATGAAGAGAGTAAGGATTGGGGTCATCGGCATCGGCAACATCGGCACATTGCACCTAGGCAACATTGAGAAGGAGCCTAGGGTTGAGCTGACCGCCGTCTGCGACATCGTGCCTGAAAAGGCGAAGGCGGCAGCCGAACGCTACGGGGTCAAGGCTTATTTCGACTCTGACGCCCTGCTGGCTGATAAGGTCTGCGACGCGGTCATCATTGCGACGCCCCACTATGCGCATACGACGATCGGCATCGCAGCCCTGGGCACCGGGCACCATGTGTTGGTTGAGAAACCCATCTCGGTTCACAAGGCCGACTGTGAGCGCTTGATTAGCGCCCACACCGATCCGGACCTCGTCTTCGCCGCGATGTTTAACCAGCGCACCGACCCTCATTACCAGAAGATCCGCGAGCTGGTGACGTCGGGCGAACTGGGCAAGCTGCTGCGAGTGAACTGGATTATCACGAACTGGTTTCGTACTCAGGCGTACTACGATTCGGGCGGTTGGCGCGCCACTTGGGAGGGGGAGGGCGGTGGCGTGCTCCTTAATCAGTGTCCGCACAACCTCGACCTGCTCCAGTGGATCGTCGGGATGCCGTTGCAGGTCCGCGGCTTCTGTGATATCGGAAAGCGGCATACCATCGAGGTCGAGGATGAGGTCACCGCTTACATGGTCTTCCCTGAGGGGTGCACCGGCCTCTTCGTCACTTCCACGGGCGAGGCGCCCGGGACCAACCGTCTTGAGATCGCCGGTGATCAGGGCAAGGTGGTGATGGAGGGCGACGACATCACCTATACTCGAAATGAGATCCCGGCTACTGAGTTCTTGAAGACCTCGAAAGCCTCTTTCGCCCGGCCTCCCATTTGGAACGTCGAGATCCCCGTCTATGGGCATGGCGGTCAGCATGCCGAGGTCCTGGAGAACTTCGCCAACGCGATACTGACGGGCGAGCCCGTTATCGCACCGGCAGAGGAGGGCATACACTCGGTGGAGTTGGCGAATGCGATGCTTTTCTCATCGCTAAAGGGTGAGACGATCGACCTGCCTCTGGACAGCGCGGCCTATGAGGAAGAGCTGAAGCGACTCATCGCTACATCGAGCTTCCGGAAGGAGACAGTCGAGGCCGCAGAGACGGATATGTCGGCGTCGTTTGGATAGGTTGAGTCGTAACGTGGTCAAGCGAGGAGTCGGATTTCGCGATATGAGGATGGTTATACAGAGCTCTGAAGGGAGGAAGCGCCATGGATAAGGCAGATTTTGGGATCGTCGGTCTGGGCGTGATGGGCCAGATGTTGGCGCTCAATATCGAGCGCAATGGGTATAGGGTTGCGGGATACGATGTCGTCGGGGACAAGGTGGCAGACTTCAACGAGAAGTATGCGGATCGTAACGTGATCGGCTGCACCGACAAAGAGGCTTTCCTGCAGGTGCTCAAAGAGCCCCGACGGATCATGATGATGGTTCCCGCCGGCAAGCCGGTGGACGCTGTGATCGATAGCTTTAAGGATGACCTGACCGAAGGCGACCTGCTGATTGACGGAGGCAACTCCCACTTCACGGACACCGAGCGGCGGGCGTCTATGCTGGCGGACATGGGGCTCCACTTCATCGGGACGGGCGTCAGCGGTGGTGAGTATGGCGCGCTATGGGGGCCCTCGATTATGCCGGGGGGACCGCGCGACGCATGGGAGCTTGTGAAGCCGATCCTGGAGGCCATTGCGGCCAAGGTCGATGGTGAGCCCTGCGTCACCTATATCGGCCCCGGTGGCGCCGGCCACTACGTGAAGATGGTCCACAACGGGATCGAGTATGCGGTGATGCAGCTCACCGCGGAGGTCTACGATGTGTTGAGTCGAGGCCTTGGCCTCAGCCCGCAGCGGCTGCACGAGATCTTCGCCGAATGGAATGAGGCTGAGCTCGAGTCCTATCTTGTGGAGATCACGAGAGATATCTTTGCCAAGGCCGATGAGAAGACCGGCAAGCCCCTGGTTGATGTGATCCTCGACGAGGCCAAGCAAAAGGGCACCGGCAAATGGACGTCCCAGGATGCCCTGGACGTCGGCGCACCTACCCCGACAATCAATGCTGCCGTGGAGGCGCGGATCATCTCCGCTTACAAGGAGGAGCGGGTCGCAGCTGCAGAGGCTCTCAGTGGACCTACTCCTGAGTACAGTGGGGATGAGGAGCTCTTCATCGGATATATGCGGGATGCCCTCTTCGCAGCGAATATCTGCGCCTATGCGCAGGGATTCACCTTGCTGCGCACGGCAAACTCCGAGTATAACTATGACCTTGACTACGCCGACATCGCGAAGATCTGGCGGGGTGGCTGCATTATCCGTGCTGCGCTGCTGGAGGATATCCGAGCTGCCTTCGAGCGCCAGCCCGACCTTGTGAATCTGCTAATGGATGAGGCTTTTGCGGAGATGGTCGTGGCTCGCCAGGATGCGTTGAGGCGCGTAGTCGGCTATGCCGCAGCCAACGGCATACCGGTGCCGGCGTTCTCGTCAGCTCTGGCCTACTATGATGCTTATCGAAGCGCGCGTCTGCCGGCGAACCTGACCCAGGCGCAGCGGGACTATTTTGGAGCCCATACCTACCGGCGTCTGGATAAGGATGGTAGCTTCCACACCGAGTGGCAGGAGATGGACGAGCCACCCAAATAGCGCTGGGGCTCTGCGGTCCGGCAGTCGGGTTTGTCGATAACCTGCTTAGATACTAGTTCTATGAGGGGGTGAATTATGCCTAGACCCAACAACGTGATCGTCGCGCAGTCAGGCGGCCCCACGCCAGTGATCAACGCCTCCCTGCGTGGCGTCGTCGAGGCCTGCAACGCCTACCCAGACACCTTTGGTACCGTCTATGCCGGTTTCCATGGCATCGAGGGCGTGCTGAAGGAGGAGCTTCTGGACCTCTCTGCTCAGCCAGAGGAGGAAATCGCACTGTTGAGCACCACGCCCGCCGCCGGGGCCATCGGGACCTGTCGCTACAAACTAAAGGCGGATCAGCAGGAGGACTTCGACCGTGTGATTGAGGTCCTTCAAGCGCACGATGTCGGCTACTTCTTTTACAACGGTGGCAACGATTCGATGGACACCGCTAACAAAGTCGCTCAGCTAGCACACGAACGCGGGTTGGATCTTGTCGCCACCGGGATCCCCAAGACGATCGACAACGACGTCGGCGACAGCGCGTTCGAGGTGATCGATCATACGCCCGGCTACGGCAGCGTCGCGCGGTACTGGGCGCTCAATATTCAGAATACCAACCAAGAGAACGCGGGCTCGTCCCCTTCTGACCCCGTCCTCGTGATCCAGGCGATGGGGCGCAAGATCGGGTTCATCCCAGCCGCGGCGCGGCTCGCCGATCCTGCTCGGGAGATGCCTCTTCTCATCTTCCTTCGGGAGTCAGGGATGGGCCTGGAGATGTTGGCTGACGCGGTCAATGATCTCCTGAAGCAGCGGGGGCGCGCTGTGGTGGTGGTCAGCGAGGGGTTCGACGTCGGTGAGATCGGCGAGCGGAAGGACTCCTTTGGCCACACGATGTTCTCCTCCAGCGAGATGACTGTCGAGCAGATCGTGGTCAACTACCTCAACGAGACGGGTTTGGCGGCTCGGGGTTCTGCCCGTGGCAACGTGCCTGGCACGGATCAGCGCCATAACATCATCTACGCCTCCACGGTGGACCTTGACGAGGCCTACAAGGTGGGGTGGAAGGCGGTGGAGATCGCCGTGGAGGACGGATCGGGGCATATGTCGACGATTCTGCGGGAGCCGGGTGCCATCTACAACGTGCGCTACGACAAGGTGCCGCTGGAGATCGTGGCTAACTCGGAGCGTACGTTCCCCGAAGCATGGCTGGCGCCCTCCAGAACGGACGTCACCGATGACTTCGTCCGTTACGCGCGCCCGTTGATCGGCGAGTCCTGGCCCACGATCCCCCTGGTCGATGGACGACAGCGGTTTGCGCGGCTCGCTCCTACCTTTGCCGAGCCCAAGCTCGACCCTTACGTACCCCAGGCCTATCGCTAGACCGGTGTGGGCGAGTTATTTGCTCGGTCGTTGTTCGAGGCGGTGAGGGTAGCTGTGCCCAACGAATCGGCCTTGGGTTGCTAGGATCGGACGAGCCTCAAGGATGGCATGATCAGATGCGCACCGTGGGGCTCGTCCGCTTGCGGAGGGAGGGGGCCTGTGGAGGTTTACAATTCAGGACTTCGTCGCTCGCGTTCCCTAGAAGGTTGAGCTTCGCACTAGGAGGTAGTCTATGAACCGACGATATCCCGAGCACGATTCTCGGCGAACCTGGGATCTCGCAGGTGTGTGGGATTTCGCTTTTCTGGGCGACATCGATCCCGACGTTGTAGACGTGAGCGCGATTTCCTTTCACGATCGCATGATGGTGCCTGGATGCTTTGATGCGACCCCGGCCTATGCGGGGAAGCGCGGGCTTGCCGCGTATCGGCGGGCAATCTGGTTGCACGACGGCACGCGCCATCGCCTTGTGCTCGACGGCGTTCACCACTGGTGCAGGATCTTCCTGGCCGGCGAGCACCTGGCCGACCATGCGGGCGGTTTTACACGCTTCACTGTTGACCTTCCCAACCTCGGCACGAAAGCGGCAGATCTAATCATCCTCGTCGACAATCGGTTCGACTACGACCGGTCTCCCTTGCATCATGAGTATTTCGACTGGTACCACTTCGGCGGTATCGCTCGGGGTGCCGAGCTCCATCGGCTCGGCAACTGCTGGATTGATCGCGTGGAGGTCACCACGACCTCCATTGCGCCGCCAGAGATAGAGGTAAACACCGGATATGGTGCGGCAGAGGCGCTTGGGCCAACGGAGCTGGTGATCACACTGGATGACCAGGAGATTCTTTCGGAGAAGCTGTCGCTGACCGAGGCTAGCGGCACCATCGTGCGCACGATCGCCGTCCCCGACGCCGAGCTCTGGTCGCCTAGCTCGCCGAACCTGCACCTGTTGCACGTGCGGTTGGGTGAAGACGACCTCCGGACGCGCATTGGGCTTCGTCAGATCGGCGTCCAGAATCAGCAGGTTCTGATCAACGGCGAGCCGGTCCGTCTTTTGGGGTTCAACCGGCACGCGGCGCACCCGCAGTTCGGGCATGCGGTGCCGGAGGCGCTCATGGTCTCCGATGTCCAGCAACTGCTCGATTTGGGGTCGAACTTCGTGAGGGGCAGCCACTACCCACAGGATGCTCGGTTCCTGGATCTCTGCGATGAGGCGGGGATCTGTGTGTGGAGCGAGGCGATCGGGTGGCAGCATCCCGCGGAGCACCTGACCGACGATCACTTCGTCGACGCGCAGTTGGCCCACATCGATGAGATGGTCAGGGCCGCGTACAACCATCCCTCTATCATTATGTGGGGCATTCTCAACGAGAGTGATAGCTATGACCCGGCATGCCGTCCCGGCTACGAGGCATTGTTGGGCCGGCTTAGGGCGCTGGATTCGACGCGACCGCTTACCTACGCGTCAAACCATCCGCTCCAGGACGTCTGTCTGGATCTGATTGACATAGTCTCCGTCAACTGCTACCCTGGATGGTACGTCGGTGAGATCGACGACATCCCTGAGGTCATCGACCGTATCGTGGAGCACCTGGATAGCCATGGTCAGGATGCCAAGCCGCTGATTATCTCCGAGATCGGGGCTGGTGCCATCTATGGATGGCGCGACTCAAACGCCGCTCGATGGACAGAGTTGTATCAGGCGAAGCTCCTGGAGGCGGTGATTCGCCACCTGTTTGTGGATCGGAACCGTGCCACGGGCTTAGCAATATGGCAGTTTTGTGACATTCGTAGTTCCGAGGCCGTGCGCAAGATACTGGGACGTCCGCGCGGCTTTAACAATAAGGGCGTGGTGGACGAATACCGCCGACCCAAAGAGGCGTACGAGGTCGTGAAGCGGGCCTTTCACGCGCTGATCTAGGACGCATGGTACCCTGACTGGCGCGCTGCGACGCACAAGGAGCCTAGCGGTAAGGGCTAGAGAGGAAGATCCTTACATGATGGAAAGACGGGTATTGGGTAGGACGGGATTAGAGGTGTCCAGGCTGGGTGTGGGATTGGCCGAGATCGGCGGACTCACGCTGGACGAGGTCGAGCAAGCGACCAAGGTGCTCGACCTAGCACTTGATTCGGGTATCAACTTCCTAGATACTGCTGCCTGCTATGGCAACAGCGAGGTGTTGATCGGTCGGGCCTTGGCCGACCGTCGTGACGAGTATGTACTAGCTACGAAGGCCGGCCACGTCACCGGGGGATATGACGGTGAGGCGTGGACCTACGAGACGGTTCGCGATAGCATCGACCGGAGCCTGGAGCGGCTGTGCACGGATTGGATCGATATCGTGCAATTGCATACCTGCGACGTGGACGTTTTGGAACGTGGGGACGTGGTCCGAGCGCTCCAGGATGCTAGGGATGCCGGTAAGACCCGCTTCATCGGCTACAGCGGCGACAACGAAGCCGCACTCTGGGCGGTGGAAAGTGGGCTCTTCGACACGCTCCAGACGAGCTTTAACCTTGTGGACCAAGCTGCACGCCTCAGACTCTTCGGCCTCGCAAGGGCTCAGAACATGGGCATCATTGCGAAGCGTCCTATCGCTAACGCCGTTTGGGAGCTAGAGACGGTCAAGAGCAGTTACGCGGAGGCCTACTTCGAGCGCGCCCAGCAGATGAAGAACTTTGGGCCTTTGCCGGACGCTCCCGACAATGGCGTCCTGTTGGCCCTTGGGTTTGTTTTTGCGCACGATGCAGTCCATACAGCCATCGCCGGGACCAGCAATCCATCCCACATGAGGCAGAATATTACGTGGGTGAACGACGCGCTTCCCATCGACGAGCAGGTTGTCGAGGAACTGCGCCGGCGCTTTGAGCGCTTTGCGGACTCGAACGACTGGCGTCAGCTCAGCTGAGCTCTTGACCTCACCGTAGTTGTGGGTCGCGAAATCCTATTGTGTCCGACGAAACTCAAGTTGAACGCGCAGAGGAGGTCTATGTCTTGGTCTATTGAGCGTTATCTGAACGTGCGGCAGGCCTACGGCCCGTCTTTTGCGCCCGATGGTGAAGCCTTGGCTTTTCTCACGAACATCACGGGGGTCCCCCAAGTGTGGCAGGTGCCCTTGATTGAGGGGGCGCAAGTGCTGCCCTGGCCGGAACAGCTGACTTTCGAGACAGACCGCATCAGCGACGCCGCCTACGCTCCGGTCACAGGCCAGCGCCGCTTGCTCTATGTCTATGACGTGGGCGGGACTGAGCGGCACCAGCTGTTCCTGTTGGACGTGGACGATGCCGTGGTGCATCGGCTCACGGAGGGACATGAGCAGATGATGCACCTGTTCGGGGCGTGGTCCGACGACGGCGAGCGGATCTGTTTCGGCGCCAATCGCCGGGACCAGGCTCTCTTTGACCTCTACGTGCAGGACATTGATGCGGACGCGCATGCTGAGGCAAGGCTCGTCTGGGAGAACGATGCGCGAGGTTACCTACGTAACCTGGCGTTCTCGCCCGATGGGCAGCGCATTATCGTCACCCGCGTGCGCAGTTCCTTTGATCATGCACTCTTGGAGATCAACATCGCCCAGGGCACGATGAGGAAGCTGTTGGAGAGAGGGGAGCCGGTCCGGTTCGCAGACGTCTGTTATTCACCTGAGGGCGATGCCCTATATCTGATCACCGATCTGGACTCCGACTTTCTTCACGTCGCTCGAATGAGCCTTGAGACGGAGGAGATCGATCGCGTCGTCACGCCCGCCTGGAACTGCGGTGGGCTGGCACTCTCCAAAGACGGCACCAAGCTGGCTTACACCGTCAACGTGGAGGGCGCGGATCACATCGCCTGCCTCGACCTCCAGACGTGGGAAACGAGGTCGGTGCCCGAGTTTGCCGAGGCGCCGGGCATCGTGACCGATGGGCAACTCCGTTTCAGTCCCGACGGCGGCAAGCTGGCCTTCGCTTTCTCGAGCGCAATCCGGACGTCGGACGTCTACGTCTGGGACCTGACGCAGGACGAGGTGAGGGCTGTGACCGCATCCTCTCACGGCGGTCTGCCTGTGTCGGTCTTTCTTGCTCCGGAGCTTATCCGCTATCCGACATTCGACACGGATGACGAGGGCAAAACCCGCGAGATACCCGCGTGGTTGTATCGACCTGTGGATCCGGACGGCCCGGTGCCTGCTGTAGTCATGGTCCACGGCGGACCTGAGGGCCAGTTCCAGCCCTATTTCCATTTTCTGATTCAGTACTTGCTTCACCACGGATATGCCGTCCTCGCACCTAACGTCAGAGGCTCCACGGGGTATGGCAAGACATATAGTCACCTCGACGATGTCGAGAAGCGGATGGACTCTGTCGCAGACCTGGCGCACGCGGCCCGCTGGCTGCAGCAGGAGCCGGGTATCGACGGCGACAAGCTCGTGGTCTACGGTGGGAGCTACGGGGGCTTCATGGTGCTATCCGCGATGACGACCTATCCCGAGCTATGGGCTGCCGGGGTCGACATCGTGGGCATCAGCAATCTGGCGACTTTCCTAGAGAACACCAGTGACTATCGCCGTGCGCACCGGGAGGCCGAATACGGCAGCTTGGAACGAGATCGAGCTTTCTTGGAAGAGATCGCGCCGATCAACCACGTGGACCAGATTGCGGCGCCGCTGATGGTGATTCACGGCAGGAACGATCCCCGCGTCCCGCTCAGCGAGGCTGAGCAGCTCGTTGCAGCACTGGAAGCACGCAGCGTCCCGGCCCGCTTCCTGGTCTTTGATGACGAGGGGCACGGGGTGGTCAAGCTGAAGAATAAGCTGGTCGCTTACCCGGCCATTGTGGCCTTCCTCGACGAACACCTGAGGCAGGGATAACTGCAGCAGGGGAAGAACCCAATGTTGCGGCGCTCCGGGCTTTCCTGGAAACAACGCTTCATGACCAGTCGGGGTGGGAAGGAATATCAAGAGGACGGGCCGGTGCGAGCTGTCCTCACAAGAAAGGAGAGTTCAGAACATGGCATATGAGGCTGCTTCTACCCGATATGATGAGATGGTGTACAACCGCTGCGGTCGCAGTGGGCTAAAGCTCCCTGCGATCTCACTTGGACTCTGGCACAATTTCGGGGGCGTTGATGTCTACGAGAACTCGCGAGCGATGCTGCGACGTGCGTTCGACCTGGGCATTACGCACTTCGATCTGGCCAACAACTATGGACCACCGCCTGGGTCCGCAGAGGAGACCTTCGGCAAGGTGCTGGCCCAGGATCTAGCGCCCTATCGAGATGAGTTGATCATCTCAAGCAAGGCGGGATACTGGATGTGGCCCGGTCCCTATGGCGAATGGGGCTCGCGGAAGTACCTGATCGCCAGCTTGGATCAGAGCCTCAACCGCATGGGTCTCGACTACGTGGACATCTTCTACAGCCACCGCCCCGATCCTGACACGCCGCTCGAGGAGACGATGGGGGCGCTGGACGCGATTGTCCGAAGTGGGCGCGCGCTCTATGTGGGCATCTCCAACTACAATCCCGAGCAGACGCGGCGTGCGGTGGAGATCCTTGAGGACCTTGGCACACCCTGTCTGATCCATCAGCCATCCTACAGCATGTTCAACCGCTGGATCGAGGATGGCCTGCTGGATGTTCTCGAGGAGAAGGAGGTGGGCGCAATCTGCTTCTCACCGCTGGCGCAGGGCCTACTGACCTCGAAGTATCTTGGCGGTGAGATCCCCGAGGATTCCCGGGCCGCGAAGCCCCACGGTTTCCTCCGTCCTTCCCACGTCACAGACGAAAAGCTCGACAAGGTGCGGCAGCTGAAGAAACTCGCCGATGCACGCGGTCAGACCATGGCCCAGTTGGCACTGGCGTGGGTCTTGCGTCATCCCACGGTGACGTCAGCCCTGATCGGCGCGAGCCGCGTGAGCCAGATCGAGGATAGCGTGGGTGCGGTAGAAAATCTGGATTTCAGCGATGACGAGCTGCAGGACATTGACCGCATCCTAAGTGAGAAAGTATGACGGATAACGATCGCGAAATCCCCCTTGTAGGGGGCACGCCAAGAGAGCGGTTCATCGCTGCCTTGGAGGGGCGCCCGTTGGTCGGACGGGTGCCCCACTTTGAGTTGGTCTTCTTCTTGACCATGGAGGCCTTCGGCAAGGTTCACCCTAGCCATCGAAGCTACCACCAGTGGGTTCAGATGACCGAGACCGAGCGTCAGCTCCATCGTCAGGATATGGCTGATCTTTTCATCGCGACGGCAGAACGCTATGAGCACAGCGCGATCTTCCTGCATCCGAATCCCGGCAACGAGGAGGAGATTCTGCGGCTCATCGACCTGGTTCAGGAGAAGTCCAACGGGCGCTATTTCCTGATGATGCATGGTGACGTGACCTTCGACATCCCCGGGGGGGAGGAGTTGGCAAGATTCTCCTACCGCTTGGTCGACGATCCCGAGGGGCTGAAGCAGGAGGCCGCTGAGCGCGTCCGTCGGGTGCTGGCGCGCGCGGAGCGCGTCGCGAAACACGGCGGCCTGGATGGCTACGCTCTCTGCTCGGACTATTGCTTCAATACAGGGCCATTCCTGAGCCCGGCGCGGTTCGAGGAGTTCGTGACGCCCTATCTGGCAGAGCTCATCCAGGGCTATCGTGACCTGGGTTTCTACACGATCAAGCATACGGATGGCAACATTATGCCGATTCTGGACCAGCTGATTCAGACGAACCCACATGCCCTCCATTCACTGGATCCTCAGGGTGGGGTCGACATCGCTGAGGTCAAGCGGATCTGTGGGGATCATATCTGTCTCATCGGGAACGTGAATTGCGGCTTAATGGATACGGGAACGGATGCCGAGGTCATCGAGTCGGCGACCTACGCGCTAAAGCACGGGATGCCGGGGGGACGATACATCTTTTCGACGAGCAACTGTATCTATACGGGTATGAAGCTGGGGCGCTACGAGCTCATGCTGGACGTTTGGCGTAAGCTTGGCGAGTATCCCCTGCCTGAGCGCTAGGCGGCTTCTTTGGGACGAATTCAACCACTATCCATCACGGAGGCGAGTTATGGAGGAGCAGGGCATAGGTACCACGGTGGTGACACAGATCGCGATTGTGGTGAGGGATATCGACAAGGTCATTGATGCTTACAGTAGGATTCTCGGGCTGCCCAAAGCCTCGGTCAGCATCACGGATCCGGTCGTGGCCCGAGCGCAGTACCGGGGCCAGGCGACGGATGCCCAGGCTAAGCTGGCCTTCTTCGACCTCGGTCAGGTCACCCTCGAGCTAATCGAGCCGTTAGGAGGCGATAGTGTCTGGCAGGAAGTTCTGGACGAGAAGGGCGAGGGTGTGCACCACATCGCCTTCCAGATCAAAGACACGGACAAGGTGACCGACTATCTGGCGTCACACGACATCCCGGTCATTCAACAAGGACATTACATGGGTGGCATGTACACTTACATGGACAGCGAGCCGGCCCTAGGCGTGATGCTCGAGCTCTTGGAGAACTTCGAGGATGACTCGGAGGGTTGAGGTGTTGTGATGATGCACATTGTGACCTCCAGCATCTTCCAGTAGCGGGCAAACCGATCTTATCTCAGTGAACAAGGAGGAATGAGAGATGACTGATGCAACCTTCAAGATCAGTGCGTTTGGCGATGAGATCGCTTCGGATCTCAACGATCAGTTGACGACCTTGCGCAAGCTCGACATTGGCTATTTAGATCTGCGGGGGGCTTGGGGTAAGAACGTCGTCAATATGGACGACGAAGACCTTGCCCAGGTGGTGAAGACCTGTGCCGACCACGGTGTCCAAGTAGCCTGTATCGGCAGTCCTATTGGGAAATCCCCGATCACGGATCCAATCGAGTACGAGATGAACAACCTACGTCAGATTTTCAAGGTGGGTGAGAGCGTGGGCTGCCGCCGGATTCGGATGTTCTCGTTCTACCCCCCCGACACGAGTACCAATGAGGGATATGATGCTTATGTAGACACCTCCGTCGAACGGCTAACCAAACTGACGGAGCTGGCTGCCCAGGAGGGGTTCTTCCTACTTCTCGAGAACGAGAAAGGGATTGTGACCGACACCCTGGCACGCTGTGAACAAGTGGTCAAAGCCGTCGACGATCCCCATCTACGCCTCCTCTGGGACTCGGCCAACTTCGTTCAGGTTGGGGAGGAGCGCGTCGTCGAGCGAGGGTGGCCAAGAGTTGGTGATCTCATCGCTTATGTTCACATCAAAGACGCTGTCCTGAGTGACGGGCACGTTGTGGTCGCCGGCGATGGTGACGGTCAACTTCCGCTGTTGCTCTCCAAGCTGAAGGAGCACGGCTATCAGGGCTTCTTAGCGTTAGAGCCCCATCTTAAGGTGGCAGGCCACAGCGGCGGGTTCAGCGGTGCCGAGGGGATGGGCATGGCTGTTACCGCGTTGCGGAAGGTTATGCAGAACGCGGGTTGCACCGAGGTGCATTAAGGTGAGGGCCTGATCAGGAGGGACGATGAAAGACGTTACGGTTGCGATGGTGGGTCTGGGTGGATACGGGAACTTCTACTTGAGCCACGTATTCGCAGACTATGAGGACCAGACATTCCGGCTGTTGGCTGGCATCGATCCAGATCCGGTTGGCTGCCGACAGCTGGAGCAGTTTGAGACCTACGGGATTCCCATCTATCCCGACCTCGAAACCTTCTATGGTGCCCTGAAGCATGTCGACTTGGTGATCATCGCCGCTCCGATTCACTTGCACGCGCCCTTTACGTGCACGGCGCTGGCTCATGGCTCTAATGTGCTTTGTGAGAAGCCCGTAGCGCCCACGGTGCAGGATGTCGAGACGATGGCGGAGGCCGAGGCGCGCTCTGATGGATTCGTGGCTATCGGGTATCAGTGGTCCTATGCTGATGCGATTCAGTCTCTGAAGCAGGATGTGATCAGCGGTGAGTTGGGTCGTCCTGTGCGCCTGGTCACCAAAGCGCTCTGGCCCAGGCCCCTGTCCTACTATGGACGCAACACCTGGGCCGGGCGGCTGAAGGCTGACAATGGAAGCTGGGTGTTGGATAGCCCGGCGAACAACGCGACCGCGCACTACCTTCACAACTGCTTCTACGTTCTGGGAGACACGATAGAGACGAGCGCGAGGCCGGTTGACGTTGAGGCCGAACTCTACCGCGCCAATGACATCGAGAATTACGACACCGCTGCCATCCGGTGTCATACAGAGAGAGATGTGGAGATTCTGTTCTTCACAGCCCATCCTGTCCCCGAGAGGATCGGCCCGACGTTGCGCTACGAGTTCGAGCAGGCCGTCGTCGAGTTCGATGCTGGAGACAATCGCTTGATGGCGGTTTTTGAAGGGGAGCGTGTTAAGGACTACGGCGATCCTGACGCCGACGAGGCAAACAAGCTCTGGCAATCGATTGATGCTACACGCACGGGCGGGAGGCCGGCCTGTGGCATCGAGGCCGCAGCCTCCCACACACTCTGCATCAACGGTGCTCAAGAGTCGCCACCGGAGGTCCTGGATCTCCCAGAGGGGTCGATCCGACGCATGACCGAGGGGGTGGAGACGCTGGTATGGGTCGAAGGGCTTCAGGAGACTCTCAATCAATGCTATGAGGATGCGAAGATGCCCTCATCCTATCCAAGTGTGGCCTGGGCTCGATCGGGACGGCGCCTCGATCTCCGGGCGTACGATCGCTTTCCTTCCTTCGGCTGACCCGTCGGTCAGTCGCTACGATTCTTGGCGCAACCGCGTTTCGACGCCTGTGATGCTCTGGGCGGCGCCCGGTGTCAGTGTGTCTTGTCCTGTGTAAGGAGGATCTATGACAAACCCGGACGTAAATCAAGAGGTGGTGGTGCCTTGGGGTAGAGAAGCGCTGACGCTGACGCTACCTGCTTCGTGGCGCCTGGCGGGCGTCCTCGAGCCGAACCCTCGTGGTAGCCTGGCTGATGTCCGGGCCGAGGTGGAGCGGTGCCTAAAGGAGCCCATCGGATGCGCCGCTTTGAGTACGTCAGCGGAGGCTGGGATGCGTGTCGCGATCGTCATCGATGATGGCAGCCGGCCCACCCCGGTGTCTCAGATCCTGCCTGCGGTCGTGGCCGAATTGGAGGAGGCTGGCATCGAGCGCGGGGCTATCACGGTCGTCACAGCGCTTGGCGTGCACAGACCGATGAGCGAGGAGGAGGTGATCCGGCGTGCCGGCGAGATCGTGACCCAGGGCCTGCGCTGGGAGAACCACGATTGTGATGCCGGCGATCGGCTCGTTCACCTCGGCACGACCCGGCGAGGAACAGAGGTCTTCGTCAATCGTACGGTAGCTGAAGCCGATCTCGTCGTTTCCATTGGTTGTATCGAACCGCACCTCATCGCCAGCTTCGGCGGCGGTTACAAGAACCTGATCCCTGGCGTGGCTGGTCGCGAGACCGTCGGTCACAACCACGCCCTCAACGCGCGCCGTGACACGTTCAACATGGTTGGCCAACCGATAGCGAACAACCCTATGCGGCTTGATCTCGAGGAAGGCAGTCAGATGCTCAAGCCGCCGGTCTTCATCGTCAACGCGGTGCTGAACAGCGCCTCGGAGGTAGTAGATGTTGTTGCCGGAGATCCCATCGCCGCTCACCGAGCTGGTGCGAAGATCAGTGCTTCGATCTACGGTGTGAAAGCTTCCGAGCCGGCGGATGTGGTTATCGCGTCTACTCACCCGATGGATCAAGACCTGAGACAAGGCGCCAAGGCATTGGCCAACACCATCCGAGCTGTTCGTCCCGGTGGTGTACAGATTATCCTGATGCGCGCAGAAGAGGGGCTTGGCGTTATGGGGCTGGCGCAACGGAATCTCCCACTGAAGCGGGGGGGCCTGAAGTTTCTGGCCCCGCTGTTGGTTCGCCTCATCCCGAAGCTCAAGCTGGGCGATATGCCCGACGACGAGCGCTTCTATCTCTATTTCGCCCTGCAATCGATGCGCCATTGCACCACCTTGGTCTATGCCCCCACGGTTCCAGCTGAGGCGCGAGCAGGCCTGCCCTTCGTCATCTTTGTGGACACGATCGAGGCGGCGATCGACTGGGCCGAACGCAAGCATCCCTTAGCGAAAGTACTCGTGTTCCCCTATGGAGGAAGCACCTACCCGGTCCTTGCGTGACCTAAGGCACCAGGATTTCGATCTTGAACCCTCATCTGTCGCGTTGGGCGCAGGCGTTTTCCTGCTCTCAACTGCGACACTGATGTTCGAGATCACCTTGACGCGTCTCTTCTCCGTCGCCCAGTTCTATCACTTTGCCTTTATGATTGTAAGCCTGGCGATGCTGGGCTTTGGTGCAAGTGGGACGTGGCTTGTCGTTTGGCCGAAATGGGGCCATAGGTGCCCCGGTAGGGCTCTGGGATTCCTGGTCTGTGCCTACGGTGCCTCGGCCCTTGGGGCTTACTTCCTAATCAACGTCGTACCCTTTGATTCCTTCAGCATCGCCTGGGACCCGCGCCAGGTTCTGATCCTCTTCGTCCATTACCTGGCGCTGTCCCTGCCCTTCTTCTTCAGTGGGGCCGTGCTGAGCCTTCTTTTTTCCCTCTATCCTGGCGCCATTGGCTCGCTCTATGCCGTCAACCTGTTGGGATCGGCACTGGGCTGCGTCGTGGCGCTGTTGTTGCCGAGCGGGGTGGGGGGCGAGGGCGTCGTCTGGGCGAGTTGTACGCTGGCAGGGTTGGCGGCGTTGTTCGTGACCTCTGCGATCCCTTCGCGGCGATCTTCCGTCAGAACTGCTCGAAGGGTGCTGCAGTTCATAGCCCTCGCCCTGATTGGAGGGACGGCAGTCTTCCTGGTGCGGAGGCCTGAGGGGGCACTGCTCCGTCTCTCGCCGTACAAGGCGCTCAGTTATGCCTTACAGGTGCCGGAGGCGCGAGTTCTCTTCCGCAAATGGAACGGCTTCTCCCGCGTGGATCTGGTCGCCAGCCCTACAATCCGTTCCCTACCTGGGTTGAGCTATCGGTACTTGGCACCCCCACCCCCTCAACATGGGCTCTTCGTCGACGGGGATGACACCAGCCCTGTCCTTCAGCTCCCGGTGGGCGCCCTGACCAGATCCGACGATGAGCGGGTTGGGTTCGCGGGGTACCTACCGACTGCATTAGCATATCGACTGCGACCAGGTGGCGGTGCTCTGATTCTTGCGCCTCGAGGAGGATTAGAGGTCTGGACTGCGCTTAGCCAAGGGGCAGGCCACGCACATGTGGTTGAGCCCAATCCGCTCGTCGTGGAAGCGGTGGGCTCACTGTATGAGGCAGACGTCGTAACCCTCGTTAATGAGGAGCCCCGCAGCTTCGTTCGACGGGCGGATCGACGCTATGAGGTGGTGACCCTGGCCTTGACCGCACCCTATCGCCCCATCCGTTCCGGTGCTTACAGCCTCGGGGAGGATTATCGTTATACGGTTCAAGCTTTCCGTGACTACCTCTCTTGCCTGGTGCCCGAGGGTGTGTTCGTCGTCTCGAGATGGGTGCAGACGCCGCCGAGCGAATCTCTACGGACCTTCGCGTTGATCATCTCCGCTCTTGAGGAGGCAGGCGGAGACCCAACGACCCAGGTTGTAGCCTTTCGCGGGTACGCGATGATGACTTACTTGGTGAAGGTGCGCCCGTTTTCCGAGGCGGAGCTTGGAGAGATCCGAAACTTTGTCGATGAGCGCGCCTTCGACATGGTCTTTGCGCCGGAGCTCAGCACAGGGGAGGTCAACCAGCACAACGTGCTTCCGTCACCGGTCTACTATGAGGCCTTTCGCGATCTCATTGAGGCTGAGGATCGTGAGGCCTGGTACGCCGCTTATCCCTTCGATGTGCGCCCCCCCACGGACGACCATCCCTTCTTCGCTCATTTCTTCAAGTGGTCTCAGGCCCGGCAGGTTCTTGCGGAGTTGGGCAAGACGTGGCAGCCTTTTGGGGGTGCAGGGTACTTCGTGCTACTGGCGTTGCTAGGGCTCAGTGCGCTGGCGGCCCTGCTCTTGATCGGTGTGCCGGCAGTGGTGGGGCGCTGGCGTCGCAACGGGACTCAGGGTCAGCGACGCGGGCTGGGGCGCGATCTACTCTATTTCGGATTCCTGGGAATTGGTTTCCTATTCGTGGAGATTCCTCTGATGCAGCGGACCATACTTTTCCTTGGCCACCCGGCATACGCCGTAACCGCAGTGCTGTTCGCGCTCCTTCTCTTCTCCGGGGTTGGAAGCATGCTCTCGAATCGGCTGGCGGATAAGCTGCCGATTGTGTTGATGGCGTTGGTGTTGCTGATCCTGTTCTATGGCGCGGGGTTGTCGCTTGCCTATCAAGGGTTTCTCGCGTTGCCGTGGGCTGCTCGGTTGGGTCTGACGGTTCTATTGCTCGGGCCCATCGGCGTCTTGATGGGTATGCCCTTTCCCTTGGGCCTTCGTCATCTGAGCGGGGAGGCGCCGGGAAGGTTGCCGTGGGCCTGGGCGGTAAATGGCGCGATGTCAGTCGTGGCGTCGATCCTCTCCGCATTGATCGCACTGTCGGTAGGCTTCACCTTGGTTCTGTTGAGCGCAGCGGTGTGTTATGCTGGCGCGTGGTGGGTGGCGCGGCGGTGGTGATGTGGAAGGGCTAGACAGATGCCGGCCTCGCTCTGTGACGATGCTATTCCTCGCGCGTGAAGGGGACAAACCTGACGCCGCCCAGCTTCTGTGCTTGCAGCTCCTCCCCTTCCTTTTCGAAGCGCCAGAGATCCTGGTAACCGCCCGGCGGCCCCATCGGGATGACCAGCCGTCCTTCCTCTGCTAACTGCTCAGCCAGGGGCTGCGGGAGATGGTCTGGGGCAGCCGTCACGATGATGGCATCGTACGGTGCGTGTTCAGGCCAACCGTAGTAGCCGTCGCCTTGTTTGACGTGGACGTCCGTGTAGCCGGCTGCCCTTAGCTGTTCTTCAGCCCGCGTCGCCAGCTCGGGGATGATCTCGATGGAGTAGACCTCGACGTATCCAAGCTCGGCCAGCACTGCAGCCTGATAGCCTGAACCAGTCCCGATCTCGAGCACCTTTTCTCCATGCTCAAGCTCCAGCAACTCGGTCATCCACGCCACGATATAGGGCTGTGAGATGGTTTGCCCATAGCCGATGGGCAGAGGGTGGTCGGCATAGGCTTGGTCCTGGTAGTCCGAGGGGACGAATTGATGTCGCGGAACGGATCGCATCGCATTGAGGACGTCAGGATCACTCACCCCCCGTGCCTCAATCGTCTCTGCCACCATCTCCAGCCGCCGCTCCCGGTACGGGTCTTGGGTCGCCTCAGCGGTCGCGTCGGCGACGGCAGCTGTCTTCGATGGCCTATCCGTCAGGGTAGGGGGTTGCATCGTTGGTGTGCTGCATGCTACGACCATCGCTGGCATAGCTAGAGACAGGAGGATAAGAACTCTGAAACGGGGCTTCGGTCGGGCAGCCATCACTCGATGCCTCCTCGCTGCCTGGATGAGGCTCTGCGCCTTCGAGGTCTGTGTCCTGTGTGTTACATGCCCAGTGTACCGCCAGAGCTCGATACGGTCAAGCTGCTGTTGGGAGAGAGATCGAAGAGGATCTTCGACCTACGATTGGATTGAGGAAGAGTCCTTATTCGCTGGGGAGGACGAGTGGGTATAGATCCGCCGTCGAAGGAAGCACGAGGTGGGCGCCGGCGCGCCATAGCTCATCCTCCTCACCAAACCCGCACAGCACGCCGACGGCCCAGGAGCCCGCCCGCCGCGCGGACAATATGTCGACCGGCGTGTCACCAACCATGACGCACAGGTCTGGTGAAAGGCCCAGTTCCCGGGCGGCGTGCAGCACAGGCTCAGCATGGGGCTTGAGCCGCTTTGTGGATTCCTGTGTCACTACCAGAGAGAAGAACTCGGTGAGGCTGTGCTGATCCAGGAACGCCATCGCGTCCTCCCGCGAGCGGGTGGAGACGACGGCCAGTCGTCCAACGCCAGCAAGGTGCTCGACTAAGGGCTTGATCCCCTGAATGATGCGGAAGGTGGGTCTCATCCTCCGACTCAGTCGTCGGCGCAGGCCAAAAGCCCAGCGGTCCAGCCCCACGGCGTCCAGCAAGGTCATCGCGCGGTTCATAGGTGTCTCGCCCAACATCACCAGCCGCCGCGCTAACCGATCAGCCTTAGGCCGGCCGAGGATGCCAAAGCGGCGGGCTAGAGCCTCCACAGCTTCATCGTCGGTGTCCATCAGCGTGCCATCGAGGTCGAAGAACCATCCCCTAACCTGATCGAGGGGTAAGGGTCCTCTATCGTCGGTCACCATCATTCCCTCAAGAGGCATGGCTGGGAGCCCACGTCTAGAATGGTGGGGAGTCTGAGGCCGCTGACTCTCCGCTGTTGACAGATCTCAGCAGCTCCTCTGCGACCGCGCGATTGACCTTTCGCGACTGGCCTGTCATCTCATCAGCCACGATCCCCATCTCGGAGAGGATCTCCATCAGCCTGGCAGCGCGCGTGTAGCCAATCCTCAAACGCCGCTGCAATAGCGATGTTGAGGCCCGGTTCTCTCCCAGGAAGACCTCCACAGCGGCGGGCAGAAGCTCGTCCTCGAACTCAAACTCGGACGAGGTCGGCTCCTCAAAGGTGGGGAAGAGGGGCGGCTGCGTCGCGACCTCCTCGACGCTCAGTCCACCCTTGGAGAGCGTGCCAATCTCTTTGACCTGATCCGGTTCGACGGCGTTTCGCCAGTACCGGATGAGGCGTTCGATCTCGTGATCCGAGACGAAGGCGCCCTGAAGCCGTAGCGGCTGGCTCACGTCTGGTGGCATAAACAGCATGTCGCCGCGACCCAGCAGCCGCTCCGCACCGGGGCTGTCCAGGATGACGCGCGAGTCCACCGATGACGCGACAGCAAAGGCAATGCGAGCCGGGAAGTTGGCCTTGATCAGGCCTGTCACGACGTCCACACTCGGGCGTTGCGTAGCGATGATCAGGTGAATGCCGGTGGCTCGTGCCATCTGCGCGAGCCGGCACACAACGCGCTCGGTCTCGTCTGGGGCCTGCATCATCATATCCGCCAACTCGTCGACCAGGACCCCGATATAAGGAATCGGGTCTGCCTCGCCGGATTTCCGAACCCGGTGGTTGTAGTCATCGATGTGACGTGCGCCGATGTCCGCGAAGCGGCGATATCGACTGTCCATCTCCCGCATGACCCAGCGCAGCGTGGGGACTACCCGCTCCACGTCAGAGATCACTGGCGCGAGAAGGTGGGGAATGCCATTATACTGCGTGAGTTCTACCCGCTTAGGGTCGATCAAGATCAGGCGTAGCGTGTCCGGCGAGTTCTGCATCAGAAGGGCAGTGATGATCGCGTTGATGCACACGGACTTCCCGGCGCCGGTCGCGCCCGCGACGAGCAGGTGCGGCATAGCCCGGAGGTCTGCGGCGACCGCCTGGCCCGACACGCTCTCGCCAAGGCCCAGACGGAGCCGGCCTTTGAGCTTAGAGAAGCTATCTGACTCCATCACATCCCGCAGTGAGACGATGGTCGGTTCCTCATTAGGGACCTCGATCCCGATGAGGCCACGGCCTGGGATAGGCGCTTCGATGCGGATGCTTCTGGCCGCTAGTGCCAGCGCCAGGTCATCTGCCAGGTTGGCGACCCTGCTGACCCTGACCTTGGATCGCGGCTTCGCGCCGAACTGCGTGACGACAGGCCCTGAGTTTACCTCGACGACATCTGCGGGTGCTCCCAGTACTTCCAGGGTCTTCTCAATGATCTGTTGCTGCTCGCGGATAAACTCGTCGCTGTACTCCTGGACGTTGCTTCGCTCCAGGATCTCCGCGACGACCGGGAGGCGCCAGTCCCGCGTCCCGACCTCCAGCGGCGGAATGCTGACCTCGCCGTTGCCGCTTTTTCCACGGCCTGGGGCATTGATGACCGCAGGGGCTGACTTGCGATCCGACCGCGTCTCTGAATTTTCCCCGCCGAGGATGACGACCTCGGAGGTGCCAGCAGCTACTTCTGAACCCAAGACCTCCGCAGGCGGCCGCTTCTGCGAGATATCCTTCTGCGACGCACGCTTCTGTTTCGTCTTCTCACGCAACTCTATCACGAACTGGATGGCCTCGGCGGGCGATACGCTCGCGACAAACGTGATGGTGACGAGCCAACCGATCAACAATGCAAAGATCATCCCGGCAGGCCCCAACCATTTCGTGCCCGTGTCAAGGAGTAGGGCCCCCAGCAGCCCGCCGCCCAGCCCCCTCCGACCGAGATCGAAGGAATCCGATGCCGGATTCGCCAGGTCCGCTACGATGAAATGCATCGTTGTGAGGATGACGAAAAAGCCTAGGACGGCGCCCACGACTTGCTCGGGGTCTGGTGTCGCTAGTCGATCACCGAAATGTCGCAGCACCAGCCAGAGACCCACCGCACCAAGAAAGACAGGGAAGATGAACCTCCCCCACCCAAAGACCTGTCTCAGAATAGAGATCCACCAGCGGGTCAGGACGCCCTGTTCGGCCGAGAGCATGCTGAGGATCGTTAGCACCGAGAGAACAACCAGCGACCAGCCCAGGATATCGAGCTTCTGGTCCTTGGATAGGCGCTGCCAGAGGCTGGGCCTCGCCTTACTGCGGGAGGACCGCCGAGACGAGCTCTTTCTTGAGCGTGAGGATGAACGACGAGCTGGCATAAGATCGTTCTTCTAAGTTAGCCTGACGTGCGGTGTTAGGGACACTATTTCATATTCAGCGCGAGGTCGACGGCCTCGCGCAACGAACGGACCTGGATCATCTCAAGCCCCTTGGGGGACGTGAACTCGGAACGTCCGAGTCGTCGTGGTACAATAGCCCTTCTGAAGCCGAGTCTGGCTGCCTCTCCGAGGCGCGTCTCCAGCTGTCCGACGGAGCGGACCTCACCTGATAATCCCACCTCGCCGACTAGCGCCAGGTCAGCCGCCAGCGGCTGATCCCGTAGGCTGGACGTCAGGGCGAGCGCCACCGCCAGATCCGCTGCGGGCTCGTCGACCTGAAGGCCGCCGACTACGTTCGCGAAGATGTCCTGCTCCGCCAGGCGCAGGCCTACCCGTCGGGTGAGCACGGCTACGGTCAGCAAGAGCCGGTTGAAGTCGATGCCGTTGACGGTGCGTCGTGGGTTGCCAAAACTCGTTGGGCTCGCAAGGACCTGAACCTCGACGAGGAGAGGACGTGTTCCCTCGATCGTGACGGCCACCGCAGAGCCCGGCACATTGACCATCCGCTCGGCCAGAAAAGCCTCGGAGGGATTCTCGACCTCGATCAGCCCCTTGACCTGCATCTCGAAGACACCGACCTCGGACGTCGCACCAAAGCGGTTCTTGACACTGCGAAGGAGCCGATAGGCGTGAAAAGGATCACCCTCGAGGTAGAGCACGGTGTCCACAATGTGCTCCAACACCTTCGGCCCGGCGATGGCGCCCTGCTTGGTCACATGGCCCACGAGAAAGACCGGAACGCCTTGCTGCTTAGCCCAGCGCTGAAAACGGCTGGCGCACTCCCGTACCTGGCTCACGTTTCCGGAGGCAGAGGTCAGATCCTCGGTGTGCGTCGTCTGAATGGAGTCTATGACGACCGCGCATATCTGCGGCTTCATCGCCTCAGCGTGCGCAAGGATGGCGCCCACCTCCGTCTCCGAAAGCAGATAGAGCGGGTCGCCATCGATGCCGAGCCGCTCGGCTCGCATACGTATCTGCTGTGGGCTCTCCTCTCCCGAGACATACAGGACCGGGGACTCGGCGTTTCCGAGCATCGCGGCAACCTGCAACAGCAACGTGGACTTACCGATCCCCGGCTCGCCGCCAATGAGCACAATGGAGCCGGGTACCAATCCACCGCCCAGGACGCGAGAGAACTCCTCCATAGGGAGTGGAATCCGGGGAACGACACCCATCTCGACCTGGCTGAGGGGCTTCGGACTCTCAGCTCCGTAGGGAACCGCCCGCGCGCTTGTCGAAGGCGACTCGGCCTCGACCACGGTCTCGACGAGGCTGTCCCATGCACCACAGTTGGGGCATTTGCCCATGTAACGGACAAAGCTCCAGTTGCATTGTTGACAGACCCAGCGAGTATCCCGTTTTGCCATCGAAACCACTTCCCACCCTTATGATACCAGAACATATATTCTACCGCAAGAGGCTTCGCGCCTTTTTGTACCTTGAAACCAAAGAAAAGCAACCGACTTATTGGTTGGTCCGGCTGTCTTTTATGTTAGACTGTTTCTGTATGATGGAAGAGCACAAATCCGGGCGAGAGGTGCCGAAGTTGCTCGCGGACGGTACGCTGGGCAAGCTAGCGCGGTGGCTGCGGGTTCTGGGCTATGACACACGCTACGTCCAGGGCGACGTCGCACGGGTGGCCTACGAGGCGCGTAAGGATGGTCGGATCCTTCTGACGCAGGACCGGGCGTTGACACGTCGGCGTGGCCTGGTCGTGGTGTTGGTGACAGCGGAGTCCCTGGAGGAACAGCTGACTCAAATCGTTGCCGTGGTCGGTCCCATGCCCGAAGGGACACTGCCTCGGTGCATGGACTGCAACGAACGGCTTCAGCAGGTGCCTGTTAAAGTTGCTCAGGCGCACGTCCCGGCGTACATCGCTCGGACGCATAAGGTGTTTCACCGCTGCCCAGAATGTGGTAAAATCTATTGGAGGGGATCGCACTGGAAAGATATTGAAGGCCTGATCGATCAGGCTCTGGCGCGATCAGAATAGCCGGTGCGGCTCTCGGGGCTCGACTGACAATGGCTCCTGGTGGGAGCCTTGGTTGGTGTGCCGGGCGTGACACGCGCCTGTGAAGGCGGTTGACAAATCGATCGTAGCAGTTATAATGCCCAGGCAGCCGACCCTATGAGGGCTCGGCTCCTATTGTGTAATGGGGAGGAAAGACGTGTACGCAGTTATCAAAGCTGGAGGGCATCAGTATAAAGCATCCGTTGGGGACGAGCTCGTTGTCGAGCGTCTCCCCTACGAGGTGGGCTCGCAGGTTGAACTGGACGAGGTCTACCTGTTGGCGGACGAGGATGACATCTCCGTGGGGCAGCCGAAGGTAGAGGGCGCGAAGGTTCTCGCGACGGTGCTAGAGGAGTTCCGCGGGCCGAAGATCCGCATCTTCAAGTACATACCCAAACAACGCTATCGTCGTCGTATGGGGCACCGCCAGACCTACATGCGCCTGCGGGTTGACGAGATTGTCAGAGGAGCATAGCGATGGCACGCAAGAAGACTACCGGAACCAACGGTCGCGACAGTAACCCAAAGTACCGTGGTGTGAAGAAGTACGGCGGTGAGCGTGTTCGCGCTGGTCACATCTTGGTGCGCCAGGTTGGCGAGCATCTCAAGGCCGGTGAGAACGTCGGTCTAGGCAAGGACTACACCCTGTTCGCGCTTGTTGACGGCGTTGTGAATTACGATATCCGTCACGGGCGGAAGCGCGTGAATGTGATTCCTGAACAGGAGGTGGCTGGATGAAAGAAGACTTGCATCCCAAGTGGTACCCAGAGGCGAAGGTTATCTGCGCGTGTGGCAATACTTGGACCGTTGGTGCTACTGTGCCGGAGATACGCACGGACGTCTGCGCTGAGTGTCACCCTTATTTCACCGGTGAGCAGCGAATCGTAGACACCGAGGGTCAGGTCGACCGCTTTATGCGCCGTCTGCGCGCGCGTGAAGAGGCCCTTCGTGAGGAGGAGCGCCGCAAAGCTGCTAGGACCTCTCCCGAGTTGCCGATTGAGGAACTCGAGTTTGGTACGCGCATCGAGAAGCTCTTGGCTGAGGCCGGCATTACGAAGGTCGGCGACATCCTCGATCTGTTGGAAGAAAAGGGGGACGATGGCCTGACCGAGATCAAGGGCTTTGGCCTGAAGACCCTGGCTGACACCAAGCGAGGGCTGCGTGCCCGGGGTTATGTTTTGCCCGGTGATGAGCCCGTCGAAGAAGAGGGCGAGGAAGCAGCCGAGACTGCAGAGGCTGCGTAAGGAAACGTAGACGAGGCAGGGGTGCCCAACCCCTGCCTCGTTTCATTTCATGCTCCAGGAGCGTGGCATGCTGAAAGATCGCGACTCGGGATGGATCGAGGTCATCTGTGGCAGTATGTTCAGCGGCAAGACCGAGGAGCTCATCAGACGTTTGCGACGGGCCGAGATCGCGCGGCAGCGGATTCAGGTATTTAAGCCCGCAGTCGACGTTCGCTACGCGGAGGAAGCGATCGCATCCCATAACGGCCTTCAGCTCAACGCAACTCCTGTTAGGGATTGTGACGACCTAAGGCGACGTGTCGACCCACAGGCCGATGTCATCGCCATTGATGAAGTGCAGTTTTTCTCGCCCGACCTTGTCGATCTCTGTAACGATCTTGCCAATCAGCGTAAGCGCGTGATCTGTGCTGGATTAGACATGGACTTTCGCGGTGAGCCCTTTGGCCCGATTCCACAACTACTTGCCATTGCGGAGCGCGTCGACAAGCTGCAGGCCATCTGTGTGGTCTGTGGTCGGCCTGCTAGTCGGACACAGAGGCTCATCGAGGGGAAACCAGCTTGCTACGAGGATCCTGTTGTTCTGGTAGGGGCCAAAGAGATGTACGAGGCGCGCTGCCGGCAGCACCATGAGGTGCCCCGGCGGAAGCAAGGGACGGAGGAATGCGATGTCAGTGCCGCTTCCTGATTCTGTAGAGTATGTGCTGCTGGATGAGGATGCCATTGAAGCTCGGGTCCAGCAGATGGCGGATGAGATCAGCGCTGACTATGTTGGTATCCATAATGAGGATTTCCTGCTCGTCGGTGTTCTGAAGGGGGCCTTTATTTTCTTGGCCGATCTCGCGAGGCGGCTAACGGTTCCCCACCGCGTCGACTTCATCGCGCTCTCGAGCTATGCCGACAAGGCGGAGTCAAGCGGGGCCGTCCGGCTTATTATGGATACGCGAGCCGACGTTGCGGGACGCCACGTCTTGATCGTCGAAGACATCCTCGATACCGGTCACACGCTGCGCTATCTCTACCGCCTGTTTGAGGCGCGACAGCCCGCCTCCCTACGGACTGCTGTGTTGCTCTCTAAGCCCGAGCGCCACGAAGTTGAAGTGCCCATTGACTACCTTGGATTCTCGATTCCTGATGTCTGGGTCGTTGGCTACGGTTTGGACTACGCCGACCGCTTTCGCACCCTTCCCTACATTGGGGCTTTGAGACCACGCGTCTACGAGAAATGAGGTCGTCTATGTCAATGTTCGATGATATCGAACGAGTGCTGATTTCGGAAGACGAGCTGCAGCGGCGCATTGCGGAGGTCGCTGCCGAAATGAACGCGACGTACGAGGATGAGGACCTCCCGATTCTGGTTTGCATCCTGAAGGGAGCCTTTATGTTCCTCGCCGATCTCACGCGTCATCTCACCTTTCGCCACGAGCTTGACTTCATGGAGATATCGAGCTATGGACGGGGCATGCAGAGCACCGGGGTGGTAAGAATCCTTCTGGATCTGGCGTCTAGTATAGAGGGACGCCACGTGGTCATTGTGGAAGACATTGTGGACACCGGACGTACGCTGGACTATATCCTGCGCAACTTTGGGACCCGTGGGCCAGCCAGCGTGCGTGTGGCGACCCTGCTGAACAAGCCCAGCCGTCGAGAGATTGACGTACCCGTTGATTTTGTCGGTTTTGAGATCCCGAATGAGTTCGTGATGGGGTATGGTTTGGACTTCGCTGAGCAGTACCGGAATGTGCCATATATCGGTGTGCTCAAGCCAACCGTCTATGAAGAGGACCTGCAAGCGTGAGGGCTACTTGAGCGCTTGTCTCTGGGGGGCTGGAGGCCATTCCCTTAGGACATCAATTGTATGAATGCGGGTAAATGGAAGACAGCGGCTATCTTATTGTGGGGAGGAGCGGCTGTCCTCATTTTGGCAATGGTGCTCTTCTATCGCCAGGCCGTGCCTTTTATTGAGACTGTCTTCTTCACCCAGAGCATTCCCACTGCGCCGCCGCTGGCTACGAGACTCCCTACGCAGATAGAGACTCCGGTGGCCCTGATGCCGTTCGGTACCGGCTCGGATGAGAGTGAGCTCCCCTCACCTTCACCCACTGCCCTGTTAGACGAGAAGGAACCTGATCCACCCGCTGCTGAAGAGACGCCCACAGTCACCGTCACATCCACGGAAGAGCCCACGCCGGTGCTCACACCCACACCGGAATGGACAGGTGTCCCGCCTGTGTCCGTTTCTATTCCCGCCATCAATCTGGAGGCCCCGGTGGTTTCCATCGGATGGAAGATTGAGACAATTTCAGGACAGAGCCAGGCGATCTGGGATGTACCCGATTTTCGCGCCGCTGGTTGGCACAACACGTCGGCCATGGTGGGCGTTCCTGGAAACACGGTCCTGAACGGACACAATACATCGAATGGTGAGGTCTTCCGCTATCTCTATCGGGCGGAGATTGGCGATGAGGTCGCCATCGAGGGCGGTGACGGAAACATTTACACTTACCGAATTGAAGAGAAATATATCCTTCGCGAAGCAGGCCAGCCGCTTTCGGTACGCCTTGAGAACGCACGCTACATTCAGGAGACGCCAGACGAGAGGGTAACGCTTGTGACCTGTCATCCGTATGGGAGTTTGGCCAACCGACTCGTGGTCATTGCCTATCCTGTACAGAACCGGCTTCAGCTTCAAGAAAGGATGGAGTAGATGACTTCACTACTGCAGCTCCGACAGGTTGCGAAGTTGCCCCTTACGGAGGTAGTGACCCGAACGCGGCAGAACCACGCGTTTGAGCACGCGACCATCAACCTGCTGGCTCAGCGATTCGCGGGCGCTCAGGTGATGGGCTTCTCAGGCCCGCTCGGTTTCACGCTGCTTTCGACCCTTACTGCCGAGCAGATTATCCCAACCGTACGGGAGGCGCTTGTAGCACTCAAGGCTGGTCAGTCGGAGCTTGCCATTCACGAGAACTGCGGTACGAATCTGGTGATGACCGGATTGCTCACGACCTTCGCCACGATCTTGGGGCTGGGTCGCTATGTCTTCCCCGGAGATCGGAAGCGAGATGTCTGGGGATTCCTAGAGCGTTTACCCGAGGTTGTCTTGCTCAACGTTGTTGCTCTGGTGATCGCAGCGCCGGTGGCTCGGTCGGTCCAGGCAAACGTGACTACCGACCCAGACCTTCAGGACATCGAGATCGCGTCTATCTTCACCGACTCTCGGGGAGGCAGGCGTCGCATCCGGGTCTACACGCGAAAAGCGAACGCGAAGAATCCCGGGAGCCGCGCGATCTAGAAGGCTTCGATAGCGCGCGGTTTGGATCCATTTTCTTTGATTTCGGGCATAAACGATTGGCCTTAAGCTATGCTATACTTTCTTCACGGTGAGAACCAACTGCAGCGTTCCGAAGCGTTGAACGCAATCATCGCTGAATCTGACCCTGCGGCTGATCTGCGTGATATGAACACGGAGATCTTGGAGGGACCGATTTCCTCAGGTGAATTGCGCCGGGCGTGCAGCACCGTCCCCTTCCTAGCCCAGGTCCGGATCGTGATTGCGCGAGACGTTTTGAGCACATCGAAAGGCCAGGCTGCACGTGATCTCGCTGATTTGCTACCGACCGTGCCTGAGACTACCTGTCTGATTTTCGACGAAGGGCAGACGCTTCGTAAGAATCATCCTGTGCTCAAGAGCGCCGAGCAGGTAGGGATGGAGGTCCGGCATTTCGCGTTGCCCAAAGAGCGCGATCTGCCCGGCTGGATTCGCCAGCGCACGGAAAGCTATGGGGGAAGTATTGAATACCGCGCAGCTGGACTGCTGGCCCAGAACATTGGGGTTAATCTGCGGCTGCTCGATCAGGAGATCCAGAAACTCCTGCTCAATGCAGGCGAGCGCGGGGAAATTACAGTTCAGGACGTGCGCGTGATGGTTCCGTACATCCAATCGGCGGACGTGATCTTTCAAATGGTGGATTCTATCGGGCAGCGGGATCCCCGGCGTGCCGCCACCTATCTTCATCGGCTGTTGGAGGTAGGGGAGCATCCTCTCAGGATCTTTGGAATGGTGGTCCGCCAGTTCCGGTTACTGATCCAGATTCGCTGGCTGATGGATCGCCACTACCCTCAGCAACAGATTGTCGACCGCCTGAAGCTGCACCCCTATGTGGTACAGAAGGTCCACGCTCAAGCCGACCACTTCACGCCGATTCAGCTGCGGGAGGCGTACCGTCTTCTGATGGCAACGGATCTCTCCGTCAAACAGGGTGAGATCCCCATCGAGACCGCTCTTGACGTGCTCTTGGCTCAGCTGACAAGCTTGTAGTTCAGCCTCTAGTCCTCTCCGCCCACGATCTTGAACACGCGCTCTTGACTGGCAGGCACCCACG
>JBNGDL010000028.1:0-41227 GCA_049975205.1 Anaerolineae bacterium | reverse complement strand
GCCTGTCCACCTGCGGCCTCGTAGAGCCTGAGGATGATGTCGTCGCTATCTTCGGCCTTTTTGACCGCCTCGATCACGATATCTGGCGATCCGACCTCGATCAGGGCGTGCTCGCGCGGAGCAGGGCCGGTGTGCGCGTCGGTCTCGATGACGCGGAGCGGCACGTTGAGGGCGTAGGCCTCCTGGATCACGCCGCCGCACCCGGCATTCCCGGCGTGGGGATAGAGCGCGTAGGTGAAGTCGTGGTCGCACTGGTCCGTGTAGAGGTGGTTAGGCTCGCCGGGCAGTAGGTCTGTGTCGTCGAAGACCTTGGCGCCGGGGTAGGGGACGCTGCGCAAAAGGTTGAGGTCGATGACGTTGCCCTTGATCTTGTGACCGTACTTGCAGTCGTTGAGCAGCGCGACGCCGTAGTCCTGTTGCGCGAGATCGACCCACCTGTGCGCCGCCACCTCGTCGCGCGCCAGATCCCACGTCGTGTTGCGATGCGTGGGACGGCGAATATGGCCGAACTGGATCTCGTAGGTCGCTTCCTCGGCGTGAACGGCGACGGGGAAGCGGGTACGGAGCATTGCGCGCGGCTCCCGCCAGTGGGCGTGGGTCTCGAAGTCGAGGCGGGCACTGCCTGCGGTCAGGACTACGTCTTGCCGGACCTCCGACTCACCGAGGCGGTAGGTGTGGCCGAGGATGGCGCGCGGGCCTTCCATTCTAGGCTCAGTGGCGGTTAGGATGAGGTGACGCGGCGTTTGCTCCGCGTAGTCCATAGGGAAGTCCCAGGCGTCGCCCAGATCGGCGAAGAGCACCAGCTCGTTGGCCTTCGCGCCCTCGGGCACGACCTCGCGGCCCGTCACCTTGTCCAGGATGGACGTGATCGCGCCGTCTTCCCCAAAGGAGACGCGGACGTAGTCGTTTTCCAAGGTGTCGGTCGTCGCAGTCAGCCCATCTGGCATCTCTGCCGCAGGTGCCGCCGCATCAAGCGTCGTGTAACCCATCGGCGGTACCGTGACGTGGCGCCACGAACCAGCGATCTCCATCCACGCCGTGCGGGGCCAGGAGAGCGTGTTCTGCACGATCACCGGCTGTTCGAGGTCGGCGGTATTCACTTGAGTGGCTAGGGCGCGGTTTGCAGCCGCGGTCGCCTCCGCGACCTGTGCCTCCATCGCCTCATAGCGGGTCAGACTCTCGTCATAGACACGCTTGATGGACGAGCCGGGCAGGATGTCGTGGAACTGATAGAGCAGGACCTCGCGCCAGATCGCTAGCAGGCGCTCCGCCGGATAGGCGTGGTCCGCAAGCAGCCCCGCTGCCGTCGCGACGAACTCCAGGTCCCGCAATCCTAGCTCAAGCTTGCGATTGTAGCGCTTGTTGCGCGCCTCGGTTGTCAGGGTGCCCTCGTGGCGCTCCAGGTAGAGCTCGCCGACCCAGGTTGGGAAGCGGTCTGCCTCTGTTCGCCATTTCTTGAAGAAGGCAGCCACCGACTCCTGGCTCACCGGACTCAGCCCAGCCAAGTTCTGCAGGCGGTCGAGCCGCTCCAAATGCGCCTCGCCGGGGCCGCCGCCGCCATCGCCGATGCCGAAGACCATCAAGCCGTGGTGCGAGACGCCCTTATCCTTGTAGTTGCGCTCGATCTTGCGCACAGACCGGGGCGCGGCCGGGCTGTTGTAAGTCTCCTCCGGTAGCATGTGGGTCAGGATCTGCGTCCCGTCGATGCCCTGCCAGGCGAAGGAGTGGTGCGGGAAGGTGTTGATCAGGCTCCACGAGAGCTTCTGGGTCGAGAAATAGTCGACGCCGGCCTTCTTGAGGATCTGGGGCAGGGCGGCGGAGTAGCCGAAGACGTCGGGGAGCCAGAGGTAGTCGATCTCAACGCCGAACTCATCTCGGAAGAAGCGTTTCCCGTAGAGCACCTGCCGGACCAGGGCTTCGCCGCCGGAGATGTTCGTGTCGGCCTCGACCCACATCGCGCCTTGGGGCTCGATACGGCCCTCGGCGACCTTGGTTTTGATCTTGGCGTAGAGCTCGGGGTAGTGCTCCTTCATCCAGAGGTAGTACTGGGGCTGGCTCGCACCGGTGACGTAGTCGGGGTAACGATCCATCAACTCGATCGCCGTCGAGAAGGTGCGGGCGCCCTTGCGGATCGTCTCACGGACCGGCCAGAGCCAGGCCAGATCCATATGGGCGTGGCCCACGGCGCTGATCTGCAGCGAAGGATCGCCCCCCTTCTGCGCCAACAGCGGCGCTAGGATTTCACGGGCCTCCTCCGCGACGTCGGCGATGCCCTGGTAGAGCAGGTGCGTGACGTCGGTCAGGCCTGTCAGGATCTGATGGTAACGCGGGCTGTCTTCGTCCAGCACGTTAAGGAGATCGAGCAAGACCTCGAAGTCGTAGTAGAGAGCGCGCACCGCCTCGTCACATTTGGCGACGCTGGCCTGCCTGACCCGCCCCTCGTTCTTCAAGTTCCCAAAGAGGTCGTTGCAGCCGGCGTCGGCCCAGATGTCCACCTCCTCGCCGCCCTTGGCCTCGGCCGCGAACTGGAGCACACGCTTGCCCGGCTCCCCCAGGCTATAGTCAAAGGTGGAGGAGACGGGGGTGAGACCGCGCTTCGGGACGCCGTGCTCGTCGAAGACGGCCATTTCGCCGCTGACGTCCAGAAGGAGCACGATCTTCTGACCGGCTGCTTTCTGAGGGACCCGGCCGGTGAAGTGGAACCACGCGCTGTCGAAGAGGTCGCCCCACTTGTCGCCTATCTTAAGGCTCAGATGGGTGCCACTGGTGCGCGCCGCATAGGGCACGGGCTCGTGGGTGCGCCACGCCTCAATGGTGAGGGGCGCGACGGGGGTGTAGACGGCGTCGCCAATCGCCTTCAGCGCGACGACAAGCTGACGTTTGGTGTAGAATTTGTATTCAGGCATCAGGGGTTGTCTCCTCTTGCGATAACGTGAGGCCTCATCAGTTCGCCAAGGTCGTTGGCGCTCAGAACCCGCCGACTGCTGTGCCTCTTGCTGCTGTTACACTTCGGGAACGGATACGGCGACCTCCCGTCCAGACTGGGCCGAGTCGATGAGGCCTTGGATGATGACGTTGGTGATTAGCATCTCTTCTGGCGGGATGGGGGAGGGGCGTCCCTCGCGAATCGCCCTGGCGAAGTCCAGGTTCTCTTCCCGGAATAGGTCCAGGTTGGGCGGCGGGAAGACTTGTGGGCTTGTGTCGGTCAGCATGCCGAACTCGTGCCGGAAGACGGTGAGCGGGTCGAGGCGCAGCCCCGCCTTCGTGCCGAGCAAGAAGCTGCCGCCGACGGAGTCCATGTGCATGATCCACGAGGTCTTAAAGACCATCAGGGAGCCATCCTCGAATCGCACGCTGGCGACGCCGAAGTCCTCGACCTCAAGCTCCTCCGGCGCCCAGTGCCAACATCCTTGAACGGGCGCGCAGTGCTTGGTCCCAAGAAGGTTGTTGGCGATCCCTGAGACCGAGATCGGTCGAGGGTGGCCCATCAGATGCAGGACCTCATCCAGGGCGTAGACGCCGATGTCTGCCACCGTGCCAATTCCCGCTGAGGTCTTGCGCACGAAGCTGCCGCCGGGAATGCCACAGCGGCGGCAGGCCACAGCCTCCGCGTAGTAGATATCGCCAAGGGTCCCGGCGTCGACAATGGCTTTGGCGGCCTGACGGTGCGGGCTATAGCGGGTCTTCAAAGCGACCATCAGTATGTTGCCCGTCTCGTTGGCCGCTTTCGTCATCGCCGTGGCATCATCGAGGGTCGCAGCCATTGGTTTCTCTACGATCACGTGTTTGCCGGCCATCAGGGCATCGATCGTCGGGCCGCGGTGCGCCTGGTTGAAGGTTGTTATGTTGACGGCCTCGACGTCGTCTATCGCCAGGATCTCTCGGTAGTCGTCGGTGGCAAAGGGGATGTCGAACCGCTTAGCGGTCAGCTCGGCGCGTTCCTTGACGATATCGGCCACCGCGACGATCTCGATCTCGTCCACGCCTTCAAGTGCCCGCATATGCGCCTGTGCGATCCCTCCAGCACCGATCAAGCCCATTTTCAGGGGTTTCATTGGTCTCAGTCTCTCCTTCTTGTGGTTTTCTGTGTCTTGTGGTGTCAAAGCAGGGGTACAAGAGGACAGCCCACGAGGATATGGACGGTCTCAGCATCTATGGTGATGTCTGAGCCCCGCCTGGCACGGCTGTGTCTCTATCAGCTGTTGACTTGGCAATTCTATTGTCTTGTCACGGCAGGAAGCGGCTCGACGCCAATCCGTCCGGAGCGATCCTGCGTGCGATCCACTGCAAAGCAATCGTGATAACGGCGTCAGCCTTTCAGTGCGAAGCCTTGGACACCCTCCACGAAGTAGTCCTGCAACCAGAGGAAGAGTAGGATAGGCGGCAGGCTGGCGACGGTCGCCAGTGCGAAGGTAAAGGGATAATCGATGATCCCGGTTCCGGGTGGCCAACCTTTGAGCGACGCCCCGCTGAGCAGCGCGCGCTGGACACCGAGGGCGAGCGTACGGATGTCCGGGTTGGAGGCCGTTACGATCAGTGGCCACTGATAGTCATTCCACATTGCCACGGCCTGGAAGAGCACCATCACCGTCAGGGTCGGTTTCAACATAGGTAGATAGACATAACGCATGATCTGCATGGTGCTGGCGCCGTCGATCCGTGCAGCTTCCTCGAAGTCCTCGGGGATGCTGTAGAAGGTCTGCCGCATCAGGAAGACGTAGTAGACATTCACCAGACCCGGAATCAGGAGCGCTGGCCACTTGTTGATAAAGCCACTTCCCCCTTGACCCATCCAGTTGTTGCCACCGGCGCCTGGAAAGCGCGCGAGCATAATGTAAGTTGGGATCTGGAAGACAATGCCCGGAAGCATCATCGAGCTCAGCAGATAGCTGAATACAGCCTCCCGTCCTTTGAACTCAAGTCTGGCAAAGGCATATCCCGCGAAAACCGCCACCGTCCCTGGGATGGCGATGTACCAGATGATGCGGATCAGCGTGTTCTTCACCCAAAGCAGGATCGGAAAGTCGGCAGTCCACATTATGGTGTAGTTTTCGAAATAGCGCGTGCGTGGAATAGGCAGGACAGGACTCGCCTGGAAATCCTCGATGGAGCAGAGAGAACCCATGACAGCATAGACAAGTGGATAAGCCATAATGAGACTGCCGAGTATCAGTAATCCGTAGACCATGATGTTGCCGATCGTGCTGCGTTTTCTGGTATACATAGCGAGCCTCCTAATCCGCGCCCACCTGACCACGGCTCATAATGCGCATATTGGTGATGCTGAATCCCAAGAGGAGGATGGCCATCACCATGGATCCCGCGCTGGCAAGCCCCATGTTTGTGTTGACGAAAGCGTCATTATAGATCTGTAGGAGCATCACGTTGGTCTTGTTGGCCGGTCCACCCTTTGAGATCAGCAGCACCGCTTCAAAGATCTGGAAGCTGCCGATCATGCCGGTGATCAGCACGAAGATGATCATCGGCCGCAGGAGCGGCACAGTGATCCGAAGCAACATATCCTTGCCGCTGGCGCCATCGACCATCGCGGCCTCGTAGATCTCACGGTGAATGCCCTGGAGAGCGGCAAGGAAGAGAACGACTGGGCCCCCAACGCCACGCCAAATTGAGTAGATGATGATGAAAACGCGCATCCAGGTTGCATCAATCGTCCAGATGATGATGGGAAGTCCCATTCTTTGGAGAACCGCATTGAGGACGCCGTCATAGGGTGATATGAAGGCGAAAGCGACCTGTGCCGTGACCGCGGCTGAGGTCAAGGTTGGTATATAAAAGAGCGCTCGAAAGACCCCACGCCCCAACACCTTTTGATCCAGGAGCACGGCAATCAGGAACGCCAGGGTGGTCTGGACCAATAAGATGCCCGCAGCAAAGATCAGAGTGTTACCGATGATGAGTGGATAGGGAGGGCGGAGATATCGTAGGTAATTCGAGAGGCCAGTCCATTCAGGGGTTCCCACAATCCCGTTCCATCGCGTGAAGCTGATATAGAAGTTGGATAGAACTGGGAACAGGAAGAAGATCGAGAAATAGAGGAGAATGGGCGTCAGGATGATCCAGGCCTCAATGGTGTCCCGACGACGTTTACCCCGGAGTGGCTTTCGCTTACGCACGCGTGGGGTTGTCGGTATCTGGGCCGTACCTTCCATCGTATCGTCTCCTTGTCGAGGCCACAAACCTCATTCGTCACGTCAGAGATGCAGGGGGCACCTACCATGGCCCCCTGCATCACAAAGCACTACAGCTCATCGTACGTGGCTCAAGGTGTGGCGAGCACGTCCAATCGCCGGCACGAGCGGCAGATGCAGTGCAAAGCAGCCGGACCGTAGCCGTCTACGATCCTATGACCTCCTCGGCCTGTTGTTGCGCACGACCAATGAGGTTGTCGATCGGATCCTCGGTACTGAGCACCGCAGTGAGCAATTCGTTGTAGATGGTCCAGAGCTGCTGTGGATCCTGTCGCCACTGCGGTAGGATGCCGAGATCGGCGGTCAACAGCTCATTGATGAAGGCCTGATCGGCCTCCGAAGCTGTCGGCTTCAGTCTCTCCAGCGCGCTGCGGGTCGAGGGCATACGACCCAGCACCGGGTTGACCAGATCCTGTACCTCGTCGCGAGTCAGTGCCTTACACCAGCCGATGGCGGCCTCGGGATACTTGCTGACCGTCATCCCCGCATTGATCACATTGCCAACGATGACGCTGGCCGGTGTTCCGTCTTTGGGGATCGGCACGCCCGAGTACATAGCATTGTCGAGGCCCGATTCCTTGGCCCAGTTGACGTGCCACGAACCGCAGATCTGGTAGGCAGACTTACCCAGGAAGAGCTGCGTGTAGACTTGGCCCTCATCAGGGTTGAAGGTGAGTCCGGGTGGCGTGAACTTGTTGATCTTGCGCAGGAAATCCAACACCGGCACGGTCTTGGGGTTGTCGAACCAGGGATGACCATCGGGCTTGATGATCTCGGCACCGGCTTGCTTCAGGTAAACCAGAATACGGAAGATGCCACCTACAGAGAATCCGACGGGCCCCTGGAGTGTGTAGCCGTAGTACTCACCATCGCCGGCCTCGGTGATGATCTCGGCGTGCTCAAGTAGCTCATCCCACGTCTTGGGTGGTTCCGACGGATCCAATCCCGCATCCTCGATGACGTTCGGATTGCGCTCAAAGCCGAAGCAGCCTGTGAACTGGTTGATGCCGTAGGTCTTACCTTGCGTCACGGCAGCCGCATAGGTGCCAGGGATCAGATTGTCCTTGATGTCCTGGATGTAGTCATCCACGGGCAACAGAGCACCCAGATCACCGTATTGCTGGAAGAAGTTCTCGCCCACGATGACGTCGGGGGCGGTCCCACCCAGCAGAGCTGTGACCAGGTTCTGGCGCAGTTCCTCATCCCAGCCCTGGTTCTGGCATTCTACGGTGACGTTCGGGAACTCCTCGTGGAATGCATCGTTGGCGGCGTCGACGTAGGGCTTGTAGCGCTCAGCATACTCGTTGTCAGGGGTGAGCATCGCCTCAGCCCAGTGGACAATGGTGTAGGACGCCGGCTGTGGAGCCGTATCGCTGGGCTCGGTTTCCTCGGACTCAGCCTCCGGTGCGGAAGGTTGCGCTTGACAGGCTGCGAGGAATGCAAACGCAGCCCCGGCGCCAGCGGCCTTCAGAAAATCACGACGCGACAACTTGCTAGCAGACATCTCATCCTCCTTGTTCTTGGACATGACCATAACGCTGTTGAACGCCAACCGGGCGACAAGCACCCGACTTTAGGGACGGACATCCGATGATGCCCGTCCGGCCGACCACGAACAACGCCGATCCGGCCTTGACTCGGCGGATCTCCACCTACTCAAAGGTCACCAGTTCCATCGGAATCGTGATCTGGTGTGCGGGGGGATGGTATCCTTCTTCTATGCGACGGAGTAGCAACGCCATCGCGCGCTCGCCGAGAACCTCGCCGGGTTGCATCGCCAGCGCTACAACCGCCGTATGGTCATGCGTAAAGGGAGTGGAGCATATTGCTGCCACTGCTACGTCCAGATGCGCCATCACGGATCGCGCTCCGCCTTCTACTACAGACTCCAGCAGTTCCGTCTTGATGCGCATCAGGTCGAAGTTCATCTGCATCGCGACGATCTGGTTGATGGCGATCATCGCGGTGAACTGACGATTCTTGAGGCAGTCGAAGAGCCGTAGGTGACTTGACGGCAAGCGATGGAGCTGTGCGGGTGAGAGCTCCGAGTAGACGTCGAGGCAGATCATATCCTCATCATAAGCAATGCCCGCCTCCTCTAGCGCCCGCCTGTATCCCTGCATCCGACCACGGACACTGCTGACCCGCACCTCGTCGCCGGGGAAAACGGCAATGGATCGGTGCCCTCGATCAATGAGGCTCTTAGTTATGGCGTAGCCAGCCTCTTCGTCGTCAAAGGTCACCTGGTCCGTCTCCTGCTCGCGATAGTAGCGGTCGAGTAGGACCAAGGGAAATCTGCGTTCCTGCAACTCCCGATAGAGCGCCGCGTCCGGGTATCGGGCGCGGGGGAAAAGCAGGATCCCGTCTGCACCGCTCTCGATCGCCCCGCGCACACGGGTTGGCTCTCGCTCTTCGGCCTCCACGCCAATCATCTCAAGCTGTACGCCCTCGCGCATCGCCGCGCAGGCCGCGCCGATCAGCACAGACGTGATGTAATTATCGGCATAGGTTGGCATGCAGAATGCCACGCGGCGTCGGGGTTCCTCGGAGCCAGAGTTCGGTTGATCCCTCACGAAACTGCCCCGTCCCTGTTGCTGTTCGATCAGGCCCTCTCGTTCCAGTAGATCCATGGCCTTGATCGTCGTGATGCGGCTGACGCCGTAGTCACGCGTCAGTTGCCGTTCTGAGGGTAGCATGTCGCCAGGGGCAAACTCGCCAGCGCGAATGCGTTCCAGTAGAGAGGAGTAGACCTGATAATAGCGCGGCAAAGGATCCGCAGGGTCGACCTGATAGTTAGGCACTAAGTCTGTCCTTGTGCAAACGCCAGCTCTGCTAATAGGCCCCTTGATTACGTGGTTATGTGGATATATCCACTATAAACCAAAAACCGTGTGTTGTCAACAAAATGGCTTCTCTTGTCGGCTTAACTCACTCCTTCGACCGCGGTGCAAGCCGGGCGGCAAGGTCGCGAAGCTGGTTGAAGCTTACGGGTTTGAGCAAGACAAGGTCTGAGTCCTTGTCCAGACTCTCTGCCATCTGAGGGTCGGCTGTGGCGATGACAACCCGTATGCCAGCCAGTCGCTCGTTGCTGCGGATCTCTCTTAGGATCGTGTCACCTGAGGTGTGAGGCAGGTGGAGATCTAGGACGATGAGGTCAGGCCGTGCGGTTGCTAGGTACTCAAGCGCCTCTTGACCATCATCGATAATCCGGGTCTCGAACTCGGCAGCTTGCAGGGCCTCACAGAAGATTGTGGCTAGATCTGGGTTGTCCTCGATTACCAATCCGTATGGCTTGCTCATGCGGATACCTCCTCAATATCATGCAGCGGCAGCGTGACCACAAAGGTGCTTCCCTCTCCCAACATTGACGTCAGTTGGATCTCGCCTCCCATAAGCTCGGTCAGCTCCTTCACGATCGACAGCCCTAGCCCTACGCCCAGATGCTCTCGGGTGGCTGAGTCATCGACGCGACGGAAAGGGTCGAAGATCCTGGTCCTGTCTCCCTCAGCGATGCCTGGTCCCGTGTCGGAGACCGAGATCGCCCACAGGGCTTCGTCGGTCCCCGCGCCGTGGTTCGGTCGATAAAGCCTCACGCGTACGTCACCGACCTCGGTGAACTTGATGGCGTTGTTGACGAGATTCACCATGATCTGGCGCAAGCGCCCCTCGTCCCCGTAGAGCTCGTCCGGCAGGTCAGGTGCGATCTCGGTGGTGAGCATCAGGCCCTTGGACCGTGCCAGCACGTCCAGGGTGCTTCGGATGTCTTCGACAAGGCCTGCGGGCGAGAAGGGAGCGTTGTGGAGGGTCAGCTGGCCCGCCTCGATGCGCGCTCTGTCTAGCAGATCGCTCACCAGGTGCAGGAGTTGCTGGGTATTGTCGGTGATGCGCCCAAGCGCTGTGCGCTGCCGCTCAGCTAGTGGGCCGTAGACGCCTGCCAGCAGCATCTCTGAGAACCCCTGAATCGCGCTGAGCGGGGTCCGCAGCTCGTGAGAGACCATCGAGATGAACCGTGACTTCAGGCGGTCAAGCTCCCGAAGCCGCTCGTTGGCCTGGGCCAGCTGTTGGTTGGCGTCGCGTAGCTCCCGAGTTCGCAGCTCGACGCGTTGGTCGAGCTCGCGGTTGATGCGCCGGGTCTCCTCCAGAGCGCTCTCCAAGCTGCGGGCTGACAGCCAGGAGACCAGGGCGAAGGCGAAGAAACCGAAGATCGTGGGAAGAGGTGGGATGTAGCCTGGAATCGTCAGTGCCAGGAGCGAGATGACGATGCCCGCTAGGCCCGCGGCGAGGAAGCTGGCCCACGACCTCAAGAGGACGCTCGCCATGAGGATGGGGATCGTGAAGAGGAAGACCGAACGTCCGTCGACCACCTGCCGGGGCTCGTCTGAGAGCGTGAAGACCGTGGTGAGGAGGAGGACAAAGAGCAGGCTCGCTACCTGACCAGACCACGTGTGGTTGATCGCGAAAATGCCCAGTGTGCCCAACAGGGCAAAGATGGCACCTCGCAGGGCCATCGAGATAGTCTGGTCGGCGCCTTGGATCAGGGCGACCAAGCTCAAGGCAATCAGCCCCAGCACTGAGATAAGCGCGACGCCGATCAATAGGATATTGAGGAGTCTCCGACGTCTGGCGTCGTCTGGGTCCGATGAAGGGACGTTGAGGATTCGGTTCAGAATGGTCATAAGCTCTCTCCCAAGTCAGCTTCTGTGTTGATCAGGGCTCAAGCCTCTTCAGGTCTTCCTAGCGCGGGGCGTGCCCGAAGGTGGTCTCATAGAGAATCAGCGCTGCCAGAATCGCCGAGCGGACCACGTCGTAGGGCTTGTAGAGATTCTTGCCGAGCCAGAGATCCGGATAGGGAGTGCCCTCCTCGTGCATCCGGGCAAGATAGGCGGCGCCCCGATGTAGGACATCGGTTTCAATGCCAAGCTGCTGCTGGCGACTGTGCTGATAGACGTGCAGGAGTGCTGTCAGCGCGTAGGCGGTCTCCTCGGCTGTGCCGACCTGGAAAAAGCCCCAGGATCCATCGGTGTGCTGGGTATGGAGAATCCAGTCGATGGTGTGGCGGCAGGCAGCGGCGAGGTAGGCGCCCTCCTTCACCAAGGCCGTCAGGGTATGGGCCGTGGCGTAATAGGGTGAAGCATGCCACTTGTCCGTCCAGTAGACATTGTACTGGCGGCTATCGAGTAAGGTTGCGACAACCTGCTTGCGCACCTCCTCCCGATTAGGATAGTCAGGCATCCACCGTAGGGCATCGAGGGCATGGACGTTGGTGCTGACGCTGAGGTTCCGCTCGTACGGGTAGGTGCGAAACGTGTGCTTGTCCTGGTCCTCGAACTGATGGAGGATGGCTGGGTCGACGTCATATCCTGCCTGTGCCATCAGGCAGAGGGAGACCGAGGTCGTGTCAGCATCGGAGATCCCAAAAGTGGCGTCGAGGCCGACACCAGCTTCCCCCATCTCCGTCGCCAGCTTAGCCAGGGTGGCGGCATCGGCAAACTCCTTGATGGGGAGACCGCTGAAGATGAGGTTGTTCAGCACCCAGGCCAGCTCGAAGGTCGTGAAGGGGTAAAGGTAAATGACGTGCCCCATATGGCTCCGGATAGACTCGAGGTACGCCAGCGCGTCCTCGTCGTCCTTCGAGAGGTTCAGGTAGTAAGCCGTAGCTGAGGGTGAGTTACCGAGGGACCCGTTGACGGCTTTCGCGAGGCGCATCCTTTCCGCGTCACCCTCCCGACCCAAGAACTCCAGAGAATGGACGGTGGAGATGTCCGGAGAGTAGAGCATCTCTGGTGGGATCAGTCGGAGCTTTGCTGTCTGGACGTGCCCGTAGCCACAGGCATGGGTAGGAACATCCAGGTTCAGGGATCGGGCTTCCTCCAGCAGGGTGGGGAGGATCAGTTCGAACCCCACCAGCTCGAAGGGATCACGTGGGAGCAGATGCAGGTGGTGCCAGATGTAGCGCTCGGCGCGTCGGATGGCGCCGCGAGCAGCCTGCGAGTCACCGTTTTCCCGCAGCGCAATGGCGGCAGCCAGTGTACAGATGATGCGGTCGTGGTAATAGACGATCTCTCCGCCCCAGCTCCCGTCGGGATGCTGGTGCTCAATCAGCCACGTGACCAGATCTGGCCATCGCGCCTCACCATTGTCAGGTTTACGGAGCCGCGCCATCCACGCGATGTCGTAGGGGCTAGGCCCCATACGGTTGTTGAGATGCTTGATGAGGTCCCTGGCTTGGTCGATATATCTCATGATGCCTACCTTTGAGATGGCTTTTCGGGTCAGCAGCTGCACGTCTGTCGCTCGGCGGCTCAAGTATCTGTCGGCTCTCTACTCTGCGCAAGTCCCTGGATGTCACGAACCTGAGGTAGCGGATACCAGAAGCTGCCACTCTCGTGTCGGCGACCGAGGCCCAGCACGGCGTGCCGGTTCTCTCGGTAGAATCGGTCGAGAAATGCCCATCCATCTGCAGAGAGCTCTTCATAGTCTGTGTCGTCTACGTGGCGGGCATACATATGGTCGAAAAGGATGGCCCGCAGCGTCGTCTCATCCAGGTAGGGCGACGGCGCTACCGTGAAATAGAGGTCCTCGCTGCCGGTGGCGATCAGGGGCATGTCAAAAGCCGCGGGACGATCGAACCCGATGAAGATGTCCACCGGCTCCACAGGCTCGCCGTAGTAGGCCTCAACGATCTCGGATTTTGTCGGGAGGCGGTGGTGCCGGTCATGGAACCTGAGGCCGATCTGTGCCACAGCCTCGGCGGCGTCGTGAGCACAGACGCCAAAGAAAAGCCGGTGGCGGCCGTGGTCGGCAGTGCGATGTGTGACCTCGTCGTAGACGCCCAGGGCGGAGGCATACACGGTTTTCTGCAGGTAGCGCCGAGCATCTCCGTAGACGCGAACGCGGACGTCGTGGGCGTCGTAGAAGGCCAGGAACTCCTCGCGGGCAAACCAGGTCAGCCCCTGTTCCAGGAGCGCATCGTACACTTCACCCCGCTCCAGCAGATCGGGGCCAAAGATCGGGGTCACGAGCGTATTGATCCCGTGATCGAAAAAGAGCTGATAGAGTTCCAAGTGCCGCTGTCCGCTCGCCGCTAGGTAGGCATCGATGTAGTCCTCCGCTTTCACCTCTGGATGCTCCAACACGAACCAACGGCGGGTGCCGTTAATGGGGAAGACACATACCCTCGGGCCCCGCTCTTGCACGAGGCGCGCAACGTCGCCGGTTGGCAGGCTCATAAAGGTCTCAAGATCCATAGGCTGTGGCTCCTAAGGCAGCGGAGTTTGTGACGGCGGTGACAGTCCACCGCCGCCAGATGAGTATGGCGTAGAAGGTCAGAATCACGATCATAATCATGGGGACGTAGATGCTGGGATCGGTCAAGACGTAAAGCCCGGGCGCGACGATATCGAGACCAAACACGGCGACGCTGAGCAGCTGCCACACGTCGATGAGCGCGTAGGGCAGAAAGACGCACCGTATCAACGTCTTCATCCAGGGGCGGTCTATGGTGCCAAGCAGGTAGGCATAGAGCGCGATGCCCAGAGAGAGCTCCCAGACCATGTCGAGCCAGATGAACACGCCTAGGTACCAGGCAAAGGCGAGATCGAGGGCCAGGCCGGGCATGTCGTGACCGGGTTCACGGATCGGGCGAAGCGCGTGACGCGTGCTGATAAGAACGAGGGGAATGAGCAGGAGCAGCTTGATCCATGTCGCGGCGACCGATGCGGCTCGCGTCAGCCCGAATAGATAGAAGACGGTCTGTCGGATCGCGTGATTGTAGCCAAGGTAGGGGGCATTCGGCCCACGCCACGGGAAGCTCGATGGCATCGCCGTCAGGAAGCGCACATAGGCTCCGTACTGCTCCGCGACGTAAGTCGGCTCCACGAGTAGCATCGTCAGGCCAATGATGCCGAAATAGGCAATTGCCGCGAGGCCCAGTAGCCTGAAGGCGAAGCGATAACGGCCCAGCAACAGCGGAACGACGACAGCAAAGGCCCAATGCGGTTTGGTCTGGAGGATGAGGGAAAGCCAAAGCAAAGCCCAGCCCGTCCGCTCGGCGAGGACCGCCTCAATCAGAAGCGTGGCCACCAATGCGGTGATGATGTAGATATTCAGATATCCCAGATCGCTCCAGAAGGCAGAGAAGACCAACCAGACCGGCAGCGATCCAGCGAGGGCCTCTGCCGCTCCGGTCAAGCCAAGGCGGCAGAAGACCCGGCCCCAGGCCATGTAGAGGCCCACGTAGGCGGCCACGTGGAGGAGGCTCTGCACCACCACCAAGGGGCCGGCCGACAGCAGCAGAAAGGGGCTGAAGGCCAGCGCGAAAGCAGGCGCGTATTGGAAGACTTCAATCTTGGCCTCAACAGGATACAGCTCCGCGCGAGCGTGCAGGCGCTCCGCGGCGTCGACGTAGATCTGCAGATCGACGGGCAGCATGGGCGTGCCGGTCGAGGCCCAGGTTGGCAATCCGCCGTCGGCATCTGAGCTCGGCGCAAGCATCACCGCTGCAGTTACGCCGTGGACCGTCAGGCGCACGGCGGCATAGAGCAGTGCAAGGACAAGCAGGGCGCGAAATGTCCTCGAGCGTGACCAGCGAGCAGTGATGAGTTTATTCATGGCGTAGCACTGTGACGATAGAAAGCCGCGACGCGTGGACACTTGGGATCAAGCTGCCTGCCATGCTCACCAGAGGCATCAGCGGCACCAGGAGGACAATGGTCAGTGGGTCTAGCTTCACCGTGACCTGGCCAAAGCCGTAGCTGTGAGAGAGTGTGATCAGCAAAGTCTGGGTCAAGAGGAAGCCGATAGGAATGCCCACAGCCGTTGCTGCCGCACCCAGAACCCCAGCCCCTGTGTTGATCATCGCGATGACCTGTGTGGGCGTCATGCCCACTGTCTTGAGCGTGCCGATTGCGCGGACCTTCTCGTTGGTTGCCAACAATGAGCTGGTGAAGACGTTGATGAGCGCGATCCCGATCAGGATGCCTGACAGAGCGTAGATCGCGACCTGTAGGTAGCGGACGGCATCGGGCAGCGCCTGCTCGACCAGGGTCACATTGAGGTCGTCGCGAGAGGCGGCCTCTAGCTGAGCCTTCATCCGGTAGGGATCGACCCCGTCCCCGAGTTTCAAGAAGTAGGTGTTGGGTTCGATGTCGCGGACCCAGCGCGCCAGTGTGGGCGCACTGACCATCATCATCTGGCCCGCGTTGACCGGTTCTGGGTAGGTCCCCACTATGTGCCACGCGAGAGGGCGATCGACCCCGCCTTTTATCCTGACGTTTAGGGTGTCTCCGATCTCAAGGTCCAACCAGTCCAGTAGCCCCTGCCCGACGATGGCCTCGTTGCTGGCTGCCTGGAATCGCCGTCCGTCGGACAGTCGTAGCGGGAAGGTGTCCAGCTCGCCCTCAACAGCGCGGATCTGGAAGGTCTTCCCCTGCGCGGTCTCCGCTTCCGCAAGATACTCACTGTAGAGCGCGACGACCCCGGGTGCGTCACTCAGAAGGTGCATAGCTTTGGCGTGACCGATCGCATCGCGGGTGACAGCGGCATCGTAGAAGATGCCCAGCAGGGAGGGATCGGCTCGATAGGCGTCGAGGGTATCGCTGAGCGTGAGGCCGAAGACGATACCGACTACGCCTAGCGCCAAGTTCAGACCTGTCAGGAACGAGCGGAAGGGTTTGGCGAAGAGGTCCTTGATGCCCAGCTGAAGTACGATCGGGAGGTTGAGCGCTGCGTCGAGCTGGCGTGATAGGGCATGAGGGTGCTTGGGCGCCTCGGCGCCGACGGCAATGGCCCTGACGATATTGGCCTTTGCCCCTCGATACGCCGCTCCGAGGGTCGCCAGGGCGACCACGAAAGAGACGACGCTCAAGACGACTAGGATCAACATCGTGTTGACCGGTGGGCGGAAGGCGGTGTTAAGCGAGGCAGCGACACTTTTCAGCGGGAGCGGTGAGAGCGCGGAGCCTATTGCGAGGCCTATCGGGCAGGCGGCCGCACTGAGGGCAAGATACTGGCCAAGATAGAGCCAGAGCACTTGCTTTCGGGTGAAGCCGATGGTCTTGAGGATGCCGATCTGCCGGAACTGGGAGAGCACGATGGTGCCGATGCTACTCGCGATGACCAGGATGGTCGCTAGGATGGCGAAGAGGTTGAAGGCGCCCAGGAAGATGAAGTTGATCCTGGCACCAAAGACCGCTGACTCTCGAACATCGCGCCAATCGACGTGGTTCTCGACCACCTCCGCGTGGAGTTCAGCCTCGATGCGGGCTAGCGTTGTCTCCACGCCCTGGGGGTCGGCCAAGCGGAGTCCTAAGGACCATCCCCACATTGTCTCATCGGGAAAGAGCTCGCGCAGTGTGGCTTCGGTGATGTAGATGTAAGGGGGCTGAGTATTGCGGTACGTGTCCCACATCGGATTGTATGCCAAGCCTGTGACGATGAGCTCAGACGTCCTGCCATCCGCTCCGGTGACCTCGATTCGGTCTCCAACTCCCACGCCGTAGAGGTCATCCAGATCCTTGCTGGCTAGGCAGGTGCCTCGCGACTCGCCCAGTGGCTGACCCTCCTTGATGAACAGACGGTTGACGCCTGGCTCCTCCAGTGGGATTGCTCTCAGACTCGACCAAACTCGGTTCTTGCCCAGGCGGACGCGGGTGATCACGTCGCTACGCAGGCCTGTAGTCTCTAGGATGCCGGGCATGCGCTCGATGCGCTCGACGTCCCGCCGGCTCGTCACCTCCCGGTCGAAGAAGAGCCAAAGGTGGGCCGCATTGAGCTCCCGGAAGGCTCGGTCGTAAGGCGCGTTGAGGTTGAGGAGCGTAGCTAGGGCCAGCGTCAGCAGCGCCGACGAGGTGACTACCGTGACCACGACCAGGAGTGATATCAGGGGACGACTGATGATGTCCGCCCACATCTTCCTGAGAATCGCGATCATCGGATCACCCCTACTGCAACGCCGCGAAGCGGCGGGCGATGGCTTGAGCATTGCCGCCCGGCAACGTATCGACGAGCCGGCCGTCATGGATGAAGAGGACCTGCTTGGCCTCAGAAGCGGCGCGGGGGTCGTGGGTGACGATGAGGATCGTCTGGCCCTGCTCGTTGCACGCTTTGAGGGTGCGAAGGACGGCCTGGCTGCTTGCGCTATCCAGGTTGCCCGTGGGCTCGTCAGCCAGGAGCAAAGCTGGTCGATTGATGAGGGCTCGGGCGATGGCGGCCCGTTGCTGCTGACCTCCGGACATCTCCCACGGATACTTCTGAGCGTGGTCGCTGATCCCCAAGTGTCCCAGCAGATCTGCGGCTTGGCGACGCACCACGCCTCTATTGACCCGACCGTTCAGCAGCGCTGGCAACTCCACGTTTGCCTGGACGGTAAGGTTATCAATGAGGTTGAAGAACTGGAAGACAAAGCCGATGTGGGACCGTCGAAAGCGGGCCAGTTCTGTCTCGTTCATGTTGGCGAGCTGGCGCCCTCCCACGCTGATTTGTCCGGAGGTAGGTCGGTCCAGCCCACCCACTAAGTGGAGCAATGTGGATTTGCCACTTCCGGAGTGACCCATGAGGGCCACGTAGTCGCCGGATGCAAGCGCCAAGGAGATGCCCTTCAGCGCCTCGCACCGGACGGCACCAGTCTCATAGACTTTCCGAAGCTCGGTGGTCTCAACCAGCTTGGTCATCGCTTTGGATGTAGCAGGTTCTGGTGAAGGCTCGTCTAAAGCCGTTGATCCGCAGGAACCTTTCGAGCAAGGTGTCGGCCGCTGTCTGAAGCATCAGCGTCTGGACGCCCTGCTTCTGAACGGCATCCTGAATCGCCGCAATGGCCAGGTTCGTCGCAGCCCCTCGGCTGCGACGAGAGCGAATGACGCCCACGCTGCCTAGGACACCAAAGCGGTCGTGCGTGAGCAGCGAGCAGGTGCCCACAGCCTCGTCGTCAGTGTAGGCGAGATAGTGACGGACGTTAGGGAGACCGACGGAGGGCCTCAGCAGCTCGGCCAAAGCCGGCGTGAACTCGGGGGGCATCCCGAACGCCGTTAGGAAGACTCGAGCAAAGGTCTCGGCGTCGCTCTTTGAGATGGTCTCCACAGAGACCTTGGGCGTCGGTGACGGTATAGCGAAGTCGCCGAGGTCGTCTAGGACCATCCAGGCCTCTCTGTCTGGCTGTGGAGCGAAGCCTCGGCACTTAAGGTGGTGGATCAGGCTTCTGGGCCTACAGGCTGGGGAGAGGTAGATCGTCGGGGCCAGATCGCGTCCACGGTAGTAGCTTTCCACCTCCTTGATCAGATCCTCTGCTTGTGCCTCGCCGGTCCGTAGCAGGCAGGCGTGGTTGGCGTCGGGTATGGGCAGTAAGGTGCTGCTCGTCAAGACGAGATCCTCGCGCATCACCAGATCGAGGCCTGGCGTCACGCGTGCAGTCTCAGCGGTTGCCGCGTAGTTCGCCCACTCCAGATCGGCGATCCATTCCAGGGTGTCGCTCATAGCTCTACGATGTCTCCTTCCGCACCTTGGTGCCGAAGTGGGTATTTCATGAAGATCAGGAAGCCAGCGAGCATCAGCGTGCCGCCCAGCAGCCCCACTGCGCGCACGCCGAGCGGGCCCTGGGGGTCGCTGCGGCTGCGCCCGAGGAGCAGGATCAGCGGCAATGTTGCCGCTGCGACACCTTGAATGACCTGATCCAGAAAACCCCAGGTCGCATAGTACGTGCCTTCCCGCCGCTGTCCAGTCAGCCTCTCGTCAAAGTCTGTGATCTCGGCTCCAAAGGCCGGTGGCAGCATCGTAATCCCTGACATCGCGACTGCCTGGAGCGTGACCCAGATGAGGCCCTGGGCCTTGAGGGGGAGAGGGAGCCAGTTGCCGATGATCGTCAGTCCAGGCAATACCAGCGCCGAGGCCAGCAGTGAGGCTGAAAAGACCTTCGCCTTGCCGACACGATGGGACAGCGACGTGATCAGGGGGTAGCACAGCAGCGACGCCACGAGGGCCGGGACGTAGAAGTCGAAGGTCTCTGCGGTCGTGAGGTGGCAGATCTCGGTGACAAGGTAGGGGATGATGGCTTGGATCATGGTTGTAACGCCCCAGTAGCAGATGCCCGTTGCGGTCATAATCTGAAAGGCGCGGTTCCGCATCATCACTTGGATGCCTTCCCGAAATCCCAACGGCGCGCACGTTGACTTAGCTCTGGTTTCGCTCTCTCGTAGAACCAGAAAAGGCACGTAGAAAAGGGGAAGTGTGAATCCGGCATAGGCGACGGCAGTCGTTGCGTAGCCGAATCGGTCGATGAGGGGACCGGCGAGGCCGCCGAGAATCATCCCCATCAAGAAGGCCCCCGCTGTCCATCCGGAGATCCGCACCCGATGGTGTTCGGTTACGGCAATCTCCGGCAGTAATGCGGTGTATGGAATCTGATTGAAGGCGTAGGCGAGGTTGTAGAGCAGCAGAAGCCCGGCGAGATAGACCAGGTTCCAGGCAGAGAGGCCACGAGCAGGCGGCATCCAGATAAGGGCAAAGAAGACGAGCATCGGCAAGGCTGACGCAGCCATGAAGGGCAGGCGCCGTCCCCACGGGGTCCGCGTTCGATCGGAGAGATAGCCGATGGGCGGGGAGGCGACTGCGTTGATAACGCGCACGGAAAGGATCACGACTCCGTAGAGCGCTGCCGGTACCCGAGCCTCTCCGGCATTGTCAGGGGGAAGATAGAAATAGAGTAGCCAACCTCCCAAGATTGACCATAGGGTCGTGCTCCCCAGAGAAACCAGCGCGTAGGCGATGTCTATTCTGACGGGAGGGTGCTTTTTCTCTGCCGCGATGGCACTTCTGACTGCCGGCATACGGTACCGTCTTCCTGCTCCACTTCATCTGTGGGTTGAGGTCTTGGTTAGAGCATCTTCTTACTAGATTATAACCTACCCAGTCTGAAGCGCAAACGGCGGTGGGTGAGGTAAGATTCTGGTCGCTGACGGCGTCTTTCTGATCAAGGGGAATCTACGCTATATGACCTGGCAACTGCGCGACGAAGACCTTCGCTTCATTTTGGAGACGGTGGCGCCTCACGTGGATCCCGATAGCGTGGGTGAGGTGAGCGAGGCGTGGCTCGAGGAAGTCCTCGAGAATGATGAGCTCTTCGAGCGCCTCGTCGGTGAGTCCCAGCTCCTGATGCAGGTTTCCCCATGGTTCTTCTTCAATCTCCTGCTGCGGCGGTCACGGCGCGATCTCACGACCGAGACGTTCACCACCGAGCGGCGGGCGCGTCAGAAGGTAGTCATCTTCGACACCGAACAGGTTGTTGAGTTGTTGGAGACAGAGCCGATTCTTGAGTATCTGGCCTCGATGCTCGCCTCCTTCACACGGGTGGCCAGCGTGACGGTGCGCGTCAACGTTGGACGTGGGGTGTGGCGACGCTATCGGACCAACGATTTCGATGTCGAGGGCTTGATTCGATATGCGGAGGCTGTGGATGAGGCCTACCGGTTTGAGCCCTATAAGCGGATCGGTGATGTCTGTCTCTTTCTAGCTGGGATGTTTCCCGAGTACATCGACGCCCAGTACCGGTACGCGGTGAGCCATCAGATCCGGCCTGCTATGAAGGGACGATTGTTACAGAGCCGCGAGGACTACGAGCAGTACGGTCGTGCCTTCTATGAACTAGCGGCAGAGCACGAGCGAGCTGAGGTCGGAGAGCTAGATGAGGTGCTGGCGACGCTGTCGGAGCGTTTCTTGCTCGCGGAGAAACCCTTGGCCTTCGTTGCCAACCGCTATCTTTGGAGCAGTCGGCATCAGCTCTTTGGGCTCTAGCAGCGACAGAACCACGCTCTCTAAGTAGCGACGATCACGCGCACGGCCTGGGGAATGATGTGGGCCTCAACAGCGTCCAGGTCAAGCGGTTCGCCGTCGGCTTGTATGGGAAGGTTAATGGCTGGGCGAATGACGATGGTGTCACTCGCACGCATAGTTTCGACGTGGCGGCTGTCACCTGCGCGCCCCAGAACGGTCTCAATGAGCGAGATCAGATACCGGAAGGCCGAGCGAGAACGGAAGATGAAAACGCCGACCTCGCCGGAGTCCAGGTCGATGTACGGGTTTTGTGAGACCAGTGTCGACCCGATGACGCCTTTGTTGAAGACGATCACATCTGCGGCTTTGATGGTGTGAGAGACGCCATCCACCGTGAGTTCGAAGCGAGCCGGTTGTATCCCTGCCAGCTCTTGTATGCCGCTGATCAGGTAGGCGAGTAGGCCCATCCTGCGTTTCTCGTCACGCTTCGCCCCCTCCATCGTTCCCGCGCTAACACCAACACTGATGTTGAGGAAGTAGTGGTTGTCTCCAATGCGCAAGGCGTCCACCGTCTCAGTCGCGTGCGGGCCCGTGATAAGCTGAATCGCCTCCTCTGGTGACATCGGGATCCCGAGGTCTCGCGCCAACGCATTGCCTGTGCCGACGGGTACCACACCCATGGGTACTTCCGTGTGGATAAGGCCGCCAGCTACGCCGGAGACAGTACCATCGCCGCCGGCGGCAATAACCACATCGTAGATTTCAGGCGGCGCTTCTCTGACGACGGCCTCAATGTCCTCGTTCGCTCTGGTCTCGTGGAGGTCATAGGACCATCCGGCTTCAGAGAGGCCGCGCTCGAGGATCTGGCGGATCGTATCGCTGTCGTCACTACCGGCGACCGGATTCAGAACGACAAACGCGTGAACTTCGTTTTCAGTGCGATTGGGCATTGTCTAGTTAGTATACTTAGGAGCGATCATGACGCCAACAGCGCCTAGGGCACCGTCTGTTTTCACTCCCTCACGGCCAATAGATTCCCCATCGGCCTGAAGGTGTAGGGATCGGTTTGCCTCCATCACGGCTCCTCCTCGTACTGGTCGATTTCGGCCGTCAAATGAGCACTGAACAGCGTGATCGTGGAGCTAATGTAGATCCAGAATAGCAGGGCCACGACGCTTCCGAGGGATCCATAGACAAGTTCGTAGTTGACGAGACTGCTACTGAGGTATTCGGTGATCAATACCTTTGCGACTTCCCAAGCGATGGCAGCGATACCAGCGCCCAAAAGCACGGCGCGCCATCTCACAGTCTTGGTCGGGATCCAGTGATAGAGCGCGATAAACATCAGTATGTTGAGGATCAGCGGAGGGCCCCAGGACAGGAAGGTGCCCACAACCGCCCTGAGGAAGGGGAATTGCGCATCAGGGACCGCAATCTCGGGCACGATCGTAAGGAATGTCGTCGATGCCAGCGACAGCAGCAAGAGCGCAACCACAGCCAAAACCATTCCGATGGCCACCAGTCGCTGTTTCACGAAGCCTCGGCTCTGTGTGCCCTCCCAGGCGGCGTTAATGCTTTTCGTCAAGGTGGTGAATGCGCCGGAGGCTGACCACAATGTACCTACGAGGCCGATGAGGGTGACCGTACCGCGCTGTTGGAGAACTGCTTGCAGGTTGTCGGCGATGAGATCCTGAGAGATGGGGATAGCTTGGGAGATGAACTCCACCGCTTCCCTGAAGGCTTGTTCGCTCTCGAGGTCCCATATGTGGCTGACCGCCGCAACCAAGACGAGAAGCAAGGGAAAGAGTGAGAAGAAGATGTAGTAGGCCAGGCTTGCCGCAGCCTGGGAGCCGCCTGTCTCACCGTAGTGCTTTGCGGCTCTGGTCACGATGGTTGGCGCCCCGCCGGTCGACCGGTTGACGCGGTCATAGAGATCTTTTCCGAGCTGCTGCAGTTGATCGAGAAAGCGTTGGTCAGGAAAGGGCATGGCGAAGTTCCGAGATAATCTGTCCTATGACGACGGGGGCAAAGCTACTCACAGCCACGATTGCCCATCCCGTGGCGCCTGGGCGCACCAGTGAGAGAAGGTCGGCCAAGAACGGTACGTAAACGGCGGCCAGCAGAAGACCGATTGTGATAGCGATGGCGCCCCAGATCCATGGATTTCGCGTGATATCATTGCGGAACAGGTGGGACTCAGGGTCGCGCATGTCGAAAACGTGCCACAGCTGGGCGAAGGCCAGGGTCAGAAAGGAGAGCGTGACGGCGCGATCCTGCGGATACCCCTGCCAGACGAGCCCAGCGCCCAGCGCGCCGAGCACCGCCAGTGTGATCAGCGAGCTGTATCCACCAATGGTGATCCAGTGCGATCGGGCAAGGATGGGTTCGTCGGGATCCCGGGGCGGGCGTTCCATCAAGTGGGGGCCGCCCTCCCCAACGCCCAGGGCCAGCGCTGGAAAGACATCGGTGACGAGATTGAGGAAGAGGATCTGCAGTGGCCTGATTGGCAGTGGTGCGTTGATGACCGAGGCAAACCCAACGACGAGAATCTCAGAGACGTTACAGGAGAGCAGATAGAGGACGAAGTTGCGGATGTTGCCGAAGATGGCGCGCCCCTGTTGTACTGCCGTCACGATCGTCGAAAAGGCATCGTCCTTTAGGATCATATCGGAGGCTTCCTGCGCCACCTGTGTGCCCCGCTGGCCCATTGCGATGCCAATGTCGGCCTTCTTGAGGGCGGGAGCGTCGTTGACCCCATCGCCAGTCATTGCCACGACCCTGCCAGCATCCTGATGTAGCGCGATGAGATCCAGCTTCTGTTTCGGGCTCACGCGCGCGAAGATCTGCGTCTGGAGCATTGCCTCCCGTGTTTCAGCATCGAGTTCATCTGGGGCGCCCAAATCCTCTCCGTGCACGACAGGGGCGTCTTCCTCATCGACCAGCCCCACCTCCAGCGCGACTTCCCGCGCCGTCGCAGGCTGATCGCCGGTGATCATCACCACACGGATGCCAGCACGATGACAGGATTCCAGGGCGGGCCGGACTTCTTTTCTGGGCGGATCAAGCATCGCCGCTAACCCCACGAAGGTCAAATCCTCGTAAGGGTCGGCGTCCTCGGACGTCACAGTCTTTTCTGCCAGCGCGATCACGCGGAGACCCTCGGCGGCTAGAGATTCATTGCGCTCTCCCCATGCCTTCCGCGTTTCCTCATCCAAAGTCGCTTTGCCGTCCGGATTGAGGATATGGGAGGAGGCTTGCATCACCGGCTCCAGGGCCCCCTTCGCGGCTACGAGATACTCTCCGTTCATCTTGTGATAGGTCGCCATCATTTTAGTCTGAGCGTCGAAGGCCACCTCGCGCTCTTCGGGCATCTTCTCAAGGAGGCGGGGGCGGTCGATATCTGCCTTGAGGCCGGCGACCAGCAGGGCGACTTCAAGCGGATCGCCCACTACATCCTCTGGTTCGAGCTCCTCGAGCCCGCCCGGGCGCAGGTCGGCGTTGTTGCAGAGTACGCCAATCCTCAAGGCGCGCTCCAGCTGCTCATCCTCTGCGGAATCGATCTCGTGGCCGTCGGCCGATGAGTCGTCGTTCCCCTTTTGGAACTTCCCTGAGAGCTTGAGGCCGCGACCGGTCACTTCGACCTCCTCACCGGGCAGCAGGATGCGAACCACGGTCATCCGGTTCTCGGTCAAGGTGCCCGTCTTGTCCGTCAGGATCACGTTGGTCGAGCCCAGGGTCTCGACCGCAGAGAGACGACGGATGATGGCGTTTCGTCTGGCCATCCGCCACATCCCGCGAGCGAGCGCCACCGTGGCAACGATGGGCAATCCCTCTGGCACACTTGCGACGGCCAAGGCGATCGCGGTCTCGATCATCAGTGTGATCTCGCGCCCGGCGATGATGCCGCTGACAGCGACCAGGACGGCGATGCCCACTGTCACCCAGATGAGCTTGCGCCCCAGGTTCTCGAGCCGCTTCTCCAGGGGTGTGGCTTCCTCTTCCGCTTGAGCCACGAGCGCTGAGATCTGCCCAAGCTCGGTGTCCATGCCCGTCTGAATAACCACACCCTCACCGGAGCCGCGGGTAATAGCGGTGCCCTTATAGACCATGCTCGCCCGCTCCGCGATGGGCGCATCAGACTCGATGGGCTCCGTTTGCTTGGTCACCGGGACCGATTCGCCGGTGAGGGCCGACTCATCCACCTGGAGCTTGTTGGCTTCGACGAGGCGGACATCGGCGGTGACCATGTCGCCGCCGGACAGGACCAGGATATCTCCGGGCACGATTTCCTCTGCCTGGATCTCCTGGATGGTTCCGTCCCGGCGAACCTTGGCCATCACACGGCTCAGCTCCTGGAGGGCTTCCATAGAGCGTACGGCCTGCAGCTCTGTCAGGAAGCCGACGACGGCATTGATTAGGATGACGATGATAATGGCGAAGCCCTCAATGAAGTCGCCAAACACCATCGACAGTGCCGCTGCCACAGCTAGAAGTGCAACAAGTAAGCTCTGGAACTGCTCTACGAGGATCTGCAGCGCGCTTCGTCGCTCAGCCTTGCGGAGCCGGTTCTCACCGTAGCGCTCGCGGCGTTGCTTGACTTCCTGTTCCGAGAGTCCGTCTGCGATAGAGACGTCGAGCTGTTCGGCGATATCCGATGCAGGCTGTGCCCAAGGCTTCTCGGGCGTGGACAGATTGGATCCCTTCTTGGTCATCTGGAGATCACGGCTTCTATTGTTCGCCCTTGCCTGCCGTTGTGGCAGGGCTTGCGGAGCGTGCCGAGCGGCGTTGCCACAGGCCGAAGAAGACGATCAGCGCGACGATCATACCGACCCAAGTAAGCCAATAATCGAAGGGCAGGATGGCCTTGCCCACTTCTGCTTTCCGTCTGTCCAGCTCCGTCACAAAGGCTTCGGCAGCATCCGGGTTGTCGACCTTGCCTTCCATCAACGTGATGGCGCCACCTCGCAGGCCGGCCAGGCGTACCCAGCCCTTGAAGTTGAGCCGACCCTCCTCGATAGTGGCGTCCACGTCCTCGACGTTGAAGGGGCCGGTGCCTCGCTCGATGAGGGAAATCGCCAGCGGCTTCAGCCAAAGCTGGGCTTCTTCGGGCTTCTCGTCCTCATCAGCCGTGATGCTGGCTACCGCCTGCTCCAACTGCTCCATAGGTGCGCCAACGCCAACCGACATCTTGTCGTCGTGGAGCGTGAAGGTCACGATCTTTTGTGGGTCATCTGCGCTCCGTGCCGTGTACGTATAAGTGTTTTCCATGGTCTGCTCCTTTCGGTGATCTCCATCTTCTGTTCTGGTCACTTCCTGTTGTGTTGCTGGTGAGTCCTAGCCGGTGACGCTGAGCACGATCTTGCCCTTAACACCCCCCGCCTCAAGCTTGCGATGGGCGTCTGCCACGTGGTTCAAGGGCATGACCGTGTCGATTACGGCTCGAAGCTGCCCGCGCTCGGCAAGCACCCGCAACGCGTCTAGCTTGAACCGGTCTCGCTGCAGCCAGGTGGGGTAGACGTCGATGTTCTTGATGAAGGCACTGCGAAACCCCGTGTTCGTGCTGACGATACCTGCCATGCGACCCAGAGGCTTGGTCACGGCAATACTGCGGGTCAGTGTGTCGCCGCCGACGGTGTCGAAGACGACATCGACGCCGAAGCCGTCGGTCTCGTCCTTGACGACTTCGACGAAGTCCTCGGTCTTGTAATTGATCGCGCGGTCGGCGCCGAGCAGCTGGGCCTCTTCCACCATATAGTCACTACAGACGGCGATTACGTAGGCGCCCATCGCTTTCGCGATCTGGATCGCCATCGATCCCACTCCACCGGCCCCATGAATCAGAATGCTCTCACCGACGCGCACCTTAGTCTTGAGCACCAGCGCATCCCAGGCGGTACTCCCGGCGAGGGGGATGCTGGCGGCTTCGACGTGCGAGAGATTGGTGGGCTTGAGCGCTACGATGGAGGGGTTTACGGCGTGGTACTCAGCGTAGCTCCCGGGCAGGCCTCCGAGGACCTCGGGCGAGTAATAGACCTCCTGGTCCACTTCTACGTCGGTCACGGCGCTGCCTACGGCCTCAACGGTGCCGGAGACGTCGTAGCCGATCACTGCAGGTGGGGTCACGCCGGCCCAGCTACCCTGGCGCCGAACTGCCAAGTCTACAGGGTTGATCGACGTGGCGTGGACCTTCACCAGGATTTGATCGGGCATGATCTCGGGCTGACCGACCTCCTGTTCCTCGAAGACTTCAGGTCCTCCAAACTCTCTGATGATCATCGCTCTCATACGTCTATGCCTCCCCTTCTTCGCCCTCGGAAAACTTGATGTGTTCGGTCGATCTCCTAGCCCAGCAATTCTCCCAATCCTAGTTGCCCTTCCGCCCCTTATAGTAGCGGCGGCACTCGTCCTCTCTGCCGCGCACGACACGTTTGCCCTCCATAGGGCCATGGGTCTCGGTGACAACGGTGACCTGGTCCTCCTCGCCGTTGTGCTGGTAGTAGATCACGACCCAGTCGCGGGTCTTGCCCAACTCGTGTGCGCGCTTGGTGTTTGAATAAAGCGCCGTGAACTGCCAGCTTTGTCGCTCGATGTTCATGACGGGCAACCAGGCCTCTCCCTCCGGGTTGAAGCGCTTAGGCGCGATCTTGCGCAGTTCACCGGCTTGCGCTCTCTGGCGATAGACCCGGTCTACCTCAAGGAGGAGGCCGACGTCAGGTTCGGGCACCTGGGGCTCCGCGCCGCGCTCGAGCTCTCGAGTGTGACGCTGCGCCGCGGCACTCAGCATACCTGCGAGGCTGACCTGTACGTTACGCACGCGCTCCTCTCCAAAGCCCGGCACCGAAGCAAGACGCCCGTCGTGGGCAGCCTGCTCCAACTCCTCCAGGGTCGCGACGTTCAGGTGCTCGACGATCCGTTCGGCAAGCTCCTCCCCGATCCCCGGGACTTGCAGAAAGACTTTTTCTGGCGTGATCTCACCGCGCAATCGCTCCAACAGGCTAGAGCGTCCTTGATGGATGATCTCCGTAATAACGCCGGCCAAGCTAGAGCCGATGCCTGATAGGTTCTCAAGGGCATCGCTGCCCTCCTCCCGCAGTAGGTCCGCTAGAGGTCTGTCTGCGGAGCGGACCGTCTCGGCGCCATCGCGGTAAGCCCGAACTCGAAAAGGATTGGCGTCTTGGATCTCAAGCAGCCGCGCGATCTCCTCAAGTTTCTCGGCAATCTCCTTGTTTGTGACCTTCATCGGGTCTATCCCTTTCTCACCTCCGAAGATCCGTCATCCTTCGGGGCCTAGGTGAGCTCGCTGAGGTCGAAGGCTTCATCTCCAAGCTGCTCCACCACGGCCTCGTATCTCGGTCGGGCCTGGACCAAGGCCTGCATCGGCTCCCGCTCCTCCTCAGGACGCCCCATCGCGAGAACGCCTACCATCTTGCCGTCCCTGAAGTAGTAGAATGCCACGCTTCGGGCCTCCAGGTTGCCTCGTTGAACGGTACGATCCCATTCGCTGAGGTCACCCCAGACCTCGAAGCTCAGATCAAAGAGGTCGGAGAAGAAGTATGGGAGCGCCTCATAGGGCTTATCGGCGCCGGCCATGTTCTTTCCGGCTTGGAGCCCCTGGCGGCGAGCGACATCCCAGTGCTCCACGCGGAGCCGCTTATCGAAAGTGGCGTCGGGCCACGCAGCGACGTCGCCGGCCGCGTAGATGTCAGGGTCATTGGTCTGGAGATGGCGGTTGACGAGGATTGCCTTGTCGCCCTCTTGGACCCTGAGGCCTGCCTCCTCCGCCAGTTCGGTGTTGAGCGCGATGCCGACGCCCATCACGACCATATCGACATCGGGCATGGCGCCATTGCTAAGCTCGACTCGTTCCACCTTTGTGGCACCAAAGAAACGCTCGGGCGTGATGCCCGTCAGGATGCGCACGTTGTGTTCGGCGTAGATCTCGTGCAGCCACTCGCTCATAACACGAGGAGCGAGGCGCTCCAGTAGCCGGTTCTCGGGGAAAACCATGATCACATTGGCGCCCATCATCGCCAACCCCGCCGCGGCCTCTGATCCGATAAAGCTACCGCCTAAGACGAGGGCCGGTACATCGGGCCCTGCGGCCTCACGGATATGGTCGGAATCCTCGATCCTCCTCAGCGTAAACACGCTCTCTAGGTCGCTGCCAGGGATCGGTAGGCGCTTTGCTCGGCCTCCCGTTGCCAATAGCAGTTTCTCGTATTCCAGCACGCGAGCATCATCCAAGGTAACGGTATGAGCCTCGCGATCAAGCGCGGTTGCCTCCACGCCCATCAGAAGGGTCACATTGTTTTCAGCGTAGTAGTCCGCCTCGGCGACATAGACCGCTTCCTCCGGCTGCACACCCCGCAGGTATCCCTTGGAGAGTGGGGGGCGCTGGTAGGGACGATGTGGCTCGTTGGTGACGAGGACGATGGCGCCCTCCTTGTCCAGCTCACGGATTCCCTCCACCGCCTTGCCCCCGGCAAGACCGCCGCCAATGATCACGTATTTGTAGTGTTCCATTCCGTACCTCCTGTTCCTTCGTTCGCTAGGTCCGTTCTTTGGTCCCCAGTGGCAGGCTCTAGATCTCCAGGGGGCAGGTCGTCGACTCCCAGCCTTTCGTTCCCCCGAGAATGACCGTCAGATCCGTCCATCCCTCGCGCTTCAGGAAGCTGGCGGCCAGCGTAGAGCGGAGCCCGCTCCCGCAGAAGACATAGATCGGCTGATCCTTGACGACCTCATCCAGTCTCTCCGGCAGCTGGGTGATGTGGATGTGATGGGCATCTGTGATCTCACCCTCCTGTGCGATCTCCTCATCGCTGCGCACATCCAGGATCCAGGCCTCTGTGCCTGCGTCCAGTTGTCTGCACAATTCGTGTGTGGTCACCGTGTGGATGGAATGACTCTCAAGCCCGGCCATATGCCAACTCAGCATCCCTCCGGCGAGGGTCCCTCGCAGATTGTCATAGCCCAACCGGATCAGGGTGCGAACGGCTGCTGGTGCGCCTCCCTCGGGCGTGACGAGGACGATGGGCTTGTCGTAAGGCACGAACCAGCCAACAAAGCTTGCGAGCCCGCCTTGCCAAATTGACAGCGACCCTGGCACGTGAGCCCCCGTGAAAGGCAGCTCCATCCGTGTGTCCAGGATGACCGCATCCTCCATTTCCTGGGCAAAAGCCATCGGTTTCAGCGGAGGCGGTGCCGGTAAGGTGCCCAATACCGGGGTGCCGACCAGATTGAACTGCTCAATCTTGCGGAAGTAGGGCGGACGCTCCAGCATCTCACCCACGTTGCTGACGAAGGCTTCCTTGTCATCGTATTGTAGCTTTGAGTTGAGCTTTCGTTCTAGACCGATCGTTGTCCAAATCCGCTCGGCGATTGACCCGCCGCAGACAGAGCCGGATCCGTGCGCTGGACACACAATTACCTCGTCGCCCAGCGGCAGGAGCGTGTGGAAGAGGGTCTCGTAGAGCATGCCCGTCAGCTCCGCCTTCTGTGCTTCGCCGAGAAGGTCGGTGCGTCCCACATCACCGGCAAAGAGCGCATCGCCTGTGAAGACCATCCACGGGTTACCATCAGGGTCGTATAGCAGATAGCTCATATGCCCTGGCGTGTGCCCAGGTGTGTGTAATGCCTTGATCTGTAGTCGCCCGATCTGCCAGGTCTGCCCGTCCTTGACCGGCTTCCCATATTCATAGTCGAGCTCGCCATCCGCGTGCCAGATCTCAACGCCGTGTGTGTCTCCGTTCAGGCGTGCGGCCAACTCTACGGAGCCGATCGCGTAATCCTCGTTCCGATGCGTCTCCAGAATCGTGGAGATCCGGAATCCTGATCTCGATGCGCGCTCTATGTAGACGTCACAATCGCGTCGGGGGTCAATGACCACCGCTTCGTGCTGATCTCCTATGAGATAAGAGTAGTGTGCAAGCACCTCTGATTCAATGCGTTCGAATAGCATGGCTATCTCCTTGATGAGTTGGTATGACAGAATGAGACTTACTGATTGAATCGTGTACGCTCCGCTTTACTGTAGCGGTGCCCTTCTATGCTATCATCAAAGGGGGCACGCAAGCGACGGACAGGGTTAGCGCACCCGCTGAGTTGGGTTAGCAATGTTGGATCTGGGTTGGCTTGCTCAGCCACGAGCTATCAGGAGTGATTGTAGCCGTAATGGTCGTAGATTCTCACCAGCCACTCGTGGCTGGGTACGTGCTTGGGCCAGGCTTCCCTTCTCCTTATTACCATTCACGTGGTGGTTTTCGCAGGCGCTTCTTCTCGCTGCGACGGCGTTTCTTCTCGAGCCGGCGTTCTCTGGACCAGCGAGGGGTGCGAGTCTTCTTTCGCTTCGCTGGCCTGCTCGCGGCTCGACGCACGAGCGCTCTCAGACGGTCAAGGGCGTCTTCGCGGTTCCGATGTTGCGATCGATGCTGGCTTGCATTGATGATTAGCACACCGTCGCTGGTCGTGCGATTACGGGCGATTTTCATCAATCGCCGCTTGACGACCTCGGGCAGTGAATTGGAATGAGCCACATCAAACCGGAGCTGGACCGCCGTCGCGGCCTTGTTGACGTGCTGGCCACCTGGACCTGAGGCCCGCACGAAGTTGAACTCCAGCTCGCTCTGGTCGATCATGATCTCGTCGGTTATCTTGACCAGAGCAGACCTCCTAGCTCTTCCTCTTCTGATGGGCTATTTGAACACATCGGTGATCTGGTCAATCAGACTTTCTTCGTCTTCCTCCTCTTCAGGGAGCTCGCCCTTCTTGTACCAGCGGCCTGACGTTTCTTCCTTTACGAAGTTCTCACGGACCGCGTGCCATCCATCGCGGTGGGCGACCGACTCCCGCTCTAGCTCACCTCCCTCGTGCTCCTTGTAGGCGTTCCAAGACGCTCGATAGGCTTCTAGATAGGTCTTCTGAGCTTCTTCAGGAAGAACGGACCTAAGGGATTCGGGAAGATCCTCAATTCTTTCGTATCTCATCGTGCGACTCCTTTTTGACTCATACTTCTACGCAGATTCCGAGCAGCTTTTCCCGATTTGGCTAGGGGACTGGACGGGCCTCTAATTCCAGATCTATCTGTAGCTCATCGCCGTTTCGCATCACAGTGAGCGTTACGGTGTCTCCTGGTTCCTTCTGTGAGATGAGCAACTGCAGTTCGCTGTAGTCTTCCACCTGTGTCCCATCGATATAGGTGACGACATCGCCGCCCGTGGGAACCTCAAATCCTTCTATCATCGCGCTGCCTGTCGAGCCCTGAAGGCCAACCGCGGCGGCTGGCCCTCCCACGATCTCGTGAATATAGGCGCCCCTCTGACTTGGCAGACCATTGGCCTCTTGAATGAGGAGGTTCACAGATCCGCCTCGAACCCCGAGCCACGGCCACGCGTAGCTCCCCGTCTCGATGAGCACCGGCACGATCCGACGCACCGTGTTCACCGGGATAGCGAACCCTACGCCTGAGTTGGTTCGGCTAGTTCCGCCTGTGGCAATCTGCGCGTTGACGCCGATGACCTCCCCTGCTGTATTGAGCAGAGGCCCCCCCGAGTTGCCGGGGTTGATCGCAGCGTCTGTCTGGATAGCTTGTGGAATCGCGAAAGGGGTCGCTCCGGACGCGATCGTGCGTCCGACGGCGCTCACTACGCCTACGGTGAAGCTGCTGCCGAGGCCAAACGGGTTCCCAATAGCAACCACCCACTCCCCGACTGAGACCGCATTCGAATCACCCAAGGTGAGTGGATGTACATTCTCGGGGAGCTGGTCGACCTTGATGACAGCCAGATCGCTGTCAGGATCCGTCCCTACAATCTCGGCTTCCGCCTGGAAACCGTCAAAGAAGATAACTGTGAGGAACTCAGCCTGAGCGATCACGTGGTTGTTTGTGACAATGTGGCCGTCTTCGCCGATGATGAAGCCAGATCCCGCTCCCTGACCGGCCATACCTTGGCGCTCAACAAAGACCTGGATATTCACGACCCCCGGGTTCTGTTGATCATAGAGTTCAGTCAGTGCCTCTGGAGCGGGGTTCTGTCCGGCACCGGCCTCTTGAGCCGAGAGCGTTGGTAGTGCTCCTTGAGTGGCGACCAGTTCAGGCCTGACTGTTGCCGCTGCCTGAACTTGCTGACTCTCTTGGTCTTGCACCCCGAAAGGGGAGATTGGGAAGATGAATGCGATGGCAGCCACAGCGAGTCCTATCAGAAGTAATATACCACCACATCCCAACCCCACTATCCACGCAAATCTCTTCTTGCTCTTGCTGTCCATCTTACTTACTCCTAACCGGGTAGTCGCAGAAAGCCGACGTGATATTGACTGATTGTGATGGCGCCACCTGACGGTCTCTCAACCGTGACCAGCGTTCCTGCCCACACATCTAGCGGGTGATACTCAGGTACTCTGTCGCGTGATCGATGCGGCGCACGCCCGCGAACAGATAGGCGTGCAAGGTGTAGATACCTTCTTTATCTGGCGTGAACTCCACCGTATAGCGAGCCACTTCGCCTTCTGCGATGGGGTCTGTCGGCAGCTTGGCCAGTGAAAGTAACTCACCGTCGGGGGTCTCGGCCCAGAACTCAAGCCCCAAACCCTCGTTGTATCCGAGTCCCTCGATCGTGGCCTCTGCGGTGATTGTAGTCCCTAGGATCGGATAGGGCTCCGTCAGCGCGAATAAGCTGACAATTCTGGCTACTTCCACGCCCACGACGATCCGGATTCCCGGCGATTCCCAACGGAACTCCTCCTCGCCTCGCCGACCGTCGACCGTTGCATAGACCTGCGTTGTGCCTTGGGCTGTTAATTGGAAGGGGAGTGTCTGTGCTTCGTTGGGTCTGAGCACGGGCACGAAGCTGCCAGTGCCGTGGACATCTATCTGGTATGTGTCCCTCGAGTTGAGCTGGACGCTCATGCTCTTCAGGTCCTTGTTGCTCATGTTCCTGACCATGAGGGTCACCCACCGGACACCAGGATCGACTTCCTGAGGGCTCAGCTCGTACTGAAACGGCGTCTTCTCTGGCATGTTGGATTCTCCTTGGTCGCTAATGTGTGTTTTCCCAGAATTGGCGGATCCTGCTTCGTCATCGGCGCTGACCTCTCAGCCGCGGCTGGCGTAATGTGAACCCTCTCCTCCTGTGGGGCGAACTCGGTCGTGTAGCGAACGGTCTCACCAATCCATCTCCTATCTAGGATTATAGAAGTGGGTGGAAACCTCAGCAGCCGGGCTACGTTGCTTTTCGCGTTGAGCTGAGTTGCAAGAGTTGGAAGTCCGTTGGAGAGCTTCTGGGTGATGAGTTGCCCGGTGGCAGCCTAGGTCGATACAGAAAAAGGACGTTGGGATGGGAAACTCCCAACGTCCTTTGGTTCAGTCCTTGAGGTGCGTTCTCACCTTCGTGGAGTGCCTGTCTAGCTTAGCTCAGCGATTCTCTTCTTCCTCGGTGATCACCGCAGTTTCTCTCTGAGCCTGCTGAAGGTTCCCGCGCTCCTCGCGGTAGCCCTGCAGCAATGTGGTGATCTCATTCTCAAAATCTGGATCATCCTCCATCAGCGAGCTGATGGCTGAAATCAGCGGCGCGGTGTCGGTATCTGGTTCCTGTTGGAACCATCGCCAGAACATCTTGTGCGTAGGGTTGTCTGCCAACCGGGACTTGAGCACCGACTTCAGTTTACGCACGGACTCTGTCAGTTGGTCTTTGACGGGGTCGGGTACGTCTTCTTCCTCGAGATGCTCTTTGACCAGGCCTATCGCCTGGCGGGCCAGGAGACGACTCTTCTTCTGGCTCTCAGAAGCTAGTGGCGGTGGGTTCTCTTCAGACGCGTCTATCTTGGTGTCATCCATAGGCAAGCTGATTCCTTTCGGACCGCCGAAGGGTCCCCGTCGCCAAGGCCCTACATAGGATAGCGGAAGATGGCTGCCAGATCACCGTCACCGGGTATCTCCGCTGCCGGCACTGCGTAGACGGTGCCGCTGTTCAGCAGAGTGTGGATCGCGGCAAAATCCAAAAGGTCGCCGTTCTCTGGTGTAGGCTCGTCGTCGATGTGAATCGCGTTCGCTTCGGGATCGAAGGTGCCCCAGGCCTGGGCTCCGACGGCGACAAACAGAACCTTGACGCGTTCGAAGTAGGCTGCTGAGACTACGGTCTTGAGATCGCTTGAGGCTCGATCGCTATCACGCCCAGCCCACATACGGTAGTCTTTTTCCGCTTGCTCCATCTCGCTTAGAAGGCCAGGCTCCACGATCTCCCAAGCGCGCGCATGGAGTTCCTCGGGATCTAGAGAGGCAGGATTCACACGGACGCTCTCCTCTTCGAGGAGGTAGGGATAGGTGTTAGCACGTCGGTAGAGGTCTACGACGGCGTCGTCCCCGGCGAGGACCAGCGGAATTGCCTCATCGCCCCACATTGGGTCCAGGGCACGATCGACTTCACGATAGTACCGCAGGATGTCGTCCTCCTCATGTTGCTCGATCATACCGTGACCGTGGAACATCGCTGGCCGGGCTCCGCGCACGCGCGGATGGGCACCCGACACCTGAGTCTCTGTGTGCCACTGCTGAGGTCGCTCAAGATCCCGCTCTAGGAGCAACTCCTCCGTGCTCTGGGGCATCTCTGACAAGGTCAGGTGGCTCATCCCGTACCTCGTTCCTTGGTAGAGCTCAACGGAATCTTTGTGCAGGGTCAGGAGGTAGAATTTGCCATTGCCGCTCAACATCGGCAATAAAGGTTTGAGGTGAAAGCGCGGGCTCACCGTCACCAACTCCTGAAAGGAGTAGGGTAGACGGTAGGCGTAGAGAAGTTCACTCGAACGGAAAATGCAGAGTCCATCCAGCTGATGTTGCCAGAAAGTGGGTTGCGGTGCTAGTTGCTCGCGAATTGGCGCCAGCAGGTCCGCAACGTCACCTTTGGAGAGACCCGCTGAGAGCAGCTCTTCCTCGGCCTCGTTCAGTAGGGTCTTCAAACGGATGCGGTCTTGCTCGATCTCGTTGGTCGCCCGATGGGTGGGCATATAGATCGAAACACAATCCCCCTCTCCGTCCCGGTATCCGATCAGTGTTGCTAGGTCCCGCCTTGAAATCAGGCTCATCCATTGCCCTCCGACTCTTCTGGGGACTCCTCGGCTTCACTGCCCTTGCGGTAATCGAGGCTGCTGTCCTTTGGTAGCAGCTGCCGGACACGATCACGCAACCCCTTGTTCTTCACCGGCGTCATACGATAGAACCTGCGCTTCCGGCTCTTGCGCTTCTTCCGGCGCAGGTGCCCCTGTCCGGCACGTGTTCTCATCAGTTTTCCTTTGCCGCCCTTGGTGCGGCGAAAGCGTTTCGATGTGGCTTTGTGTGTCTTTAGTTTCGGCATAGATATCCTTTCCTTTTTGATCTCCGCGCGATCCTGCCTACTGCCGTATCACAAGCAGGTATGCGCGAGCTTTAGTCGTCCAAACTCCTATTATATCATATCGATATATGACTTCAAAGGGTGTGATTCGCTTTCGCCTGCTAGGTGGCGAGTGTAGCGATGATGGTCCGGCAGAAGATGGGTAGGTCGGCTGGCCTCCTTGAGCTGATAAGGTTGCCGTCCTTGATCACAGCCTGGTCCGCCCAGTTGGCGCCAGCGTTGATGAGATCATCTTTGATCGCCGAGACCGAGGTCACGTTCTTGCCCTTTACAATCCCCGCCGATATCGGAACCCAGCCAGCGTGACAGATGAAGGCGATGACGCCACCCTGTTCGTGAACTCTTCGTACGAGTTCCAGCATGGAGTCATGACGACGCATATAGTCGGGAGCATACCCACCGGGTATGATAACGGCATCGAAGTCCTCAGCAGCTGCCTGATCTGCCGTCAAGTCGGGTGTGACGGTGAGACCGTGCTTACCCGTGTAGCTCTCGACATCGGGCATTCCCACCACGACGACCTCTGCTCCGGCCTCTCTCATCCGGATCAAGGGGTACCAGAGTTCCAAATCCTCAAATAGGTTTTCGGCTAGAACTGCAATGTGTGTATTCTCGAGCTCCATAGCGAGCCTCCTTACATTAGGTATGTGCATGAATGATCATGCGCCGTGATTCTATACTATGACAAAAAACGGCCGTTCCATGCTGGACACAGTTAGAGCTGGTTCCGTGGTCGGTTTGAAGAGTTGGAGGTCCGTTGGGTGTATGCACATCAGGCGCCGGATGAAGGTGCCTCGGGGAACATGCCGGCGCAAGCGCTGGTGCAAATTGCGATACGGGTGTCAGCGTAGGCGCGGTGCCTAGGTTACTTTAGGCAAGCGCACTGTGAAGGCCGTTCCCTCTCCAGGGTGGCTCTCGACGTGGATCTGCCCGCCGTGATCTTCGATGATGTTTTGGCTGATGAAGAGGCCCAGGCCTAAGCCGTCGGATTTTGTCGTGTGGAAGGGATCGAATAACCGTGCCTGCGTCTCGGGTGCAATCCCCATGCCGGTGTCACTGAAGGTAAGGCTGACCAGCCTGGGATCATCTTTCTGGTCGCATCTGATGGTGAGTTCGCCCCCCTTCGGCATCGCATCGATAGCGTTTAGGATGAGGTTCAGGAAGACCTGATGAATGCGGTTGGGGACCACCTCGACCTGTGGGTCGTAGCCGTCGCGCTGTTCGGTTCTGACGACGATGTGGTTGTCACGGCACTGTTTCTCTGTGACGGCAAGTACATGATCGACGAGTTCCCAGAGGGGCTTGATCTCTTTTTCCTCTGGCTCCGATGGACGGTTGAGGTCCCGCAGGCGTCCGACGATGCTGGCTGCTCGCTTCAACTCAGCGGATGCCATATCTAGGTAAACGCGGACGTTCGCATCCTCGCCAACGGTTTCATCGGCCAATCCAAGGCATCCGATGACGGTCTGAAGCGGGTTGTTGATTTCGTGGGCAAGGGAGGCCGCCAGTTGCCCTGTGAGCGCCAGTTTCTCAGTCTGGACCATTGCGGCCTGAGCCACGCGTTCCTCGGTGATGTCCTCGACCATACCGATGGCCAGACGGGGCTCGTACTCGGCATCTCTCACCAGGGAGACGGCAACATTGCACCAGACGGTCTCGTGGTCCTGACGCAGGAAACGGGCCTCAACGCGGTAGCCCTCGCGCGAGCCGTCCATCAGCTCGGAGTATAGCTCGGTTTCCCTTGCAGCATCCTTCTCGATCATAAAGCTGCTGAGGGTGCGGTCTCGTAAGGCCATCGCCCCGGTCCCTAGGATCATCTCCAGGGCGCTGTTGCTCTGGATGATTCGCCCCTCCTGATCCAAAAGGGCGATGCCCACCGGCGCATCCTCAAAGATCGCGCGGAACCTTGCCTCACTGATCCGCAGCGCCGCGGTTCGCCAGATGACCCGTTGTTCGAGCTCCTGTGCATGTTCTTGAATCTGGCGATGAAGGCGGGCCTGTTGGATGGCGATGGCCAGTTGGTCGGCGAGCTCGCGTGCTAGCTCGATCGACCTCGGGGAGACCCGGCCGGGCTGGTGGAGACCGAGTCTGAGGACGCCAATGAGATCCCCTTGAGCCTGAAGCGGTTGCTGCAGAAGCGTGTGAACCCCTTCGGCTTGCATAGCGACGATCAGCGGCGACGTCGGGTCTAGGATGTGAACGTCCTCCGTGATAACACTCTGCCCCTGGCGGAGTTGATCCATCTGGCTGTAGAGCTCATCCGGTATAGGTGCACGCCACCCGCCTCCAACCTGGGTCTCTCCGGTCACGGTGTAGACAGCCAAAAGGGTCGCTTCCTCGCTCTCGAAGTCGAAGACCATGACGCTGGCGCGGACACAATCGATCAGTTGGGGGAGACGGGCCAGCGCTGCCTCGGCGATAGCCTCCACAGATTGAGCGGTCAAGATGGCTTGGTCAATATGGTGCAGTGCTCGGAGGCGGCCGGCATGTTGTCGGAGGGATCGCTGGGTGCGACGCAGGTCTGTGATGTCTAGGCCGTAGAGATTGGCATGGCCCTCAAGCGACGGTGCAACCGTCAGGGTATAGATCGCGTTCTTTGCACGCACCTCGGCGCTGCTGCTCTTTTGGCCACGAATCGCCTCTCGCACGCGAGCACGCCACCGCAGTGGCACTTTCTCCCCAACCTCGATGCCCCAAGTCTCAAGGAGGGGGCTACTACCCTCATTCGCGTAGACGAGCGTCCCATCTTCCTTTATACGCAGAACGGGATGCGGGTTCTCCGCCGGGAAGCGGGCAAGGCTTGCCATCTGAGCCGTCGCCCGCTGACGCCTCGTGACATCTAGCAAGGAGAAGGCGAGCCCGATGACATTTCCGTCTTCATCCTTAACCGGCACCAACGTCCAATCCCAGTAGGTGACCCCAAGTTCTGGACGCTCGGGATAGACAAAGGGCTTTGCCTCGAAAGAAACAGGCTTTCCGGTGTCTCGGACTCGCTCGAAGACAGCTTGGTTTTTCGCATTCGGGAAGAGCTCGAAGTGATTCCTGCCAATCAGTTCTTCCACTGTCTTGCCGGCGCCCTGCGCATAGGCTACATTCACCTTGACGAAGTTGAAGTCGGTGTCTAGGTATGCAAGGTGCGTTTGCGTATTCTCCATGATCGCGTCGAGGATGTCCCGCTCTCGCCTCAGCGTTTGTGTGAGGGACTCGGCTCGACTGTGCTCGGCCCTCAGCTCCGTCAAGAGTCGCTGATGAGCGCGCTCCCGTTGCTTGTGTTCTGTGATGTCCCGGAAGGTCATCACGCCCCCGCTGAGCTTCCCCTCCACCACTAGTGGCGTTGCATCGACGCTCAGGATTGTCTGCGTGCCGTCATTGAAGCGCAATACTATCTCTATGTCGCGTGAGGCTATGCCCTGATCGACGGCGAGCGCCAGGGGCGTTTGTCCTGGAGATAGGGGGGTCCCATTGGTGTGAAAAGCCCTGTACGACCCCTGCAGCTGATCGACACGACCAAGGACAGGTCCTTTTAGAATGTCCTTGCCAATGTGGTTCGTCAGAAGCACCCGGCCCTCTGCATCCGCGACGACCACGCCGACTGGCAGCGTGTCGATCAGGGTGCTGAGGACGCTGTTGGCGTACTCCGCCTCGCGAGCCGCTTGCGCGAGACGCGGCTCTGAGTTCTCCGGGGCATGGCATGGGGGACGTGGCTTTTCGCTTTCATGCTCCGCTTCGGCCACGCCAGGTGCGGGATCCTGGGTGGCATCGGACTTCTGTCGTGAGGGCATGATCGACTTGGACAGGAATCCTATACGCCCTGGCGCTTGGCTGTCTGGGCTTTGCCCCTCAGCAAGAAGCCTGCCACGACACCAAAGACGAAGCCGCCAATGTGGGCCCAGTAGGCGACGCCACCACTGGTTTCAATGCCGAGGCTGCCGACGCCCTGGAAGAGCTGCAAGACGAACCAGATTCCGAGGAAGGCAAATGCGGTGATGCGTGTTATCGTAACGAAGAAGCCGAGGAAGACGAGTGCGCGAATCTGAGCTCGGGGAAACATAACGACATAGGCTCCCATCACGGCAGCCAAAGCTCCACTAGCTCCTAGGCTGGGCGCGGTCCCACCTGGATTCGTGGCGATAAAAGCTGCGGAAGCCGCCAGCCCGCCGAGCAAGTAGAAGACCAAATATCCCAGCTTGCCTAACACGGCTTCCACGTTGTCTCCAAACACAAGAAGGAACGCCATGTTGCTGATGATGTGCATCCAGCCTCCGTGCATAAACATCGAGGTCAGCAGGGCGTGGAGTTGCTGACCCTGTAAGATCTGGGCTGGGACGACACCGAAGTTCTGTACGAAGCTCTGCAACTCTGGACGGCTCATAGATAGCTCGTAGATCCATACCAGCACATTCAGCGCAACCAGCCCCCAGGTTATGAGAGGTGGGGGAGCACCCTGTACGTCATCATCACCGATTGGGAACATGGGTTACCTCCTGTTCGTGATGCCTTCATCATATCTGGGATCTGGGCTTATGGCAAGACTAAGGCGCACCTACACCGGCCTCCCAACCTAGATCCAACGTGGCTACAACCAACCTCAACGTGAATCCCAACACAGACCGGCGGTTCGATGAGAGGGCGACGTGCTAGACTAAGATGTGTTGAAGCAACGGCGTTGTCGGCTGGGCCACTGAATAGGAGGTCGCCTGTTGCTGCTATTGCTGTGCGGTCTGGGTCGACCCTAGCTGGGCCGATCATCTGATGTTTGGCCCGGTGGATTCTGTGGATACCAACTAGAAAGGAACTGACCGATGGCTAATCAGGAGTTACGTTTGCGGGTAGCACAATTGTATCGAGAGGCCGACCTATCGGGCTTGGTCTTCG
>JBNGDL010000027.1:16158-41304 GCA_049975205.1 Anaerolineae bacterium | reverse complement strand
CGTTAGGCGTCGAAGCAGGGTGCCCTCAAGGAGTAAGGCGCCGGCGGCGAGCCCGGACACCGCCACAGCGACGAAGACGGAGATGACGGCGGTGGTCAAGCCCTGGGCGAAGGGTAGAACGACCAAGCCCATCGCCATCAGGGAGAGGATGCCCGTCAGCCGGTCGACGAGGACGGTGCCGAGGGCGGCTAATCGCGCAGGAGGAGCCTCCGATTCGGTTGCCCCCTGGGACGGGGCCTGTTCGCCTGAGGCTTCGTCCTGCTCACTGTTGCCCAGCTCCAGAACCCTGACCACGTCTCCGCCAAAGCCGGAAGGGAGAAAGACGTTGAAGAAACCACCTACAAGGTAAAGCCTCAAGAGAAGAGGAAAAGACGGGCGCAAACCCAGACCATAGAGCAGCGCCCGCCAGCGAAACGCACGGACCATAATGCCAACGAGAAACAACACCCAGGCCAGTGCTAGCAGCCCGAGATTCGCATCCCACAACAACTGGAGAACCTCTTGACCCCCCACCGTACGGAAGAGCAGTATGAGCGCGACGAGGCTCAAGCCAATACGCAGGAGATTCGTCAGATTCGGCTTAGCTCTCATCTCACGGGACAGGATTCACTCAAGAGATCTCACGATGAAGTAATCGTGTTCGAAGTCAGCGCTGTTGTACTCGTTCGTGGAACTGAAAATGCCATAGTATGGATCACTGACATATCGGGTAGCAGACACCGTGTTCATGAGCTGATCATTAACGTAGAGCTGGAAATGATCCTCATAGATTCGAACCTCCCAGATGTGCCAGCTTCTCGGATCCCATCCTTTTCCGGAAATGTTGACCCAATCGACCAGCGTCTCGCCTCTACCCGCACCCGTATCCGGCTCATGGTAATCGATACGCTTGATGTTGTATTTCCAGTAGGTGCCACCCCAGACCACGTTCAGGCGATAGTAGTGCGAGAAACAGCCATCCGGGTCTGCCGCCTCAGCACACTCGACCTCGCAGAAATCGCCAGCTGATGCACCCCAGACGATGCCATAAGAGACTAGGTTCGCCTCGTGTATGATGCGTGAGGCCATCCTGAGTCTGTAAGGAGTCGGAGGCGCCGGGATCATAGGGGAGAAGATTGCGAAGTCGAACCTGTCCTCGACTTTGGTCTTGGCCGTGCTGTCGTCTCCATACGTAAACGTCATGAGACCCATATCGGAGCTACTTGTACGGCGCGGCGCCCAGGGCAAGACGGGGCCATTGAAGGGATCATTATAAGCGGCCAGATAGACGCTCCCCGTATTGCTCCAGGGCCCTGCCCACTCACCATTGAACCCCCGAACGCGATAGTGGTAATCTCCCCACGTCCTGTCGGCAAAGGCTTTTGTCGCCTCGGTGGTCGTGTAGACAAGAGGCTCATAAAAGTCCGGGCTGGTTGCCTCTTCAAGGAGATAATACGTCGGCTGGACAGAGTCAGGTGGAGACGTCCACGTAAGCGCGTAGGTCGTCATCACGGGCACCACACCAGGCGCCTGCAAGACAGGCGCGTCGGGCACGGGCGGCCAATGCTGCATGACCACCGGTAGATACAAGAACCAATCATAGCCGTCAAGATCCGAAAAAGAGAGGGACGGGGAGCACTCCCCGTCCCTTCTCACACCGGATCTGAGTTGAGACGGGCTATCGGCAGATGCTGAAGCAGCAGCCGATAGCCCAACGTAACCGAAAAAGCCTGCGATGATTAGCAGCGATGTAAGGGCCTGGCCCATCCAGTCACGCATATGACTACCCAGCCTCCTTTGTTGTTAGTTCATTGACCTACCTGAGAATCCAGGCTACCGCACCTTGAACCAATCCCACTTGACTGCGATATCACCATGGTTCGGGCTGTTGAGCCACGCGCCGAAGTACGGACCGTTGACGTAATTCGTGTCGGTCGCCGTCCCGACATGGTTGTCATTGAAGTAGATCTTGATGTTATCGCTGCCAGAGGCGCTGACCTCGATACGCCACTTGTTCCAGCCCCGCGCAGCGTAGCTGCCCCCCTGCTCGTGCCAGTTGATGAGCGTAACGCCCTCAGCCGACCCATCGTTGTCTGCGTGCCCATCGATCCGCTTGAGGCTCCACACAAAGGTATTCCTGGACGCGTCGAAGGAGACCAGCAAGCGATAGTAATGATCGAGACAGCCACCGCTGTCATATTTGTCGGCGGGACAAGGATAACCCCCGTTGCCACCGAATATGATCCCGTAGGCCTGCTCGTTCTTCGCCCAGTAGTAGCGCCCCGCGATGGTCTCGCTGTCGACGATGTCGACGTACCCCTCTATGGTGTAGGGGGGAGATGGCGCCGCTTCCATGGGGGAGATGATCGAGAAGTCGTTCGAACCAATCACCATGTGATAGAGGTACCCATTCGCGGCGACCGGTTCTGGAAGTTGACCTCCGTCGATGGGTTCATCGCTACGCTTGATGGACCATCCCTCGGTCGAGGAGGTGAAGTTATACTCCAGTCCCAAGCTCACGCTCTTGGTGTTACTCCAGGGGCCATAGCCATAGCTGTTCTTGCCCCGCACTCGGTAGAAATAGATACCACCGGGGACATTCATGAAATCCTTGGATGTGCCGTAGACCGTGTAGGACTTCAGATTCTCCGTGAAGTACGGGTTGGAGGCTTCCTGCAGTTCGTACTCAGTGGGATCGGGGATGGAGGCACTGCCATCGTTATAGGTCCAGCTGACTCGGTAATCGTCCGAACCCAGCATCGGAATATCGTTCATAACGGGCGCCACAGGAATCGGCGGCCACCGCTTGAAGATGATGGGCATGTAGACGAAGAAATCGCTGTTCTTGACCGTCACGGCGATAGCATCCTCGTCGTAGATACCACCGGCGTCCAACGCACGTGCCCTGATCGGATAGACAACACCATCGGCCTCAGGCAGGGTCCAGTCATAGGACCACTCGACCCAGCTCTCCTCTGGGTCCTGCGTCAGCGATGCCAAATGCCAGTTCTCGCCGTCGTCGACGCTGACTTCGACTGTGATCCCAGCAACCGCCGTCAGCTCAGGCCAAGCGAATGCTTCCGAACTTGTTTCCAGAATTGGCTGGCCTCCGGCGCTTGCATTCGTTACGGTAACCGTCTCCACATTGCTCCATCGGCTTGGACGGCCCGCTGCATTGTAGGCAGCAACTCGATAGTAGTAGATGCCGTTGGCGTTGCCGAAGATAAACTGCGACGTATCAGGAGCATTGATGAGGTAGTCCGTTGTAGTCGCGAATGTCTCTTGCGTTGACTCTTGCAGCACATAGTTGGCAGCATCCGCGACCGCAGTCCATTCAACTGTGTAGTCCCCATCATCTCCAAAGTTGTCGACAGGTTGGAGAACGGGCGCCTCTGGGAAAGGAGCAGGCTCCACCTCATCCCAGGCTTGGCCCGAGACCACCACGATGCTGTCCGGGCGCTCGGTGATGACCGCACCATTGACCGGCTCATAGATCTGAAGGCCGGACGCCTGAACGGCGGAAGGAGAAACTGCTTCGGCACCTTCAGGAGGAGAAGTTTCTGAGGCACCAGCAAGTGCTAACACGCGGTTGGCGTCACCGCCCCAGATCAGGGCCGCTGTGAGAGCACCAACTACCAGGGCCACAACAGCCAGTATACTATAGAACCTATTCTGCTTACGCATCTGCGTTACTCCTTTTCGGAAAGTTGGTCCGACCTCAACGATGGTCAAGATCGGCTAGGCTTCGGTTGCGCCAGGGATCGACTTGAAATGCCAGCCACAACAGTGTTGGAAGACCAAGGGATATGAAGGTCGCCCTGTACGGCACAAACCGGTAGCAACATCGATCACCCCCATCCTCAGCCAATGCGAACCCCACGACTGGATGGACAGGAGTCATGCCAGCCTTACCACCGGGAACTTATACCACAACTGACCATTTGCGCCAATCACCTTCGACAGCATATGTAACACTCACATCGTTATGCCTGTAGACCTCCTTCACTAACTGGGTGATCCGTCTCAAATGCCTCGCCTGCTGTGGCGCCATCGCGCCGTATCCAGAAGATAATGAGGCCCAATAATACCTCGACACCAAACATGAACCACCAGGCGATCTGGAAGTTCTCCACAGGCCACTTATACATATCCGCAACGAGTGCCAGAACAGCCAAGCCGAAATAGGCGCCAACGAGACGAGAGTGCCGCATCAACGGCGTGAGCGCAAACACCAAGATGGAAAAGTAGCCGCAATGGAGCTTGGGAGAAAGCAACAACACACCGGCAACGAGAAAGGCAAGGTCATAGAAGTCGCCTCGCGGCCTCCAGGCTATCACAAGTAGTGTAACAGTTACGCCAGCGATGAAAAGCACCGAGGAGACCCGCAAGATAGTCTCAGCAGCGCCCCCCTGCCACCGAAGCCATAGAGCCCCCAAGCTCACACCGCCGAATTGAAAGGGATGCTCCGCATGCTCCTGCTGGGGATTCCAGAAGATGGCAGCCTCCCCGGCCTTCAGGTAGAAGGGAAGGAAAATGACGGCAAAGACAACGAACGGGATTACAAGATAACGCCAACGCCGTCCGTTCAGAAAGCTGACCGGAATCATCATCCCCCCAGTCAGTTTGACAAGCAGCGACAGTCCCATCACCAGAGCCGATGCTACGTGCCGCCTCCGGATTAACATCAGCATTGCCAAGGCAAAGAAGAAGACAAGGACCGACTCATCCTGCCGACGCAGGACCGTGTTCCCAAAGGTCAAAGGGTTGAGCAGGTAGAAAAGCGCCCAGTGATATCCCTTAGCCTTCTCCTCGGCTGTGTAGAGCAGCGCGTAGGCGATGAAGAGGTTGAACAGTGAGAAATAGACCATAAAGGCGGAGGTCGCCCAGGGATTCTGATGATCAAACCAACCAGAGACCACCACCGGAGGGATCAGAAGATAATTCATCAGAGGCGGCGTGGTCGTGAATACATCTCGATACAAAACGCCGCCTTGCAGTATTGTCTCCGCCCGGGCAATCCACGGATCGGCAAAGCGTGGCTGTTCCTTCGTCCCATAGTAGCCCAGCGGCTCCAACACAGTCCAAGCTATGACCATGTAGACGATCAGAGACAACAGAAACACTGCCAGGACACCGATCTCATAACGCCCTTTCATTGGGTCCGTGTCACGCTCCTCCGACGACCATCAATCTGCCTCGGCAGGGATCTCGACCTGCCGCAAGAGAATGCGATCGTCCGTGCTGCCCTCCACCGGAAGGCGAACAAACGTGAGTAGATCGTACATTCCGACATAGAGCTGAGCTTCACCGGCGGGCCAGTTCGGCTGCAGCTCTATGATCCGCTCGTCGCGCACAATCTCCCCTTGCTCCCACAGGCTCGTCGGAGCAAAGGCGCACGCCGGCGCCCCGTCGTCCTGACCGAGGATCTCATCACCCTGGACCAGGTGTGTGAAAACCTGATAATTGCGCTCCGGTGAGCTTAACGCCTTCCAGAACAGCGTGACCCTTAGCTGGTCCCCTGCCTCAGGACGTTCGGGCTCGATCTGGTACCCGATCAGACGTGCAACCTGGTCGAAGTCTCGCTCTACCTCAGTAAAACTATCCAGGGAGGCGGGAATGTCTTTCACGGCATAGGCCGCGACCGTCGTACCATCGTCAAAGTCTGCGACATAGTCCCCGGCATAGAGCCGCAACGGCTCCCGCCCCGCCCTCGTGCGCGGCACATATATCCTAATCCTGGGTCGTTCACCCACGAGGATCTCTGCGAGAAGGACGTAATCCCGTTCTACCTCGGCCCAATCAATCGCAATCTCATCCTGCACATCCTCCGCCACGACATAGACATCCGGCTGTCCGCACATCGTACGACTCCCACTCCGCACGTACCAGATCGTGATCTCAGGCTCCTCGTTGCTCGCATAAGTACCTTCAAGCTTGCCAGTAGCGAATAACTGCTCGACCGCCTTCCACCCCGCCCGGTAGGGAAAGCCAAAGTGGCCGTAGGGCGGGAGCTCGTCATCGGCGAAGGGTACCGGGTACAGAGGATGGCGACTCTCAGGCCAAGCCCGCTTGTACTCGACCTGATGGCTCACAAAGGCAAGGACGACGTAGCCGGCAGATAAAGCATACCACATCGCAAGGATGACCCCAACAAGCGCTGCACCCCGCCGCCGACGAACAACGCTCACAATCCGCGAACAAGCAGCGCCCGCCAGGATAGCTGCACCCGCGTAGAAGGTGTAGACGTGTGTTCTAGGATCATCCACAACAAAAGTATAGAAGAAGAACGGGACACCGAAACTTAGCCAGGCCGCGGCGGATCCAAAGCGCATGAGGGCCGCCGCCACGACACCCAAGAATAGGCCCGCCACATAGTAGAGTGAGTTGTAGAACGTGCTCATGCGCCATACGCCCCACACGCTGTTGTGGAAGAAACCCTCCCCCAGACGACCGCCAGTGAGGTACCCAAAGGTGCGCGAGAAAATGGGATTTGCGATATAGGGCACATAGAAAAGGCCAAGGAGCACAGCGCCCACACTGACAGCAACAAGGCTGTCCAGAATGCGGCGTTTCTGCTCGCCAGGATGCTCCAGAAAGGTGGCCAATAATAACGCCGCCGCCGCAGGCGCCATCAATATCGCATCATAGTGGGACAGTAGTCCAAACGCCATGAAAACAGCCGCCACCACGAGCTGAAGCAGACATCGCCGGCGCCGATATCTCGACATCCACAGGAGGCTCAAGCCTCCCATCATGACGACGAGGTTCTGGTACTGAACGATACGGGAAAACGCCACAAGGAACCCTGCAATCCCTACCAGTAGCCCTGCAAAGATTCCAGCGCGCCAACCGAACCACCGCTCTGCCAACGCGACCACTACAACCACGGTCAGAAGCCCGGTCAGCGTGAAAGGAAGGCGCATCTGCCACTCCGCGACCGTACCGGACAGCGCCCAGACCGACATCGGGATCAGAATCTCAACCGGCCCTTTCTGGTGCAGAAACAGCTCCTCATCGTCGCCACTCAACGCCTCCGCGGCCCGCTGCATGATCACAGCTTCGTCGCCCTGAAACTCACTGTAGCCAAGGTTGGGAAACCGCACTGCAGCCGAAACCACGAGGACGGCGACGAGAGCGACCAGAAAGCCCGTTGAGAGCGGGGAGTCGGGAGCCGGCTTACGCCACACCGACACGACGAGAGGCACCAACGTCAGGGCGAAGTAGACCAAGCGTGCAGCCGCCTCAGGAAAGGGTCCCGGGACCAGGTACAGGATCAGGGTGGCAAGGCCTGTGTTGACAACAGCAAGTCCTGCGGCGCTGACGGTGCGCTCCACCACGTCCCCCTCGAGACAGCGAAACCACCCTACAGCCGGCAGCAACCAAAGCAACGCTAGGGCAGCACCGTAGCGCATCGGCTGCGGCGGAGAGGCAATCCACGTGACAATCGTGGCAGCCAGGGCGAGGATCGCGAGAACCACGCTCGCCACCGGAGGGCCCGATGCACCTTTCCGTTCACCGTCGCGCACAGGCATGAGTTTCACTCGCTCTCCACCCGGTAGACATAGATCGAGTAACCGATCCGTGCGTCCGGCTCCCGCTCCCGGAAATACTCAAAGAAGTGCTTATCCGTCAGGTAGAGCTCCACCAGATTCGAGACGCTGATCGCATAGAGGCCTGGCTCGGGTTGAGCTTCATTGAAGGTAGGGGACTCAAACCAGAGGTTGAAGTGGTGTGGAACCCCCGGCAGTGGCTCATAGTCGATTCCGTAACGCTCGGGATAGCTACTGCCGAACCAACTCAGCCGCACAGGCTCGTCCAAAGCACCGTCGTCGAGATACTCCCGAAGATACTTGAGATCCTGGCCCCAATCAATGTTGGAATCTGCAACCACGCGCCAGCCTTGCTCCGGCCCCCCGCCAACAGGGTTGAAGTAGGCAAGAAAGTGTGGGGCGATCCAAGCAGTCTCTACGACCAACCACGCAACAAGCGCAAAGCCAACTCGTCGCCAGGCTACACGCCCGGTCCGTCCAAGACGTTGTGCAACCCAGACATAGAGGAATGGCAATGTCGGCAACAAGTGACGATAGCCAAGGTTCAGACCGCTTACCAGCGCCGAGAACCAGTAGATTGTCACAGGAACCAGTAGAAACGCTGTGTCCCGCCAGCGCCTGTCCGCGACCGGGGAGAAGACAGCCAGCGGCAGGAGCAGTAGAACGGGCAGCGGCGTCTTGACCCCAAAGGTGATGGGAAAATAGAGAGGCCAGCCTCCCAGCCGTGTTTGGCCGAGGAGGTAGGAGGGGCGCCCGCCCTGTACCTGACGGAAAATCTGGGCTAGTCCGCCCCAGTATGTCCCCATAGGCAACGACGGCCCTCCTTCCGTCGTCGGCCCGACCTGGAAGGCATAGGTACCCCAGAGAACGAGCAGCCCAACCGCGGTAATCGCGAGGAAGTGTAATCCACGCGAAGCAAGTGCTTTGGCAAGACCTCGCCGAGGCGCGAAAGGAATAAAGCTTCCGACCCAGAGCAAGCCCAGACTCCCCCAGAAAACTAAAGCTGAGGACTTGCTCGCCAACATAGCACCCACCGCAACGCCGGAGGCCGCAATGCCAAGAGGCGTCGGCTTGTGGGCGACACGCCAGACTACATAAGCAGTCAATAAGCTGGAAAAGGCAATACCGAGGTCCGTCGTCGCCAGGCTGCCATGAGCGAGGATATTGGGGTCAAGCAGGGTCAGAGCAGGGGCCACAACTCCGGCAACGGGTCCACCGAGCATACGCGCCCATCGCGCAGCCAGGGCACCTAAGAGGAGCGTGAGACCCACAATAGGCATCCGCCCCAAAAACACCATCCGGTCCGGTTTGCTGTTGACCTTCCACAGGAAGAGATCGGCAAATGTATACCAGTCCCCATTCTCCCAACAAGGCTGATCCAATGGGAGGGCCACACCGCGCCCCAGCGGCAGCGATTCCAGGAGGTTGATGAGCGGTGGATGCTCAACGCTTAACCGGGGATCGCCGGTGCGCAGCAAAGCATAGCCTCGGGCGAGGTGGTTTTGCTCGTCCATGGTCGGCGATTGCGCTTGGGCGTTAGAGGTAAGAAAGGCAAAGGCGCCGAGCAGCAGAACCAACTGGAGGCCGCGTCGCAACCACCGACTAGGAATCACGGATCTCAAGCTGTCCAATCTCATAGTAAGAGCTGCCGTCCACCAGCGGATAGCGCTCCAAAGTCTCGGGGTCATAGAGACCGACACGCAACGTATAGGACCCAGGACCGAGATCCTCCGGCAAGTGTAGTGGATGCCGTTGCATAACAAGATCGCCTGGACGCCAGAATTGCGCCGGGCAATCGAGACCGTCGTGCTGAACCGGCACGGTTCCTTGAGCATCGACAAGATGCAGGAAGATCCGCATATCCGGAAAGTTCTCTCCTGTCGTCTGCCAGACTGAGAAGATATCAAGAGCTTCACCCCGCAGCACGGATTGCCTCGGCAGGATGATGTCAGCAAGCCTAACACCGACCTCAAAGGTAGCGAGAGCGTCCCCCACCGCTGATTGCTCGGGAAGGCGATACTCACGGAATCCAGGGTGCTGTACAGCGTCCGGCTTTGCCTTGCCGAAGGCTACCGTGGCGAGGTCTTCATTGAGTGGAACGATAGAGGGAATGAGGAGCCGCCCGCCGTTTGCTGGCAGCAGAAGCCCACCACCACTCCCCTGCGGGCTACCTGAATCACACCAGCGCACTGCAACATCCTCTCTTTCCATCAGGAAGTCAAGGCTCGGCGCATCCATCGTCCTATTTGAAAGTCCTCCCACGACCGCAGGTACGATCTCCCGGTTGGCATCCAGCCAATCGCCGACAGACGCCAGATCTCGTTGCCACACAAACCCCACCTCGGGGATCCGAGGCCAACGCACGAAGTAAGCGCGCGTCGTGAGCCCCACATTCACCAGGAAGGCGGCAGCCAGTCCAAGCTGCCCCACCAGCACCGGCCTTCTCTTGAGAGTGCACAGCCAGTCCAGGCATGCATCCGCAGCAACCGCCGGCAGTATCATCACCACAGGCAGTGCGCCAAGGGTACGCACGAAGTTTGGCGCTTCGATTGTCACCACGGAGGGCAACAGCATCACAACCAGCCAAACCATCAGGAAAGCGAACCTCACGTCCCGAAACCGGAGTAAGGCCAGGAGCACGCCAAACCAAAAGAGCCCACCCCAGATGGGCTCAACAAACACCGGTCGGTTAGGATAGTTATTGCGCTCCGTCGCATCTCCCCGTATGGTGAACATCCCCAAGACACGGCCGAGATTGCCAAGCACCGGGCCTAGATCGACCTGCTTCAGCGCCTGCAACGGGGCATCCACCTCATGGACGCGGGATTGAACCTCTTTGTTCCACATCAGATAGCCGACCAACGGCAGGGCGATGAGAGCAGCCACCGCAGCGAGCAGCAACAGCGCTCTCCAGCGACGACGGAAGTTCGGGCCGTCCAACAGAACGATGAGAAGGGCGAAGCCCAACAGGACGAAAAGGACACCCCGCGCGGCCGAGTACGTGTAGGCTGAGAGGCCAAACCACAGCCCCCCGAGAGCCGCATCGCGATACGGACGTTCCCTGCGCACAACCAGCCATAGTCGATCGGCTCCCAAGCACATCATCAACGGTAACAGCATGCCACGTAACCCAACGCGGCTCCAAAAGATCGGCCAGAGTATCACACTCAAGCCAGCAGCCGTAATCAACGCGGTGCGCGTGTTGAAGAGGCGCTTCGCCAAGCGGGCACCAGCGGCGACAACCAGTACCCCAGTGGAAGCCGAAACAAACCGGAGGGCCAGGATTTCACGTCCAAGTAAGGCGCGCATCGGGGCAACCAGATAGAGGAAGAGTGGCTCCTGACCGTAGGCTTCCTTGAAGAAGATCGCGTGTTGACCCTCAAGAATGCCCTCGGCAATCAGGATCTCCGCCACCTCGTCATGCGACACACCGGGAGGGAAATCGGGCAGGGCGAGGAAACGGAGCAGCGTGGCGATCAACAGCAGGGCAGTGAAACCGTAGTAGTGAACGAGGGAAGTTTTCGGTCCAGTCCCATACCTTAACCCATCACGCAACGGGGACCTCCCCGGTCAAGACATCCCCATCGACTTCGGTAATCCGCGTAGACGTGATGCGATTGTACAGGTCCCGAGGATCCCATGTCTTCACAGAGATGTAGTTATCGCTCCACCCAGCCCAAGCACCTTGTGCACCCCCTCGCTCCCAAAGCACGTTCAGCGTCTGTCCGACGAACCGCGCCCGATACGCCGCCGCCAGCCGCCGCCCCAGCGCGCGCAGTTGCCGCGCGCGGACCTTGCGAACCTCCTTGGGCACGCGCGCCTTTAGGCGCACCGCGGCGGTGCCAGCACGCTCCGAGTAGGGGAAGACGTGGAGGCGGGCAAAGCCAATCTCCTCGACGAACGCGAAGGTCTGGGCGAAGTCGTCGTCGCTCTCACCGGGGAACCCGGCGATCACGTCGGTGGTGATGGCGATATCCGGTGATACAGCGCGCGCTGTCTGAACCAGATCTCGGAAATGACTCGCCGTGATGCCACGCCCCATACGCCTCAGAACGGCGTCGGAGCCCGATTGGAGGGGTAAGTGAAGCTGTCGGCAGAGCCGAGGGTCTTGCCAGAGTTGCAGCAGATCCCCGTCGACGTCCCAAGGTTCCACGGAGGAGAGACGAAGTCGAGGGAGATCCGTATCGGACAGGATCGCCGTGATGAGTTGCGACAGCCCGCGGTCCAAGCTCAGGTCTTGCCCATAGGACCCCAGGCTGACTCCCGTAAGCACCACCTCCTGAGCGCCCTGGTCGACCAACTCCTGGACCGTCATCACAGTGTCGTGCAACGGACGGCTCCTGGCTCGCCCCCGCAAGATGCGAGTCACGCAGTACGTGCACGCATGGTCGCACCCATCCTGCACGCCAAGAAATGCGCGGGTATGGCCCCAGCGGCCGGGTGCCCAAGGGGCAGGCGTCGGCGCTGTCCCCGTGATCTCCGCGACCGTTTCGGCCTTGGCGACGTTGGGCACCACCCACTGGACCCCAGCCAGGCTGCCGGCTCGCGCGACATCCTCCGTGGCCCAGCAGCCCGTCACAGCGAGATCGGCCGATGGGCTTTCACGGTGTAGCGCTCGCAGTCTGTGGCGGCTCTTGCGGGCCGCCTGCGCCGTCACTGCGCAGGAGTTGAGGACAATCAGATCGGCCCGAGCTGGATCGGCAGTGACCTCAAACCCGGCACCGGCAAACTGACGCGCCAGGCTTTCGATCTCCGCCGCGTTTAGGCGACAGCCTAGGGACTCAAGATAGACACGCGCGCTCATGTCTTTGGGGGTCAGGGCCTCTTCAGCCGGAACCCGGCCTCCCGCAGACGTGCACTGATCTCATGCAACGTCTTATCTACCTCTTCATCATCCGACCCCATCACCGCAATCGCGTTGGCCTGAAGGTCCACGGCAACCCAATCCTCAGAAGCGAGTTCGTCGAGGGCATCAAATAGGACTTCCAGCACCTCGTCCGCTTGGCTGTCGCTACGTAGCGCAGGCACCAGCATCACGCGACCCGGCACGACACAGCCCGCGAACGACCGCTCCTCGTCGGCTTCTTCCGTAGGCTCCTCGACGCTTCTGGCAGCCCAGGGCGGTGGAATCAGGTAGATAACGAATGCCGTGATGACAACAAGCACGAGGCCTGCCAGGAGATAGCCAAACCCTTTGAGGAGGTTCCGGAAAAAGACCTGCACGGACGGAACGGGAAAATACCAGAGAAGTGCGATCAGGCCAACGTAGACGAGAACCACGAGCAATACCTGGAACCAAGGGTAAGGTCTACGATGGGTGACCTCGACGTCGAGCTGCTCCCCTTCCATTCGGGATTCTCTCACTCCACTGGGACGACGCTAAGGTTGTCAAACGCGACCACCACATCGCCCTCACCAAAGGCTCCAGCGTAGAGGCCCACGCTGCCGGCGTTCAGCACATCGTCTTCAACCTGAAGCAGCACCTGGTCGTTGACGCGGAACTCAAAGGATGTGCCTCGTGCCACGACCTCCAGGACGTTGGTCGCCTCGCCTTGATTGACGGCATCGCTGGGGGTCCAATCCGGACCGAGGACCATCCAGCTCCCGCTCTCATACCTAGCTGCCCGCACGTAGCCATCACCACTGACGGAGAAGGCGTAGAAGCTGCGATCGTCATCCATCCGCAGTAGAATCCCATATTCGTTGTCATGGGGCCCCGAAACCTGCATCGCATCAACACGCACGCGCAGGTCCTGCCAGGTCTGCTCAGACGTGGCCCAGGCGACCTGGCCTGGCTCGAGAACGTGAATGCGCATCACGCCATCACGCACCTCAATGTCAGCAACCGCGTCCGAACTCAGCACCCACCCCTCCGCGGAGTCGAAGGCTACGTTCCATTCTGCCTGGGTCTGCGAGGCCGCACATCCAACGAGCGCGAGAATCGCCACAATCAAGGCGGGCAAGGTCCAGGCCAACTTAGGCGTCCGCAGTCGACGGGGAAACGAATGACGTCGCAGCCAATCCATCACCGCGCTCATGGGTTTAGAGCCTCAAAGTCATCAAACCAGACGCTGGTGCCACCTTGCGAGGCGCTGCCGGCTCCCATACCTACGTCTCCTTGCTCAAGCACCTCATCTTCCACTTGGGCCACTCGCTGACCGTTGACATAGAGCGTCAACGTCGTACCCTGGCAGGACGCCATCAGGCGATTGTCGGTGCCATCCACACGGATGGCATCGGAACGAAGCATCGCTCTCCCGGTCAGAGGTCGCAGGTCGTCCTCCTCATCCATGCGGAAGATCGCATAGTAGCCATCAGAGCTGATCGCGAAGTAGTAGAATCGCCCTTCATTGTAGCGACAGAGCAAGCCATAATGGTTATCAGAGCTTCCTGCAGCCCGTGCCACGACCTCCAACTCAACGTCCTTGAAGTTGCGCCCACTCGTAGCCCAGACAAACCACTCCGGAACGTCTATCTGAAATAGATACTTACCCTGCTGATAGCCGCGGACATAGGTCTCGTGAGAGGATGCCGCCCATCCGCTGGCTGGGTCAGAGAAATCATCCTCGAAAGACTGAGACGTCTGCATGCATCCTGAAATGAGGCCCATCAGGATGAAAAGCATCCACACACGTACCACCGTCAAGGGCTTCATGGGCTCTCCTGCAATCCTGTATTAGGAATGTACAACCGAGATTATACCTCAGGGGGTGACCCCGACAACACGAGGAGAAGGTCGGCTAGGCTTGTCTAGCATTCAGCCTGGGCGTTGCCTTGGCGGCCTCAGCCTTATATGGCCACGCACTTCTTGTATTGCCATGCACTTGTGGTAGAATACGGTTGTTACGCCAGAAGTCTAGCATTATGCCCCTGTAGCTCAGATGGATAGAGCACCGGCCTCCGGAGCCGGTGGCCCGCGTTCGAGTCGCGGCAGGGGTATCCAACGGCCCGCCTGATCGGCGGGCCGTTCTGTGTGACAGGTCACATCTGCGGCAACAAGGTGCCTAGGGCGCGCGACGCAGGCGCGGCGGTCACCGGCGCAAGGGGCTGCCCCTGTCGCGGTCACCCTTGTTTCTGTGTAACGATATTCACAAGCCGCCCTGGGACAACGATCACACGACCTACCCCCATCCCATCCAACGCCTCCTGCACGCGGGGAGTCGCTATGGCCAGCTCTCGGATCTTCGTCTCGCCGGCGTCGGCGTCAACCGCGATGCGATCGCGAATCTTACCATCGACCTGGACGGCGATCTCGACCTCCTCACGACGAACCAGTACCGGATCCCATTCAGGCCAGGCAGCGTGATGGATACTGCCGACCTTCGCTCGTTGTCCTATGCGGTCCCATAGCTCCTCCGTCACAAACGGGGCAAAGGGAGCCAACAGCTTCAGGAGTGTTAGGCGCCCCGTGATAAAGGCCGGGGTATCTCCATGGGCCCGTCGGTGTTGCTCCAACTCCCCGACCAACGCCATTAGCGCGCTGATGGCAGTGTTGAAGTGCATGATCTCCAGCTGCTCGGTGACGGCTCTGGCAGCCCGATGGGCCACCCGCGCGATCTCACGCTCGCTGTCCGCCTCGGAGACGACGGCTGTCTCGCGGCCTTCGGACAAAGCCCAGACACGATGAACGAACCGCCGGACCCCCTCGATATGCTGCGGTGTTGTGCCGTCGTCCTCTACCTCCCATACCGTGTTCGCTTCGAAGGGACCCATGAAGAGCAGGTGCAGCCGCGTGATATCGGCGCCATACCGCTCGATCACGCTATCTGGCGTGACTACGTTGCCCTTGGACTTGGACATCCGCTCCACGCCGCCTGACACCGGATCTCGGACGTGCAGGACTCCTTGGCTCCTCAACACAGGGAATGGCTCGCGAAAAGCGATCAAGCCCTCATCTGCCAAGAACTTGGTCCAGAAACGCGCGTAGAGCAGGTGGCCCACCGCGTGCTCCCCACCCCCGATATACAGGTCCACAGGCAACCACTTTGCGGCTTTCTGCGGATCGAAGGGCTGCCTTGCGTTGTGTGGATCGACAAACCGCAGGTAGTACCAAGAGGAACAGACAAACCCAGTCATGGTGTCCGTCTCCCGCTCCGCAGGACCGCCACAGGTCGGGCATCGTGTCTTCACAAAGGCGGGGACGTTTGCCAGAGGTGATCGACCGTCTCCGCGCGGCCTGTAATCGGGCAGGGGCGGCAGCAAGACCGGCAGATCCGCCTCCGGGACGGCTACCTCGCCGCAGTCGGGGCAATGCACGATGGGGATCGGCGTCCCCCAGTAGCGTTGGCGTGAGATCAGCCAGTCGCGCAGCCGGTAGATCACCGTGGGCCGACCCCCACCGTGGTCCTCCAGCCAGTCGGGTATGGCTGCCTGCGCAGCTTCCGACGTCAGACCGCTGAAGCGGTCTGAGTCGATCAGAACGCCTGGCTCTACAAAGGGCAGAGTATCGTCAGCACCGACCGAGGAGACAATGACCCTCCGCACGGGCAAGTGATGCCGCTCTGCAAAGGCGCCATCCCGACTATCGTGCGCCGGGACGCCCATGACCGCGCCAGTGCCGTAGTCGGGCAGGACGTAGTCGGCAACGTAGATCGGTACGGATTGACCGGTCGGCAGCCTGGCGTGCGCACCGACGAAGACCCCGTCGGGCTCGTGGCTGCGGCGCTCTAGGTCCGTTCGCTGAGCGGCCCGAGCTCGGTAAGCCTCGACCGCGTGCCACTGCTCCGAGCTCGCGATCGCCGCCAACAGCGGATGCTCGGGGGCCACCGCGATGAAGGTGACGCCGAAGAGCGTGTCCGGTCGGGTGGTGAACACCGTGATCGTCACGCCAGCGGGTCCTACGACCGGCAGATCGACCTCCACGCCGGCCTGTTTCCCGATCCAATGGCGCTGCATCGTCAAGATGTGCTCTGGCCAATCCAGCATCTCCAGATCGTCGTAGAGCTCCTCGGCATAGGCGGTTGTGCGGATATACCATTGTTTGCGAGGTCGCCGCACGACAGGGTGATGACAGCGCCAGCAGCGGCCCTTCTCGATCTCCTCAGCCGCCAAGACCGTCTGGCAGGTCTCACACCAGTTGACCGGTGCCTCGCCTCGGTAAGCCAGCCCACGGCGGTAAAGCCGCAAGAAGAAGGCCTGATTCCAGCGGTAGTAAGCAGGATCGGACGAGTTGATCTCCCGCTCCCAACCATAGGAGCAGCCCAGCAGCGTCAGCTGGCGGCGATAGTTCGCGGCATACTGCGCCGTGCTGTCCGCGGGATGCACACCCTTCCTCATCGCCTCATTCTCAGCAGGCAAGCCGAAGGCGTCCCACCCCATCGGGTGAAGCACGGCCGCGCCACGCATCCTGTGGTAGCGCGCGACGACGTCGGAGGGCACGTAGTTACGTCCGTGTCCCACACTGAGTCCTGCGCCCGACGGGTAGGGAAAGAAGTCTAAACAGTAGAATGTGTCCTGATCCGGTCCAGCCACTGGCGTGCGATAGATCCCCTCTTCAGCCCATCGCTCACGCCAGCGCTCCTCGATCCTCCAGGGACTGTAACCGCGTTCTCGCACCTGTCCCTTCGACATAGGATACCTCCTTGCTCCATGCACAACGTCACACCAAATGCATCCTTCTCCAGCACCCGAAAGGCAGTAGGACACTCCCATGTGTGTGGCATCTCACGACACTGACCTTCTCTCGAGGAACTACACACTAGGGAGGTATGACGCACGCGCGAGGATACCGGACGCCGGATCGACCGGCGCCCGGGTTTGCACCTCCTGCGAAACCACATTAGGCTTGGGCAAAGACAACCTATCCTCCAAAGAGACAAGAAAACGCCTCCCGCGGGGGAGGCGTTCTACCTTAGCTGTGTCTGATCACCCTGGGTCGCAGCGCCTACCCACGCACGAACGGCTCCTCCCATGCAAGAAGGAGCTGGACGCATACAGACACCTGCGAATCACGGCGGGTGGTCATCGGGCTCATCTTCTACTCATCACCTGACAACATCATAGCACGGGAATCCGCTAACTACAAGACCCAAAACCTACAAACCCAGAGACGAAGTTGCTTGTAGCGAGCTCTCTGGTAAATTGGCTGTTACAGATTTCCTCAAACTGCGACATATAGGCGGACGAAGGCCTTCGACCATCAGCGCTGAAGAGGGAAGGGCTATGCCCCATCACGACGATCTGGCGGATCGTGATCTCGTGCAGCTAGCGCGCGAGGATCACGCCGCTTTCGACACGCTCTACCGACGTCACGTCACGGCAGTCTATCGCTACTGCTACACGCGCACGAACACCGCGGCCGATGCCGAAGATGTGACGGCGCAGACCTTCCTGGCGGCACTGGAGGCGCTCGACGGCTACAGCGGTCGGGGACCTTTTCTTGGCTGGCTCTTTGGCATCGCGCGCCACAAATGCGCGGACTTTCATCGCATTCAGCGAGGACAAGTCGATGCAGAGTGGGAGACAGCTGCGGCCGCGGTCGGTGCTCTGGGCGAGGGAAACCCCACGCCTAAGCCGGAAGAGGCTGCCCACAGCGCCATGTTGTTGGACTGCGTCGAGCGGATGCTCCCGCAACTCAGCCCCGATCGGCAGGAGGCTGTCCAGCTCCGCTATTACGGCGGCTTGGAGCTCAGGGAGGTCGCCCGAGCGATGGAGCGCAGCGTTGCCGCCGTAAAGATGCTGATCTCCCGCGGGATCGCGGATTTGAGGACGAGGTGTCTCCATGCGTAAGAGAAACGAGGACCTGAACAAGACCGAGCCAAATGATGAGGTCGAGGAGGCGCTGAAGCGAAGCGCTACCAAGATCAACCCAGATCCCGACTTCATCGAACGGCTTTCAGTACGGCTGAGGCACGCCCACCGGGCGAGGCGCGCTCCGTCAGCAGCGCCGCGTCGCATACCGTGGCTCGCGTGGGCAGGTGCAGCGGTGGCGATCATCCTTGTGGTCGCCGGCGTAGGACAACTCCTGCAACGCAGCGTGCCGGCAGATGCCCCACCGATTGAGACCCCCCTCGCTACAGTGCCCACCTCGGCAGAGGGGGTGACCGAGGCACCGGCATCGCCGACGCCGCTGCCCACGGAGGTACCCGCTGCCATCCCCACGGCTGTTGAAACGGAACCGCCCTTTGTAGCCGACTTGCCGCCTGCGGTCATCACAACGCTTCCGCGCGATGGCGAGGAGGTCACCTTGCAGGCGGGCATCCTGGTCCGCTTCACGCAACCGATGGACCGGGCCAGCGTGGAGGAGGCGCTGACGGTCAGCCCGGCGGTCACGGGCACCTTCACCTGGCACGACGACCGCACCGTGACGTTCGGGACGAAGGCGCTGGCTTCGGCAACACGCTATCAGGTGGCGCTCAGCACCGAGGCCCAAGCCGCCAATGGGCTCCCTCTAAACCGGGACATGGTCTTTGCCTTCACCACCGTCGGACCGCTGACGATCACGCAGACGAGTCCCACTGATGGCGTCACCGGACTCCGCGGAGATGCACCGTTGCTCCTCACCTTCAACTACCCGCTGGTGCCCATCAACTGCACCGGACAGGCAGCCGAGGAGGAAGGGGCCTGTGCGGCGCTCCCCCTCGAGATCGTCCCAGCAACTGCAGGACAGGGGATGTGGGTCAACACAAGCGTCTACCGCTTCGACCCGGACCCGGTCTGGACGGCGGGCACGACCTACACGGTCACCGTTCCGAGTAGCATCAGCAGCCCCGATGGCGCTGTGCTGAACGAGCCTCTCTCCTTCGCCTTCACGACCGCTGCGCCGCTCGTTCGAAGCATCAAGCCGACGAGATACGCGAAGAGCGTACCACTGGAGACGGATGTCCGTGTCACGTTTAACACGCCTATGGATACGGCCTCAGTTGAGGCAGCCTTCCAACTCGAAAGTCCACAAGGTGATTTGGTTGACGGCGCCTTCACTTGGGTAGACAACGACACGACACTGGTGTTCACGCCCACTGCTATGCTGGCGACCGAAACCACTTACGAGGTCAGGATCGACGCCGCGGCCCATGCGAAAAGCGGCATCCCTCTGAAGTCGGGCGACCAAGGGACGTTCACAACGGTGTCCCCGCTGGGCGTCATCCTGATCGGGGATAGCTCGGGTACGACACAGTCCGGGCGGCTAGACTTGTACGGCTCCGCACGGGTCAGATTCGAAGGCCTCATCGATCCAGCGACCACGGAGAACGCCATCCATGTCACAGGGAGCGAGAGCGGTGAGGAAGTTGAGGCAACAATCTACTGGAATCTTGAAGATCAACAGCCCACGGCGTGGGTCAACTGGGATCGGGAGCCTGGAGACCGATACTGCATCACAGTCGGGACGGAGCTTGCCGACCGCTACGGAAACCGCCTTGCGGAGCCTGAAACAGCGTGCTTCGTCATCAATGGTATGCCCCCAACTTTCGCCCCGGTGACCGAGTACAACGCCCTGACCCTCGACGCGGCAGAAGCGGCGACCATCTACTTCACAGCTGTCAACGTCCCACGGGCCCATATGACCCTGGGGACGCTGGAGACGCGGGATTATCTGAGATATGGGGACGCCGCCCGGCTACAGTCTATCAGGCGCTGGGAGATCAGCACGGCTGGCGGAGCGAATCAGGCAGTGTTGGTGCCGGTGCAGCTCAACGAGGGCCAGCCCCTCCCCACCGGCTTCTACGGCCTGAGGTGGGATGCCGAAGGACAGCAGTACCCGTCACAGGAGACCCTGCGCATTGCCGTCGTCGATCGCCACGTGCTGATCAAGGAGTCGGCGAGTGGGGCACTGGTGTGGGTCACCGACCTGCGCAGCGCGGAACCCGTTGCCGGCGCTGCGGTCCGCGTGATTAATCGCAACGGAAACGAGCTCGGAAGAGGTCTCACAGACGCCGACGGCATCGCACGCGTCCCGATTTCGGGGCGAGACAGCCGTTGGGAGACGATCACTGCCATCGCCGGCGAGCCCGGGCAGCCTGGCTTTGGCGTAGCCCGCACCGACTGGAATCACGACGTTGTACCCTGGGCTTTCGATATCCCTTATGACTATGCAAGACCGGCTGCCTACCGGGGCACCCTTCAAACCGACCGGCCCATCTACCGCCCGGGACAGGACGTCCATCTGTGGGGCGCCCTCCGGACCGACGATGACGGTCACTATGCCCTGCCTGACCCCGGCACCGAGGCCGAGGTCGAGCTCCGGGGACCCGACGGTGCGGTTCTAGAGCGGATTGGGTTGACCCTCTCAAATTCAGGTGCCTTCGACACGACCTACCATCTGCCCGAAGATGCCCGGTTGGGATCGTACACGCTCCAGCTCAAGGTCGAAGGAGAAGAGCGGGTGCTTGCGACCCTGCACTTTGCCGTCGCCGCCTACCGCAAACCCGAGTTCGAAGTGACGGTGACACCGGAACAGAAAGATAGCCTCAACGGCGAGACAATCCGGGCGCTCGTGGAAGCCAGCTACTACGCCGGGGGGGCCGTGGGCAGCGCTCAGGTTCGCTGGACGCTCTGGGCCCGGCCCGCCAGATTTGAGCCGGACATCCCGGGCTGGTGGCGATGGTCCACACGCTCATCGTGGTGGCATCCCTGGCGAGATCCTGAGATCATCGCGGAGGGAGAAGGCACCACCGATGCTAATGGTCGCCTGCTCGTCACTCTGGACGGCGACCTGTCGCCGCTGGGCGATGAGGAGACGGTGAGCGCCCAACGCTGGACCCTGGAGGCAACGGTGGTCGATGACGCGGGCTTCCCCGTCAGCCAGCGTGGGGAGCTGACGGTCCATACGGGTCGCTTCTACATCGGTCTCAGGCCTCAATCGTGGGTCGCGGTGGCCGGCGAGGCCGCAGCTATCGACCTTCGAACCCTGGACTGGGAGGGTGAGTCGATGGCCGAACAATCCGTCACGATCACCCTGGCCCGCCGCAAATGGACCTACACGCCGTCGCCAGAGCCCTACAGCACCGGCACCTGGACGCACGACGACACCCCGGTGGAGACGCTCTCTGTCGAGACGGATCTGCAAGGCAGATCCACGGTGGAGGTCACCCCGCCCACAAGTGGATCCTATGTCGTCCTAGCGAAGGGCGGCGATGAGGAGGGTAACATCGTTCGCAGCGAGGCTTATCTCTGGGTCAGCGGACCCCAGATGGCGGCCTGGCAGCTGAGTGAGGGTAAGGTGGAGCCGGTCGCGGACGCTGAGCGCTACCGCCCCGGCGACGTCGCCCAGATCCTCCTGCCGACGCCTTTCGAGGGGCCATTCGAGGTCCTGATGACCATCGAGCGCGGCTCCATCCTGGAAGTCGAGCGACTAACCGTTCGGGAGGCCAATCCGCTCATTGAGATACCCATCACAGAGGACCACGTACCCAACATTGTCGTCGCCTTCGCCATCGTGAAGGGGGTCGACGGTCGACAATCGACGCCCGACGTGCGCATTGGAATGGTGAATCTGGAGGTAGAACCGACCGCGCAGGCGCTGGATGTCACCCTCGAACCACGCTGTCCCGATGAGGGCCTTTGCACCTATGGGCCGGGCGACACCGTAGAGATGACGGTGCGCGCCGTCAACGCTCGAGGCAATCCGGTGGACGCCGATGTCGTGCTAAGCGTGGTGGACAAGGCCGTGTTGGCGTTGGCGGAAGACAACGCCCCGACGCTCTTGGAGTCTTTCTACGCTCCCCGGCCATTGGGCACCATCACGGGCGACAGCTTGCTCACACTTCACAACCGGCTTGCAGAGGACCTCGAGGCTTTGCGTGAGAGAGCGGAAAGGATCGCCCGCGAGGGGCTCGTGGGCGGGATCGGCGGGGGAGGCGGCGGCGAGGCCGCTTATATGCCCGACGTGCGCCAGGAGTTCCCCGATACAGCACTCTGGGAACCCGAACTCCGAACGGGACCCGATGGCGAGGTTACCGTGACCTTCACCCTACCTGACTCGCTGACCACGTGGGTCGCCGAGGCCCGCGTGATCACCGCTGAGACTCACGTTGGCGAGGCCAGGGCGGAGTTTGTCGTCACAAAGCCCCTGCTGGTGCGCCCCGTCACACCACGGTTCCTGGTCGCCGGGGATCGCGCGGAAGTGGCGATGGTGGTCCATAACAACACAGATGCCGAGTTGGACGTCACGCCGCGCCTCCAGACCAACCTGGAGGTCGTAGACGCGGCAGACGGGGCAGTCGTCATCCCGGCCCACGGTCGTGTGCGGGTCACGTGGACGGTGGCGGTGCCGGCGACGGGTCTCGAGGCCGCGGACCTGACCTTCTCGGCGGCTGGCGGCGGTTTCCGCGACGTGACACGCCCCACGGTGGGGCGCGCGTCGGACCATGCCCTGCCGATCTACCGGTACGAGAGCCCCGATGTCGTGAGCACCTCCGGCGCGCTAACAGAGGCAGGGTCCCGCGTCGAGGTGGTCATCGTCCCGCCAGAGGCCGGGCCCGACAGCACCCTGACGGTGCGACTAGAGCCAACACTTGCGGCCGGCATGCTGGAAGGACTGGACTACCTGGAGGGCTTCCCCCACGCGTGCACCGAGCAGTTAATCAGTCGCTTCCTGCCAAATCTTGCGACCTACCGCGGGCTCCGCGAGCTGGGGCAGCGCGATCCTGAGCTTGAGAGGAAGCTTGAGGCTCTGGTCGATGAGATGTTGAAGGCGTTGAGCAAACGCCAGAACGCCGATGGAGGATGGGGCTGGTGGCGAGAGCAACCCAGCGACCTGCAACTCACGGCTTATGCCATCCTGGGCCTAGTCCAGGCCGAACGCGCGGGCTTCTCCGTGGATGCGTTCACGCTCTCCCAAGGGATCAGGTTCCTGCAGCGTAGACTTGAGACAGGCCTGAAGCACGAAGAAGGGAGCCTTCCTTTCGCTTTGGCCGTCTACGTTCTGGCGGAGGCAGACCAGCCGTGGCCGGTGGGTGTGGACCAGACTCTGTTCGAGTCACGAGACGTGATGGAGGTGACAGGGCGGGCTTATCTGGCCCTGGCGCTGGGTCTGCGAGATCCCGACGACCCGCGGGTTGCCACGCTGCTAGACGATCTCCGCGCGGACGCTGTCCTGACCGCGAGTGGCGCCCACTGGGAGAGCGTCGCATCAGAGCACTGGGTCACGTGGACCCGGGCGACCTCGCTCGCGCTGGATGCCCTGGTCCGGCTGGCGCCCGACGATCCGTTGCTGCCACAGGCCATACGCTGGTTGATGGTTGCTCGACAGGGAGGCCGCTGGGAGACAACGCAGGAGACTGCTTGGGCCGTTATGGCGTTGACCGACTATATGATCGCGACCGGCGAGCTAGATGCAGCGTATGAATTCGGCTTGGCGTTCAACACAGAGGCTTTGGAGAGCGGCGCCGTGACGGCGGAGACCCTTCGGACGCCAATCGAGCACACGATACCCCTAGACGCTCTGCTCCGCGACTGGCCGAACGCCCTGGAGGTCTCTCGGGGCACAGGGCCCGGTACGCTCTACTACACGGCCGATCTATCGCTCTCGCTCCCCGTTGAAGCGCTCGAACCAGAAAGCCGCGGGATCACGGTGGAAAGGGCCTACTGCCGTGTCGACAGCTTGCGCGAGCAGGAGGATGCCCCTTGCGAGCCGGTCACCTCAGCACGGCCCGGCGAGCTGGTCGAGGTGCGCCTCACGGTGATCGTCCCTCGCCAGCGCAACTACGTGGTGCTCGAGGATTTCTATCCCGCGGGGATGGAGCCCGTCGACCCGACATTGCAGACCGAGCAACAGGGTACCGAGCCGGTCACGACATCAGAGGGGCGCCGGTGGTGGTGGCGGGGGTTCGACCACGCGGAGCTGCGTGACGAGCGCGGCGCCTTCTACGCCAGCCGGCTCTCGGCGGGGACCTACGAGGTGCGGTACTACCTTCGTGCTGCCGTCCCTGGCGACTATAAGGTGATGCCGGCGACGATCTCGGAGATGTACTTCCCCGAGGTCTGGGGGCGGACGGCGGGAGGCGCCTTCCGGGTCCTGCCTTAGAGAAGAGAACCAACTGGGGCGTCGCACTCCCAAGATGGACGCTGAGCCCCTCTAGAATGACGAGGGTGTGCGCGTGACAAGCACACCCTCGCACCGCTTCAGCGTTCCGCGCGTTGCGGCACGGCGCCAGATCGTAGACGAGGGTGTTGAGGACGGCCTTGATCACGGCATAGCCGCCGGCCATTCGCCCCATAGAGCGTAGCATACCCCCCACAAGCCGTATAGCCTGCGACCAACTCGATATCGTCTCCCGTCTGACCTCTACGCGGTGGGACACCCACCGACATCCGCTAATTCTCTTGACACAGACGTGATTTCCGTGGTTTTTTCATGCTTGACATTAGAACAAACGTACTATATAATAAAATCAGAGAAAATGGGCCGTCTCACTAGTATCGTGACGGCGCGAGTGCCGCTGCCATGAACTTTGACGGAGGGGTGCAAGTGTGCTATACTCTCGACGTCGATTTTTGGGGGCCACGACGGCCCGGCCCACGCCCCTGTTGCGAGGCTGGAGGCCAGTTCAGGCAAGGATGCCTCTCCGTTCTGGCTTGCCTGGTCCTCGCTCTTCTAAGTGGGTCTTCGATGGACAGACACGACAAAGAGAACCCTGCGCTCCACCCGCATCTCTGACGACGTGTGGGGCCATCTGTG
>JBNGDL010000027.1:0-16058 GCA_049975205.1 Anaerolineae bacterium | reverse complement strand
CGCAGACGCGGCGTGCGCAGAGCACGGGGGGCAGGCTTCATTTCATACGGTGGCGACCGCATACGGCGCGACAGCCAGGCCGACCTAACAAGGTCCAGCTTGCAGCAGCGCGGTGGCGTGTCAGGGGGAACGGGGTGAGGCTGGGAGGGACCCCGTAAAGAGATGAGCAAGAGGTGCAAATGACAAAGAAACAAGCGGCCTATGATGCATCGTCTATCCAGGTGCTGGACTATCCGGAAAACATCCAGCGCCGCCCGGGTATGTACGTGGGTGGAAAGGGTGAGTCGGCGCTGCATCATCTGGCGATCGAGGTCATCGACAACTCGGTCGATGAGGCCCTCGCCGGCGCCTGCGACCTGATCGACGTCACCATCCACAAGGACGGTAGCATCACGATTGTCGACGATGGTCGTGGATTCCCTGTGGGCATCCATCCAGAGAAGGAAAAATCAGCGCTTGAGATCGCCTTCACGGAGCTGCACTCGGGCGGCAAGTTCGAGGATGGTTCCTACTCGACGTCTGGCGGGCTACACGGCGTCGGCATCAAGGCGACAAACGCGCTCTCCACGTGGCTCGAGGTGGAGGTCAAACGCGATGGCGTGATCTATCGTCAACGCCATGAACACGGTTTGCCCGTCACACCGGTAGAAATCCTCGACCCGCACACGAGAGAGGTGATCGGTCAGGTCGGCGAACGTGGGGAGAAGAAGGTAATACGCGCGCACGCCGACCGCAAGATCAACACGGGCAGCACGGTCACCTTTGTGCCGAACCCCCAGTATCTGGATGTGACGGAGTTCAGCTTCACCACACTGGCGCGGCGGCTCCAGATTGTGGCGTTCCTCGTGCCGGGCCTGACGGTCCACATCGTCGACGAGCGAGACAAGGACAAGGAGCGCACCTACCAATACAGGGGCGGGATCACCGAGTACGTCAGCTATCTCAACCAGGACCGAAGGACGATCCACGAGCCTATCAAGATCACGGGAGAGACGGAGGATGGCACGAAGCTCGAACTCGTGCTTCAGTATCACGACCAGGACGACGAGGAGATCATCTCCTTTGTGAACACCATCCCCACCCCAGATGGAGGACGGCACGTCGCGGGGTTCCGCTCGGCATTGACTAAGGCAGTCAACGTCTTCGGCGGCGAGAAGAAGCTGCTCAAGACCGGCGACGAGATCACAGGGCGAGATACAATTGCCGGGATCACAGCCGTCATCAACCTCAGCATGCGGGACCCTCAGTTCACGAGCCAGACCAAAACCCAGTTAGGCAGCGATCAAGTGCAGGGCCAGGTTCATTCGATTGTCTACGAGGCCCTGCTCACACAATTCCGCAAGAAGATTTCGTTGGGGCGGACCATCGTCTCACGCTGTCTAGCGGCATCGCGCGCGCGACACGCGGCAGCAAAGGCACGCGCTCTGGTGATGCGCCGCTCGGTGTTGGAGGTGGACGAGCTGCCGGGCAAGCTCGCCGACGTGGCTAAAGGCAGTCCGACCGTGCAGACGACCCTCTTTATTGTGGAGGGCGACTCGGCAGGAGGCTCCTGCAAGCAGGCGCGCAACCGCAACTACCACGCCATCCTCCCGCTCCGCGGTAAGATTCTCAACACCGAGCGCGCCAGATTGAACAAGGCGCTGGCCAACAACGAGGTCAAGGCGATTGTAGCAGCCATCGGCGCCGGCATTGGGTCGGACTTCGACCCCGGAAAGATGCGCTACGGCCGTGTGGCCATTCTTGTCGATGCCGATGTAGACGGCGACCATATCAAGACCCTTCTCTACACGCTCTTCTGGCGGCTGATGCGCCCGATGGTGGAGGAGGGCAAGCTCTATATCGCCCGCGCCCCCCTATACCTGCTGCGCAACGGCAACCAGAGCCAGTATGCCTACACCGAGACCGAGCGCGAGCGCCTCGTCAAGAAGTGGGGCAAGAGCGCCAAGGTGACGATGCAGCGCTACAAGGGCCTCGGCGAGATGAACCCAAGCCAGCTGCGCGAGACCGTCTTCAAGCCTGGGGACCCTGAGCCCTGGTTCAACGAGCATATGGTGCGCGTCACGGTCAATGATGTTCACGCCGCCAACACAACCGTCTCGCTATGGATGGGCGGAAGCCCGTCACAGAGGCGGGAGCGGCTGATGATGCATTGGGACGGTGAGGGGCCTTTGGAGAACGGGGGCGGGGATTAGCGAGTCCCCAACGCCCTCTCGACGACGATGACTGCGCCTCTATCATCGGGGCACACTTCGCCAAGGATCTGACAGAGTCCGGAGGAAAGCAGAATGGCAGCAACGGCGACATCAGTTGCAGAAGAATACAGCGAGACAATCGAGCTCTATCGAGACATGACTGACGCTTACGTCGGCTATGCGCGGGAAACGATTACCGACCGCGCACTGCCCGACGTCCGTGACGGCTTGAAGCCGGTGCAGCGGCGCATCCTGTACGCTATGCACGATCTGGGGCTGACGCACAATCGCCCGCACAAGAAATCCGCCCGTATCGTCGGTGAGGTCCTGGGTAAGTACCATCCTCATGGGGATATGTCGGTCTACCTGGCAATGGTCCGTATGGCCCAGGACTTTATGATGGAGGCCCCCCTGGTCGATGGTCAGGGCAACTACGGGTCCATCGACGGCGATTCGCCTGCCGCGATGCGGTATACGGAGGCGCGTCTGACAGCCTTGGCTGAAACCATGCTCCAAGATCTCCAGATGGACACCGTCAGCTGGGACGACAACTTCGACGGCTCGCTGAAAGAACCCACGGTGCTGCCCGCGGTCTTCCCCAACCTACTGGTCAACGGCGTGGACGGCATTGCTGTGGGGATGGCGACCAAGATCCCGCCCCACAACTTGGGTGAGATCTGCGACGCCGCGATCCACGTGGCAAAGAACTGGAAGCGCCGCGCCAAGATCGGCGTCGACGAGCTGATGAAGATCGTGCCCGGCCCTGACTTTCCTACCGGTGGCCTGATCTATCGCTTCAGGGATCGCGGTGACGGGGAGTTGATCGACACGATCCGCCAAGCCTACAAGACCGGGCGCGGGCGCGTGGTGATGCAGGCCCGGATCACCCTGGAGGACATCGGCGGGGGCAAGACCAACATTGTGATCACCGAGCTACCCTACGCCGTGCAGAAGAGCACGCTGATCGAAAAGCTGGCCCGCGAAGTTCGGGACGGGCGCCTCAGTGGCATCACGGACCTCCGTGATGAGTCGGATTTCAGCGGGATGCGCGTCGTGATCGAGGTCTCCCGCAACGCCGACCCCGCCGAGGTGATCATGGAGGCGATGAAGTACTCCCAGCTTCGGGAGACCTTTGGGGTCATCAATCTGGCGCTGGTTCCCGCAGCGGATGGGACGACGCGACCAGAGTATCTCTCGTTGGCTGAGATGCTCATCCATTTCGTTCAGCACCGCCTGACGGTGATCGAGCGCCGGAGCCAGTACGAGCTCGAGCTTCGGAAGACGCGCCTACACATCGTCGAGGGCTTGCTGAAGGCGCTCGATATCCTCGACGAGGTTATCGACACCATCCGTCGTTCTCGAACGCCGGAGACGGCTCACGGGAACTTGATGCGCAAGTTCGGATTCACCGATCCACAGGCGACGGCGATCTTGAACATGCAGCTGCGTCGTCTCGCCGCCCTGGAGCGGCGGCGTCTGGTCGATGAGCAGAAGGACCTGAAGGAGCGCATCGGCTACCTCGAGAGCCTCCTAGCGTCGGAGGCAAAGCGACTGGCGGTCGTGGTCGAAGAGACAACCGATCTCAAGGAGACGTATGCCATCCCTCGTCGGACCGTCATCATCGATGAGGAGGAGAATGCCGCAAGTCGGAGCACCTTCACCACCCAAGCTGATCTGGTGATGCCCGATGCCAAGCAACTCCTCATCCTCACCCCCAATGGCCTGGAGCGCCGTGATGCCTCCGGCTACTACTACCGCGTCGACGAGGGGTTGACCAGCCGCGCCCCGGCAGGCGGGGGGCACCTGGCTCACATCGAGGTCGAGCCGAACGAGGAGGTCATTATCTTCTCCAGCGGCGGGCGCGGGTGGAGGGGCTCCGTCGGCTTTGTGCCCGAGACCGCCACACCCGAAAGTATGGGGTTAGCGAAAGGGGAGGAGATCGTCAGCGCAGCGGTGCTGAGACCCGACACGTACCTAGTGATGGTGAGCCAGGCCGGAAAGGTCAAACGCACCAAAGTGGAGGATCTCTCACTCTCGGAGCGGAACTGGGAGCCTGTGATGGGATTGGCAGACGACGTCCCCGACCGCCTGCTCTACGGCGCCGTCGTCGGCGAGGGAGCCCACATCCTCTTCTACACAGCAGAAGCGCAGGTGCTCAGGATCGACGGGGATACGGTGAATCCACAGCAGACCGGCAGCGCGTCCGGCGTCGTCGGGATCAACGTTCGCGATGGTGACAAGTTGTTGGGCGCCACCTCGGTGCCGAACGGCGAGGCAGATGAGGCGAAGTGGCAGATTGTCGTCGCCTCCGAGACCGGCTACATGCACCGCTTCCCGTTGGCTGAGGTCTCCACCAAGGGTCGCGGATCGATAGGCGTGCGTTGTCTCAGGACATCGAAATCCACCGGGAAGCTGGGCGGGCTGGAGGTCGCCCAGGCGGGCGAGGACGTGGACATCTACCTTGCGGATGGACGTCGGCAGCACGTGTCGCTTGACGGCATCCCGGCGACGTCGCGAGACGTGCAAGGCGACCAGGTGGTGAACGACCCCAAGAAAGAGCCTGTCGTACGGGTCGTCGTGCTGAGCTGAGAAAGGCGAAGGAGGCCAATGAATCACAAGGCAGAACAGACTGTGCTTCCCCGATGGCGGGGCTTCAATCTCCTGGAGATGTTCACTACCAAGAGCAGCGGGGACTTCCAGGAGGATGATTTCCGCTGGATGGCGGATTGGGGCTTCAACTTTGCCCGCATCCCGGCGTGCTATACGCTGTGGACTGCGGACGATGACCCCATGAAGCTGCACGAGCCTATGTTGAAGAAGATCGATCGGGTCATCCGGTTGGGTCAGGACCACGGGATCCACATCTCCTTCAACTTCCACCGCGGCCCGGGGTATTCGGTCAACCGGGAGCGCGAGGAGCCCTTCAACCTATGGAAGGATCCCGAAGCGCTGAATGCCTTCGTCTTCCACTGGACGACGTTGGCGGAGCGGTACAAGGGTATCCCGGCCTCAGAGCTCAGCTTCGACCTGATCAACGAGCCCCCGACGCCGAGCGTGGACGGCATGACCCGGGCCGATCACGAGCGCGTGGCGCGCGCGACGGTGGAGGCGATCCGTGAGATCGATCCGGCGCGGCTGATCATCGCCGATGGCTTGGGCTACGGGCGGATCTCTATGCCAGAGCTGGCGGACCTGGGCATCGCTCAGAGCTGCCGCGCCTACGAGCCGATGGGCATCAGCCACTACAAGGCAAGCTGGGTGAACGGCATGGACTGGCCCGAGCCGGAATGGCCCGGCGGTTGGCATTACGGTGACCGTTGGGGCCGCAGGGAGCTGGAGGCGCTGTACGCGCCTTGGATTGCCTTGGCCGACCGCGGTATTGGTGTCCATTGTGGGGAAGGCGGGGCGTACAATCAGACGCCTCACAACGTCGTGCTTGCGTGGTTCAGAGACGTGCTGGAGATCCTGACGGCACACAACATCGGCTACGCCCTGTGGAACTTCCGGGGTCCCTTTGGGATCCTTGGCTCGGGGCGCGACGACGTCGACTACGAGGATTGGCATGGTCACAAGCTCGATCGGGAGTTGCTCGACCTGCTACAGGAATTCTAGAAGGCGCACTTCCCGTATCTTCATCAAGATCAGCCGGGCCTCACAGCCCGGCTGATTCTATTGTATGCGTGCCAGAGCAGAGACGTCAGCTCTCTCCCATCATCAAAGCGCGGAGCTGGCTCTGAAGCGTCAGAGTGATCGGCCCTGGGTGCCCATCTCCAATCGTGAGGTGGTCGACTGAGACCACCGGCATCACGCCCGTCGTCGTGCCCAGAAGCATCACCTCGTCGGCATCGCCCAGTTCCTCCTCCAGGATCGGTCGCTCCCTGACCGGAATCCCTCCCTTTCGACATAGGTCGAGGACAACATCGCGGGTGACGCCACCCAGGATATGGTGCGTGCGTGGATGGGTGACGAGACGCCCGCCGAAAACCGCGCAGACACTAGTATGAGCGCCCTCGGTGATCACGCCGTCCCGAACAAAGATTGCGTCGTAAGCCCCGGCCTCCTTAGCCCGCTGGCTGGCCAGGACGTTGGGCAGGAGTGCCAGCGACTTGATGTCACATCGCGCCCAACGGATGTCGGGCACCAGGATGGCGTGTACCCCGCGCTGCCACAGCTCCTCCGGCGGGGTATAGGGCTCCGCCTCGGCGTAGACCGTCGGCGGTACGGGGTCATCAGGAAAAGCGTGGTTCCGATGTGCAACTCCCCGGGTGATCTGAATATAGAGCTTTGCACCGCCCCGGTCCAGACCGTTACGCCCCAGGAGGGAAGCTACCGCGGGTTGGAGGACCTCTAGAGTAGGCTCTGGGATGCGCAACGCGGATAGGCTTCGCGAGAGCCGCTTGTAGTGGGCGTCGGCCATGAAAAGCTCCCCATCGTGGGCAGCGATGACCTCGTACACGCCGTCTGCAAAGAGGAAGCCTCGGTCGTCAGGCGAGACGCAGACCTCCTCCTTCGGCATAAACCTGCCGTTGAAGTAGACAACCGTCATAGCTCAATCCTCTCCTGGATGCTCGATGCTGCGGCGTGGATACGCCTCGGGGTTATCACAGGCCAATCACGATGTCAGGGCATCGGCGTGGGTAGGTCGTCGCACGGCCCGTTGAGATTGAGGGTCGGTTCCGGGATCCATCCTTCGACGTCCAGCCCTGTATTCCCGCGGCCCAGGTCCACCTCTGCGAAGTCCTCGCCCCTGGCGACCACGGCTGCGTAGTCACCGACGGTCATTGTAGCGACCACAGTCGCATCGATCATCGGTGCAGCGTAGACGCTCACGTCCTCCATCGGCATGGTATAACAGACACCGGCCTCGGGCGATTCCAGCTGGGGCAGATCCTCGCAATCGCCCTCCAGATGCAGATCCGCGCTCTCGTGCACCCACCGATAGCGGAAGACCCCGATGTTCGCCGCCTGCGCCACGGCCGGCTCGAAACCAATCCATTCCCCCTCGGCAGTCGCACCGGCCTGCAGGGTCATCCCTGCCTCCATCGTGCCGAAGACCATGGCGTCAAAGCTGGCTCGCGTATAGACGGTAACGTCGCTCTCCGCGACGATCATGCAGGGTCCAGTCTCCGGCGTTGGGGTGCTGGTGGGGGTCGACGTGGCGGTCGGGGTCGAAGTTAGTGTGGGAGACGGCGTGGCAGTCGCGCTGGGCGTCAAGGTCGGTGAGGGAGAGGGTGTAAGGGTGACGGTGGGCGCCGGCGCCGTAGGCGTGGCGCGCAATCCCGGAAGGAAGCCACAGCCTCCGGCGAGCAATGCCGCCAGCATCACACCAACAAGCCCCCAACGCGCTCGTATTTTCTTCATCCCCTTCTATAATAATGCGAAAGCGCAAAGATACAAGGTAGAAAGCACTGTCAGGGCCAGTCACCAGGAGGACAAGCATGACCCAAGCTATTCGCTCTCTCTGCGCGAACCCCGCGTATGACAAGAGCATGCACATCGACCATGTGGTACCGGACCGGAAACTCCGGTGCGGGCCCCCTCTCGTTGACCCGGGCGGTGGCGGCGTCAATGTGGCACGCGCCATCTTCCAGCTGGGCGGCAAGGCCTTGGTCATCTACCCGGCCGGCGGGCCCACCGGCGAGACCATCGAGGAGTTGCTCGACGAAGAGGGGGTGACTCAGCGCCGCATTCCCATTGAGGGGCGCACCCGGGAGAGCGTCACGGTCTTCGAAGATGCGACCGGTCACCAATACCGATTCAGCACACCCGGCGCAGAGGTCAGCGACGAGGAGTGCCAGCGGGTCTTTGACGCCGTCTTCGACTGGGATGAGCCACCTGCCTATCTCGTCGCCAGCGGGAGCATTTCTCCAGGCATGCCCGAGGACTTCTATGCTCAGATCGCGCGGCGGTGTCGTGAGCTGGGCATCAAGTTCATCGTCGACAGCTCCGGCGAGGAGTTCCGCCAGGCCGTCGATGTCGGAGTCTTCCTAATCAAGCCCAATATGCGCGAGCTGGGCCATTTGGCGGGCGAGGAGATCGAGAGCGAGGCCCACCAGGTTGAAGTGTCAGAGAGGCTGATTGAGGAGGGCAAGGCTGAAGTTGTCCTCGTCTCGCTAGGGGCGGGCGGTGCCATGCTGTTTTCAAAGGATCTGCAGGAGAGCATCCGCGCCCCCACCGTCAACATCAAGAGCAAGATCGGCGCCGGCGACACGATGGTCGGCGGGCTCACGCTGGCGCTGGCCCAGGGTAAGACCATTCGAGAAGCCGCCTATTACGCCGTCGCAGCGGGCTCGGCCGCCGTGATGACACCCGGCACAGAGCTGGCCCACAGGGAAGATACCGAACGGCTCTACGATCGGATGTGGTCCAAGCAGCAGCGCTGAGGCCTACATCGTCATATCTCCCCGCCCGCGTAGCTCGCCGGGCCGGAGGCATTATGACATCACAGGCATCATCGGTAGCACGACGACCGCTCTACGCGAAGACCTTTGAGCTCTTCCTTCTTGAGAACATGACTGCTAGAGAAGAAGAGCTCAAAGGTCTTGTGATTCAGATTGATACGCTCCCCCCTGCCCGCCCTCTTTGGCAAGATGCTTTCGGAGGACCGTGATCCGACTACAATGGGTGGGAGCGATGTCAGTTGATGCAAGTGTCAAAGCGACGCCGCAAGACTGCGGCGCAGGAAGCCATGAGGAGATACCTATGCCAGAGATACCGATTAGGACCGCTGTCATCACGGGCGGACACGCGTTTGACGTGCCGGCCTTCACCCGCCTTTTCAGAGTCATCGCCAACGTCAACGCCTACGTCCAGACGCTGGACGACTTCGCCGCCGACGCCGGTAAGGTGCGGGACTGGTACGATGTCCTCGTCTTCTACAACCACCATCAGGAGACGCCTGCGTCGGGTTCAGCCACGCGGGCAACGCTGGAGCGCCTGGGGGAGACCGATCAGGGTATCGTTGTGCTTCACCACGCCTTGCTGGCGTTCCGCGACTGGTCGGTCTGGGACGAGGTCGTCGGGATCGAGGACCGTGGCTTCAGCTACGACCACGACCAACAACTCACCGTGCACGTCGCGGACCCTGATCATCCCATCACCCAGGGTCTGAGCGACTTTGTGATGGTGGACGAGACCTACAGCGTGAACGAACCCGGCCCGGACAGTCACGTCCTACTGACCACGGACCATCCGAAGAGCATGGAGGCGCTCGCCTGGACTCACACCTACGGCAAGGCCCGGGTCTTCTGTTACGAGTCGGGACATGGAGCCTCCGCTTTCGACAACCCTCACTTCCGAACTGTGCTGGGCCGGGGCATTGCCTTCGTCGCACAGCGCAGCTAGCTCATCTCGCCTAAGGAGGCATTATGAACACCGAGCAGTATCTCGCGCAGACAGCAGCAACGCGAGCGGAGCGCCTGAGCTGGTGGCAGGCGGCGCGCTTCGGCATGTTCGTCCACTGGGGGCTCTACGCGCAGCTGGGCCGCCACGAGTGGGTCATGAACCGCGAGCGCATCCCCACCGAGGAGTACGAGGCGCTGGCCGATACCTGGAATCCCAAGGAGCGCCCCGCTCGTGAGTGGGCCGCGCTCGCCAAGCGGGCCGGGATGAAGTACATGGTTCTCACCACCAAGCACCACGAGGGCTTCTGTCTCTGGGATACGGCGCAGACCGACTACAACGCGGTGAAGCGCGGGCCGGGGCGCGATCTGGTGCGCGAGTTCGTGGAGGCCTGCCGCGAGTTCGATCTCAAGATCGGCTTCTACTACTCGCTGATGGACTGGCACCATCCCGATGGCGCCGGCTGCGCCAAGGACGAGGCCGCGCGCCGGCGCTTCCTCAACTTCACGCAGGGCTGTGTACGCGAGCTGATGAGCAACTACGGCAAGATCGACATCCTCTGGTACGACGTCTCATGGCCGCTGCCCGACGCCGAGGCCTGGGAGTCGGTCAAGATGAGCACCATGGCCCGAGAGCTGCAGCCCCATATCATCATCAACAACCGGGCCAAGCTGCCTGAGGACTTCGGAACGCCAGAAGAGCACGTGAGGGCGGAGGAGGAAGGGCGCGCCTGGGAGGCCTGCATGACCTTCAACGGCTCGTGGGGCTACATGCCGATCTCGCCGGATTGGCGCTCGGTGCGCGAGGTCATCGATATGCTCCGCACAGCCGCCGCCGGGCAGGGCAACCTGCTTCTCAACATCGGGCCCGCCCCCGACGGCTCCGTCCCGCCGGAGGCGGTGGAGCGGTTGACCCTTGTGGGCTCGTGGATTGACAAATACGGCGAGGCGCTCTACGGGGAGGTCGACCGTGCCGATCATATGGAGTGGATGCCGACGGGAGCTTGGACCATCAAGGGGAACAACGCCTATTACTGGTGCACCCGCTGGCCCGGACGGGAGCTCGCGATCGGCGGGCTGCAGACCAAGGTGGAGAAAGCCTCCTTCCTGGCCGACGGGACGCCCATCACCTTCGAGCAGACGGATCGACGTCTGATCCTCAAGCATCTGCCCCACTTCGATCCCGATCCCATCGCCGGGGTCACGGTGATCAAACTGGCGTGCGACGGGCCACCGAAGCAGCGCCTGGGCGCCGGGTACGTCTTGCTGGACTAGAATCGGATATCGCCGGAGGCAGAGCCCCTCGACCTCACGCAAGGCCGAGGGGCTTGGCTTGGTGGTCCATCGCCGAGATTGAGCGGTCACCGGAGCCATTGCCGAAGCCCATCCGTTGCGCTACAATCAAGAGAGAAGGAGGTATCTTATGACAACATTGTGGCTCTGCCTGGACGATGACGACATCAGCCCAGAGCAGCTTTCGGAGATCAAGGCGCTGGTGCCTGACCGGCAGGTGGTTTTGACGCGGCAGGAGGACGATATCGCACCCTATCTCGATGATATCGAGGTCGCTGCAGGGTGGGTAAACCCAGAGACGGTCCTGAAGATGGATAACGTGCAATGGGTCCAACACTGGGCAGCGGGCGTGGACAGCTATACCAAGAGACCGGCCATCGTCGAAAAGGACTTTGTCCTCACCAATGGTTCCGGGGTCCACGCCATCCCCATCAGCGAGCACATCATGGCCTTCCTGCTGGCCTTCGCTCGCGGGCTGCATTGCGCGGTTCGGGCCCAACTCGACCATGTCTGGGGCAAGTCTGCGGATCCCTGCCGTACCGACGTCTTTGAGCTGCCCGGCAAGACCATGGTGCTGATCGGCGTCGGTGCGATCGGGGAGCGCACAGCGCAGGTCGCCAGCGCGTTGGGCATCGACGTCATCGGGGTCCGACGCGACCCCAGCCAGGGCACGCCCGGCGTCTCTGAGATGGTGGGGCCGGATCAACTGCTCGACGTGCTCCCTCGGGCCGACTTCGTCGTCCTGACAGTGCCGCTGACCGAGGAGACGCGCGGCATGATCGGGGAGACCGAATTGCGCGCGATGAAGTCATCCGCCATCATCGTTAATATCGGGCGCGGCGGCACGATTCAAGAGGATGCGCTGGTTGCGGCGCTTCGGGAAGGCCGGATCGGCGGGGCAGGCCTGGACGTCTTCGAGACGGAGCCGCTGCCGAAGGAGTCGCCCCTGTGGGATATCCCCAACGTGATGATCACCAGCCACTACGCGGGCCACAATCCCTACTACAACGACCGCGCCCTCGCGATCTTCGTGGAGAATCTGCAACGCTACCTTGCTGGGGCGCCGTTGCGCAATGTCGTGGATAAGAAGGTAGGCTATTAGCTGCACGTAGGGAGTGCGGAGATGAACGAGAAGATGCTTGACCAGGCTGTGACGCTTGCGACCGGGGTGGGCTTCGCCATTCTGGCGACGACCGACGACCTGAGCCTGCCTCACATCACCGCTGTCGGTGCGCTCACTCATCCCGAAGAGGACGTGATTGTCGTGAAAGAATGGTTCTGCCCCAGGACCATCGAGAACCTAGAGCGGCATAGCTCCAAAGTGTCCATTGTCGCCTGGAATCCCGACACGGACGTCGGTTTTCAGCTATTGGGAAAGATGGAGGCGCTGACCGAAGAGCATGTGATGAATGGGTACGCGGCGGACGAGGATCTTCCCCTGCCCCAGGTGCAGCGACGGCTGGTCGTCCGGATCGAGGAGATCCTTGCCTTCAGCCAGGCGCCCCATCGAGACGAGCCCGCGGACTTAGAGGCTTAGCCTCAACGAGGGATGTGGGCCGGAGGAGGCACGTCATGCGAAAGATCGTGATCACGGTGGCCGATCTGAAGCTCTCGGCAGAGCTGAATGACAGCAACACCGCTCAACGGATATGGGACGCCTTACCGCTTCAGGGGACGGTCAACACCTGGGGTGACGAGATTTACTTCGAGATCCCCGTTGAGGTCGACCAGGCGCCGGACGCCCGGGCCGAGGTAGAAGTCGGCACGCTGGGTTACTGGCCCGTAGGAAAGGCCCTCTGCATCTTCTTCGGGCCCACGCCCGCGAGCTCGGGCAGCAAGCCGCGCGCCTACAGCCCGGTGAACATCATCGGCGAGATGCGGGATGACGCCACCGAACTCCGCTCGGTCGAGCACGGCGCGCAGATCCGCGTTGCGCGGGCGAAGGTGTGAGCTGGCGGTCGCCAACCCGCTCCGCCCCTAAACCACACCGCTGGCCCAACACTAATCCACCAATGGTTGCGTCGGCATAGCTGGAATGAGGATTTGCTGGTTTTTCACCAGCATGCGGTAGTAGGCGTTACTCTTCAGCAACTCCGCGTGCGTGCCCGTCGCTACCAAACGCTTCTCGTTAAGAAGGAGAATCCGGTCTGAGTTCTGTACCGTGACCAGACGGTGCGCCACCACGAAAAGCGTCTTATCCTGGATCATGTCGGGAAGCGCATCAAAGATGGATCGCTCCACCACGCTGTCCAGCGCCGACGTCGGCTCGTCGAGCACTAGGATATCCGGATCCTTCACCAGCGCCCGCGCGATGGCCATCCGCTGGCGTTGTCCCTCAGAGAGCGTGATCCCACGCTCCCCCACTCGTGTCTCATACCCGTGGGGCAGGCTGACGACAAAGTCGTGGATGCCTGCGGTTCGCGCCGCGCGCTCTACCTCTTCGTGACTCGCCTCGGGATTACCGTAGCGGAGGTTCTCCAAGACCGTACCTGAAAGAAGCAGTGTGCTCTGCGCCACGTACCCGATGCGTCGCCGTAGCGAGCTTAGTTCATACTCGGAGGCCGGCTGACCGTCAAGCCAGATCTCACCCCGCGTCGGGCGGTAGAAGCGCAAGATCAGGCTCAGCAACGTCGTCTTGCCCACCCCGCTAGGGCCGACGATTGCCACCCGCTCACCGGGCCGGACGACAAAGGTCACACCCTCCAGCACCGGCTCACCCTCCTGATACCAGAAGGAGACATCCTTGAACGCGACCTCGCCACTGAGTCGTTCCACGACCTGGCCTGTGCCCGGGCTCTCCTCCGGCACGATGTCGAACAACGCCGATACACGCTCAAGCGAGGCCTGCGCACTTTGGAGTTCCAGGTTGGCCATAGCTAGGTATTTCGCTGGGCTGTAGACATAGCCAACGTAGCTCAGAAAGGCCCACAGCGACCCCAACGTCCAGTCGCCCGTGATCACGAGGTAAGCGCCTCCCAAGAGCGATATCCCCCGCGAAAGATCGCTTAGCGTTTGAAAAGTCATCGTTGCGACCGAGCCAACAACCATGGTCTCGAGGGTCGCCTGGAAACTCGCCCGCAACTCTGACATGATTCTTCCGACCGTCCGCTCTTCTGCAGCAAATGCCTTGATCAACGACGCTGCCGTGAGTGACTCCTGCATCTCGCGGGAGACGTTTGCGCGATGCTCCATCTCCTGATGGCTCAAGATGCGGCTGCGCCGGGCGAACAGACGCACAACGACCATCAGCCCAGGCAACAGCACTAGCGTCACCAGCGCCAGACGCCACTCCAGGTAGAAGAGGAAAACGATGCCGCCCACGAAGCGCAGGGATTCCGTGGCCAGGTAGATCAGCGTGCTCGAGAAGAACCAGCGCAGCCCCGACACGTCGGAGGTCAAGCGGGACATCAGGTAGCCCACCTCCTGGGCATCAAAGAACGACTTAGGCAACCGCAACGTCCGGTCTAGGAGCTTCTCCTGGATGTCCAGCAGCATCTCTTGCTCAAAGCGAGTGAAGGCGAACTGGCCCAACGTGCTTGCCACCATTCCCAGCCCTTTCACTGCGGCGAGGACCAGGGCCACCCACAACAGCCGCTGCATCTGCCGGGCGAGAATGACGTCGTCCACCAGGTAGCGGGTGACAAGGGGCGAGGCCAACCCCAAGAGTGAGGTTAGGAGAATCAGGACAGCGCCCACGACCGCATTTCGCCGGTGTCGAGCAAAGAAAGGCCCAAGGTTGCCCAGGCTCTCTGTAATCGCGGCATACCCCTCTCCCGCCACGCGGTCCTCGGGCAGCGAGCGCGACAGTCCGCGCTTCAGTGTTGTGAACCAACCTCGCATCTCATTGCCCTCCTGGGTCTCGCCCGCTCCTCGCCAACTTAGCGGGCGCCCCGGAACAGATATCCAATCGCCAGCCCGGCCCGGCGCAGGTAGGCGAATGGCCAAAGGCCCGGACGGTCTGAGCAGTAACGTCGACTCATGTAGTCCGGACTTGGGAAGCCCACCTCCAGCAGAAAGCGCAGGCGCCGCCCGAATCCGGGCATCGTCGTCAGCGCCAGAATCGTGTCTGCCATCGGCGACCGGGGGTGCGCAGTCACCCACTGGTGGACCCGCCGCTCGGAGCCCGTCGGTCGCAGCTGGGCAATCCGCGTCACCACGTCTGGAGGGAGCGTTCCAGGCCAAAGCCCTTCCAGCCGTGTGATCACGCGCTGCAGCGGTATCACCAAGCGCCAGGCTACGCCCCGATCAACGACCTGATCCCAATCCAGGTTGTCACCCGTCCGCTGGATCAGGAGCGCGATATCGACGAAGCGGAGGAGCGTGGGATCATACTGATGATGCAGGGCCAGGTGCCCACAGAGGTAGACGAGGTGATCCTCGGGCGCCGGCACACAGGCCCCGTGGCCCAGGCCGGGCGCGGCAATACCCCGCGCAAACCACTCGTCCATCGGGATCCGCTCGTAGTAGGGAACGTCAAACAGCCGAACATGGAGCCCCACCAGCCAGGGCAGGCCTCTTCCCGATAGCCGACTGTAGGCCACACTGTTGCGATAGCGCCAGCTGAACCCAGGCCAGGGATCAGCCGTCGACATCTCATAGCCAGCCTTCACCAGCGCGCGCTCAGCTGCGGCCACCCTGTCCACCAGCAAGTCAATATCGACCATCGGGCGCAGGCCGGGATTGCCGTAGACCGTCTCGACAAATGCAGCGCCCTTGAGCAGCAGGACCGGCACGCGTTCCTCAGCCAGAGCTGCCAGTATTCTATCCATCTCATGCAGCCGGATGCTGTTCTGGCCGGCCACATAGTAATAGGCATCCTGAAGCGCCTCGTGGATGGTCGGCGGCACAATCGTCGTTCCCCGAAGGGTGTAGTAGAGCAGCGGAGCAAGGTCGTTTTCGCGAGCGATGCGCTGAAACGCCCCCCAATCAACCTCTTCTCGGCTCGCCATCGCGGCAGCCGCCTCAAGCGCCGATGGATCCCACAATGCGCGGATGCATAACCGCAGGACCCGGGCCGGGCCGCTTTTATCTAGTACGGCGTCTGTCCCTCCAGCAAGGATCTCTGAGGCTACGATTCTGAGGCCTCCCTGTGCCGGGCCCTAATGGCCTCGGCCCTGGCGTGGGCGACATCGCAGAAATACTGCGAGAAGCCATCTAGCTCGCCGGTCTCCAGGTAGGCGTGGGCCGGGCACCAGAGGCACAGGTTGATGATCGGGCAGCGGCGACAGCGCTC
>JBNGDL010000026.1:0-42250 GCA_049975205.1 Anaerolineae bacterium | reverse complement strand
TATCTACCCGATATATGATACCATGTTTAGGGTGTTCCGTCAAGGTTTTGTGCGCGCAGGGTATTGTGCGTGTCGGCCTTAGGGGTGTCACGTGAGTTTCGCCAACCTTGACGAGAGGGCCTAACATGGTATGGTAATGATGTCATATCAAGGAGCTTGCTGCTGGAAAGCGTAATGATAAGCTCGGGCAAGATGGTGACGTGGTAAGGTGCTGGTTGGTGAACTGATAGGGAGGTGAAACGGATGACGTATGTTGTACGACGAGATAATGAGTCCAATGAGAGTCTGATCAAGCGTTTTCGGCGCAAGGTGTCCCGAGATCGTATTCTGAGCGAGCTCCGGAAGCGCCGTTATTACCTCACGAAAGGTGAGGAAGAGCGTATTGCTAAGCGTAAGGGGATTGCGCGGGCGCGCCGTCGAGAGCGCAAACTTCGGCGTCGTCAGAACCGCTGGTAGTCGATAGCTCCTGAGCCTCCACACAACGGCCTTCTGCTAAGCTCTCTTCGTCGAGGGTTTGACAGAAGGCCGTAGTCTTTTCTCTACGATCCGCGGGCTGGCAGGGATAGTCCCTCGATTCTCTCCATCCAAAACAAAAAGGTGGGGCTTCAAGCCCCACCTTCTGTCATCCAGCCAAGGGAGTCGGTGGCGTCTAGAACTCCTCCGGCTCCTCTTCGATCTCGCCTTCCTCACCCTCGACCTCTTCGGCGACCTCGGTGGGCTCACCCAGCAGCCCGAGCTCAGTCTCCAGCGGCGTGGGCTCCTCGACCTCGAGTTCCTCTTCGGCCATGTAGGTGACCTGCACGATTGTCTCATCCGGCGCGTTCAAAATCGTCACACCGTCTGGGACCGGGATGTCCCCAATGGTGACGCCCATACCGATCTCGGTCAGCCCAGAGACATCCACCTCAATGGCGGGAATCAGGGATGTGGGAAGCGCCTCGATATCGAGCTCGGTTAGGAGCTGCATCAGGACGCCGCCCTCTTCAACCGCGGCGGGCGCTTCGCCAACGATCACGACGTTCACCGGGACACGCACCGTCTCCGTCAGGCTCAGGGCCTGCAGGTCGACGTGGGAGATCCTGCGGCGAATGGGATGATGCTGCACGTCACGGAAGATCGCCAAATAGGGTTCGTCTCCACCCGCCACGTCAACGAGAACGGTGGCGCTGGTGCCAGCTTGGCCCAGGGCCTGCGCTAGCTCGCGGTGGTCAAACTGAACGGCGATGGGATCGACGTGGCGCCCATAGATGATGCCAGGGATGATATTCTGCTGACGCAGGAGCTTCACCTTCTTGCCAGTAAGCTTCCGGGGCTCCGCGTGGAGTTCAATCGCTTCCATCCTATTTCCTCCGTATACCCTTCTACCTCATTTGTACGGCATCAAGCGGAGCCTGAGGCCGCGTCCCTCATGGTCAATCAAAAAGGCCGCACCTGAGCGGCCTCCTTGTATCGGCAACGATGAGGCATTATAACGGAAATCGGTCTCTTGTCAACCAAGAACCGCAACCATACTGTCTCGAGGCGGATCTGGCTAGGCGGTCACCTGTCTGAAGCGAAGGTCGCTGAGCGAGCGGTGCTCGAGAATGACCATCGCGTACCAGGAGAGTCCGAGTCCAATGATCTGGGTTGCCAGCAGCGCCCACGCCCAGCTTCCCTCAGGCGTACGGAGGCCCGGAAATAGCGACATCAGCCTGACAACGACATTCACGCCTTGGATGAAGATCAACAAGCTGCGGGTTCCCTCTGTGGAGAGGGTGCCGGTATTGATACCGACGATCGCGAGGACGAAAAGGACAAGGAGTGCAGGAGGCATCACGGCGGCTTGCGGCGCCCGTTGGAGGTAGCCGGGCGGATAGATTAGGAAGGCCACAATCTGGAGCGCCATCAGGATGACTAGCGGTATCTTTGCGTTTCGCATTACAGCTCCTTGAGATTCAGTGCGGCTTTGTGATATAATTCCGGAGTTGCACCCCTCAGTCAGCTCTGGGAGCTCCTCGCGGACTTGGCCTGCCAACCCCCAATAGCAAGTTATTATATTTGACATTGTTAAGAGGTCAAATTTGACACTTGACAGAATACCCGGTAGAATGAGGGTTGTTTGCTATGAGGGGGCTGTTGTTTCCAACCAACGACCGCCAAGGAGGTGATGGATTCGAGTGAGCAATGACGCAACCCGATGGAGTCTACGCACCCTGTAGTGTCCCGACCGTCGCAGCGAATGTCTGCGGACCCAAATCTCATCAGGAGGAGAGACATGCGTACTCGGATTACATTTACAGTAGCTTTGCTGTTCTCGATTTTGTCGTTGAGTGCTTGTGGTGCCGGTGGTGGCAACACGCTGAAGATCGCCATTCTGGCTCCTTTGACAGGGGATGTGAGCACCTTCGGTGAATCCACGCGCGATGGCGCGCTGTTAGCTATCGAGGAGTGGAACGCGAACGGCGGCGTCCTTGGCAAGGAAGTGGAGGCGATTGTTGAGGACAGCCAGTGCACGGCCGAGGTGGCTGTCAGCGCGGCGAACAAGGTCATTAATCAGGATAATGTTGAGTTCATCGTTGGCGAGGTCTGCTCCGGTGCCTCGATCCCGGTCTCTGAGATCGTCACGGCGGAGGGCGTCTTCCAGATTAGCCCCACATCGACCAACCCTGCAGTGACCATTGATGAGGACGGCGTCGCTAAGCCGACCGTCTTCCGTGCGTGCTTCACGGATGACTGGCAGGGTGGTTCGGCCGCTACCTACGCGATCGAGGAGCTTGGCGCGCAGACCGCGGCCGTGGTCGTCGATCAGGGCAATGACTATGTCCTGGGCCTGGGTGAGTTCTTCCAGGAGACCTTCGAAGCCGCTGGCGGTGAGGTCGTCGTTTGGGAGACATACACGGCCGATGACTCAGATTACTCCGCGATCCTAACAAACGTCAAGGACGCCAACCCCGATATCCTCTACCTGCCCGACTACTACTCCACCGTGAACTTGATTGCTGCACAGGCCAATGAGCTTGGCATCGAGGCTGTCAAGATGGGGGGCGATGGATGGGACTCCCCCGACCTTGACGAAGCAGTCGTCGAAGGTGGGTATTTCAGCAACCACTACTCACCCTCTGACCCTCGTCCGATTGTTCAGGATTTCGTCAGCAACTATGAGTCGAAGTATGGCAGCACGCCCGATGCGCTAGCCACGCTCGCCTATGATGCTGTCAACATTCTCTTCCAGGCGATGGAGGAGGCGGACTCGGTAGATCCCATGACGGTCGCCGAGACGATGGAGACCATGGAGTTTGAGGTGGTCTCAGGCCGCATCGCTTATGACGCTCAGCACGATCCCGTCAAGGCTGCCTTCATCCTCCACGTCACGGGCGGTCAGGTCGAACTAGAGACCACGCTCTACCCCACTGAGTAGCTTGATGGATCTGGAGAAGCCGGGGCCACTGCGCAGTGCGCCCTGGCTTTTCCTTATAGACGCAGCTGGAAGAAGGTGACGGCATGCAGAGTAGCATGAGAATCGGTGACGGGGCCGGTCGCTCCTCAGCTCGCAATGGTGGAAGCTCGCTGCGACGTCGCGACGGGACCGTACTGAACCGTATCAGTCAAGCAGTGTTCGTCTTACTTGGTCTTGGGGTGCTGTACGTGTTAGGACGATTGCTGTGGCGTAATCCCGGCCTCTTTGTGCAGCAGGTGCTGAACGGGCTGCAACTGGGATTCATCTATGCCCTGATTGCGCTGGGTTACACTATGATCTACGGCATCGTGAAGCTCATCAACTTCGCCCATGGCGACGTCTTTATGATCGGTGCCTTCACGAGCTTCTATACCATCGGTACTTTGGGGCTTCATCGGTGGCTCTCTTGGGTGGCGCCAGGGATCTCTGAGCAGCTGGCGACGGTCGTTGGCGCGGTCAGTGTCATTCTGGTTTCAATGGTCGTGTGCGCAGCCCTGGCTGTAGTGATGGAGCGGTTCGCCTATCGACCGCTTCGAAACAAGCCTCGGATCGCCGCTCTGATCACTGCTGTTGGCGTGTCCTTCTTCCTGGAGTACTTCGCCGCGCTCCCGTTTGTCTACACCAGCAACTACATCACCTATCCTCGTCCCTTCGAGGTGGCAGTCTACAGCGCGGGCCAGATCTCTCCGGTAGTGATAGGAGTCATGTGGGGCCTCTTTGCGGTCTCCCTACTAGCATATGTCGTCCTTTTTATTAGGAGCAGAAGAGGGAACCCGCGCGCTCGTGCTCTATTGCGTCATCCTGTCCTGTCCTTTGGGCTGCAGTTCGGGGGGTTCCTCGCAGTCGTCCTGACCCTCGCCGGCGTCCGGATCGAGACCGGTGGCAGGGCGTGGGATCTGTCTGCGTCCAATGTGACGCTTGTCATCATGGGTAGTTCCATTGTGCTGCAGGTTGTGCTTCAGTACGTGGTCAACCAGACTCGGCTTGGGAAAGCGATGCGCGCAGCCGCTTATGACAAGTCAGCGGCGCGGCTCATGGGTATCAACGTGGATGGCGTCATCGCGGCCACCTTCGCGCTCGGTGGCGGCCTGGCCGGCGCCGCGGGCGTGCTCTTTGCCACAGCCTACAAGCAGGTGCATCATCTTATGGGGATCATACCGGGCCTCAAGGCGTTCGTTGCCGCTGTCGTAGGAGGCATCGGGAGTATCCCAGGTGCTTTCGTAGGCTCTCTGATTATGGGCCAGGCTGAGGTGCTGACGGCCGGTTTCATCTCCACGCCAATGCGTGATGCAATCGCCTTCTCGCTGCTGATCATCGTGCTGTTGGTGTGGCCGCAGGGCATCTTTGGTGAACCACCGGCGGAGAAGGTCTAGGTTGAGGTAGTTATGCTCTCGAAACTTAAGAAGCCGCATATCGTTTTTATCCTGGGCGCGCTCCTCATATTCGTCGTTGTTCAGGTGCTGCTCAGTGCCGATGTTCTCAACAACTTCTGGCAGGGCATCATTTTCTGGGGCGCCGCCATCACGATGGTCGCAATGGGGCTGAACCTAATCTACGGCTTCAACGGGCAGTTCTCGCTCGGGCAATATGGGTTTTATGCGATTGGCGCGTACACAGCTGCTGACATTACCTATCGCTGGACGCACGATGACCCGTCGGGACTCGTAGTTGTGCTTTTTGGCTCGCTCCTTGCGCTGGGACTGTATGTGCTGGTATCGCGCTTCCTGCGCAAGTTCTACCGCGTTGAGGTGATGACCCAGTTCATGTTCTACGTGGCTGCGACGATCATTGCCTTTTGGGTTGCGGTTCAGTTCGTGTCCCCCGTTCTGTCTCCGATCGTGTGGGGTACACTGGGTGCCATTCCGGCGGCAATCTCGGAGCGAGTTGTCTTTTTCGTCGCCCTGGTGGGTGGGGCTGCGTTCGCGGGTATCGCCAGCTTCCTCTTTGGGATCCCTGTCCTCGAACTGGGATCTGACTACTTTGGCATCGCGACCTTGGGGTTCACGATCATCGTTAAGGTGTTGCTTGACAACACGGACACCATCCTTCCCTTCCCCGAGATGAAGGGAGCCCGGGGTATGATCGGCATCCCGCAATGGACGACCTGGCCGTGGGTGTTCTTCTCTTTGCTGCTGATCGTGTTGGTGATGCGCAACCTGCTTCATTCCAGCACCGGGCGCTCGATCGTCTCCGTGCGTGAGGACGAACGTGCTGCGGAGCTGGTTGGCATCGATGTGGCCTCCTCGAAGTTGCTAGCCTTTGTAGTCGGAAGCGTGTTCGCGGGTATTGCCGGAGGCATTCGGGCCCACGACTTGGCTTTTCTTCATCCCCAGTCCTTCAACTTCGTCCAGTCCTTCAACCCTCTAATTATCGTAGTCTTCGGCGGGCTTGGTAGTATGACCGGTACGCTAGCAACGGGCTTTTTGTGGATCTTGCTCTTGGAGGGCGTTCTGCGTCTGTATCTCCCGCAGGGCTTCGAGACTTGGCGCTTTGTCGTCTATCCGCTCGTGCTCCTGTTGATGATGCTGCTCCGGCCTGAGGGATTGATGGGCCGCTACGAGATCCCCTTCCTTCGGAAGACGGTTCCGCCACCTCTCCAACGACCTGTTGGAGTTGAGGGGCCGTCGGGACAGCGCACAGAACTCCACCCAGACAGCTCGCCGCAGATCACCACGGCAGAGTCCTCAAGAGAGGTGATTCCATGAAGGGACGCCCTGAGAGTCTGGATCCTTCGGTGGAATCGCGGCCTGTAGTTTTAGAGGTCGACGACGTTACGCATTTCTTTGGCAATCTCCGGGCCGTGCACAACTTCGACTTGACGTTGCGGCACGGAGAGCTTGCCGGGCTGATCGGTCCGAACGGCGCAGGCAAGACGACGGTCTTCAACTTGATAACGGGCGTCTACGATCCGAGTGAGGGGAGTATCCGGTACAGGGGGGTCGATCTCGTCGGTCTACAGTCCCATCAGATTATCCAGATGGGAATCGCGCGCACGTTTCAGAATATCCGGCTGTTCTCGAATCTGACTGTGCTTGACAATGTAAGAATAGCCTACCATCCACACGCCGGCTACACCCTGACGGACTCGCTGCTCCACACGCGCCGGTACCGGCAGAAAGAAGCGGAGATGACAGAACGCGCACAAGAGTTCCTGTCCATCTTCGGGCTTGCGTCTCGACAGAACGAGATTGCCGGGGGGCTGCCCTATGGCCTCCAGCGACGTTTGGAGATCGCAAGGGCGCTTGCAGCGCAGCCCCGATTGCTGATCCTAGACGAGCCTGCCGCGGGCATGAACCCCCAGGAAATCGATGAGCTGATGGAGCTCATCCACTTCGTGCGCGACCGGTTCGACCTCACGGTCTTGCTGGTGGAGCATCGGATGCGTCTGGTGATGAACATCTGCGAGTGGATTACGGTGATGGACTTCGGCGAGGTGATTGCCAGAGGAATACCTGGGGAGGTGCAAGCCAACCCGCAGGTTGTTGAAGCCTATTTGGGACGCCAGGCCCTTGTCTGAGTGGCGTCTTGAGAACGAGGGGATGAACCATGGCCCTGTTGGAAGTTAACGACCTGAAAGTTGCATATGGCGCCATTCGCGCTCTTCACGGCGTCTCGTTTTACGTGGGCGAGGGTGAGGTTGTTACGCTGATTGGAGCGAATGGTGCCGGCAAGTCGACGACGCTGCGGACGATCTCCGGGCTCCTCCCTGCGCAAAGCGGCAACGTGGTCTACGATGGTGAGGCGATCACCGGCATCGAAGCCAGCCAGATCGTGCGCCGGGGCATCATCCAGGTCCCTGAGGGACGGCGGATCTTCGCGCCGTTGACGGTCCGCGAGAACCTCGAGATGGGCGCGTTTACCCGCTCGGACCGAGCGGAGATCGAGGAGACGATGGAGTATGTCTTCCATCTCTTTCCGCGCCTCAAGGAGCGCCTTGAGCAGACCGGGGGGACCTTGTCCGGCGGCGAGCAGCAGATGTTGGCGGTTGGACGTGCGCTGATGGCGAAGCCAAGACTGCTGCTGATGGATGAGCCGTCGATGGGGCTTGCGCCTATTCTCGTGGAGGAGATCTTCGATATTATCGGTGAGATCAGCCAAGAGGGGGTGACGATCCTGCTGGTGGAGCAGAACGCACACATGGCGCTCTCGGTAGCAGACCGAGGCTACGTGCTCGAGACGGGTTCGATCGAGCTTGAGGGATCCGCTCGGGAGCTGGCGGAAAATCCGCGCGTGCGCGCTGCATATCTTGGTGGCTAGCGAGGGAAGGACGGCGGACCCGACCGTGCCGCAGACAAGGTAACGGTGTGACGGCAGATTCCAGACAGGCTATGAAGACGGGCGGGAGGGCGTTAGTCCTCCCGCTTTTGCGTGGTAGACTGCGCTCAAAGCTTGAGGCTTAGAGGAAAGCTATGCTACGGCCTACAAAACTGTTGACGTCACTGGCTCTGCTTGCACTGGCGGTGCTGCCGGCCTGCGGGCTCGGAGAGCCGCCAGCTGCGCCGACGCTGAAGGTGGGGATTGTCGCCCCCCTTAGCGGTGAGTATGAGGCTTTGGGCCGGCGTGTGCGCGAAGGGGTCTTGCTTGCCGCTGAGGTCCAGAACCAGAGTGGCGGCATCTTAGGTTACCAAGTCCAAGTCGTGCTTGAGGATAGCCATTGTGACTATCTGGCCGCGCGCGCCGCTGCGCAGGAAGTCATCGATCAGGGCGTTCTCTTCATCATCGGTGCTGTCTGTGCTGATGCCTCCGAGGGAGTAGCTCAGGTCGCTGAGGATGCCGACGTGCTTCAGATCAGCCCTGCCTCGGTGGATCTCGATCTCACGCTCGACGCCGAGGGTGAGGTGCGCCCTTTGGTCTTCCGTGTTCCCTCTGCCGACGTCGACCAAGGCGTCGTGGCGGCGGAGTTTGCACTGGAAGAGTTGGGCGCGGAGCGAGCCGGTCTGCTCTTTGCTGAGGGTACCGACTATGGAAGTGCTCTGGCTGAGGCTTTTCGGATCAGGTTTGAGGCCGGGGGCGGGGAGGTGGTCAGCCGCCAGGCCTATGATCAGGACGCCGAATTCTTCTATGACGAACTTGAGGCGGTCCGAGATGCTGAGCCGGATGTGCTCTACGCGCCTGGTTACTATACTGTCGCGAACGGACTGATCAACCAGGCGCGTCAGTTCGGCCTTTTTGAGCCGGTGATCGGCAGTGATGGATGGGACTCGCCGAATCTCAGCTTGGATGCCGTCGAGGTCGCCTATTTTACGACATATTACTATGCTGACGATCCTCGTTACGCCGCGCGTGCCTGGTCCCAGCTCTACGAGGCGCGTTATCTTGAGGAGCCCGATGCGCTTGCCACGATGAGCTATGATGGTGCCCGGCTGCTCTTTAGCGCGATCCAGGAGGCAGGCGTGCCAGACCCGTATCTGGTCGCCCAGGCGCTTGAGCAGATCCGCTTTGAGGGCGTCGGCGGCGAACTCAGCTTTGACGCGTCTCACAATCCCGTGAGGCCTATCATCATGCTCCGTGTCGAAAATGGTCGGCTGAGTCTCCAGGGTGAGTACTTTGCCAGAGAGTCTGAGGGTCCGTCGCTGCCGGGCACAGACGAGCCGCCGACGGATTGATGTCCCTTGGCTGATGTCAGACCAAACACACGTAGACGCGCCGGGTGAGCGGCGCTAGGTCTATCGATCCGAGCCACAAGCGGAGGTGTGAGCGTGCTGCAGCCTGGAACCGCTCGACGCCCGCACGCAGGCCAGACGCTGGTGTCACGAGTGGCTGCTTTGTGGGTGCCCGCTGGACGGGTTTCTGCTTCGGCGAGCTGGACTGCGGTTGTGGGGAGCACGAACTGATGCTATACTTCTTGCATGAGGCCATTTTCCTGGAAGATCCATGGGATTCGAGACTAGCGACCTTGATGCGGTGTTCCGGTCCCTCAATGGGATCGATGCTCCCTTAGACCTCGAGACACTTGTCTACAGGGTTGCCCGGTCTGCTCTGGAGCGGGAGGCATCGGCACGGGCCTACGCTGCCGGTGCGCGATATACTGCCGGGGAGCGAATCTGGTATCACGGACAGGTGGTCGACGTGGTGGATGTGGAGAGGGTGGGCAATCCCCGCCAGGGCTCGTTCGCCGTGATCCACCTCAGAACCGCAGACGGGACCATTGACCACGCCGTCGCTGAAGTGCCTGACGCGCCCTCCGAGGCTTTGGCCAATGCCCTACAGACTTGGGGTGATGAGATCCGTGAGGCGATCCTGGCGGATCCTCGCCTGTGTAGCCTCGTACGGACAGGGGATGTCCCATCGCTCGGGGTCGATGCCGGCGTAGGGAGACGCCGAGACGTAGCCTCTGGTGCCTCTTCGCTCTTCTGTGAGAACGTCCTCGCGCAGGCACTGCCGGAGTTCCAGGAGACACAGCTCGCCCAACTGCGACCGGCCCTTGAGATCATCAAGGGCGTGGGAGAGCAGTTGGCGCGCAGTCCCGGGCTTAGCGAAGCTGAGACGTGGCACCGATTCGTCAAGCCTATGGTGTCCCGATTGGGGTGGGCGGCTGAGCCCCTGGGGGATGGCTGTGCCTTCAGGTTATTCCCCGACCCTGCCTGTGCAGAGGTGGCGTTGGCGCGGTTGAGAGAGGTCGCGTCCGGTGGTGAAGGCCCCCTCGCAGTGCTCGTGTTGGCTGGATGGGGGAAGCCACTTGGGTTTTCGCCGGAGGGATCATCGACGGGCTCACCCGTGGCTCGGATTACGGATTGGCTGCTCTCTACGGGAACTGGCTGGGGCCTGGTGACGAACGGCATCCGGTGGCGGCTCTATCGGGCGCCGTTGGGTGATCCTGACGTCAGTAGCTGCGCAGGCCAGCATTTTGAGATGGACCTCTCGGATGTCGTCAATCTGCCTGTCGGGACTCCCCTGCCTTTCTCTCTGCTGGAAAGGTACCATCGCTGGTGGACGATTTACAGTGCGTCAGCATTTGCTCCGTCGCCTGCGGGCCCGGCCCGGGTCGATAGACTCAAGTCGGCGACCGCCGCCTATGTCCGACGGGTGACGCAGGAACTGCGCAGCAGGTTGCTTGAGACCGTGGTACCCGAAGTCGCGGGGGGATACATCATTTTTCGTCGGCAGGAGAGGGGCGTCGCTGAGGAGTCATACGAGAGTCTGGAGCAAATCCACGCCGCCAGCCTTGGGTTTGTCTACCGCCTGCTCTTTGTCCTCTATGCCGAGAGTCACGGCCTCCTCCCCATTGACAATCCTGAGTATCGTGGCCAGAGCCTAACTACACAGTTGCGGTCCGCTCTGGAGGCCTTACAGGAGCGGCGGCCTTTGAGCAAGGAGACTCACAGAACGCCCCGCTACGACGGCCTATTGGCCTTGTTCCGGAACATCGAACATGGTGTGGCAGGGTGGCGCCTGCCCAGCTACGGAGGAGGGCTGTTCTGCCCCCAAGATCCGTCGCACAGCTTTCTGGAGCGGCACGGTCTCGGCGATCGCGTGGTGGCTCGAACGCTGGCTGCGCTCGGTGAGACGGATGATGGCCCGATAGATTATGCGGCTCTGACGCTTCAGAGCCTCGTCAGGCTGGGAGAGGGCCTCATCGACGACTTACTGTGGGTCGTCGAGCCGTCGGCGGGCCAGGTGGCTCTCGTCAGCCCTGAAGGACGTCCTCAGGCGCCGAGTACGACTCCCCTTCCCGACTATGTGGGGATTTCAGCGATCGAGCGAGCCCTGACACAGGGCCTGGCGGCGCGTGAAACCGCATACATGGCGGCGATGGACCGTCTGACGACCTTGAAGCGGCGTGTTCCCGAGGACGACGAGGAAGCCATCAGTCACGCCGCCGCAGTGGCGTCAACTGAGCGCGAAGCGGTCGAGGCGCTGCTCGGGATCAAAGTGTTGGATCCTGCGATGGGCACTGGGACCTTCCTCATCCATGCCACGGATCTTCTCGTGGATGGGATCTTGAGGGCGGTGTCGGCCTATCATCGTGAGCGCCGTTGGGCATCGTGGGATGAGGACCCCATTATGGCGATGGTGTCCGAAAGGCGCGCGGCTGTGCTCGCGGAGAGTGAGCGACAGGGCGTCCGCCTGACTCCCGAGCTTCTCAGCGATGACCGGGTTCTTGGTCGCCTGGTGGTCGAGCGCTCGATCTACGGCGTGGACCTGCTTCCCGAGGCCGTCACGGTAGGACGGGCGAGCCTCGGCATGCGGGCCTTCCTGCCCGGGGCTGCATTTCCGTCTCTCGATCGGCACGTTGTTCGAGGGAACAGCTTGGTGGGATTGAGGATATCGGGACTGACTGAGTCGGCCCCGGATAAGGCTGTGGCGTTCTCTGAGTTCGCTGCTGACGTGCTCGCCACGGTATCCTCAGCTGCACAGGGGTGTGACACTGATCTCACCGCCTGCCGCAGGCTGCTGGATCTGTGGATGAGCTTGGATTTCGGTAATGAGGGCGTGGTCGATCTGTTGCGTCGGCTTGGCAGTGATCTGTTGCCGGCTTTGAAGGGGGTCCGTCCCTTGAGCGCGGAAGATGCCGAGGTTCTCGACCATACAGAAAGTATTCGAGACCGCGTCGGCTTCCTGCACTGGGATCTTGCCTTCCCTGAGGTGTTTTTCGATGCGTCCACGCGTGGGGATGAGCGACCTGGCTTCGACGTGATTCTGGGTAACCCGCCGGCGTTGCCGAGCTTGGCAGGAAGGGACTCTGGACCTTCCAGCTTCGTTGAAGGGGTCCGTGACCTGGTGCGGAGGCCCGATGGGCGTATTGCCTTCGTCATAATGCCATCTATGGTGCAGAGCAGCCGATGAACGGTCTTGGGGATGGGCACGCCGGTCGCGATCTGTTCCGCGTTCACGCGCGAGACTTGGACCGCCTCGCGCAACGTATGGAGCGCTTCCGCAAGGCCTGCGACCTTTCGGAGATCGCGCACCGGTTCATCAAAGGACGCCTGCGGTACGGCAGCGAGAGAACGGTGCCTCTGGAGCTCTGTCCTTCACCAAGCGAGCGCGTTCGTATCTGGGATCCCTCGGTCGCCTGGCATCAGGGCGACACTGCGCTCTTTGCTGTTGCTACCTATCGGGATCGTGTAAGGGTGCTCGTTCCCCGTGTAGGCGAGATCGTGAAGGTCCAGGGAAAGGGCGTTGCGGCGCGAATTGACGGGGAGGCGAGTCTAAGGATCCTGGGCACGGCGACGGCAGGACGTGCAGCTGGTGCGGTAACCGAGTGGCGCCAGGCTGTTGAGGATATGGTGGCGGTGCTCCGGGAGCGAAGCGATGACGTCTCAAGGATTGAGTATGTGCTCTGGTGCTATGGAGAGGAGATCCTGAGTGTTCTGCTGTGTGCGCTCCGCCAGGATGCGAGGTTCGTTGAGCTCAACGGTCAGTGGTTTCTGAGGGAATTGGCGGTAATGCCAACGCAGGCACAACTCGAGGCACTTGCGCGCGCGATGCTGTGGTCGACCGAGCAGCCCCCGTCCGCGTCTGAGTTGATGTCGCTGCTGCCGGCATCTATGACGCACGGCGCGGCGGGACTCTTCGGTCTTTCCCTTGCGCTGTATGAGCGCCCCGACCTCTTCACCAGGGTGGGGGAGGGTTCCGATCCGAGGTGGATCTTGGCCAGTCCTCCACCCGGTCCCTATGTGGCTCGGTGGGCCGCTTACGATCCGGATTCGTATACGTTGCTCTGTCTCCCTGGGGAGGTGCTCGAGCCGGCGACGGTGCAGCGCCTGTGGGAGCTCGACCTGTTGCCGTCGATCGCCAATCGGCGAGTGTCGTCCGGTGATGAGCGCTTGCAGGGAACGGTGTAATAGGTCCGTAACAGAACGGTAACGAGCGTTGTGTCGCCCATGGTGATAATGTCGCCCGTTGCGAAAGCGTCGCCCGTGGCGAATGCGTTGCTAGCGATGGTGTCGTTTTTGACGGTCATAGGTCCCAGAAAGGACTGCGTCCCTCATGTCATTGCGCGTGCCACACGAAACGGTTGAGCGTACGGCTCAGGCGTTGCCGGCGGGAGCCTTTGACCTCGATTGGCTCGCGACCATCATTCGTGAGGCGAACCAGCCCGTCCCAATGCAGGAGCTGGCGCGGCAGGCTGTGCGTTCTGCCGTCGTCGATGACGATCAGGTGCGCGCCTATGCCGCGGGACGCCGATACCGGCGTGGCGAGCGCGTTCGATTGCTCGATGGGCGTCTGGGAGACGTTGTTGCCATCGATGAAGGTGAGAACGCGGCGCAGGGGCGCTTCAAGATCATCACGCTGCGTCTGCGAGAGGGTGGTGCTGTCCGGCTGGCGGCAGAGGTGCCGGGTGCGCCTCAGAAAACGACGCCACGACTGATCAGCGCTGGTACGGTCGAGGCTCTGCTGGCGGGTCGGGAGGAGGACATCGTCAAGCGGGTGCGCCAGGCTCTAGCCTCTGACCCTCGTTTCATCACCCTTTACTACAGCGATGGGGAGTATGGATGTCTGCGCGAGTTTTTCCCGCCGATGAGCCCCGATGTCCTGGATGCGGCACTGGCCCTGCTTCTAGACGCACTTTTTGATCAGATACCGATCTCGCGGGTCACTGCTCCGCCCGAAGCCGATGGCGTGCAGCATGTCTTCGAATCGCCCTCGACCGAGATGCTCTTTTCAGAGCATCATCTCGACGTCACGCTCTCGACGCACCCTGAGTGGGACGATCAGGCACGGGCTGCGTTTGAGAAGGCTCGATCGCTCTGGTCCCATGCCGTGCAGGTGGCAGATACCTGGAACGCGCGTCAGATGGCTCACGGCCTGGTGCAGCCGCTGTTGCAGGGGTTGGGGTGGGCCAGCGTGCCCTGGCCCGCAGAGCCGGCAAGTCGCGAGGGCGTCTATGCCTTATGTGACGATGCCGCCGCCGCTGCAGAGTTCTACTCTCGCTACGAGCCCGAAGAGGCTGACGTCCGTTGGGTTCGGAGCCTGGCACAGGCAACGTCCTGGGGCCAACCCTTGGATGGCCCGGTGGAACGGCCCGGCGATAGGGGCAGTGGGGAGGACGAGCGGCAATCACCAACCGCTTCTGTTCCGAGTCATCGCGTGGTCGGTACGCTCGGGCAGACCGGTGTTCGCTGGGGGATCCTCACTAATGGTAAGATCTGGCGGCTCTATAGCCAGGGCACCAATAGCCTGGCGCGTACATTCTACGATATCGATCTCGGAGCGGTGTTCGACGAGCTTCCCCCCGGCAACACTCCCGGCCCGGCGCAGTGGCGCGCTTTCAAGCACTGGTGGCTTCTGTTCGGTCGAGACTCCTATATACCTCAGGGAGACGGGCGGTGTCTTCTGGAGCGTCTGCGAGAACGGTCGCCCCAGAGGGAACGGAAGGCTATGCGCCTTCTCCGCGAGAGACTGGTGGTCGATGTGCTTCCTGCGGTCGCTGGCGGCTTTCTTGCCCATCGCCATCAGCGCGGCGGCGTGTGCGAAGAGACCCCGGCTACTGTAGCGCAGATTCATCGCGCGGTTGCCCTTTTGCTCACACGCTTGTTGTTCGTCTTGGTCGCCGAGGCACGGAACCTGCTTCCCCTCAAAGACCCCGACTACAGGCCGCACAGCCTTACTGCTCAAGCGCGCTGGGCCTCCGAGCGTGTTGGAAAGCAGCTTTCCCTCAATGCCGGGACGTACACCACGCCACGTTATGATCTCATCATGGCCCTGTTGCGGCGGATCAGCCGGGGGGATAGCCAGAAAGGGATCCCGTGTTACGGTCGCCTCTTCTTCGACCCCGCAGAAAACCCGGAGCATGCCTTTCTTGAGGAGACCCGGCTGAGCGATCGGGCTGTGGCGCTTGCCCTGGACGCTTTGACGGAGGGAGTTGACTATAGCTCTCTGGATGCACGAGATTTGATGGGTGCTTGCGGCGTCCTCTTACGGAGCCGGTTGGTGGTCTCAGATGCAGAGCGCGGCACTGTCAAGGTCGTGGATGAAGACGACTCGCACGGTCAAATCGCGCTTCTGCCGGATTACGTGGTGACGTCGTCGGTGGAGCAGGCCTTGGCCCCGGTCCTCCAGGCTCGAGGTACGGCGTTCGAGGAAGCGATGGAGCAGGTAGTGCGTCTGCGTGGTGAGCTCCGCAAGGCCCTCGATCGCCAGAAGCGGGCGTCCCTCTACGCAGAGTGGGAGGCCGCCGCTCGTGCCGCTCGCGAGGTCCTCCTGGGGATCCGGATCCTGGACCCGGCTATGGGGACGGGCGATTTCGTCTTGAGCGCGGTAGACGTGTTGGTCGATGGCATTATTGAGCAGCTGCAGGCGTATCACAGCACGCATCAGGAGCTACCACGGGACTGGAATCCCATCTACCGTCTGATCGACGAGGTGCGTCAGGACATCTTTGACGAAATGGACCGGCAAGGAGATGGTCGGGGGGGCAAGCATCTAGACGATGCAACGTTGCTCTCGCGCCTTGTTGCTCAGCACTGCGTCTTCGGCGTGGCGAGATCCTCGGTCGCTGTGGAGATCGCCAAGGCTGGGTTCTGGCTGCACACATTCGCTTATGGGGCGCCATTGAGTTTCCTTGAACATCACCTCCGGGCAGGGGATGCCCTGATTGGGGCGGAGCTGGTGGGACTGGAAGGGATGGTGGAGGAGACGGAGATCGCATCTGGTTTTCTTAACGCCGTCAGCAATCTATATCCTCTCACAGAGCGCGTTGACACGACGCCCCTGGACGTGCGATGGAGTGCTGGGCAGTTTGAGCGCGTGCGGGAGTCTCTGGGGAGCCACCAGATGCTTCTTCACCTGGTCGCCAGTGCGGGTCTCGGAGATGAGGAGGCACGTCAGGTGCTGACCGCCCTAGACGTTGGCGGGTGGGCGGAGGATGTCAAGAAACTTGCTCCCGCTTGGGTCTCGGCGCAGGCCGCAGCCGAGGGATTCTTCCACTGGGAGTTGGAGTTCCCTGAGATCTTTGTGGACCTAGCCACGGGTACGTGGGAGGAGCAGCCAGGGTTTGACGTGGTGCTGGGTAACCCGCCGTGGGTAACCGTCGCGGACGAGGCGACCCAACGGTTCCTCAAGGCGCGGTTTGACGCGGGCGCTGACCGCTTCGATGTGCATCACGCCTATCTCGCCCTCGCGCGCAGACTCGTTCGCCGCCCCGGTGGCCGGACGGCCTACGTGCTCTCCCGTGAATGGCTGACGACGCCCACGGGGGGCATCTGAGTGGGCGATGCAGATTCTTCACGATGATCAGAAAATGGACGCGAAGGGACCTGAGTTGAGGGACCCGACAGGCAGCCGCCCATTGAGTGAGGGGGCGGGATCCCCCGCACGTGGAGAGCAGGCTCGCTCCGCCGCGTACGGTCAGTTCCATGAGCGTTACTGGGCACGTCTCTTTGACATCACGCAAGCAGATCTGACGCGGCTCTCCGGTATGATCCGGGCCTCAGGCGACGCCTATGACCTGACCAGTCTTGCCCGCGATACCATTCGAGCGCGACTCGAGGGTGGGCCACAACTGGAGAGTGGTCCGGCTTTGGATGCCGGGATGCCCGCTCATGCCGTCCGCGGATGGGATCCGTCTGCAGCTTGGTCTGTGGGGGATCGGGCCATCATCCTGGTTCCTAAGCCGGGACCAGCTCGTGCCTATGCACCGAGGGTCGCTGAGATCCGGCGCGTAGGAGAGGATCATGCCATACTGCAGGTCGATGGCATTAGCGCGCCTCAGGTCTATGCGCTGGGGCTAGACGGAAAGATTGGGCAGAGCGTCACACCTGAGGCAGAGATCGCTTCACTTGCTCAACGGCAAGACAAGGACGCTCAGATTGATTACGTGCTCTGGCGCTTCGGCGACCGGGTCGTAGGACGGTTGTTGCACGCCCTCGACACTGATGATCGCTTTGTCGAGTTGGAGGGCTTGTGGTTTCTGCGTGATCTGGCTCGACGACCGGGGGAGCTCCAACTGGTGGACCTGGCCCGAGCCATGTTCACTGCAGCTGACGGGCCCTACAGTATTCCGGATCTCCTGACCTTACTCCCTGCGCTCCAACAGAGGGACACACCGGGCCGGTTCGGTCTCGCGCTGGCTATGCAGGCACGGTCCGATCTGTTCTTGCGTGTAGGGTCCCCCGCTCATCCGCGCTGGGTTCTCGCAGGCCCGCCTCCAATGCGGCTAGTGGCCCAGTGCGCTGTCTACGACCCCGAGACGTACAACGTATTATGCGCTCCCGGAGAGTCCCTGGGGCCCGATGTCGCACGCCGTCTGTGGGATGCGGGGCTGCTGCGCGTGGCGTTGGAGCCGACTCACGACGAAGAAGCCGACAGTTCTTCCTCTCGCGGCCCCGATCGACGCGAGCGCAAGCGCCGCGTGACGGACGAGCTGCTTCCCCCTAAGCCAGCCAGTCGCGACGACGAGGACGCCCGAACCATCTCCTGGCCGCGTTGGCTCCCCTTTGGTCGTCAGTAATTCCTACCTCCAGGCAGGCGCTTAGTACGAAAATGGGCACCCGCCGTACTCACACGACGGGCGCCCACTCTCAAGGAGGTATTCGCAAGGCTTCTCGTCGGCGGTCCCATGCAGCGGACCTGTTCTGGCGCTGCGCCACCGACGAGAAGCGCATCAGCGGAGGTGCTTTCCCCTCTATCAGTATTCGATAACCCTTGCCGCTGATTTAAACTAATTATATCATACTTATCTATAAATAGCAAGGGGTAATCGGCTGCCAAAGCTCATACTTGTTGGGGATCAGGAGATGTAGTTACGTCCTTCGTCGACCATCGCCAGGTAGTTCGCAACGGGGATGTAGTTGGCCACGCTGTTGCCTGTCCCAAGGCAATACCCGCCGCCAGGCATACAGATCTCGAGGGTGTCACGGACCCGCTGCCGGATCCTGGATTCACTGGCGCGGCAGAGGAAGTCCACATCGATACCGCCTAGGAGCGAAATCCGCTCCCCATAGCTGGGTTTGAGCTCGCGGACGTCCTCGATGGTGTCCTCGAAGGAGTGCTTGCCATCGATCCCGACGTCCTCGATCAAGTCGTCGTAGATCGAGAAGAGATTGCCGCAGGAATGGAGGAGGTAGGGACGGCCCGCAGCATGTGACATCTCTGCCATTTTCTTGTGCCCTGGCAGAACAAACTCGCGTAGATCATCAGGACTGATCATAGGTCCGGTCTTGAAGCCCATATCGTCGCTGCCCCAGACGATCTTCACGCGGTCGAACTGGAGGATGCGCTCGAGCATGGGGACAAAGAGATTCATCAGCTGCTGCGCGATTGCCGCGACCAGGTCTCGCTGATCGTAGAGGGCGAAACAGAGCGTTTCGTAGCCCATCAACCACGTGAGATACTCGGCGAAGTGTGCGAATCCACCGCTCCCGATTACGCACATGTCGTCAGGGAGATGTCGCTCGTACCATTCAAGCGCGCGCGTTGTGATCTCGTCGGGTCTGGGCCAGGGATACTGTTCGAATTCCTCCCAGTTTGTGATGGGTCCTTTGGTCTCATTGACGTACGATCGACCGCCCTGGCGCTGAATCTCCGCAGTGTCCTCGGTGGTCTGACGGTGAAGTGGCATGTCCAGCTCATCCACACCTTGCCGGACGTAATCGTAGCCCAAGAAACGCTGAAGCCGGATCATGCGCCTGTAGCGGAAGGCCTGATCGTCTCCATCGACACCGTCCAAGAGGTGATATGTGCGACAGATCTCCTCCTGGATCTCCCAGTCGAGAAAGAGCTCGATGTGGTGCACGCGCGCAGGCGTACCTTTACGGAGGATACAGTCGCGCAGTGCCTCCCAGTTGGGGCTCACTGGCGTGGCGAAAGGTGTATCCGTGCAGCTAGTCATCCCGCCTCCTTCGTAAAGGGCCTCTTGAGATAGTGGATCGACCCCGTTCATCGCAACAGGGTCAGCAGGCCCGCAAATACACTGACCGTGCCCAGGGGAAAAAGCAGCGTGAATCTCAACATCAGGTTGAGACGACTGGTTAGCGGCAGCTGCGCCCCCGGGATATGGGTCTTGCGAGCAAATCTGTCGACGACCTGGGCCAACTTCGCTGCCGACACTGCGCTGTGTGTGTATCGCTCTTGGAGAGGCACGCGCCCCGCAGGTGTCAATAGCTCAATCCGCGCGCGCGATGGGTTGCCTGGGTTTGCCGCCGCCTCAGCACCCTGCACGGACGCTATGATACGGCGCTGCAACGAGATAGCGCCCATCCAAGTAAGGGTCAGTCCAACCTTGGCCTCGCCGCTGTCGGACCGAGAGAGCTGCAGCACCGGCAGCAGGCCGGCGAGACCCCAAACGACAATTCCCAGCACAATCAAGAGGACGCCCAGTAGCACGTTCATAGATGCTCCCTGCATTCTACGTGTATGTTAGACTTGGAGTCACCCAAGCAGCCTGTAGACAAGGATGCCGATGAGCCCTTTCATCCCAGCAAGACTGCGTCCAGAGCCGTCCCAACAAGCCCAATCGAACAGCGCCAACGCGGCCTTGGAAAGAGGCTCTGTCCAAGAAAAAGCTTGGCCAAACCGGCCAAGGAGACGGAGAGCGGCAGCAACTTCGACGGGTATCCGAACACCCTGGAGAGCCGGCGTTAGCCGAGCCCGTTCTCGGATCCGCCGTCCCTGAGCGGGCGCCAGGATCCAATGAATCCCGCGCTGCGCCTACTCTGAGCCAGAGAGGTGATGCCTTATAGAGCGCCGCTCGGTATCCAGGGCTGGCTCTAGCCTGTTGCCAGCGCGCCGAGAAGCTCGCTCACCAGGATTGCCACAATCAGGATGCCAATCGGGATCAAGGCATTACGCAGGAAGCGCTCGACCGCAATATGGAGATCGTGCTTCCGCAGCCACCGCAGGACGGCATGGCTCTCGTATTTCCTATCCGGCTCCTGATGTCTCGCACGCCTGACCCGCGCCTCGGTCACGCCAGTTCGGTGGCTGTGTTCCACAGCCATCGCGTAGGCCAACCAGAGGATTCCCAGGACAACCCAGCCGAAGCGATCGGCGACTCGGAATCCCCGCCTCCGCGATTCCACAACCGTCGCCGCGAGCAGGATCACGACCCTGATCTGGTGGGCTGCCCAGAGGCCCAGGGCCCCGCAAACGGCGGTAAGCAGAAAAGCAATCACGTAGTGAAGGCGGTCTTTAAACGTCGGTTCTTCAAGCAGTTCCATGGTATGAGCCTTACTCCATCAAGCCTGAAACCGGGATGCCAGGGTTTGCTGCACTCCATTGCCGCCAGAGTATACCTTAGCCTATCGAAAGACAAACGGCGGCGAAGATGCCAACTCACTTATGATAGGGTTCCCCGCTGAGGATGGTCATGGCGCGGTAAAGCTGTTCCAGCAACACGACCCTGGCGAGCTCGTGGGGGAGCGTGAACAACGAGAGGGATAATAGCTCACTCGCGCCCTCCAGCACCTCAGATGCGAGGCCTAGCGGTCCCCCGATGACGAAGGCGATGTCGCGATAGACCTCGACCTTTCGCTTGATGTATCGCGCAAACCGGACGCTATCTGCCTGCCTCCCTTTGGGATCCAGGGCGATTACCCAGGGAATCCCCTCCACTGCTTCCCGGAGCGACTCGCCCTCACGCCGGATCGCCGTTTCGTCGGAGATATTGGCTGCTCCCTCGTCGCGAACCTCGATCAGGCTGACCACGGTGTAGCGACGCAGTCGGCCAAGGTAATCAGCCTGCGCTGCCTGCCAGTGAGGCGTGCGCAGCTTTCCGACGGCAGCTAGATGGAGAGTACCCGGTAGCTTGATCACGTTGGCGTTGTCTCAGGCCCGAACCACCGCTGCGATCCAGCCCCCAGGACCTGGCGCTGCCAGCTCCACGAGGGTATCGCCTTCGAGCGTCCAAAGCGGTCCCCAGTTCCCGGTTGTCACAGAGATCCAGCGCAGTGTGAAGGCCCCGGCATGGCCTCGGAGATCGAGACCGACGGTGCCGCCATCGGCAAAGTAGAGCGCATATTGGGTACCGGGTCGGGCGGCGGCGTAGACTTCATCGGCCCGCTCAGAGAGCAGGTCCATCTGAGGTGCCACATCCCAGAGTCTGATGACTGTCTCTAGTTTGCGCACTGCCGCCAGACTCGCCTTTGCTCGATTGTTGAGGCCGTTTCCGGAAGGTGGGCGATGAAATCGTGCGCTGGCGCACCCACCGATGAGGTTCCGCCAAAATCGCTGCACGCCATCCTCTAGCCCCCCAGAGCCCCACATGGTGTGGCCACCGCCGTACACCTTCGTGTTGTTGGCCGGGCGAGGATGAAGCTCGATCTGCTCGAGAAGCCACCGCATCCGGCTCCAGTGGATCTTATGGAAGTTCCGGCTGTTCACCTGGGAGATATCCAGAAAGGTGTAGAGCTCAGGCGCGTGCAAGGCAACGGGGAAGTGAACGGAGTCAGGGCCGCGCCAAGCATCGTCGAACATGTCGGTCGTGTAGACAGTGACACCCGCGTCGACAGCCTGCCTATGAACGAATCGGATCCAGTACTGGCCCCAGGCAGGGTCGGACGATGTCTCGTTGTCCATGCAGTAGAGGACGTGACCGTAAGGCAGACTATGAGACAGAAGCTTGGTGACGAAGCGCTCCTGGTAGACTCGGATGCGGTCGTAGTGAGGGCGATACTGCGTCATCTCCTGGACCGTGTGAAAGAAGGGGTGGACGTCGGCCGACGGATGGAGTGGATAGCTGGGTGCAAATCCTGACGCCTCGTAGGTGTAGTTCACGTTCCGGGCAGGATTCCACGGACTGTGCTCCCACTTGTCCTGGGAATAGTCAAAGCGGTCCCAGATCTCAATCTGCACAATGATGGAGCGCTGGGCAGTCCACGCCAGCATGTTCTGGAACCGCTGCCAGTAGTCGTCGTTCCAGACGTCCAAGTCAAACTTGCCGCTCGGTTGGAGCTCGAAAGGCTTGAGGGTTTCTGCCTCACGTTGACTCATCGTGTTGCGAACGTAGTTTCCCCCGGTCTCGCGGATCTCATCGAGGTGCTCTTCAAGGTCGTCGAGCAGGAAGAGATGGTCTGTCTTGCTGCCACCGACGAGGAGCACGGGTTGCTGTTTGTACTGCCAGTATGTTGGATTGTGCAGATAGGGCTTGATACGATCTGCGTTGTCCATGAGCCACTCCTGTCTCTTGCTCAAGCCGTGCGACAATCTCCCCCGTCCAAGCTGCTGAGCGGGGGAAGATCGCTGTCAGGGTGTGCGACGTCGTTCTTGCGCTATCGTCACGACTCGGGTGTCGGTGTGGGCGTTGGCGTAGACGTTGGCGTCGCGGTCGGTGTGGGCGTTGCTGTTGGCGTCGCCTCGACCGTCGGCGTAGCCGTCACCGTTTCGGCCTCGGCTTCCTCAGCCTCCAGCTCGCCGGGTGTCGGGGTCAGCGTGGGCAGGGGAGGGCTGCCCGGAGGGGCAGCGGGTACTGCCAGCGCGACCACATCGGCCCACAGGGCTTCTAGCGTCGGCGCGGCGCGGAAGGAGCGCTCCTCGATCAAGCTCGTAAGCGTCTCCATCCGGGCAACCAACTCCGAGGCTCTTCCGGAGATTGCCGGCCAAAGGCCAGCTGCACGGGTGGTGTGCTCAACCGCCACCTGCACTGCCTCTTGGGCTGTGCCTGGATTGTCCTCTGCCAAGAGCAAGCGGACTCGGAGGAGGTCTTGGGCTGCCTGAAGCAGGGCCAGCCGCCCCATGAGAACAGCTTGATCTGCAGTCACCGTACTCAGCTGAGAACTGAGCTCGCTGACCTCCTGCTGAAGTTGCTCCTCCATCGTGGCCAAGGCTTCTGCTTGGTCCTGCAGTTGAGCCTCTTGCGTTGCTAGTCCCGCGGAGAGGCTGTCGGCCTTTCCCTCAAGCTCTGCCAGGGCCTCGTCTTGAGCCGTGACTGTGGCCGCCAACGCTGACGCTTGGGGCTGTAGCGTGCTCAGCACGCTCACAGCGGTGGCCAGTCTCTGGTCATTGACCGCGCTCGTCTCCCCAATCCCGGCTAGCTCACCCTCCATATCCGCCATTCGCTCCTGGATGGCTCCGGTGCGGGTCTCAACCTGCTCTTGTAGGCCTGCGACCTCTCGCTCGAGGGTGCCGATGTCCTCTGCGTTTTGCTCAACCGGGACGACAAAGGTGCGGTGTACCCAAGGGATCCCGTAATAGATAGCAGCACCGATGAGCGCGCCTACGATGATCACCAGGGTTAGCCGAACGAGGATCTTCAGGATCAAGCCCACAGTCTGCCAACCCGAGCGCTTGTTCTCTGTACCTCTCTCATTCGTCATTTGTTCTCTCCTTCGACACCTTGGGGTGGCTCGCCGAGGAGGTTATTGAGCAGCTCTCGAAGCTGTCCAAAGAAGGATAGCGTGCGCTCAGTCTGGACCTCAAGCTCATCGACGGCTTGTTCCAGCGTGCCCACGTCCTCGGTCAGCATGTCGACCGACTCTTGCAGACTCGCACTTGTCTCTCTAAGGGCCAGTATCTCCTCTGTGAACGTCTCCAGTGTCTGTTCAGCCCGCTCCATACGCGCGGTCAGACCCGAGAGGACGTCAACGCGTTGACGGAGCCCGTCTACATCGCCCTGCACCGTGCTGACATCGTTCCGGATCGCGTTGACCTCCGTGCTAAGGCCGCTCAGCTCACTGCGCAGCTGGCGCATAGCTTGGGTCCGGTTGACGTCCACAGCGCCGTTGATGCCGGCGAAGACCAGCAGGCTCAGGAACATGCCCAGCAGGCCTCCCAACACGGCTCCTAACAGCGCAGACCAGAGCCAGGACAAGCGCGCGAGGCCCGTTGGTCTCTCCGCTTCCGGTGGTGGGGGTGCGGCTTCCTCCGGCTCCTCTGGTTCGGCCTCTTCGGCGGCTATTTCCAGCTCCGGTGCTGGTTTCGGGGCTTCGGCTTCTTCGGACGGCTCCGGGTGCTCAGGCTCCACCAGCAGCGGACGCTGAGGTGCGCGAACCTGAGACGGTGGCACCGTGGCCTCCTCGGCCACGTCTGCTGCCCAATCCGGTTCCTCTTCGAAAGCTTCACCCGGCGGAGGAATTGGAATCGGTTTCTCCTCGGTCACTTGGCCGCCTTCTGCAGCCAGCTCCTCCTGCTCCGAGGTCGCTTCGGGGGCTTCAGCTTGGCTACTAGCTGGTGGCTCGACGGTGATCCGATCTGCGAGTCGCTGGTACACAATCGCGCCGATGCCGGGGACGTTTTTGATCTCTTCCGGATCGGCAAAAGGGCCCGATTCGTCGCGGTGAGCAATCACGCGCTGTGCCAGCGTCTGTCCAATGCCGGGCAACTTGGTCAACTCCTCGACGGTGGCCTGATTGAGGTGAACCATGTCAGTAGGGGATGACCGCGACTGGATATCTCTCTGAGACTCCATGATGTGCCTCCTTTCGTAAGGCCTTGAGGACTCCACGATCACTCGCGCTCAAAAAAGCAGAGTCGCTTCATACTTATTATAGAAGGCCTTTGAGGAGATGCAACATGCGGTCCCCAACCTGAGGGCTCGTTGGGAGGGTGTGCTGCCGCTAGCGTGCCCTGACAGCCATCAGATAGTTGAGAAAGACGACGCCAGCGTATCCTTTAGCGTGAGCACCACCAATGGCGAACGCGCCGGCAGGGAAGTCCCGATAGTAGACGAAGAAGGGATAGAGTCCGCCTGGGGTCTGAATATCGACGGTCAGCGTCTCATCTCGCTGGAATCCGCGCAGCCACAGGGGTAGCTGCTCGGCCTTCGCCTGATAGATCACATAGACTCGACTCGGTCGGCTCAGCTTGAAGCGCACCAACTTGTGTGCCTCGGAGTCATAGTCGAGGTCCGCGGGCCGGACCCCCGGGAGGCCGCTCAAGGTCAAGGGAAGGTTGATGATGTGGTAGTCACGATCGGTGTAGCAGCGCATTCGGGCACGCAGGATGGTCGTCTCGTAGTGACGGCCACTCGTGGCTTTGACGTAGACCAGCGGATTCTCATAACGGTAGGCGTAGTCCGGGATCTTGCCCCCGCCCTCGTGGGCAACAACGGCCATGCCACCCACGACGGAGGTCAATGGGTCCATCTCGCGCACCTTGTCCTGACCGAAGAGGGACTCAAGCATTTCCACATAAGCTGGGACAAGCGACGTCCCACCGGTCCGCAGCACGACATCGATCTGCTCGGGGCGCGCGCTGGCCTCGCGTAGGACGGCGTGCACATCCTGCTCTACCTGCAAGAGCTCGGGTGTGATGTTCTCCTCGAAGTCGCGTCGAAGGATTCGCTCACGGATGTCGATGTGATCGTGGCGGAACACAAGGTTAGCCATGAGCTGCGACGTCAGTGTCTTCTTGGCCCGCTCGATGTCCTGGAAGAGCTTGAAGCCGACGTTCTGAGTCACCAGCGTCTCTAGAGCCCACATTGTCTTCGGGCGGTTGCTCGTTTTCTGGAAACGCTTGATCTTGCTGAGCGGCTCCGGGCGGGAGAGCTCCGGCATCGTCTGCCAGCTCTGGAGCTGGTCGAGGAACTCGGGCGGGAAATCAGCGCCACCATCAACCTTGGTCTCGGCACCGAAGTAGGGCAGGAGAGACATCATGATGCGACGGTCGAGGTCATCGCCGCCGACGAGGACGCCGCGTGTCGCGATGACTTGTGGCCTCTTGCGTCCCCCTACTTCGACCACGGTCAGGTCCAGGGTCCCACCTCCGAAGTCGAAGACGAGAGCGAGTTGCCGGTCTGCCGCCTCCTGGTGGTAGAGGTGGGCAGCGCCAATGGGCTCCATCTGGAAGGCGACCTCCTTGAACCCCGCGAACAAGGCTGACCTATACAGAATCTCCTCAGCCCGGAGCGTGATCTCGGGATCGTCCGAGAATTGCACGGGTCGGCCCAAGACCACGCTGTCGCAGGTCTCCTGCAACTGTGCTTCGGCCCGTTGCTTTAGAGTGGTGAGTATCATAGCGATCAACTCATCGATCGTATAGTAACGATCGAAGATGAAGGTGCCCTCGTAGCGGGGGTCGCGGAGGGCTGTCTTGACGGATTGTAAGAGCCGGCCGTTGGCATTGATGTCTGTGACGATGTGGACGTCGTGCCAATAGCGAATGGGGGCCGAGCCTGCACCAGCTACGATGATCTCAACGGCTCCGATGTCACGCCGCGACCAGACGATCCGCCGCCCGGTTTCCTTTTCCAGATACTCGCGTGCTGCAGCCGCACCGAGTCGTGTTTCGTACTCACGATCAATCCAGATCAGGGAGGGCAGCACCCTTGGGTTTTCATTGCCGGGGTCCAGTTGGACGGAGTGCAGCTGCGAGCCATCGTAATAAGCCACAGACGAGTTCGTCGTCCCGAAATCAATCCCGATACGCATTCATCCTCCAGTGCAGGCATTCCGGCAGGTCTGGTTGGGAGCGCGAATCGCCATTATACCACAGCTCCGGATGTGTCACTGCGCCAGGCGCGGCTTGAGACGTGTTTCAGGATGAGGCAAATCGTGACTTTGGATGCGGACGGTGTGGGGCGGGGGTCAGCCTTCCCCACCAACCACAAGGAGGAGTACGGGCAGGAGAAGGAGGCCCAACAGAAGCAGCCAGGGTCCGGCGTCGCGAACGAGCATAGACATTCCTGCCCACGTCTCGGGTGTCGCCCCGGACTGCTGTTCACCTTCGAGCCAGACCCGCCAGGAACGTTCGAGATGGGTCAGGTCGGTGCCTAAGGCCTCTTGCACGCCGGTGTTGCAGGCCATACCGTCGGCGTAAGCCTGCATCAGCTCGCGGATCCGGGACCAGCCGTAGTGCTGTCGAAGGTAGTTGACTAAGCTGCCGCTCTCGGCGTACGCCAGGCGAGCGAGCTGTGGCTCCTCAGGAAATGGGGCACAGAGTTCCGATAGCGGGATCAGCGAGCCCGACTCGTGCGCGGTCTCCAGCGCGACGGCATAGCTGGGCTCGGGGCGCGCCTCAAAGTGGACCGCAAGGCCTTCGTTCAGCCACGTGGGAAGCGAGGCATACCCCTGTTCGCCTAGGAGATCATAGACAGCCTTGTGCGTCAACTCGTGGGGAATATCACGATCCATCGTCAAGAGCCCCTCGGCGGTGGGCGGAATGGCTACGAGGATCACGCTCAGGTCGGGATAGGCAATCGCGCCAGCCCAGGATCGACCTGCAAGCTGCATCGCCGCCGCAAGGTCAGGGTGTGAAGGATAGATGTAGATGTCGGTGGCGGCCCCTGAGGGCGACTGCAGAGCTCCCTGGAGGCGAGAGAGGGCGTCCTGAGCTACGTCCAAAGCCTGAACCATCCGGTCACGCTCGCCGTCCACCCAATGGATCCGAATGCTGTCCTGACTTGCAGTCTTCCACTCGTACCGGTTGTCGGTGTACTGAAACGTTCGTTTTTCCGTTTCAAACGACTCGCCCGCGCGCTCGTAGACCCACCAATAGGTCACAAAAGCGAAGGGGGGAAGGGGCATCGCCTGAAGATCACGGGTGAGCGTAGCGCCGTCGTCTTCTAGGACCGCTGGGTAGGTCTCCGTGTGGCTGGCGTCTGCGCGCAAATAGAGCGTCGCCTGATCGATTCCGCGCTCGGTCAGGGCATCCGCTTCCTCTGACACTTCCTGCGCGAGCGGAGAGCGCATAACGAAGGTCGCGGTCTGCCCAAAGACATAGGTGTGCTCGGAGCCTGGCGTGACCTCTCCTTGGGCCACGACGGGCGCCGCGATTGCCAACCACAAGGAGAGCATACAGAGGGCTGCGATCCATCGATCGACCGGAGCGCCCCCCGTGGGGTGAACACGGTGGCCCACAGGAGGCCGTTGCCTAGAACTCGTCCTCGTCGCCCTCACCCAGGCTGTACGAAATCCCCAGGTCATCATCCTCGTCCTCATCTTGGAGCTCAAGTAGCATCGTCAAGTAAAGATCGTCATCATCGAGCTCGCCTCGACCATCATCGAGCTCGCCTCGACCATCATCGAGGTCGCCCCGATCATCATCGAGGTCGCCTCGATCATCGTCGGCGTCGTCGCCATTTCCGTTGAGGTCGTCAATGCTGACCGCGTCATCCTCGGCCTCTTCAATCTCGCCGAGGTCATCGTCATCCGATGTCTCAAAACCTGGCACCTGCCACAACTCCTCGGTTTCCCCATCGTACTCCTCCGGAGGGCCGAAGAAGCTGGTCAAGGCGCCGTAGGTAAACTCCAGCTCCTGCAGTGCTTCCTGCGCCGCGGTGCTCAGGGTTTCATCGTCTGTGTCAACGAAGCGCTCCAACGTCTTGCGGGCTAGATTGCCTCCTATCTGACCCAACGACCACAGCGCCATCTGACGGATGGCGGGGCTTGTATCCTCTGTGAGCTCGATGACCTCTCTGACAGCTTCACGGAGCTGCAGCTCACCGGACGCCCGTGTGGCCTCAAGGCGCAGTTCTGGATTCGGGTTGCGCAACTCACGCTGCACGATGGCGCCCCATCGTTTGTCCGCGCTCCGCCCCATCGCGAGGAGTGCGCTCTTGCGCATGCGCTCGTCCTCATAGGCTCGCGAGATCAGGTCGGGCACACCACGTTCTCCAGTGTACGCAAGCGATTCAATGGCGCGACGCTGGACATCGAGATCCTCGGCCCCATCTCTGTGGCTGTCGAGCAGCGCCGACACAGCGTGGTCGAAGGGCGTGGGACGTATCTTCTCCAGCTCACCTAGCAGTACGAACCTGGCCAATGCACCCGCGGCTGCTCTACGCACCTGAGGCGCGGGATCGTGCCTCAGCAGGTCGACAAACTCAGGCACGAGGCGGACATCCTCTACCTCAACCTCATCGAGGCTCCTGACAGCCGATGCTCGGATGTCGGGGTCCTCGTCGTGTGTCGCGATGCGGAAGATGGCGGAGAAGTCCATTGTGAAATCAGCCTCTGCCACGTCGCCCAACGTCTTGACCAGCTCCTGACGCACGTCCAGCGCGAGCTGGTTCCAGAGAGCTCTTACACGCTCGATCTCCTCGGTCAGCAAGCCAGACAGGTGCTCGATGTAGTCCGGTCCTGGGACTGCCTTGTCGCGCTCGAGGACGTCCCAAAGTGCCTCCTTGCGCTTCTGCTGGTGCTCCCTGGCCTTGAGCTCCTCAGCCAGCAGCTCCCAATCGTCCCTGTTCTCTAGCTCCATGCCTTCTCCAGACCGATCAATTCAGCTGAACCGGAGCCACGATGTCGAGAACGGTGATAGCTACAAAGAGCACAACCATGACAAGAAGGGCGACCAGGTGGATACGCTCTTCGAGCTCCGGCGTCAGTGCCTTTCCCCGAATCGCCTCAATCACCGAGAACAGAATGCGCCCGCCGTCCAGAGCCGGGATAGGGAGTAGGTTGAAGATGCCAAGGCTGATGCTCAGTAACATCAAGATTCGGAGAAACGGGTAGGCCGCGCTCTGCTCAATGCTCTGGTTGACGGACTGCTCAGCGATCTGGCTAATCCCCACCACACCTACGGGACGGGCTTCGCGGAAGGGGATATTCTCGCGTATGATGATCACGGGTAACATCACCGTCATCGCCGAGACATTGACGAAGTAACGTGTGCCGTAGAGCACCGATTGATGTAGTGGATAGTGCTGCAGGGTGCCGGCGACCTCCTCATTCTGGATCGCTATCCCCATCGCGCCTTCACCCTCGGGCGGGTTCTCACGCGGCACCACGGTAATCGTCAGGGTCTCGTCACCGCGCTTCACGGTGATAGTCGTCGGTTCTCCCGCACTCTCCTGGATGGCTGCCTGAAGCTCAGCTGTGTCGCCGACATCCGCCCCATTGACGGCGACGATGCGGTCCCCGGCCTGGAGCTCCGCTGCTGCTGCCGGCGAGTTCGGCGCTACGTCAGTGACAATGGTGCGAAGCTGGGGAATTCCGGTCGTGAAGATGACGACGGCGATGAGCCAAGCCGTCAATAGGTTGGTCACCGGACCGCCAAGGTAAACAAGGATCCGCTGCCAAGGTGGCTTAGCATAGAGCGAGTGCTTCTTGATCTCTGGATCTTTGTCTTCCTCACCGTCGGCAAAGGTGCTCTCACCCTCGAAGCGCACGAAACCGCCGAAGGGCAGCCAGTTCAAAGTGAAGTCAGTCTCTTTCCAGCGAAACAGCTTCACTATCCTTGGAGGATAGCCAATCCCGAACTCATGCGCCCAGACACCGGCAAGCTTCCCAACGATAAGATGGCCGAATTCGTGAACCAAAATCAGCGGGATCAAGCCGACAATGAACCCGATCACCGGGCCCAGAATATTGCCCAATCCCTCTACAAGTGTTGACATAGTGATCTCCTTAGCAAAGCACGTATGAATTATACCGGATGCTATGCGCGTGTCCAGACCTCTTACCGAAGTTGGCGAGTTGCTCAAGGTGCGCCGCACCGTTGTTGTGCTTGGCCCCGGGTGGTCTATACTTTGGGTGCCTTATTCGACGTTCCTGTAGACAGGATCTGACTAAGACGTATGGTGCGCCAACTCCGCTTCAGCTGGGTCCTTCGGGGGTCTGCGATCGTGCTCCTGATGGCCTTTCTGCCGGCTCTTCCTGCTTTCGCGTTCGAGGCGGGACAGGAGGGACGGCTGGTTCTGGCTCTCTATGATGCCTCTGTTGACTGGTCGACGTGGTCGCGTCCGCTCTGCGACCAGCCGGAGACCTTCTATGTTTCCGGCGATATCTCAGCTGTCGAGCGACATGTGCGGCAAGCGCAGGATGCGGGCATCGATGCCCTTATGCAACGTTGGTATGGGCCTAGCCTGGCAGGGAACCCCACGGAGGCCCATCTTCAGATCCTCCTTGACGCCGCGAGCCGCTACGGATTCAGTATCGGGGTGTTGTTGGACATGACAGAGGGGTCCATTCAGACCCCGGACGACGCGCGTGAGGCGCTCATCGCAGTTCGCGACGAGCACGCACAAGATGAGGCGTATCTCACCGTCAACGGGCGACCGGTGATCTTCTTCTTGGGACAGGGCTCCTTTTCCGGGCCTTCTTGGGAGGCTTTGCGTTACGACGTTGATCCTCAACGGGCCATGATTTGGATTGCAGAGGGCGCGTCGGTCGATGGCTTGGAGACCTTCGATGGTCTGTACCTCTATGACGTAGCGGTGTCGGATTCACAGAGCGTCCTCCTCAGTCAATGGGGTGCTGAGGTCAGGTCCTGGAGTCTTGAGCACGGTGCCGCTCGCTATTGGGTAGCCACTGTGCTGCCGGGCTATGACAACAGCTACGTTGTCGGTGAGGGTGAGGAGCTCATCAGGCCTCGGGCCGGTGGCAGCTACTACCGAAGCAGTTGGTCGGCCGCCGATGAGAGTCTGGCGGACTGGATCTTCGTCCGGAGCTTCAATGAATGGGAGGCGTGCACCCACATCGAGCCTTCGGAGACTTATGGAGAGGCCTACCTGGCACTCACGGACGTGCTCGCCACCCGGTACCGTAGTCCGTTCTTGGCCACAAGCACGCCCACCGTCACGCCTGTCCCGCCTACCGCCACACCGACGGAGACGGCGATCCCAACCGAGGCGATCCCCTTTCCCACTCCGTCCCCCTCTCCGACACTTACCCTTACGCCAACCGCCACCCTTACACCCTCACCGACCCCCTTTCGGCTTGCCACGCCTACGCATACCCCTGCTGCAACGCGTGGGGAACCCAGGCCCGGGCTACCAACGCCGGCACGACCATCTGAGCTCCCCTCCGACGTGGAGACCGTCCCAGGTATCGAACCGACGCAGGTATGGACGCCCATTCCTCGCTTGCCGGTCGAAGGGGGGGCACCTCGGCGATGCTCTCTCTTGCCTCTGCTGCTGCCCGCTTTGGCTCTTCTGCTCCGACGCAGCCGTGGGGGCTGATCGCGGGGTCGATCTCTCACAGCTACGCTCGTAGGCAAGCCTTAGGCAGCTCTGGGCGGCTCCGCTCCGGCGCAGGATCCATGGCGTGATCGCTTCGCTGCCTCATCCTGGTTGCTGCGCTTACCAGGTGTGGTATAGTCTCGGACAGTCTTTCGCGTGAGGAGGCAGTAACGCCTATGTTCAAGAGTCACAGTTGTGGGGCTTTGCGATCGGAGCATGAGGGGATGGAGGTCACCTTGGCGGGGTGGGTGCACCTGCGCCGTGACTTCGGTGGGGTCATCTTCCTTGTGATGCGGGATCGCGAAGGGTTGGTTCAAGTTGTCGCAAGCGCGGATAGCGCCCCAGAGGCTCAAGCGGTCGCGTCGCAAGTTCGGAGCGAATACGTCATCCAGGTCGTCGGGACGGTGCGAAAGCGACCATCCGATCAGATCAATCCGGACTGGCCGACCGGTGAGATCGAGGTCGTCGCCGAGGAGATGCGGATCCTCAATACGGCAAAGACACCGCCTTTCTACATCTATGAAGATGCCTCTGTCGACGAGGCCCTGCGGCTGCGTTATCGCTATCTAGACCTGCGCCGGTCTCGTATGCAGCGCAACATGATCCTCCGTCACGAGACTGTGGCGTTCATCCGCCAGTTCTTGAACGCCAGAGGATTTCTTGAGATCGAGACGCCGTATCTGTTCAAGTCCACACCCGAGGGCGCGCGCGATTACCTTGTCCCAAGCCGTGTCCATCCGGGTCGATTCTATGCACTGCCGCAGTCGCCCCAGCAACTGAAGCAGCTTCTGATGGTGGCCGGGTTTGAGAAGTACTACCAGATCGCTCGTTGTTTCCGTGACGAGGATCTTCGCGGCGACCGGCAGCCGGAGTTCACCCAACTGGATCTTGAGATGTCCTTCGTTCATCGAGACGATATTCTCGATCTGATCGAAGAGATGTTCACTCAACTGGTGCCCGTTGTGACCCCTGACAAGCACATTCAATCACCGTTCCCCCGCCTCTCATACGCTGAAGCGTTGGACCGTTACGGGAGTGACAAGCCCGATCTGCGGTTTGGTGTGGAGCTCACTGACCTGACGGATGCCCTCAAGGAGAGCGACTTCCGAGTCTTCAGTTCAGTGGCGTCGTCGGGGGGGCGTATTAAGGCTCTCGTTGCGCCGGATTGCGCGGGCTACTCCCGGCGTGAGATAGATGAACTTACCGAAATCGCCAAGGGAGCTGGTGCCAGAGGCCTTGTGACGTTGGCCTACGGGGGTGACGAGGTGCGCGGTCCGGCGGTCAAGTTCCTATCTGAGGGTGAGCTCGCCACCATCGCCGACCGGACCGGAGTAGGGGAGGGGGACCTCGTGTGCGTGGTTGCTGCTGAGCCCCGGATCGTTGCCGATGCGTTGTCGGCGCTGCGGCTGACCTTTAGAGACCGTCTGTCCTTGGTCGATCCCGACCTCATTGCGATGGGCTGGATTCTTGATTTCCCCATGTTCGAGTGGAATGAGACAGAGCAGCGTTGGGATGCTGCGCACCATCCCTTCACACTGCCGAGGCCCCAGACCTATGAAGCTATGATGGAGGATCCGTCCGCGGTGCTCTCCGATGCTTATGATCTGGTGTGCAACGGGTATGAGATCGCCTCTGGCAGTATCCGTGTTCATGATCCCGACATTCAGTCCGACATCTTCCGAGTCCTCGGGTATGAGGAATCGGACGCACGGGCGCGCTTTGGCCATATGATGGAAGCGTTTTCCTATGGCGCGCCGCCTCATGGGGGTATCGCACCGGGTATCGATCGTCTGGCCATGATCTTGGCTGACGAGACCAGCATCCGAGAGGTCATCGCGTTCCCCAAGACTACGCAGGCCACGGATCTGATGGCAGATGCCCCGGCGGAAGTCTCGCCGCGCCAGCTCAAGGAACTTCATATCTGTGTGGATCGTGACCCCTGAGGTCTAGAGCAGAGGCACGCTCACTCATCATCCGACGCCCGAGCTTTCCCGGCCGTTCGCGCCACGGTTTGTGTGTTTGCCAGATATCCTCTATACTGAGTTCGTAATCTGGTGGTAGAGTCTGACCGTGACGCCTCGGCGGGAGATCATGCCAGACCGCGCCCGCGATAGCTTTGGACGAAGCGTCCTCCCCAAATGTCCTTACAAGCAAGGAGAGGAACTAGGTAGCTGTGCTACGCCGTCTGCTGCAGAGTCCTTCCTTTGAGCTCTCTTGGGAGCCCCGCCTCGGTGTCTTTCGGCTGGAGAGTCCCGGCCGGCTGTTTGAGGGGGAGCCCGGTATTGAGTACCTGCAAGGGCACCACGTCTATACTCTTACGGCTTCGGAGCTGACAGCCGGACGGGAGACGGAGACCGAGCGTGAAGACGCTCACGGTCAAGCCCACGAGATAGAGATACACTACCAGGAGACTCAGGGCATAGCGCTGTCTTTGCGTATGCGCCTCTATCCGGCGCGTCCCTTTGCGCTCATGCAGCTATCGGCCACGAATGTCAGCCCCGGCACCTTGAGGCTTCGACGGTTTTTCCTGAGGAGCCGCCCTCAAGGGATTGTGATGACAGCGCCCCCTTCCGGCTGTTTTGTCAATGGTTGGCAATCCTGGTCCCCAGCCCGGTTCCGTCCCGCCAGTGCCCGGGCATTCCGTCCCGGTCACCCAGTTCGTTGGCTTCATGGGCCGATGATCCACAATCCAGGCACCCCCTGGGGCGGGCAGCCCGGTCGTTTCTGGAGCGAAATGGTGGGAGCGGTCGTGACGTCCCGCGAGGCTCTAATCGGCGGCGCCGTCTCAACGAGCCGGCAGTTTGCTCAGTTGTGGGCTGATGTGCGCCCCGCCCATCTGCAGGTGATGCTGCAGACGCAGTTGGATGACGTACCCCTGGATGTCGGGGAGTCTCGACACTCGGAGTGGTTCTATATCGAGTGGGTTCCGCTCCCCAATGGCGATCCCTTCGCCCAGTACGCCCACGCTGTAGCGCGCCAGTTGTCCCTCCCATCTATTGGCAGATCGCCAACAGGGTGGTGCTCTTGGTACGTTTACGGCGACGAAGTCAGCGAGGCCCACGTGATCGACAATCTCGCGTCGGCCGCGCTGCTGGCGGACGAGCTGCCCCTGAGCGTTATCCAGATCGACGACGGGTACCAGTCGGCGTGGGGAGATTGGTCGACGCACAATGAGAAGTTCCCTCATTCCCTCTCGTGGATCGCAGAACGCATTCGTGGCTCGGGCTTCAAACCGGGTCTCTGGTTGGCCCCGCTCGTCGCTGAACGGCGCTCCCGCTTGGCCCGAGAACACCCGGACTGGCTCCTGCGCAATTCAGCCGGCAGGCCCGTGAACGCCGGCCTTGTCTATCGCTCTTTGGGACGGGCTCTGGACCCGACTCATCCAGATGTAACGGCTCTCTTGCGTGAGACGATCGATACGGCGGTGAACAGCTGGGGGTATGGATACCTGAAGCTGGACTTCCTGTACGCAGGGGCGTTGCAGGGACGCCGTCATAATCCGAAGATGACGCGTGCTCAGGCGCTGCATCACGCCCTGACGGTGATCCGTGAAGCTGCAGGCCCCGACACCTTCCTGCTTGGATCGGGCGTGCCGTTTGGCCCGGCCCTGGGTTTGGTTGATGCCGTGCGTGTGGGCCCCGATACGGCCCCGCAATGGGCTCCGGACTTCTGGGGTCTTTCCCGTCTTGTGGATCAGAATCCCGCCCTGCCCAGTCTCAGGAACAGCCTCCGAAGCGCCGCAGCGCGGGCGTGGATGCACGGACGTTGGTGGGTCAACGACCCAGACGTCCTGATCCTTCGTGAGAACAAGAGCGAACTGACCGAGGAGGAGGTTTTGGCTCAGATCACCTTGGTCGGGCTATCGGGCGGATCCGTGCTGTTCTCAGACGATCTGGACGATTTGCCAATAGAGCGTCGCGCCCTCGCCTCGGTGCTCCTGCCCCCACTGCTGGACGGGATGGATACGATCGATCTTCTTGAGAGCGAGATGCCGGAAGTCGTCATGGTCCCGGTTGCGCGTCCCTGGGGACGGTGGCGGCTAGTGGCGCTCTTCAACTGGACCGAGGAGCCTGTCGAGCGAGAGTTGCCTGAGGCGATCACCCTGAGCGAACGCAAAGCCTACCATATTGTGGACTTCTGGGAGCACCGCTATTTCCTGTTAGGGCCCGGGGCACTCCGGCCGGTTCTTCACCTGCCTCCGCACGGCGTGGTCCTTCTGGGGTTGCGCGCGATGCTGCCTGCTCCTCACCTGGTGAGTACCACGTTCCACATTTCGCAGGGGGCCGAGATCACACAGTGGCGCCTTGATGAGGGTGAGGTCACCTTCACCCTTGACGTCGGTCGACTCGCCAAGGGATCGGTGTGGCTAGCGCTCCCGTCGCGCCCTGAAGCTGTCTACCTCGACGATAAGCAACTCCCCGAGAAAGCCGTGCGTGCCGTTGCGTCCGGCATTTGGTCGATCAGCTTCTCTCTGAACCGTGAGGGTGTTGTCCGGGTTCTTTGGGAAGCATCGGCCTAAACACCGCGCCTCAAACAGCCAGGTTGGTTGCGCCGGTGCCAATCGAGAGGCTGGCTCGCAGCCTTCGCGCGACATTCTGAAGGGCCATCGTCTCCAACATCGATGGCGACCGAGGCCTTGGCAGCTCTACGGAGACGATGTCCACGACGCGGCCGGGTCGGGGGCTCAACACTACGACGCGATCGGCCAAGAGGGCGGCCTCTTCCACGCTGTGGGTGACCATGAGGACAGTTCGCTGAGTCTGCTCCCAGATCCTCAACAGCTCGAATGCCATGTACTCGCGTGTCAGGGCATCCAGAGCGCCAAAGGGCTCGTCCAGCAAAAGGACCTCAGGATTCTGAGCCAGGGCCCGGGCAATCGCTGCTCGCTGTGCCATGCCTCCCGATAGGTTCGCCGGATACTCATCCCCGAAGTGCGAAAGCCCGACCAGTTCCAGGAGCTCGGCCACTCGTTCGTGGATGTCCCTCTCTGGTCGCCGTCTCATCTCCAGTGGCAGCGCGATGTTGCCCTTGACCGTACGCCACGGCAGAAGGGTAGGTTGCTGGAACACCAGGCCGACATCGTGACTCGGCGCCGTTCGTCGCTCCTGCTCTAGGACCACCTCTCCTGCGTTAGGTTGAATGAGGCCTGCGACGATGCGCAGAAGGGTGGACTTGCCACAGCCCGAAGGGCCGATGAGGCAGACGAACTCGCCGCGGCGTACGTTGAAGCTTATGTCTCTGAGGGCGTCAAGCTCTCCGAGGTGTCCAACGAACCGAGCTGCCACTTCATGGATCTGTAGGAAGACATCCGCTTTCGAGTGAGTTGAATAGCTCATTGGGTTCATTGTGTGATTCAATCCGTCTGTGGTACAAAGGCGTTGGTGAAGAGCCTCTCCACGGGGACGGTCTCCTGGATCAAGCCCGCATCGAGCATCACCCGTTGGGCCTCTGCCCAGGCATCGGCTCGCATCAGGCCCAACTGCGGAGCCTCCCACAGGTCGATCGAAGCGGTGAGCACGGGCCATTGCACGGCCTGGTTATCGCTGAGGCCCTCGGCGAATTGCTCGCTGATTTCGAAAGCCTCCGCCGGATCAAGCAGCACGTCGTTGAGTCCCTTCAGAAAGGCACGAACGAAGGCCTCAACCTCCTCCGGTCTCTCTGTCACCTGAGTATCACTGCTCACGATGACGGCAGAGACCAAGTTGACATAGTCGGCCGCATAGATGGCGTTGAAGGGCGTGCCCTCCTGGGCCAATACGACCGGCTCATTGTTGGCATAGACCACGACAGCGTCAACCGTCCCGTTTGTCAGTGCCGCAAGCTGTGTGTAGCCGATGGCCTCAAGGTCTATGTCCTCTTCGCTGAGACCGCCAGCCTTGAGCAGCGCGCGGAGCCCTATGTAGGAGGCGCCGAAGGTCTCTGGGATTCCGATCATCAGTCCCTTCAAGTGCTCAGGGCGTGCCAGGGGCGTGTCCGCAAGCGCGATCACACCCACGGGGAAGGTCTGGTACCAGCCGGCGACCGCGATGACCGGTAGGCCGTTGCTCCGTGCCTGGATCACCTGATCGCCGCTGGCGACGGTGAAGGGGAGCTCCCCAGCAGCCACCAACTGGATCCCGTCTGTCTCCCATCGGTAGTCGAAGGTCACATCGAACCCGGCATCGCGGAAGTAGCCCTTATATTTAGCGACGTAGAAAGGGCTGAACTGGACATTGGCCACGTAGCCCATCGGGAGCGAGATGCCGTCGAGTTGATCGTCTGGCTGACGGCAGCCGGCCAGTGCGCTCATTGCGAATCCGATAAGTGCGAGTGACAGCAGCAGACGTTGCTTCATAGGATTTTGCCTCCTTTGCTCTCGAGGTTCACCGGCATCTTCTTGACCATGTGGCGTCAGGCGCCCGCTTGTCGCCAGCGCAGTAGCAGCCGCTCCAGAAGCGTCATCAAGGCATAGACTGTCGTCGCGATCGCCATCAGCGTGATGATCGCGACAAACATCATCGGAAGGTCGTAGAGGTTCTGTCCTTGTTTGACGAGATAGCCAAGCCCTTCGGTCGATGCGACGAACTCGCCCACGACCGCGCCCATTGCGGCAAGGGTTCCCCCAACTTTGAGCCCGGCCAAGAAGTCGGGAAGCGCCCCCGGGATCTCCAGATGCAGCAGCACCTGTGCGCGGTTCGCTTCCAGCAAGCGGAAGAGATCGCGAATCTCAGGGTCGATCGTCTTGAGGCCTGTGGTGACGTTGACGAGAATTGGGAAGAAGACAATCAGCGCGCAGACCACAACTTTGGATGTGAGCCCCGACCCGAACCAGACCGTAAGCAGTGGGGCTAAGGCAACGATCGGGACAGCTTGAGAGACGACGATAATCGGCTCCAGCAGATACGCAACAACTCTGCTGTGGGCAACCGCGTATCCAAAGATCAGGGCCACGGCTGTCCCGGTCAGCAGACCAAGCGCCATTTCCAGCAGTGTTACTCGGGTGTGGAAGACTAGAGTGCCGTCGCGCAGCAGGCGAACGAATCTCGTGACCACGGCGCCGGGGGTGGGTATAAGGAACCGGCGCGCGCTCTCTGACGTGACCATGACAGCGACCTGCCAGAGGACGAATATCAGGAGCGCCGAGAGGAAGTAGAACGGCGCTGTCTCCAACGGGCGTGAGAGCTTGTTGCGTGTGGCGCGATAGACAGGCTCCGTGATGCGCTCTTGTGACTCCTTCATAGGCCTCCGGCTTGCGATAGATATGACTTGTGACAACAGAAACGCCCCGAAGCTGCAGCTTCGGGGCGTCCATCACGTCGTGAGTACACGCCTCTTCTCTCATCCGGACTGTACCGTCGGCCCCGGATTCACACCGGATCAACGGACAGCGAGTTATGCATTCCTCTCTATCCGCTCGCGGGCTTGTGCCAGTGGCACTCACCGCCGGTCGGGAATCGGCGAGCTAAACTTGCGCTCAGCATTCAGATCGCCTAACCCTGCCCCGAAGAAGGCTTCGAGTTCTAGTATACCATATTCTTAGGAGAGTTGGTCCGAACCGTCACGACCTTGCCACGCGCTTCTTAAGGGCAATCCCAACCACCGGCACAAGAAGCAGGAGAGATGCTGAGCAGAGGCCGGTTTGTTGAGGAGAGTTCTGGGTCTCATCCTCGGGTTCGCCAATCGGCGCGGCGGTCGGCACTGGTGTGGCTGTCTCCGGGTCTTGAGCAGGACCGGCGGTCGCTGTGGGTGTGGTTGTGGAGGGTGCGAGCTGGGATTCCTCGTGACTTTCGAATACCAGATGATAGGCCTGTCCCTCCGGGCCGACGACGATTGCCCCCGGCCCCACGGCGAAGTAGGCGCCCCATTCAGAGCCTGCCTCTAGCAGCGTCTCGTAGGCCCTGGAGCCAAACGCTATCTCCTGTAATGGCATCTGGTCCGGGACGTAGGCGGTGTCGACGCAGCGGTCTGCAGTACAGATAAAGGTCTTGTCCGCCACATGCCGAATCGCCGTCAAGCTGGCGCCGCCGCTCTCCTCTTCTGGATTTACGGGAGCATAGGCGCCTGGATCGATCGGAGCCTCAGCGCCGAGTAAGCCTTCACGGAGCTTGGCGTCCTCGACGGCCCCCTGGCCTGATACAGCTGTCGGCGCCTCGGCAAGCTCATCCATCATTTGAGCGCCCGCGCGCGCTCGTGCCTCCTCGGTAAGTGATTCTTGAGGTTCCTCAATAAGGAAGGACGTATAGGAGGTGATGATGCCGTATCTGAGGCTTAGCTTGACGACGGCGTCGACCCACTCAGCGTTCTCCCCGTCGAGCCGTATCCGCGTTAGGAGATGACCGATCTTCTTGGCGGCCCACAGACGAGGGATGAAGGCCGTACCATCGTGGTTCGACAAGGAGACCTCGTAATCGTAGGAGATCTGACGTTCGTTGACCCGTCCAGTCACTTGAAGCTGCCGGTTGCCGCCTTCAGGGTATCGACCGACCACGATGAGCTGGGTACCTGCATAGAGGTCGGGCAACGGAGAAGGGTAGACGTCGTAGATGGGCGGCGCCTCGCCAAACTCCAGGTCGATATCGACCAGTAGTGGACTCTGCATCCGCGCGAAGAACGCCGAAACCTTCTCGTCGATGCGCTCGTCCGGCTCGATATAGGTCGAGCGACCACGGTGGGCGGATGCAATCTCGTCGAGTAGAAGGACGTTCACGTCGTACCCGACGCCAAGAGGAAAGATGCGAACCCCTCGTGGGGCTTCCTGCTCCAGAGCACGAAGGATGGCTGAATCCTCCACGATCCCCTCTGTTGGGAGGCCGTCAGTCAGGAAAACAATCGTCGTGTGGCGGTCGGGATCTGCCTGGGACAGCGCTTCGGAGAGCGCCATGTGGATATTCGTTCCGCCAACTGCCTCGAGCTTCTCGACCCACGCGATCGCGTCCTCGACCTCTTCCGCGGAGACCAGGTCGCGAGTGTAACTGCGAACGGCGGTGCTGAAGGCGATAACGTTGAAGCGATCCAGGGTGTTCAGATGGTCGAGGATGTAGGCCAGACCTGTCTTTGCCTGTGCCAGCTTCTCACCATCCATCGATCCAGACGTGTCCAGGACGAAGATGAGGTCGCGTGACATTGGGCCGGTCTCTGGATCGGTTATAGAGGGGGCGAGTAGGAGCAGGAAGAAACCATCTTCGTCTAGAGGTTTGAAGGAGAGCACACTGGCTTCAACCGGCTCCTCACGCAAGCCTATGTAGAGCTCAAAGTCGTCCATGGGTAGGAGGTCGCTGGCTTCATAGCTCACCGAGGCTCGACGATTGGTCTCACGGGTGACCATGATCTTGTCCTGATGCGTGGGAGAGTAGATCGCCCCAAGCTCAGACGGGGACGCGATGGTTACTGAGATGCTTACCTGCTCCAGCGGCTTGGCGGAAAAACGCTCCGTATCGAGAGGGTAGCGGTAATGCATCAGGCGCTCTTCTGTGGGCAAGACCTGGACATAGCGCAGCTGGATGCGTCTTTCCGTGTGGGGCGGTATGGGGAATATCCGTGCTTGGACGGCATCGCGGCCCACGTATTCGAGGAGAGCGGGATCCTGGTTCCGGCGCACATAGTCCTCATAGATGATGCGGGCTTCCTCCGCTGGCAGGATCTTGCTTTCCTGCGGTTGGCCGTCGACCCACATTTTGAAGTCTTCCACGATGGCGCCGGCAGGGAGGGGAAAGACGTAGGTTCCCTCGACCGCGACTGCGGTGTCGTTGCGGAAGAGTTGATCGACCTCCGTAATGGCGACCTGGTCCTCGATTGTGACGGTGACGTGGTGGTAACGTATCGTGAGCCATTGGGACCAATCGGGTGGGGGGACGGGGATAGGGGGATCGATGATGATGATGCCGTCAGCCCGTACGGGCGTCGATGCCAGCAAGGGAATCAGCGCCGCTGCCAACAAGGCGATCACAATTGCACTGAGGCGGGTGAGCCTGTTCATGATTTGCTCCTCTCTGTTTGCTGCTTATCTCTTAGACGCTCGTTTGTCGGCTCAAGTTCCAGAGTAGTTGAGAGAGTTGACGGGCTCCCGAGCGTGGAGAAAGGCGAGGTTGACAGGGAGAGGGGATCTGGTATGATGCGACGCT
>JBNGDL010000025.1:42446-44113 GCA_049975205.1 Anaerolineae bacterium | reverse complement strand
CATCGATGCTGACAGCCCTTATACAGGTTCATGTTGTACTTGAGCCCGAACCAGGGGTCAGGATTCGTGCTGTGGCCGAGCAAGGTCTTAGCTTGGATCTTGCGGACCTTGGTCATCGGTCATGCCTCGGCTCTTGTGCCTAGCCGGAGAAGACGTCCGCGGCGCGCTGAACTCTGCTGACAGTAGTAACATCGAAGGGGCAACGGGCCTCACACGCGCCGCACACAATGCAGTCGCTGGCCGGCGCCGGCAATGAGTCATAGGCAGCCTGCAGGGCCGGGGTCACACCGGACTGCGCCAAATCCAGGAGGCGCAGGGTCTGTCCGATGTCGATGTTCGCTGGACACGGGAGGCAGTGGTTGCAGTACGTACATTCGCCCGGTCTGTACTGCTCGAAGTCCGTCAGGATCTGAGAGAAGTCGCGCTCCTCAACACCAGCATCCTCATAGGCTAGGGCGGCCTGGAGTTCTTCCACGTTGGCGCAGCCAGGGATGGCAGCGACTACGCCGATCTGAGCGAGGACGTAGGCGAGGCACCGGACCGGCGTGATGGCGTCGGGCTTCCTGAGCTTGAGCGCGTCCCCGCCGCGGTGGTAGTGACCGACCCGCACGGTGCGCGGCCCCTGGAGCAGCTTCCCGCCGCTGTAGGGCTTCATCGCGACGACGCCGACACCGCGCTCCGCACAGCTACGCAGGAGGTCAGGCTTACCCGGTACCGCGTGGCCCGTGAGGTTGATGGGAAACATCAGGATATCGATGAGGTCACCTTCAACTGCTTGGCGGGCCGTCTCAACCGTGTGCCCGCTGAAGCCCAGGTGACGCACGTGGCCTTCTTCCTTGAGTCGCAGAGCCAGCCCGAGAAACCCGTCTTCGCGAAAGACGATGTCGAAGTCCTTCTGGGAGTCGCAGTTGTGGAGGACGAGCACATCCGCGTAGTCGGTGCGATAGCGCGTGAGAAAGTCATCGAAGAAGCGCTCACTGGTGCTCACAGCGCGGGTCTTCTTGTACTGCCCTTCGTCGGTCACGGTAGCGCCCAGGTGGGCGGCGAGGTAGACGCGCTCGCGATCGTCCTTGAACGCCTCGCCCATGGCATCACGAAAGCTGGACTCGGCACAGAAGAGATCGAAGTAGTTGACGCCGCCGGCGATGGCTGCGCGTACGACCTGGACAATCACCTCTCGCGGCTTGCCGATGAGGTACTCCGTGCCAAGGCTGATCTCGCTGATAGACAGGCCCGTGCGACCCGAAGTTCGATGCTGCATTAGGTCTTTCCCTTCATTCTGTTGATGCGCTGACTTCAGTCCTCCGCCGATCGCAGATAACTCGCGCGCATCGCGTCTAGCACCTTGCGCGTCTCGGGCGAGTGGCTCAGGAACTCCGTGATGGTGTCGCAGCCGTAGTCTGGGCAGTGGGCACAGGAGTTCACGCCACGATCGATCGCACATGCTCGGATGGGACACTCGGCACCCCAGCCGCACAGCGCGCCGTCCGTCGGTAGGCAACCATCGCAGGCGATGGAAGCCGCCGTAATCTCTGGGCTGAACTGCTCCCGCCACGCCGCCGCGACGCGCTCCAGTGCTGCTTGATCCTTGGACTGTGTTGCCTTGTAGGCATCACACTCTGAGCAGATGATACCACAATATGCCACGATTTTGTTCTCCATCTTCA
>JBNGDL010000025.1:0-42346 GCA_049975205.1 Anaerolineae bacterium | reverse complement strand
GCCAGCTCTTGTGCCCTACCGGCTCTGACTGTACAATCGCGTCGGTGGACAGCTTGGCGTAAGGAGCGTGAAGCCTATGGTGGCTTGGTGGCATACAAAGCAATGGCGTCTCATTCAGACCAACCTTCGCGAGATCGATATGCTCGACATCGATGCTCAGCAGGTAGTTGCGGACCTAGAGGACTTCAAGGCCAATGTCTTGATGCTGAACGCGGCTGGCATCATCGCCAGCTATCCCACTAAGCTGCCCTACCACACGCAGAGTCCGTTCCTCAAGGGCGATAGCCTCCGCGATATTCTCGACGCGTGTCACGCTGCAGGTATACGTGTGATCGCCAGGACGGATTTCTCGAAGGTGCGGCGTCCCATCTACGAGCAGCATCCGGATTGGGCTTATCGAACGGCTGACGGTGACATTGTAGACTACAACGGCGACGTGCACGTCTGTATCAATGGCCCTTACCAGCAGCATTATGCGCTTCTGATAATCGAGGAGCTCTTCGAGACCCACGATTTCGATGGCATCTTCTTCAATATGGGAGGCTACCAGACGCACGACTACAGCGGGACCTACTACGGTATCTGTCACTGCCAACACTGTCAGGCCCGGTTCGCGGAAATGACTGGGTGTGCGCTTCCAGAGCGTGAGGATATCGAGGATCCTGTCTACCGCACCTACCTCGCTTTCAAGCGACAGACGTTGAGCGAGCATCAGGAAAAGGTCTATCGCTTCATCACCGACCGTTGGCCCGACCTTTGCATCGCTAACCACACAGGATTCAACGATGGCTTCATCCGACAGGAGTCCAACACAGCTATCGACCGTCCCTTGCCCCACTGGCAGTACAGCGCCTCGGATAACACCAAGTGGGCCGTGAGCAGCTTCCCAGCGATGGTCTCCAGCAACACGACGGTGGATTTCATCGATTTCCCCTACCGCCACGTCGCCGTCTCTCCTCATCAACAGGCCTTGCGCCTGGCCCAGAACCTCGCCAACGGCGGTGCTATTGACTACTATCTCATTGGCCGACTGGACAACCATGAGGACCGCTCAGGGTTCGGCGCCGTCAGAGACATCTTTCACTACCACGCGGCCCACGAGGACGATTACATCGGGATGCAGCCTAAGGCGACCGTGATGCTCCTCAAGGCCGGTGTCAACCAGGATGCGTATCGGGGATGGTTCCGGTTCCTGGTTGAGCATCACATTCTCTTCGACGTGATGCGGACCGACGCCGCCCTCGAACGGTCGTGGGAGGGCTACGAGGCGGTCGTTGTGCCCGGGGTTGATTTGATGTCCGCCGAGCTTGCTGAGAAGTTGGACCGGTTCGCGATTGACGGTGGGTATCTGTTGGTGACAGGGCAGTCGAGTTTCCGAGACGAGAATGGCAGCCCGCGGACACAGCCGGCGCTCAAGGGGCTTGGCGTCGAAGAGGTTCTGTGGATCCAGGACGATATGCGCGCTTCCTACCTCAAGTTCTTGGACAAGACAGGATTCAGCCGCTTTGATGACACGGACCTTGTCTATCTCGATGGCGCCTACGTGTACGCCCGATATACTGAGGGGACCGATCGTCGCATGCGGCTGATTCCGCCGCACAACTATGGGCCTCCTGAGCGCTGTTACTATGAGCTCATTGTGGACCATCCTGGTTTCATCCTCCGTGATTGGGGCGCGGGTCGGGTCATCTACGTGCCTTGGTTGCCGGGCGCGCTCTTCTACCGGCAGGGGCATCCGAATACCGCATGGTTCTGTGCCGATCTCCTAGAGGGCTTTGCCGGCGTACGGCCCGTCGGTGGGAACCTCAGCCCGCATGTGGAGGTGACCCTGCTGGAGCGCGAGGAGGACGGTACGCAGCTGCTTCATCTCGTCAACGGAAGTGGGCACTTTGGTAACACCTTCTATGCGCCTGTTCCTATGCACGACCTGCGAGTCTGCATCCCGTGTGAGGTGGTCCCTTCGTCCGTTGTGGGGTTGTGGTCGGACAGCTCTTTGGATTTCGACCTTGACGACGGTGAGCTGATGATAGCCGTAAAGAAGCTGGATTTGTTTGAGGCGATCAAGATCACGTTCTAGGAACGAGGAGTGTTCTGATCGCGACCAGGAGGTAATATAATGGCTGACACCTGTTCGATGATGAATGTGGGGCCCACGGTCACCGCTCTGCTTGGGCTACCCAGCCTTGCCGATGCAAAGGGCAGGCCGATTCCGGGGCTCATCAATGACCTCGCGGGCGTCTCTCGTGCCGCTCTGTTAGTGCCGGATGCTTTGGGTTGGTTTGCTTGGAGCCTCTGGCAGGATGAGATGCCCTACCTCAAAAGCCTACACGCGGACCGAAGTCTGATCCTGCGCTCTGTGATGCCTTCCATTACGCCAGTCAACTTCGCCGCAATGGTCACAGGCACAGATTTGGAGGGACACGGCGTGCAGACCCGCGACCACGATTTTCAATGCGAGACGCTATTCGATGTGGTCCGTCACGACGGAAGGCAGAGCGCAGCCGTGGGCTTCGAGGGCTATACGGGCAGCAATCTGCTCGCGAGGCGCGCCGACATTGATGGGACGACAGTCCCAGGGAGCGATGACGACCTGGTTGAGACCACGATCCGCATTGCGGAGACGTCTCAGCCGGCGTTCCTGATCGTGCAGCTGGGGCGCGTTGACGATGTCTTCCACCAGTTTGGCCCCTCGTCACCAGAGGTAGTGCCGATGTTGAGGGAGACCGACGCGCGCCTGCGACGGCTTGTGGCGGTGTTGAAGCCGCTTGGCTACGGTGTCATCATCCTAGCGGACCACGGGCAGCACGATATCGTCGATGATCCCACCACCACAATGAGGGGCGGGCATGGCCAGGATCGCGACGAGGATCGGTTGGTGCCCTGCACGTGGGTGTGACTGCGCGGTCAGCCTCTCTAGCCTCGAAGTTGCGCAGAATGAGAACGTGGGGAGTCTAGTCACGTGAAGGTGGACTACGGTGGAACCTGGTATCATGGATCTCCTCTCCAGCTTGAGGTTCTGCGTGAGGGAAGCACCATTACGCAGTGGCGGGATCTGGCAAGGGTCTTTTCGCACAAGCCGACCATCGTCTCCGTCTCAGATGATCGGCAGATCCAGCACAATGGCGAGTTACCCGGTTATCTCTACGAAATCGCGGAACCTGTGGGGCCGGCCGATGTCCGGCCTCACCCCCGCACCACAATGGCGCCAGGGGATGAGTGGCTGACCCGCCGTCCGTTGGAGCTGCATCTGATCGGTGAAACTGTTGTCAGGCCAGAGGAATATCTCAGCGAGGATGACATCGCCGATCTTCGGGCGCGGCAAGAGAAGGCTTGACACGGCCCTCACGAAGAGAACGGGATGAGATCGAGTCACCCGATCCTGTTGCGTAGGATAGCCTTACGGTTGCTCGCTTCCATCAGAATCGGTCGGACTCTAGCCCAGTGGAGGAACTATGCGATACGGCATTATGGCTATGCAGTTGGATGCGCTGATTCCCACGGAGTTGGCGCCTGAGGAGTTTCCGGCGTATGTCACGGACTTCAGTCATGCTACGTTGGTGAGAGGTCTCTGCGACCAAGGATTTCGCCTGATCGAGTTGGGTGGGGACCTGGTGGGTTTCATGCCCCAGACCTTTGCCCCGTCTCAGATTGAGGCGTTGGCTGACCTAAAGATGGAGAGAGGGCTTGACTATACCGTACACTTGCCACTGTGGTCGGTTGAGCCTTCATCGCCCTTGGAGCCCATTCGCGAGGGCTCGGCACGTACAGCCATCGACGTCATCCAGGCGACGCTGCCCCTTGAACCTGAGGTGTACGTGCTGCACGCCACGGGCGCCCTGGCGGCGGAGTTTATGCGCATGGCGCTGCCGGCGACCGGGAAACGGATGCTTCTGCGTCGCTTCGAGCAAGCGGCGATCCGAAGCCTCTCCGAAATCTTGAACGAGACAGCCATTCCGACCCGGCAGCTGTCGATCGAAACCATCGAGTTTCCTCTGGACCTCACCCTGGAGATGGCGGAGCTACTCGATCTGTCGCTTTGCTTTGATGTAGGGCACGTCGTGTCCGGGTTCTCGGGGCCTCTGGATGTATGGTCGGCGTTGGACGCCTGCGCCCCCAGAATCGCCGAGGTCCATTTACACGATGCCGTCGAGTCAGCAAGTCAGGATGAGATCATCTACGGTCAGGACCACACCCCGTTGGGAACCGGCGATCTCGATGTGGGGCGATTCCTCGACGAGCTTGTCGCGATGGATTTTGATGGGCCGATCATCTTCGAGCTCCGCGTTGAAGAGGCCAAGGCCTCACTGGATTACATCCGCGAGGTCAGGCCAGAGACGCTCTGATCTCAGGCGAGGGCCGAAACAATACTTGCCCTGGTGTGACTGCATCACGCCAACGCGTACCGGTTGGGCATCGGCATCGCCTCAGGCGTGATCGTGCCGGTTTCCTTTTGCCTGAGGTTGTCCGGCGTCTTTCCAGCCTTTAGGCTCTGTGGTAGACTCGTTGTTACAGTCTGCTCTGGTCTGCTAAAGGAGAGGGTAATGCGCTACGGCATCTACGTGCCAAACTTCGGCCCCTACGGGGAGGCCGCGGCTGTTGCCACGTTGGCCAAGGATGCTGAGGCTGCCGGATGGGACGGGCTCTTCCTCTGGGATCATATCTCGGGCTGGCCTCAGCCCGTCGTCGATCCGTGGGTTGCACTCTCCGCCGCTGCGGTGGTGACGAACCGCATCAGGCTTGGCACAACGGTCACCCCGCTTCCACGCCGGAGGCCCTGGAAAGTGGCCCGTGAGACCGTGTCGGTTGATCGCCTCTCCGGTGGTCGTCTCATCCTCGGGGTTGGCATTGGGGTGGGAGACGCGGAGTGGGGGGACCTCGGTGAGGAGACGGACCTGCCGAAGCGCGGTGCGATGCTCGACGAGGGCCTGGAAATCCTCACCGGTCTCTGGCGAGGGAAGCCTTTTTCCTACCAGGGTGAGTTCTACCAGATCGAGGGGGCGACGTTCCTTCCCTGTCCGATCCAGACGCCGCGGATCCCGATTTGGGTGGGTGGGTGCTGGCCGAACAAGCCGCCCTTCCGGCGTATGGCTCGCTGGGATGGGATGTTTCCACTCCTCGACTACGAGCAAGTTGACAGCCTCGAGTCCGAACTCAAGCAGCTGAAGGAGGCCGTCGCTTTCGTGCGGTTGCACCGGATGCACGACGATGCCTTTGACGTGGTCTGCACAGGCGACACACCCGGGGACGAGCCCGCTCGCGCTGCCGACATCGTGGAGAAGTATGGCGAAGCCGGTGCCACCTGGTGGCTGGAGGCGATCGCGCCCTATCGATTTGGCCTGGGCTTCGGTGGCGACTGGCCTGTTGAAAGGTTGCGGGAACGCGTTCTGCAAGGACCGCCGCGCCACGCCAACTAACCCTAACCTATCCTAATATCATTCTTGAAAGGAGCAGTTCATTATGGTGGGAAACAACAAGTTACCGCTTATCGAGTTGGGAACGACCGGCTTTGAGGTAAGCCGCCTTGGCCTCGGCGGATTTCACCAGGTCGAGATCTCGTCGGAGATTGTCGAGCAGGTCGTCACAGCCTTCCTGGAGGTTGGAGGCACCTATATTGAGACCGCCAGGAGCTATGGGCGTGGCGCTTCCGAGGTGAAGCTCGGACGAGCTCTAGAAGGACGACGCGACCAAGTCGTGCTGGCGAGCAAGAGTGGGGCCCGCGACGCTGACGGCATCCGCCGGGAGTTGGATGCATCGCTCACGGCGCTCGGCACCGATCACATCGAGTTCTACTTCTTCCACGGCGTCGGGACGCTGGAGGAGCTGGACACCATCACAGGGCCGGGCGGGGCGATGGAAGGCTTGCTAAAGGCCAAGGACGAAGGTCTGATCTCCGGAATAGGATTCAGCAGCCACCGTCCTCCAACACTCTATACAGAGGCCATAAGGCGCATCCCCCTTTCGGTCATCCTCATCTGGGACAACTACCTAGAGGAGCAGTATCTGCCGGAGATCTACGACGAGGTCTACCCTCTGGCCCGGAAAAAGGGTGTGGGCATCACGGCGATGAAGCCTCTTGCCGACGGCTTCCTCTACCAGTCGCCGGAGATGGCGTTGCGGTATGCGCTGGGCTCCGGGTCCGAGGTGCTCATCTGTGGGATGAACCGCGTTGAGCACGTTGAAGAGGCTGCTGCGGCCTTAGCGAAGGGACCGCTGGATGCAGAGGAACGTGCGGCTGTGCTCGAGACGGCGCCGGAGTTGGGTAGCTACGTGTGCCGGCAGTGCGGCGTCTGCTCAGAGAGCCTGATGGCCCTCTTCCGACTGGAGGGGTATGTGGACCGCCAAATGATCGACTATCTCCCTCACGACCCGGCGGACTACGCCCTACGCCTACGGCTAGCTCCCTGGTTCGACCTGGCTGGGATCGCACGCGAGCGCTACAAACTAGCCGGCTGGAATCCTGCGGCTTTAAGAGCCGAGGCTGCATCGATCGTGTGCCCCTATGGCATCGATGTGGCGCGCAAGACGGCGTTGGCGTTGGCTAAGCTGGAGGATGAGCAGGTCAACCTGCTCTGAGGCCTGGTCTCCCCAGGACTTCGCGCTCATACACTCAAGGATCTCACTTCGGCATGGGTAGATCACAACGCTTGGAGGACAGACTCGCCGCACTGGCGGACCTGCGTCACGATCCCACGTCTCCGGAAACCCTGGCTGCGCTTCGGAAGGCTCTGACGTCGAAGGTCAACCACATCGTCGCTCGCGCGGCTGAGATCGCCGGTGATTTCCGACTCGGCGAGCTGGAGCCCGATCTGGTCAGTGCCTTCGACAGGTTTATGGTGAACGCAACCAAGACCGATCCGGGCTGCGCTGCCAAGGCCTCGATCGTTGAGGCGCTCTACAAGATGGAGGCTTACCAGCCGGACGTGTACCTTCAGGGCATCGGGCACGTGCAGCCCGAGCCGGTGTATGGGGGCAAGGAAGACACGGCAGCCAAGCTTCGGGGGGTTTCAGCGCTGGGCCTGGTCCGGATTGGCTTCCCCGGCGTGATGCTCTTATTGGCACAGCTCCTAGCTGATCCAGAGTCAGACGCGCGAATAGCTGCTGCTCGGGCTATCGGGTACTCGGGCCTGAGTGCCGGCGTGCCGTTGCTACGGTATAAGGTCCTCATTGGAGATGCGCACCCTCAGGTCTTGATCGAGTGCTTCTCGGCTCTCCTGCAGCTGGAGCCTGAGCCATCACTCTCGTTCATCGCGGGCTTTCTCCACAGAGACGGCGTCGATGTGGCGGTTCAGGAGGCAGCCGCTGTGGCATTGGGTGAGTCGCACCTTGTGAAGGCCTTTCCTTTTCTCGAGACGGCCTGGGAGGATGCGCGAGACCCGGAGCTGCGCCAGACGTTGCTTCTGGCGATCGCCCTGCTCAGGCACGAGAGGGCGCTTAGCTTCCTTCTGGCCCTACTGGAGAAGGGCGGCCCGTCCTCAGAGCGCGCGCTTGCGGCCCTGGGCATGTATAGAGAAGACGAGCGCATCTGGGAGCGTGTAGAAGAGATCCTGCGCAAGCAAGAGTGCGCGTCATCGCACCTCGGTTGAGGAGGGTCTAGACTCTATGAAGTGGCACCAGGATCCATGTGTCGGTGAGGCCTGTCTCGGCGAGGCCGAGATGGGCCTTTTTCTTGAGGCCCTGAGCTTCTCGGCTCATCGTCATCGGAATCAGCGGCGCAAAGGCGACGGTGGCGAGCCTTACCTCAATCATCTCATCCGCGTGGTCGAAATCCTGTGGACTGTGGGGTGTGTGCGTGATCTCACAACGCTAGTTGCAGCGATGCTCCACGACGTGCTGGAGGATACTGACGCCACCGCTCGGGAGATCGAGGTCCGGTTCGGTCCGCAGGTTCTTGCGGTCGTTCAGGAGGTGACGGATGACAAGTCTCTGCCGAAGACTGTCAGAAAGGAGCAGCAGGTCCTGCGTGCACCCGACTGCTCTTCCCGTGCGAAGCTGGTGAAGCTGGCTGACAAGATCCACAATCTTCTCGCGCTCAGCCGGGATCCTCCGGCTGACTGGACAGAGGCACGGATGGTCGACTACATTGACTGGTCGGAGCGCGTGGTGGCTGGGCTGCGCGGTGTCAACGAGGCACTAGAGATCGCCTTCGATGATGCCGCACGAGGCGCAAGAGCCCGGATCGCTGTCCAGTCAGGCGAGTTGTGAGTACTATTCGGGCCTGTCTGCAAGGGAGCGATGTAGATGCATTACCGTGAACTCGGAAGTACAGGGTTGGACGTCTCCGAGGTTGGGCTTGGCTGCAATCGTCTCGGTGAAGCGCATGCGCCCACCACCCACTGGGTGGACTTGGTCAAGCGCGCCGTGGATCTGGGAGTGACGGTCTTTGACACGTCAGAGTCCTACGGCTGGGGGCGGAGCGAGGAGGTGCTGGGTCACGCCTTGGGGAACCGCGACGACGTGATCGTCGCGACGAAAGTCTCGCGCGTTAGGGAAACCGGCGCCCATGACTACTCAACTGAAAGGATCGTTAAGAGAGTCGAGGGGAGCCTCCGGCGGTTGCAGCGGGACATCATTGACATCTATCAGTTGCACAGCCCAAGCCGTGCGGCGCTCGAACGGCTGGAATGGGCCGAGGCCATGGACACGCTGAAGGATCAGGGCAAGATCCGCTTTGCCGGCGTCGCTGTGAACAGCGAGGCCGATGCGCTCTGGCTGATGGAGCGGGATCTCGTGGAGGTCTTGCAGATCACGTACAGTATTCTCCACACCGTGCCCGAGAACGGCCTCTTTCAGATGGCGACTGACAAGGGCGTTGGACTGCTCTGTCGGATGCCGCTGGCTCGCGGCGTCCTGACCGGCAAGTTCGAGCCGGATCAGAAGGTACCAGCGGGGCACCGCGCCTTGCTGGATGGCGACCAGGTCTACGATAACATCCGCCGTGCCGAAGCGCTGCGTCCGGTCGCCGAGGCGTATCAAGGGGGCATGACGCGCCTGGCGCTGCACTACAGCCTGACGCCCCGGGCGGTCTCCGCAGTGATTCCGGGAGCTCGCAACCAAGTGCAGCTGGAGGAGAACGTTGCGGCGTCCAACGGGACAGGCCTGCCTGCGAGCGTGTGGGCCGAGATCCAACGCTTGATCTGTGGGCGATGAATCGGGCGCGTTGAGGCGTGACGAAGAGACGTTTCAGAGCTAGAGCCTAGCAGGGCTCGCAGGATTTGGACAACAACAGCGATCAGAGGAGATCAAGTAATGGCATTGACGTTGGAATGGCGACATCGATTCGAGAGCTGGCGCGCGGAGCTACCACGGCATTTCTGCGTTCCGTTGGGCACGATAGAGCTTCAGGGGTTCACGACAAGAGCGCAGCTTACACCGGCTGAGGCGTTGGCGGGAGATTTTCGTTCCATGCCCCCGGGTGCGCCTTGGGGAACCAAATGGGAGTATGGGTGGTTCAAGGGTGAGCTTACGCTGCCCCAGGCGGCGTCAGGCGAGCGGATTGTCCTGGCCCTTGACGTGGGAGCAGAGAGCATCATCTTTGTCGATGGTGTTGCCGCCGGTGCGCGAGATCGTCAGCACAGCGAGATCACCCTGGCGCGCTTTGGGGTACCGGGCACGCGATATGAGATCCTGGTTGAGGCGTACGCGGGCCACGGACCGCGAGTCTCCGGAGGCGGGCCCACGCCACCGGACCGGGAGACCGTGCCCGAACCTACACCCACCCAGACCATGGTGGGTGAGACGATCTTCGGCGTGTGGCAGGAGGACGTCTACCAGCTCTGGGTGGACGTCGAGACGCTCTTCCAGATCCGTGAAAACTTGGATGAGAACAGCTTGCGTGTTTCCAAGATCGATGAAGGCCTTCGGGACTTCACATTGATGGTGGACTTTGAGCTCCCGCGGGAGATGATGCTCGAGACCGTGCGTGCGTGCCGCGAGCGGCTCCGACCGCTCTTCGCCTGCGTCAACGGATCGACGGTGCCGGAGATGTTCGCCTTTGGTCACTCCCATATCGATGTGGCGTGGCTCTGGCCCTTGGCGGAGACGGAGCGGAAGGCCGGGCGCACGCTGGCGACGCAGCTGGCGCTGATGGAGGAGTATCCTGAGTACGTCTACCTGCAGAGCCAACCGCATCTCTACCGCATGCTGCAGCAGCGCTATCCCGAGGTCTATGAGAGGATTCGAGACGCCGCAAGGTCTGGTCAACTTATCCCTGACGGCGCGACCTGGGTCGAGCCTGACACGAATATCTCGGGTGGGGAGAGCCTGATCCGTCAGTTCATCCACGGTAAGCGGTTCTTCCGTGAGGAGTTTGGTGTTGATTGTGACCTTCTCTGGTTGCCCGACGTCTTTGGTTATTCGGGCGCGCTGCCCCAGATCATGCGAGGGTGCGGGGTCAAGTATTTCTCGACTCAGAAGATCTTCTGGACCTACCACGGTGCCGATCCCTTTCCTTACAATACCTTCATCTGGGAAGGCATCGATGGCTCGGAGGTCTACGTGCATCTCCACAATGACTATAACGCGCGATTAGACCCCAAGAACGTGATCAACCGTTGGAACGAACGTGTCCAGAAGGATGGCTTCTCCAAACGCCTCTATCCCTTTGGACATGGTGACGGTGGCGGCGGGCCGACGCGGGACCATCTCGAGTTTGCGCGGCGGCTCAAGAACCTCGAAGGCGTGCCCAAGGTGATCATGGCAGGCCCGAAAGCCTACTTTGAGGCTCAAGAGGAAGAAGGATGGCCCTCGGCACGTTACGTGGGCGAGCTCTACTTCCAGGCACACCGGGGCGTCTACACGTCCCAGGCCAAGACGAAGAGAGGGAACCGGAAGAGCGAGTTCGCCCTCCGACGCGCCGAGCTCTGGGCGATCGCCGCTCGGGCACTCAAGGAATTCGAGTTCAGTGCCGCGACTCTTGACGAGGCTTGGAAGGGCGTGTTGTTGAATCAATTCCACGACATCCTGCCTGGGTCGTCTATCGAGCGGGTCTATGAGGAAGCTGAAGCGACCTATCGGGATGTGATCGAGGCCGCCGATTGTGTGACGACGGATGCGGTCACGACCCTGGTGACAGGAAGCGATGGGCTGAGCGTCTTCAATGACCTCTCCTGGGAGCGGACGGGTGTCGTGCCGCTGCCCGGGGACTTCGAGGCTGCCGCGGATCGCGACGGCAATCTCTTGCCCACGCAGGTAATGGAGGATGGGCTCTATGCCGAGGTCTCGGTACCGTCCTGTGGCTGGACGACGGTCTATCCGGCGGGACCTCATCGGGTGGCCAATACGCTAAGGGCTACCGAGCGCTTGCTGGAGAATAGTCTGCTGCGAATCACGTTCAATGACCTCGGTGAGATCACCAGCTTGGTGGACAAGACTGCGGAGCTAGGTGAGCTGGCGACCGGCCCCTGCAACAGCTTCCAGATGTACAGGGATGTGCCTTCGCGTTTCGACGCCTGGGATATCGACAGCATGTACGAGCAGATGCCGGTGGATCTGGATGAGCCGGCGACGATCGAGGTGGTCGCCAGCGGCCCCCTGGTCGCGACCCTGCGGATCACGCGCAAGCTGAACAACTCGCTGATGAGCCAGGAGGTGAGCCTGCGACGGGGAAGCCGTCGGGTGGATTTCAGGACTACGATAGACTGGCAGGAGCGGCATAAGCTGCTGAAGGTCGCTTTCCCGGTTGCGGTCCACGCCAGTGAGGCTGTGCACGAGATTCAGTTCGGCCACATTCGGCGGCCGACCCATCGTTCCCGCCCCTTCGACGCCGATCGCTTCGAGGTCGCGAACCATAAGTGGACGGCGCTCGTGCAAGAGAACCGGGGATGCGCGGTGCTCAACGACTGCAAGTACGGCGTCAATGTACTAGGCAACACGATCAATCTGACCTTGCTGAAGTCGGCCCTGGCTCCGGATATGCACGCCGATCAAGGCAAGCAGGAGTTTGCCTATGCGTTCTACGCCTGGCAAGGACCGTTCGGCGACAGCGATCTGGTACGACAGGGATACGATCTGAACGCGCCCTTGCTCACGGCGCAGGGAGAGGCTGGGACGCACTCGCTCTTCAGCGTCGACGCGCCCAGTGTCGTCATTGAGACGGTCAAACCGGCGGAGGATGGCTCCGACGATATCGTCGTGAGGCTGTACGAGTCCATGCGCATGGCCGTCCGCTGTCGCCTGACGACCAGCCTTCCGGTGAGGAGTGCGGAGCTCACGGACATGCTGGAGAGCTCGGTATTGGCGTCGCTGCCTGTGGAGGAGGGCGTCATCGCCTTTGAATTGAGCCCCTTCGAGGTCAAGACGGTGCGGCTCCGGTTGTAGGGCTTAAGGTACACGATACATAGGAGGATGTGATGACCAAGACGACGTTTGCGCTGTTTTTCGGTAACCGCGGTTTCTTCCCGGCGTCTCTGCTGGCGGAGGCTCGGGAGGAGTTGCCGCGGGTTTTGAGAGAGATGGGCCACGAGGTTCTGATGCTAGATGCCGACGCAACCCGACATGGGGCGGTCGAGACCCCTCGAGAGGGCGAGGTGTACGCCAACTTCCTCGCGGAGAATCGCGGCAAGTTCGGCGGCGTGATTCTCTCCTTGCCCAACTTCGGTGACGAGAACGGAGCAGTGGCGGCATTGAAGGATGCAGGTGTGCCCATCCTGATTCACGCCTACCCGGATGAGATGGACAAGATGGCACCTGAGGTGCGGCGTGACGCTTTCTGCGGCAAGCTCTCGATCATGGATGTGTTCCACCAGAACGGACTTAAGTTCACCGCCCTGAAGCCCCACGTCGTGAGCCCGACCAGCGATCGATTCCGCGCCAATGTGGATCACTTCGATCGCGTCTGTAGGGTCGTCAACGCAATGCAGGACATGGTCGTCGGGGCGATCGGGGCACGGACTACGGCATTCAAGACGGTGCGCATCGACGAGTTGGCGCTGCAGCGCCACGGTATCACAATGGAAACGCTGGACCTTGCAGATATCTTCGGACGCATGGGAGAGGTGAAGACCGAGGGCGATCCCTATCAAGCCAAGGCTGAGACGTTGCGAAACTACACCTCCTGGGCTGGGGTGCCTGACGCGGCCTTTGAGAAGATCGTGCGGCTGGGCGTCGTGCTGGACGACGTCATCGATGAATACCGGATGGACGCGCTCGCGCTTCGCTGCTGGATCGAACTCCAGCAGCAGCTGGGCATTTCCGCATGTGTGCTGTTGGGTGAGCTGAACAACCGCGGTATCCCCGCTGCGTGCGAGGTCGATGTTGGCAACGCGGTGGCTATGTACGCGCTCCATCAGGCGTCCGGCGAGCCGTCGACCTGTCTCGACTGGAACAATAACTATAAGGACGAGGACGACAAGTGCATTCTCTTCCACTGTGGTCCCGTTCCGCGATCCTTGATGAAAGGGCCGGGCCACATCGCGGATCACGCTATCCTGGCGAATTCCGTGGGTGAGGGCTGTGGGTACGGTTGTCACGTAGGACGGATTGCGCCCTTTGACTTCACCTTCGCGAGTATGATGACCGAGGCCGGCAAGTTGCGCTTCTACCTGGGGGAGGGGGCGTTTACCGAAGACACCATCCCCGAGGAGTTCTTCGGCTGTGGTGGGGTCGCTGCCATCCCGCGGCTACAGGATGTACTCCTGCACGTCGGGTATCAGGGCCACCGTCATCACGTCAGTGTCACGCGGGGGCAGTTCCTTGCTCCGGTTTGTGAGGCGCTCGAGCACTACCTCGGCTTTGAGGTTGCGGTGCCTCAGGAAGGATGAGCTATGGATGATCTCGTGCGCGCGGCATGGGAGGCCGGCACGGTCGTTCCCGCATTCAACGTGCCGTATCTTCCGATGTTGGAGCCGGTTGTCCGCGCCGTCGTCGATCAGGATGCCTTTGCCCTGATCGAGACGGCGCGCATCGAATGGTTGAAGTTCGAGTGTTATGGCCCAGCCGCTGTGCAGGAGGCCTTCGCGCGGTTTGGGGATCCCGATCACGTCCGTCTGCATCTGGATCACGTGCCGGTGATCGACGAAGATGGTGTCGAGGTGGACTATCTGCCGATTATCAGGAAAGCCCTCGAGCTAGGGTATGACTCGGTGATGATCGATGGATCCCGGTTGGATTTGGCGGACAACATCGCCGCCACCCGTGCCGCCGTCGCACTGGCTCACGAAGCTGGTGTCCCCTGCGAGGCGGAGCTCGGCGCGATTCTCCGGGAGGGCGTCGGCGATCTGCCGCCCTACGAGGAGCTCTTTGCCTCGGGGATGGGGTTCACGGATGTCGATCAGGCTGCGGCCTTCGTGGCGGAGACGGGCTGTGACTGGCTCTCTGTTGCGGTCGGGAATCTTCACGGTGCGGTGTCGAAGGCGTTCAAGGATAGGAAGAAGACCGAGGCTCGCCTGGACTTGGCGCAGTTGAGAAAGATCAGGGAGGTGACGGCGATTCCGCTCGTCCTCCACGGTGGGTCCGGCATCACGCGCGACCACGTACGGGCCGCCATCCAGGCGGGCATTGCTAAGGTCAACGTCGCGACGGAGATACGCCAAGCCTACGAGCAGGGGTTGCGCACCGGCGGCGGTCTGGACGCGGCCAAAGAAGCGGTCTGCGATCGCACCACGTGGCTGATCCGGGACTACTTCGGCGTCGCCGGCAGTCGAGCTGTGATCAGGGGAGGTGGGCGGTGAGCCTGCTAGGTGTCGACGTTGGTACGACCGGCTGCAAGGCTGTCTGCTTCTCCTCGGCGGGGCAGCCGCTGGCTACAGCCTACCGGGAATACGATGTCCGCCACCCTTACCCTGGATGGGCGGAGCTGGACACAGTCGATGTCTGGCAGAAGGTCCAGGAGACGATTCGGGAGGCCGTGGGCCAGGCGGATGTTGGCGGAGATCGGGTCCGGGCGTTGGCGGTCTCGTCCCTGGGTGAGGCCGTGGTGCCGGTCTCCCGTGACCGCGAGATCCTGGGGCCGTCGATCCTGAACTTTGACGTGCGAGGCGAGGACTACCTGCCGGCCCTGGGCGACACGCTGAGTGACGCCGCTCTCTACGCCATCAACGGCAACACGTTAGGCAACCACTATGGCTTGACGAAACTGATGTGGATCCGAGATCATCGACCGGAGCTTTACGAGAACGCCTACAAGTTCCTGCCGTGGAGCAGCTTCGTCGGGTTCATGCTCGGCGCCGATGCTGTGGTCGATTACTCCTTGGCAAATCGCCTGCTGCTCTTCGACCTCGCGGCGGAGGACTGGTCTGAGGCGTTGCTCGCCTGGGCGGAGCTCGATCGAGAAAAGCTTCCACGGACGGCGCCTTCCGGTGCCCTTGTCGGCACTGTCTCGGCGAGCATGGCCGAGGAGCTCGGCCTCGACGCGGGAGTTCGGATCACGACGGGGGCCCACGACCAGTGCGCCAACGCTGTTGGTTGTGGCGTCATCGCGCCCGGGCAAGCTGTCTACGGGATGGGGACCTTCATCTGCGTCACCCCGGTGTTCACGAGTAGGCCGGACCCGGCGACGATGATCGCTCAGGGGCTGAACACGGAGCACCACGCGGTACCGGGTAGGTATGTGAGCTTTATCTACAACCAAGGGGGCTCGCTCGTCAAGTGGTTCCGTGACACGTTTGCGGCTGAGGCCCATCGCCAGGCCCTGGCTGAGGGGCGAAGCATCTATGATACGCTCTTTGCGGAGTTGCCAGACGGTCCCAGCGGACTTGTGACGTTACCATACTTCACGACGACGGGACCACCCGAATTCGTTTCCGACTCTCGCGGCGTGATCGCTGGCTTGAGCCTGGAGACGTCGCGAGGTGCGATCCTGGCGGCCATTGTCGAGGGCGCGACCTTCTACCTTCGAGCCTGCATCGAGGGTCTGCCGAAAACGGGCATTGGTATCCGCGATTTCCGGGCGACGGGTGGAGGCAGCCAATCTGATAGATGGCTCCAACGCTCGGCAGATATCCTGGGACGCCCCATGGTGAGACCGACCGTGACTGAGGCGGGCGCGCTGGGCGCTGCGATCCTGGCCGGGGTCGGTAGCGGTCACTTTGATTCCTTCGAGTCTGGGATCGAGACGATGGTGGGCTTGAGAGAGGTCTTCACGCCGGATCCTGCTCAGCAGACACGGTATGCGCCGTGGTTCGACCGGTACCAGCGGCTGTGGCCTCTGATGAGGGATTACCTGCAAGAGCTCGCCACCGCTGCCAGGTAAGGAGATCCTGTGAACGGCAAGGAGCGCGTTCGTCGTGCGCTGGCGCATAAGCCTGTCGATCGCGTACCCATCGGGTTCTTCGCGATCGACTTCGACACCGTGGAGCGCCTACTCGGCCACGAGACCTACCTGCGGGCGAAGGCGAAATCACAGATTGCGTTCTGGGAAGGGCGCCGCGACGAGGTCGTTCAGAGCTGGGCCGAGGACACGATCGCCCTCTATCGCAAGCTGGACTTCATCGACCTTGTCAACGTGGGGGCTATGGCCAGTGGGGCGGCACCGCCTGAGGATTACGAGCCTGAACGGGTGCGCCAGGTGGACGCGACCACGTGGGAAGCCGAAGACGGGCGGGTGTGGAAGTACTCGGACATCACCGCCGATCTCACTCTGGTCGACCAACCTCCACGCCGCTACTCGGTGGCGGACTTTCCCCTGGATGTTGAGCCTGCGCCGTCCGACCCCTCTGAGTTCGAGGCCGTGGATGCGATCATCGCAGCGTTGGGTGGCGAGCGCTATATCCTCGGCCCCAGCGGCGGTGAGGCTGGCATGGTGATCCTCGACGGTATGGAGCAGGGCCTGATGATGTATGCGTCGCAGCCTGACGTGGTGAAGCAGGCCATCCGTCACGAGACCCGGATGGCGAACCTCCGGGATGCCCACGCTATACGACCGGGGACTGATGGTGTCCTGTGGGGCACCGACTTCGCGGCAACCAGCGGGCCCTTCATCTCACCGAGAATGTTTCGGGAGTTCTGCCTACCGTCGATCAAAGAACGCGTGAAGGCCGTCAAAGGACGAGGGTTGGCGGTCTTGAAGCACGCCTGCGGCAATAACTGGAAACTGCTCGATATGTTCGTCGAAGCGGGATACGATGCCTATCAGTCGATTCAGGCATCGGCGGGGATGGATCTAGCGGCTGTGAAGGCAAGGTATGGGCGGGCACTTGCCCTCTGGGGCGGTGCGCGTGTGGAGAACCTTGTCTCCGGTACGCCGCAAGCGGTGCGGGAGGATGTTGAGGCAGCGATGAAGGCAGGCGCCCCAGGCGGCGGCTACATCTTCGGCACGACCCACTCGGTGGCAGTCGGAACCAAGTACGACAACTTTATGGCCATGCTCGAGGCCTACCATCAGTGGGCTGAGCGCGTGGCGGTCTCAGGAGAAGCCTTTGAATAGATTCCGCTATACGTCCGCTGACCCTTGGTACAAGGGTAACACTCACATCCACAGCACGGCGTCGGATGGGGGCTGGACCTTTGGGGAGCTTGCAGGCGCCTACGCCGGTGCCGGCTATGATTTCCTCTTTCGGACAGATCACTGGGTCACCTCTGAGGCTGCGGCGGATCCCGAGCCTTATCCGCTGCTGTGGCTCGACGGCGTCGAGCTGGACGGCTTCGACACACAGGGCAGCTACTATCACGTCGTCTGTCTGGGCACTTTCGACGGGCTCGATCGCGAGCAGGGGTTTCCCGCGGCGTTTGAGCGCGCTCGTGACCAAGGGGGTCTCATGATCTTGGCACACCCCCTGTGGACCGGGAACTCCTTTGAGGAGGCATGTCGGTGGGATTTTCACGGCGTGGAAGTCTACAATCACGTGTGCCGATGGCTGAACGGAAAAGGGGATGGTCTCTCTTATTGGCAGGCCATGTTGCGCGTGAAGCCGGGGACGTTGGCGTTTGCCAGTGACGACGCGCACACCAGGCCTAGTCACCCGGGCTGGAATGGTGGCTGGGTTATGGTTCAGGCGCCGGAGTTGACGCCACACGCTATCCTTGGAAGCCTGCGGGCAGGGCGATTCTACAGCACGACCGGCCCGAACTTCAGGCAGATCGTGTGCGATGGGCAGAGCGTCTCTGCGAAGACCTCCCCGGTGCGCTTTATGCGTCTGGTGGGTCCCGCCTACCTGGGGCAGCGCATCGGCAGCTTCGACGGCACGCTGCTCGAGGAGGGCGCCTTTGAGATTCCGCGGGATTGGCCCTATGCTTATCTGGAGATCGAGGATGCCGTGGGGCGACGCGCGTGGACCAACACGTTGAGATCGCCGGAGACAGGAGGTCAAGATGGCTAGTCTGAACCCTGAACGACCGAACATCGTCTTCGTGCTGACGGACGACCAAGGACACTGGGCGATGGGTTGTGCGGGTAACGAGGAGGTCCAGACTCCGAACCTAGACCGAATCGCCGCGATGGGGATGCGGTTTGATGACTTCTTTTGCGCCTCTCCGGTCTGCTCGCCGGCCCGGGCGTCGATCTTGACGGGGCGGATCCCGTCCCAACACGGAGTTCACGATTGGATCCGAAAAGGGAACCTAGACTCGGAGCGGACGCCTGGATCAGGCTGGGGCGACGACCGCGAGATCCGCTATCTTCAAGGGTTGCGTACCTATACAGACGTGCTCTCCGAGAATGGCTACGTGTGCGGATTCAGTGGTAAGTGGCACCTGGGTGATAGCTTGCATCCCCAGAAGGGCTTCTCCTTCTGGCATATCTTCCCCTACGGCGGGGGCAGCTACTACAATGCCTATATGATCCGAGACGGACGGATCGAGCGCGATACACGCTACCTCACGGATGTGATCACCGAGGATGGTCTGGCCTTCTTGGATCAGCAGGCTGACAGCGATGAGCCGTTCTATCTAAGCGTTCACTACACGGCACCGCATTCGCCCTGGCATGAGGGCGAGCACCCGGCGGAGCTTGTCACGCTTTATGAGGATTGCCCCTTTGACACGTGCCCGGTCGTTCCCGGTGGGCATCCTTGGCAGATCAATAGCGCGCCTCGCGGAACCGGGGCGCGGCGCCGTGAGTTGCTCAGTGGATATTACGCCGCCATTACGGGCGTGGATCGCGGGGTCGGACGAATCCTCGACAGGCTGTCGTCGATGGGTGTGCTGGAGAATACGTTGGTCATCTTCAGCGGCGATAATGGGATGAACATGGGGCACCACGGTATCTGGGGTAAAGGCAACGGTACTTTCCCACAGAATATGTACGATACTTCCGTCAAGGTCCCGATGCTGGTGGCCCGCCCGGGCCACGTGCCGCACGGTGTGATCGAAGAGCACCTCCTCAGTCACTACGATCTCTTCCCCACGCTGCTTGATTACGTCGGGCTCGCGGACCCGGTGACGCGATCGCTCCCGGGGCGTAGTTTCGCTCCTCTGCTGCGAGGCGAGAGCCTACCGGTTCGGGACCACGTGGTGGTGTTTGACGAGTATGGGCCCGTTCGCATGATTCGGACAGACGCTTGGAAATACGTTCACCGGTATCCCTACGGACCGAACGAGCTCTATGACCTGATCAACGACCCCGACGAAACGCGCAATCTCATCGAGGATCCGAACCAGCAGGCACGGGTTGCTGCCTTGGAGGGAGAACTTGAGGCTTGGTTCCTGCGATATGTGGACCCTGAGCGCGATGGCGCGAAGGAGCCCGTGACTGGAAAAGGGCAGGTGGATCTGCCCGGCGTCAAGGGCAAGGGGCGGCGTGCTTTTGAAGACGATTGGTGGTATGTCGATGAAGAGGGCGTTCGCCGTGATGGCAAGGCTTGGTTCTATCGAGACATCATACAGAGATGAGGGAGAGATAAGAGTATGTCGCACGACAGACCTTCACATAAGCGACCTGCGTCGCTAGACCGCTTCTACTATGGCGCGGCTTACTACCCAGAGCATTGGAGCCTCGACGAACGCGACCGCGATCCGGCGCGGATGGCGGAGGCTGGCTTCAACTGCGTCCGTATGGCTGAGTTCGCCTGGGCCCGCCTCGAACCGGAGGAGGGTGTCTATCGATTCGATGTCTTTGACGAGGCGATTGCGCGCATGGGTGCGCACGGTATCTCGACGATCCTGGGCACGCCGACGGCGGCGCCGCCGCGCTGGCTCACGTTGGCCTATCCAGAGGTGGTGCGGGTTGATGCTGACGGCGTGCGTATGCAGCACGGCTCCCGCCAGCATCCGTGCTTTAGCAGCCCCGAGTTCCGCAAGCATGCACGTAGAATCACGGAGGCGATGGCAGAGCACTTCGCCGAAAACGAGTATGTGGTGGGATGGCAGACCGATAACGAGCTCAACTGCCACTTCTCCGAGTGCCACTGCGCCAGCTGTCAAGCTGAGTTCCAGGCCTATCTGCGCCGGAAGTACGAGGACAACATCGGGCTTCTTAACGAAGCCTGGGGCAATGAGTTCTGGTCACTGACCTACGGCGATTTCGATGAGATCCCCACGCCGAAAAACGGCAAGCCGGCCTATGCAAATCCTGCCCACCTCTTGGACTACTATCGCTTCATCTCCTGGAACACCACGCGTTTCCAGCATAATCAGGTGGTGGTGCTTCGAGAGGCGCAGCCTCGCTGGTTTGTGATGCATAATGGAACCTTCGCGCACATCGACTATCGTGGTCCCTTTGGACAGGATCTGGACTTTCTGGGCTATGACGTCTACCCTTTCTTCGATTTCGATCCGGACAGCCGCCCCTTGACCCAGGCCTTCAACCTGGATCATGCCCGAGCCTGGGCCGGCAATTTCATGATCCCTGAGCAGCAGTCGGGTCCGGGAGGGCAGGCGCCCTATCTGCACGACACACCGGAACCGGGAGAGGTCCGACGGATGGCTTATACCTCCCTTGCCCGCGGCGCCGACAGCCTCCTCTTCTTCCGCTGGAGGACGTGCCGGTATGGTGCTGAGGAGTACTGGTGTGGCGTGCTCGACCACGATGACGTTCCCCGACGGCGCTACGATGAGATCAAGGATCTGGGTACGGAACTTAAGACGATCGGACCTGAGATCCTGGGGACCAGCGTCCATGTGGACGTCGGCATCGCAGCGGCTGACATGGAGGTCTACGACGCGCACAGCACAATGCCGTTTGGGTTGCCATCACCGCGGGAGGTGGCTCGGACGGTTCACACGTTCTTCACGAAACATGGCTATGCCGTGGGATGCGTTCACCCCTCTGATGACCTCTCGGACCTGAAGGTCTACATCATCCCGCATTGGGAGCTATTCAATCCGGCGTGGCTACCGGCCCTTGAGGCCTATGTCGAGGGTGGGGGGCTCTTGGTGGTCGGGGCCAGAACCGCGACAAAGGACTGGCAGAACAACGTGGTCTCCGACACCCCGCCAGGTATCCTACAGCGGCTCACCGGGATCAAGGTGATCGAGTACGGACGTCAGAACGCCCCGGAGAAGCGCCCGTTGGATGTTCGATTTTACCCAAGCCAGGCACGCGTCAGATCTGCCTATTGGTACGAGCATCTCAGTCCGCTTCCGGGGGCCAGAACCGTCGCGCGTTGGGACGGTCGCCATCTGTCGTTGAAGCCGGCGGTGGTACGACGTGAGATGGGGAAAGGTGCCGTCATCTACGTCGGAACGTACCTCACTGAGGGATTGATGGAGGGGCTGCTTCCCGTTCTGCGTGAGCAACAGCCTGGTTTTGGCCCGCTGTGGTCGGAGATGGAGGAGGGCATTCAGGTCGTGCGACGTGAGGATGACGAGAAGCAACTCTGGTTCTTCATCAACGACGGCGGGGTACCTGCCAGCCTGACGTTGCCTCCGGGGACTGAACTGCTGACAGGTCGACAGGACCGGAAGCGTGTTTACCTCCAGAAGAATGAAGTCGTGGTTGTGAGGCAGCCTCGGAAGCCCTGACGACAGGTCAAGACCCCAACGTGCGCGGGCTTTCGACAGACGCCACCGCTCGTGGAAGCCTTACGTCACGGAGGGCGGTGAAGCGGGATGGACATGGAATCAGCGACGTGCGATGGCCTGCTCTCCATGTCCGAAGTGGCGCGCGCGAGATCTGAGGGAGCTTCCTCCGCCGTTGGGTTAGCAGGTCCCAGACATATCCGGATGGTCAGTGCCCAGTAGGCTGCTATTACGTGATGCGAGCATCGATCGCGAAATCAAGAATGTCTCCAATTAGTTGTTGACAGATCTCGCGATCGATGCTATAGTAGGGATGGACTTGCGAGGATAGTTTGCATCCCGCGTTCAACGCCCCCCACATTTAGTGGTCCGGGCGGTTTTTGTCCCAACATGGGGACTTTGCATAAATACACACATCGCATTCGTCAATTTTCAGTGCATTTTTCCGCCTACTGGGCTTTGTGACAAGTGCTTTCTGGATGAAGCGTTTCCGCTAAGGGACGTGTATGCCAGCTGTGGTCTCGCGGGGAGTGCCACTCACGGTTGTGTAATGTAGCGCCAGTACCTGACGTCCGGCATGCCGTTCCGATACCGATCGCTGAGGCCCATTCCGTTGGATGCAGCTTACTTCATCTCAGAGTGACCAGAACGTCTTGATCCAGGACCGAAATCGAAAGGAGTGGGTTCAAACATGGCGGTGCAGCGGGTTGTCAAACGAGATGGTGCGGTCGTACCCTTTGACCGAGAGCGAATTGAGCGGGCGATCTATGCGGCTGCGCGCGCTTCGGGCAACGGGGTGGGACGCACTTGGGCGGAGACGCTCTCCTGGGCGGTCACCGCGCTTCTTGAGGAACGCGTCAATGGGAGGGAGGAACCTCTTCACGTAGAAGAAATCCAGGATGTGGTCGAGGAGGTGCTGGTCAAGTCTGGCAGTCCCAAGATTGCCAAGGCCTACATCCTGTATCGACAGCAGCGCGCGGAGGCGCGCGAAACCCATCGGATGTTGCTGGACTCAGAGAAGCTCGTCGACGACTATCTTGGACGAGCGGACTGGCGGGTCAACGAGAACAGCAACATGAATTACTCTCTGCAGGGGCTCAACTTCTATCTGGCCTCATCCATAGCTGCACGGTATTGGCTTCACCGGATTTATCCCCCAGAGGTTCAGCTTGCCCACATCGATGCGGATCTACATCTCCACGATCTGGGCATGTTGTCTGTCTACTGCTGTGGATGGGATCTACAAGATCTCATCGAGCAAGGGTTCGGCGGTGTACAGGCAAAGGTGGAGAGCAAACCACCGCGCCACCTTCGAACTGCCCTCGGACAGCTGGTCAACTTCTTTTATACGCTGCAGGGTGAGTCGGCAGGGGCCGTAGCCGTCTCCAACTTCGACACGCTGTTGGCGCCGTTCATCCGCTACGACGATCTTGACTATGCTCGGGTGAAGCAGGCTGTCCAAGAGTTCGTGTTCAACATCAATGTTCCTACTCGGGTAGGTTTCCAGACCCCGTTTACGAACATCACGCTGGATCTGGTCGCGCCCTCCACGCTGGCTAACGAGCCGGCAATTGTGGGCGGGGAGCCGATGGACGCCGTCTACGGCGAATTCCAGCCGGAGATGGACCTACTGAACCGAGCCTTCGCCGAGGTCATGCTGGAGGGAGATGCGAAGGGCAGAGTCTTTACCTTCCCCATCCCCACGTACAACATCAGTGAGGACTTCGAGTGGAATAACCCCGAGCTTGAGCCCATCTGGGCGATGACTGCCCGCTACGGGATTCCCTATTTCGCGAACTTCATCAACAGCGACATGAGTCCCGAGGACGCACGCAGTATGTGCTGCCGCTTGCGACTTGACAACCGCGAGCTCCGTAAGCGCACCGGTGGGCTCTTCGCCGCGGCCCCGCTCACCGGATCCGTGGGCGTTGTCACGATGAATATGGCTCGGCTAGGTTACCTTGCCCGGAACGAGCGCGATTTCCGCGAGCGTCTCGAGCATCTCATGGAGATTGCGAAGACGAGCCTTGAGATCAAGCGCAAGATGCTGGAATCGCTCACGGAGCGCGGCCTCTATCCTTACAGCCAGCACTATCTGCGGAACGTCAAGGCGGCATCGGGGGGCTACTGGAGCAACCACTTCTCGACGATTGGCCTCAATGGCATGAACGAGGGATGCCGTAACCTCCTCGGTGTGGGGATCGGCGATCCCGAGGGACGGGCCTTTGCGGTGCGAACACTCAGCTTTATGAGGGAGGTCTTGGCGCGGTTCCAGGAGGAGACAGGAAATCTCTACAATCTGGAGGCGACGCCAGCCGAGGGGGCGACGTATCGCCTGGCGCGGGCCGACAAGGAGCGCTTTCCCGACATTTTGACGGCCGGCACCGCTGAGGCACCTTACTACACCAATTCGACCCATCTCCCGGTCAACTATAGCGATGATCTCTTTGAGGTTCTGGATCACCAAGACGATCTGCAGACGCTCTACACCGGGGGGACGGTGCTTCACGTCTTCTTAGGTGAGCGACTCGATGACTGGCGACAGGCTCGACGGCTCATTCGGACGATTGCTGAAAACTACAAGCTGCCCTACTACACGCTGACACCGACCTTCAGCATCTGTCCGGTCCATGGCTACATCCCGGGTGAGCATCGGTATTGTCCCTATGAGCACACGCCAGAAGAACTCGCCCGCTTTGGCGTGACGGTCGGTCAGTAGATTTCTGAGGCAAAGCCTCAGGCCCAAGAAGCGGTTTCAGCTACGTTCTAGATCGTGTAGAGATACGGAGGGTATATCATGAGTGAGCAGGACAACACATCGAAGGAACAGGGCAACGGCGAGGTCGAGGTGCCGTGTGAGGTTTACTCACGAATCGTGGGCTACCTTAGGCCTGTGCAGGCGTGGAACGATGGGAAGCGTCAGGAATTCGAGGATCGCCACACCTTTCAGGTATCGGTGACCAAGGAGGGTGACGCACAGTCCTGACGGCGCCAATAGATAGACAGAGGTACACAGGAGTCAGCGCGGCACCGCCGTCGGTCCGCGCTGATTTTGTAGTAAAGGGAGGTACCATAGTGATCGATTTCCGGGGCTGGCAGCGCACATCACTCCTGGATTTCCCAGGCCATGTCGCAACTGTGTTTTTCACAGCAGGGTGCAACTTCCGGTGCCCTATGTGTCACAATGCCGACCTTGTCCTCAGGCCAGCAAGCTTGCCTTCGACGTCTTCTGATGAGGCCTTCCAGTTCCTCCGGCGCCGCGCCGGTAAGGTGACCGGCGTCGTGGTGACGGGCGGGGAGCCGACGCTACAGACAGGGCTCGCAAGCTTCCTCGAGGCGGTGCGGGGCCAAGGGTATGCCACGAAGCTCGATACGAATGGGTACCGCCCTGACATTCTTGGGGCTCTCCTGGACGATGGGTTAGTCGACATGGTCGCGATGGATGTCAAGGGCCCGCCGGCTAAGTACGCATTGCTCTCAGGCGTCGCTGATATCGAGGTGGCACGCATCGCAAGGTCCGTGGCGCTGCTGGCTGAGGCGGAGGTCCATGCTGAGTTGCGGACCACGGTCGTCCCTGGGATGCTCGACGAGGACGATATCAGAAGCGTCACCCAGTGGCTTGACGACATCACGGGTGGCTCTCACGTCTCGTACGTGTTACAGCAGTTCCGTCCCGTCGGCACGTTGGATCCTGCGCTGATGAAGATTCAGCCCTACAGTGGTGTGAAACTTCGGGAGATCGCAGAACGGGCGAGTAGACCAGGACTGGACATCTCGGTCAGAGGTGTGTGACACGAATTATCCGCAAGCGTAGAGGCCCGCCTCGTTCCTTCCTCGGAACTTCGCTGTCCCAGGAGGCGTCTATATCATAGACGTCCTTGTTCCGAGCCATAAGGAGGCGGTCCCATGTCACGCAGAGGGCGGTTCGCTATCGGTGTGCTGCTGCTCCTATGTAGTCTGGCTGTTGGTCTGATTGTCCTGATCCTCCACTATGAGCGTCTTCCGGAGCGGCTGAGCCAACACGAGACGATCGTCCTGGGTCAGACCCGGCTCGTGCCGGGAAGCACAGGGGCGATGCGAGTCGTCGTCCGGGATAGCCGGGATGCATCACCACTCTCGGGTGCGGGTGTCAAGGTTGTCCTGCGCCCGGCAGAGCGTGGTCACGTCGAGCGCGTCTTCGCTGGCACCACCGATGCCTCAGGCACGCTCGATGTGAGCTTTGCGGTCCCCGAGGAGGCAGCCGAGGAACAGGTTCTGGTGGTCGAGACCACTTCCTCGCTGGGATCAGACCGCCTTGAGAAGCCTGTCACGATTGCTCGAGACTATCGGCTTCTCGTTACCACGGACAAGCCCCTCTATCAGCCGGGTCAGATCATTCATATTCGGGTTCTGGCCCTGGGCAGCTTCGATCGCCGACCTGCGGCGACACGCGACCTTGAGATCACCGTTGCTGACGGCAAGGGCAACACGGTCTTCCGTAAGCCGTTGACGACCTCTGAGTTTGGAATTGCATCCGTGGACTTCCAGCTTGCCGACGAGGTCAACACGGGCCTGTACAAGATTGCGGCGAGCCTCGATGAGGTGGCGTCGGAGAAGACCGTGACGGTCGAGCACTATGTGCTGCCGAAGTTCAAGGTGCAGCTGACGACGGGGCGGGCCTTCTACCAGCCTGGCGACACCGTCGAGGGCACACTGACTGCCCGCTATTTCTTCGGCAAGGACGTCGCCGACAGCACCGTGGTGCTGGAGGGCTATACCTACGAGGCGGTCCAGAACACCGTCGTCTCGATTGAGGGCAAGACAGATTCGGCGGGCGTCTTCGAGTTTGCCTTCCAGCTGCCGGACTACCTTGTGGGGACCGAGTTCGAAGACGGACGGGGTCGGTTCTACCTGGAGGCGCGGGTCACCGATCAAGCTGCGCACACCGAGGTCGGTCGCCTTTCCTTGCCGGTCTCCGAGAGTGGGCTGGTCATTGACGCCGTCCCGGAGGCGGGTCAGTTCAGAACAGGTGTCGAGAACATTCTCTACATCCTGACCAGCTACCCTGACGGTTCGCCGGCTGAGGCGGAGTTGGAAGTGCTTCTGCCTGAGTCGAATGAGGCGCTGGTGGCTAAGAGTGGACGCTACGGTCTGGCGGAGGTCCGCATCATCCCCCATGCGAGCTACGTACCTCTGACGATCGTAGCCCGCGACGAGACCGGTCTCACCGCCACGCGGGAGTTTGTTTTCGGGAGTGAGGGCGGCGAGGAAAGCGTCCTTCTACGACCGGACGGCGCGCTCTATCGCGTTGGGGAGACCTTGGAGCTGACGATTCTCACCTCGCAACCCCGAGGAACAGTCTACCTCGATGTCATCCGGGAGGGGCAGACGGCGAGCACGCGTGCCGTTGACGTTGAGGGAGGGCGGGCCGAGGTCGCCGTGGATCTTACGCCCGATCTGTACGGCACGCTGGAGCTTCACGCCTACAAGCTATTGCGCAGCGGTTCTATCGTACGGGACACTCGACTCGTCGTCGTAGATGAGGCGAATGACCTGGGGGTCACGTTGAGACCTGGCGCCGATACGTACAAGCCGGGCGACGCAGCCTCCCTTGGCGTAGAGGTCCGGGGTATTACCGGTGACGGAGTTCAAGCAGCCCTTGGGTTGGCGGTTGTGGACGAATCTGTCTTCGCTCTCGCCGAGCAGGATCCGGGGTTTGCCAAGCTCTACTTCATGCTGGAGCAGGAGTTACTCACCCCAAAATACGAGTTGCACGGCTTCAGCATTCCGCGGATGATAGAGGATCCGTGTCGAGATAGCGAGACCTGCCCTGAGCCGGCGCGCGAGGCCAGTCACAGCGCAGGGAAAGCGGCGCTGGCTTCGGCAGCCTCTTTCGGTGATCCTTTCACCCTGACCGCGAATTCGCACGATCAGGCTGTCCAGCGCGCTCGGGAGCTTCAGAAGACCTTCTATCGCACAGTCGCGACCGGCGCCGTTGCGGCGCTCGGGCTGGTGCCTTTGATAGTCATGGTCCTCAGCGTCATTGCCGTCGCCCGGGCTCATCAGTTCTGGAAGAGCCTTGCTGTCGGTATCGGCCTGCTGGTCGTGACCGGGCTAAGCTTAGCCGGGTTTGTCTGGCTTGTGGATGAGGTGCTCTGGCGGGTCCAGGAGCTGGTTGTCATAAGCGTAACCGGGCTCTTGGGTCTTGCCGCATTGGTCAGCTTCATCGTGCTGATCGTGGTCGCCATCCGCAGTCGGGACGCCAGTCTTGGCGTCATGTTGGGGCTGATTCCGGTGATGGTAGGAGCAGGTGCTGTCCTGACGTTTGCCCTGAGCAGGGGAAATGCCAGGCCCCAATGGGCCTTCGTCGTGGGCCTTGTCTCTATTCTAATGCTTCCCCTAGCTTTCCTCGTGCGCGGCGCGGGACTACTATGGGAGCGGCGTGCGCTCGCAGGTCTGGCGGCAGCGACACTCGGATTCATGTTCATGGTGGCGCTCCTGCCGCTGGTCGGGGTCATCGTCACCTCAGGCTCGGCGACGGCGGGGCTCGCAGGTATCGAGCCCCCCATGGAGGTAGGTCTCGAGGCAGCTCCTGGGATGATGGGAAGGGCTATGGATGGCGCTGTTTTTGACCTCCAGAAAGAGGAGGCGACAGAGAGCGAAGTCGTGATGGAGGAAGCACAAGTACAGATCGCCGAGCCTCGCTTGCGGCAGTACTTCCCAGAGACGATGCTGTGGCTGCCCGATGAGGTCACGGACGACGAGGGGCGCTTGGACTTGACCTTCAACGTCGCCGACAGCATCACCACGTGGCGGATTACTGCGCTCGCCTCTTCGCAAGACGGGCGGCTAGGGAGTGCGACGGGGGCGCTTCGCGTCTTCCAGGACTTCTTCATTGACCTGGACCTTCCCCTAGCGCTGACCGTGGGTGACGAGATCTCGATACCTGTCGGAGTCTTCAACTACCTGCCTGAGGCGCAGACGGTGCGCTTGGACGTGGAGACGGCGCCCTGGTTCGAGCTTCTTGATGATTCCGTCAAAGAACTCGAGATCGCGCCCAATGATATCAGCGTCGTCTTCTTCCGGATTCGGGCTGTGCAATTCGGGCAGCAGCCATTCCAAGTCACAGCCTATGGCAGTCAGATGTCAGATGCAATTCGGAAAGAAGTGCGCGTGTTTCCAGCGGGTAAGGAGCTCCGGTTCGCGGTTTCGGACAGGCTCATGCCGACGGAGATCGTGGTGGAAGGCGTGGAGATACCAAAGGATGCCATCCCGGGGACGCAGAAAGTGGTTGTGAAGATCTACCCTGGCGTGGTCAGCCAGGTCGTGGAGGGGCTGGACGCCCTCTTGCGGATGCCTTTTGGATGTTTCGAGCAGACCTCGTCGACGACCTATCCAAACGTGCTGGTGCTGGACTACCTCAAGACAATGGACCAGGTCTCTCCTGAGGTCCAGATGAAGGCCGAGCAGTACATCAACCTGGGCTATCAGCGCCTCACCACCTTCGAGGTGGACGGAGACCCTGGAGGCTTTAGCCTCTTCGGCGAAGCTCCGGCGGACCCAATGCTCACGGCCTACGGCCTCCAGGAGTTCGGGGATATGAGCCGCGTCTATGAAGTGGATCCCGCACTGATTGGTCGCGTTGCGGACTGGCTCTTTACGCATCAAGCCGGCGACGGTTCGTGGCGAGGGGTGGAGGGATTCCACGAAACAAGCCTCACGAGCCAGACCGATCCCATTCCCGTCACGGCCTTCGTCGTGTGGGGTCTAGCAGATGCTGGCTACGCGGACGATGCCCGAACGCAGCGTGGCGTGAGCTACCTTCGGGAGCGTGCTTCAGCTGCTGAGACCACCTACGACCTGGCGCTCGTCGCCAACGCTTTGGTGGCAGTTGATGTGAAAACAGGCGGGATCACCGACGCGACCGCGTCGGTGCTGACGCGTCTCGCGGACCTGGCGCAACGGGAAGGTGAGTCTGCCTACTTCGATCCGGGACGTGAGACCTATATGGGTGGCTATGGGCTGAGCGGTAGACTGGAGACAACGGCCTCGGCGGCGTTGGCCTTCCTGCGGGCAGGACGGGAGTCCGAGCTGGCTGACGCGGCCCTGACCTATCTAGTTCGAAACAAGGACAGCTTCGGGACCTGGGAGACGACGTCGGCGACCGTTCTGGCGCTAAAGGCGTTGATCGAGAGCGTTAGGGCTGGCTCCGAGGACGTAGATGCTGCCGTTGCTCTCACTCTAGATGGGGGGCAGACCAAGACCGTCCGGGTGACCCCCGAGACTTTCGATGTCGTGCAGATGGTCGTGTTTGACGACGTGCCGGTAGGACGGGCCGCCGAGGTTGGAATTGAGATGACGGGTAACGGCCGCCTGATGTACCAGGTGATGGGGAGCTACTACCTGCCCTGGGAGATGCTGTCGCGATACGGGCACCTTCTGGCCCAAGAGGAGCTTGTCACCATCGATGTTGCCTATGACCGCACGGAGCTAACTGTCGATGACACGATCAGGGTCGACGTTACGGTCACGCTCAAGGAGGCTGACGCGGTTGCCGAGCAGTCCATCGTCGATCTCGGACTGCCGCCGGGCTTCACGGTGGAGACCGAGGATTTGACCCGGCTGGTTGCACGTTTTGACGAGCTGCCGCCGGACTTCGCCGGGGCCAAGATCGAACGCTTCGAGCTGACGGGCAGGCAGATCATTCTCTACGTGTCCAACCTGTCGGGCGGTGAGCCGCTCACGTTTGCCTATAGGCTTCGAGCCAAGTTCCCGCTCATCGCGCAGACGCCAGCCAGCACGGCCTACGACTACTACAATCCCTCTTTAGCGGCTGATGCGGCGCCGGAGACTTTGGTAGTCGTCGAGCAGTAGGGATATAGGAGCGGGCTGTCGGTTAACGGTGCGTCGGACTGAGCTTGACCGTAGGATTAATAGGAACCCCCGCGCTAAGCGGGGGTTCCTGCCTGTCCTGTCAGGTCTAGCGCCAACCGGGCTATTCCTTCGTGAGCTGAGCGCTGAACATGTCGCCGGCTTTCTCCTCCGCTCGATCCGTGGCGGGGGGAGGTTCCTTGGAGAGAGCTGAGATCTCCGCGCGGAGTTCTGGCGTCACATCAATGTCGAGGGCACCGAGGGAGCCCTCAAGCTGCTCAACGTTCCGCGCCCCGATGATCGGGGCGGTGACGGCTGGGTGACTTTCCACCCACGCGACCGCCAGGCTCACAGGGTCGTAGCCACGCTCCTTGGCGAAGGATGTGAAGTCCTCGGCCACTTGATAGACCCACTCATCGCCATACCGGGCCTGGTACATCTCGTTCGAGACCAGACGTCCCTTCTCCGGTCGCCGGTCGATCCCATATTTCCCGGTAAGCAGGCCTCCGCCCAAGGGGCTGTAGGGCATAACACCCAGGTTCTCGGCTTGGGCCATCGGGAGCAGCTCTACTTCAGCCTGCCGCTTGACCAGGTTGTACATCGGCTGGATGACCTCGAAGCGTGCCCAGCTGTGAAGCGCGGCGATGCCCAATGCCTTCTCCACCTGCCAAGCCGCGAAGTTGCTAGCTGCAGGGTAGAGGATCTTGCCTTGGTCGACGAGATCACTCAGCGCGCGGACCGTCTCCTCCAGGCGTGTGGTCTCGTCGAAGCTGTGGATGAAGTAGATGTCGATATAGTCCGTGCCCAAGCGCCGGAGACTGCCCTCAACTGCTTGCAGGAGATGACGTCGATGGGCACCCCTGGCATTGACGTCTGGGCCCATTGGGAAATAGGCCTTGGTAGTGATGACAATCTCATCGCGAGCATCGTGGATGAGGTTGCCAAGAATCTGCTCGGACCGCCCCTTCTGATAGACATTGGCGCAGTCGAAGAAGTTGATGCCCACATCGCGGCAGCGGTTGAACATCGCCGCAGAGGTCGCCTCATCTGCGTCGCCTCCAAAGGACATCGTGCCAAAGCAGAGCGATGACACCTTGACGCCCGTACTGCCTAAGACCTTGTATTCCATTTTACCTCCTTACTGTGGCTTGGTTCGACTCACGGCCGCCGTGCCTGCTGGACACGCCGGAGGTTGCTGTCGTCGGGCGACGCGAACTCTAGGAATACCTCGGTCGCGGTCCCGACATCTTGGTAGTGCCCTCGATATTGCGGTGGAAGCAACGCCGCGATTTGGTACATCATCTCATCCGCGATCTGTTGCCTGACCGGACCCGTCACCCGGACGCCGTGGGTGCGAACGTGGAAGGGATTGCCCACAACGACGTGGTAGTCAGTGCGGCGAAACCGCTTGATGTTCTCGCTAAAGCGCTCCCCGCCGTAGCAGGCAATAGGCCAGATAGGGGCGCCACTTCGCTCCGCGATCAGGACGACACCGGGCTTTCCCTCCTGCAGACGCCCGTGATGGCTGCGAGTCCCCTCGGGTGTGATAAACAGGATCCTGCCCTTCTCGAGGGCCTCGAGGCCTCGCCGCATCGCTGTCACGTCGACGGCCTCTCGATTGATTGGAATCATATCCCAGTTGCTGAACAAAAGCCGGTACAGGGGCTTGTCCCAGTTCTCGGCCTTGGAGAATCCCGTGCCCAGGTCGCTCGGTATGCGCGGATAGATGACAGGTAGTTCCAGGAAGTTCACGTGGTTCACGATCAGGATGAGAGGGCCCTTGAGCGGAATGCGCGCCAGGTCGTCGGCATGTATCTCACACGCCAGGCCCGTGAGAGTCCGAGCAAGGACATTGAAAACTCTGCGAACAAGCTTCTTCGTTGGCTTCATCGGATAGCGTCACTGCAGACGAGCGGATGCTGAGGTCTCGTCAGCTGTCTCCCTTGAGGACCGAGTCAACGTGCTCGAACTCCTCCTGGCTGAGCTGCCAATCGCCCGCCTTGGTGTTCTCCTCGACTTGCGAGACCCTCGTCGCGCCGGAGATGACAGAACAGACTTGTGGATGAGCCAGGAGCCAAGCATGGGCAAGCTCGGCCATCGTGTGACCTTGGGCCTCTGCCCAGGCCGTGAGCTTATCGACCTTGTTGTAGTTCTCGTCGGTCATATATCTCTGCACATAGCTGCTGGTCTCCCCGCGGGAGCCCGATGGCGCTGGCTTTCCCGGTTCATACTTGCCGGTTAGAAAGCCGCCAGCCAGGGGGAAATAGGGCAGAATGCCGACCTTGTAGCGCTCGCAGTAGGGCATCATCTCCCGCTCTAGCCCTCGCTCGAGCATGTGGTAGTGATTCTGGATCGTCACGAAGGGGGTCCACCCCTGGATCTCAGCCAGCAGGTTTGCACGTGCGAGCTGCCATGCGGCAAAGTTGGAGGCGCCGATGTAGCGCACCTTGCCAGCCGTGATCAGATCGTCCAGCGTTCGCAATGTCTCCTCGATGGGCGTCTCATCATCCCACGAGTGGATCTGATAGAGGTCGATGTGATCCGTCTGAAGCCGTCGCAGGCTTGCCTCAACCTGCGCCATTATATGGTAGCGAGAGGCGCCGTAGTCGTTGGGTCCCTGACCCACGCGGTGTTCGACCTTCGTCGCCAACACCACTCGATCCCGGCGACCTTTCAGCGCGACGCCTAGCGTCTGCTCTGAGCGACCGTCCTGGTAGGTGTTAGCGGTATCGATCAGGTTCACGCCCAGGTCCAGGGCTGCATCGATGATGTCATTGACGCCCTGCTGATCGACCTTGCCCCCAAACTGGTTTGTGCCCAGCCCCACCGCTGAGACACGGATGCCGGAATACCCCATGGAGCGGTACTGCATCGTGGTTTCCTCCCTTTCTTGCTAGGGGCAGTTGGCGCGCCCCCCTGTGTTTGAGTCTGATTACTTACGGTAGCCTTCCACGGCTGCCTCGCCTGGCATCAATAGGACCCGCTCGACGCAGATGGTGTCTGGCCAGACTTCGGGCAGGCGCGCATTGATCATGCGTTGGGCGATAGGCCGGAGCCCCAAGGCCCAGCGGTTCAAGTGAATGCGCTCGACCCTCACGGTGGGCACGCAGTCAGAAGCGCTAAGGGTGAGCTTCGTGCTGAGATCGAGGTCCCCGCGCAACTGCCTGGGGACGTCCATGCCGGTCTTTGTCACGAGCGATTCGTCGGCTTTGGCCTCCACCTGGAGCGTTCCTGTGTCGAAGTCCAGGATCATGCTCGTCTCACGCATCTCCTGGGCCTCTAGTGCGTCCTGGATCATCCGGTTGAGGTCCTTGTCCGAGGCAACAATCCGTACGCGCTCGCCAGGCTCAATCTCCTCTAGACTCTTTATGTCCTCCGGCGTGCGGATGCGATACTCGGGCAAGCTTGGATCTGGGGTCAGAATCTCCACGGGCTGAGTCGCCAGGCCCAGACGGCGCAGGATTGGGCCTACGATCGGCCACTCCGGCAGAGGGGGCAGCCCGCGTTCGGTATACGAAGCCTCAAGCGCGGGGCCCTGCGCCATCGCTGTGGTTGTCGCGAAGGCAGTAAAGATCAGCGTGACAAGAATCAATATGCTCAGCTTAGTTCGTATCCGGTGTCTTTTCATGGTCTCCATTTCCTCACATAGCTAGATCATCCCCTCAGGGGGGAGTGTGACTGTCTTCTTGGCGAGACTGCTCTAGTCCTCTTCGATGCCCCACCAGTACATATCCGCGAGTTTGCTATGCTCCTGATGTAATCGGACATAACTTTCATAGCGGTGTTGATCGATCTCGCCGCGCTCAAGTGCCTCGAGCACAGCGCATCCAGGTTCCACCGTATGGGAGCAGTCCGAGAAGGCACACTCAGGAACATAGGGGGCAATGTCTGGGAAGTAGGCATCGATCTCCTCGGGGTCGAGATCGAAAAGCGCCAACGCACGAATGCCGGGCGTATCCGCGACCCATCCGCCGACCTTCAGGGGCACGAGCTCAGCGACGGCAGTCGTGTGGCGTCCCTTGCCCGTAGTCGAGCTCACTTCCATCACCCGATGACCCAGCCCAGGCTCCAGGGCATTGAGGAGGCTCGACTTCCCTACACCTGACGGCCCGATCAAGGCCGACGTCTTGTCCTTTAGCTGATCGCGAAGGGTGTCGATTCCCTCCCGTGTGCGAGCACTCGTATAGAGGACCTTGTACCCGATGGTCTCATAGATATTGAAGAGCTGTCTGGCTTCCTTCAGGCCGACGAGATCGATCTTGTTAGCGCAGATCACAGGGGGGATGTTCTGTCGCTCGGCCCCAACGAGCAATCGGTCCAGCATCTTCAGACGAGGCTCCGGGTCGGCGCACGCAATGACGAAGATCACCTGGTCGGGATTCGCGATGATAACCTGCTCCTGTTCGCGGAGATAGCCTTTGCGGTCCCAGCGTCGCGAGCCTCGTCCAGAGGCCAGGGGTTTGAGCCGGGCAAGCGCTCGGTCGCGCTCATAGACATCCTCGATGATGTTGCTCCCATCAGGCAGGGCGCGCCACTGCACGCGATCGCCGACGGCAACGATCGTGGTATCACGTCGCTCCCGCTTGAGGCGACCACGGATCCGGGCCGCGACCTGATCCCCATCCTCCGTCAGGATCGTGTAGAAGCCACTCTGCGATTTGATCACGACGCCATCTGCCAGGCCGTTCGCTGGTTCTCCGTCTTCAGTCATTCAGTCCTTTGTCGGAAGGTGTCTCATTGTCGAGCCGGATATCGTCCAGGGCAATTGTACCTGGAGGCAGGCATGAGGCAACCTTGAGCGGTTTTGAGTTTGGCTTGCCAAGCTGGTTGCAGCTCGCCGATGTAGAACGTGGGTTCTTTGACTAGAGTTGAGACTGCACTTATACTAGGAACGTGTTGCCACGTTAATCAAATCGTAACGGAACTGTAACGTTCTACGTGGCTTCTTGCGGCTTCTCAAGGAGGCGAGCCATGGCTTTCCGGATCCGCTGGCCCACGAGGCTGGGCGGTATCACACAGAGATTCGGAGAGAATGCGAACATTTATCACAAATTCGGGCTTCCCGGGCACGAAGGGGTCGACTTTGTCGCCCCTCACAGCACGCCGATCTACGCGGTAAGGGAAGGCCTGGTGAGTGACGTTCGCCTCGATGGTTTCTCCGACCCGATGGTGAAGCCTTATGGGAACCAGGTTCGCATCGAACACCCGGATGGGTATGAGAGTATCTACGCTCACCTCTCGCGGGTCGTTGTGGTCCGAGGACAATATGTTCAGGCGAAACAGCTCATAGGTCTCTCGGGAGACACCGGCTACTCGAGCAGAGTCCACTTGCATCTCAGTCTCAAGAAGCACGGGGCTACCGTGAATGGCGAGACGACCTATCCATATGATCTCATCGATCCCGAGGCGTTCCTTGTGTCGTTTCTCGAAGACAAGACAGAGGAGCCTCAGCTACCTAATCCCGCGGTGGGTGTTCGGGTGGAGAGTCCGGAGATTGGGTTCCTCAACGTACGGGCTCTGCCCACGACCGAAAGCGACATTCTTTTGCAGGTCGACCACGGGGCCGAGCTTGGAGCCCTGGAGCCGCCTTTGGTGGTCGCGCACAAGGTCGGTGTCGGTGACCAGTGGCTATGGATAACAACACCCGATGGTCGGGCGGGGTGGGTAGCTGCTTGGTATCTCGCGTCTCCGGTTGGCCTTACCTCTCCCGATGCACCGCCGTCGACAGAGACGGACCGTGGAATTCCTGTTCGTGTCGATAGCCAGGGTGAGAATCTTCTGATCCGTACCGGCCCAGGTGTGGAGTATGAGGAGATCACGCGGGTTCCGGATGGCACGTTGCTGACGGCACTGGAGGCAGAGGAGGACGTCAAGGCCAAGGTGGGACGTGAGGATGTATGGTTGCACGTGAAAGCGCCTACGGAGGAGGTGGGATACTGCGCCGCCTGGTTCGTCGTGCTTGCCGATGGCTCTCTGCGCGACGCGCCGCCACCCAAGGAGGCACCGAGGGCGATCTTCATCATTGTGGACAGTCAGGGCGAGAACCTCAAACTCAGGGATGGCCCCGGCACCGAGTACGAGGTACTCACGAAGCTGCCGGATGGTACCCTGCTCAAGGCCCTGGAGGATCTTGCCGCGGTCGAGGCGAAGGTCGGAGAGCGAGGTGAGTGGCTTCGGGTGCAGGCGCCGACGGGCCAGATTGGCTATTGCGCCGCATGGTTCCTGAAGCTGAAGCCGTTCGGAGACAAGCCGGTCATCCCGGAGCCGCCTGCCGTGGTTCCCGCGACGTACGTAGTGGTGGAGAGTCCTGATGTTGGCCTGAGGCTGCGGGCTGGTCCCGGCACTCACCATGACCGGATCTGGTGGATGCCTCACAAGACCGTTCTGACCTCGCTGGAAGATCCCATGGACACGGGCGCGAAGCTCGGCAAACATGGTGAGTGGATCCATGTACGGACGCCCTCTCACTTTGAAGGGTACGCAGCCGCGTGGTTCCTACGCCATCCAACTGGCCCGGACACCCGCAGGCCGGTCGAGGTCGGTGACGTGCCGACTGGGACGTCCTCCCACATATTTGGCATCCACGCCCTGAGCGTGGCGGACGACCCTATTAGCCGCGAGCACCTTCGCGGCCTTTACTATGGCACCGGTAAGCAGGGATGGGTGCTGTTCACGGAGATCTGTGGACGACACGCGCACACGATCAACATGATCCCAGAGATTCGCCGCTGGCTGTGGGATTGGGCTGATGCTGGGTACGGCGTCATCATCCGTCTGAACCACGGCTACGATCCCGGTGGCACCCTGCCAGAGTCACGGTTTTATGATGATTACGCCGCCGCCGCCGCCCGCTGGGTTGAGATCTACCTCAAAGACGCTGCTAGGTCACCGGCCTCGTATGCCTGGACAATCCAGATTGGGAATGAGCAGAACAATCCTCGGGAGCATCCTGGCGGTTTCGAGCATCCGGTGGAGCACATCACGCCGGAGTTGTACGCTGACGCGTTCAACCGGACCTACGCTAGGATAAAGGCGATCCTGCCCAATGCGGCCGTCTGTCCTGGCGCCGTGGATCCCTATAACTACCAAGCCATGCGCCGCCTGGGTGGGGTACGTTGGCGTCCGCTGGACTATTTCTCAACGATGATGGCACACATCCGAGACCTAGATGGCGTGATTCTCCACGCCTACACGCACGGGCCGGATCCCGAAGCCATCACGCATCTGAAGCGCTTTGGGGATGGGTCGGGCCCGCTGGGCGATCACTACTATGATTTCCAGGCCTATCGCCAGTTCATGGAGCGGATTCCTGCGAGGTGGCGCAATCTCCCGGTCTACGTCACGGAAATGGATCATATCCATCGCCCCTCAGGGGAGCATGACCAGGGGTGGATCAACCGGAACCTGGGTTGGATCCAGGCTGCCTATGCTGAACTGAACCGCTGGAATGAGCAGCCTTATGCCCAGCAGATCCACTGTGGGCTAGTCTACCGGTGGATGGGCGACGTGTGGTCCATCGCTGACAAGCACCAGGTCCTTGAGGATTATAAACAGGCGCTGACTCAAGACTTCCGGTGGCGGGCCGAGCCTGCCGAGGGACCGCTCACCTTTGGGGCGAAGGCCGGCACCACGAGAGCGGAACCCAAGGAGTTGGAGGAGCGCTTCCTGATGTATCCTGATGATCTGACCAGACTCAAGGGGATAGGGGAGAAGGCGCAGTCAGCGCTGCGGGCCGCCGGCATCATGCTTTATGAGCAGTTAGCGCGGATGGCGCCATCGGACCTCGAGCTCCTGCTCGAGGAGACCGGTCTGAGGACCCGCTATCTCTTCAGTTGGCCAGAACAGGCGAGCCTGGCGGCGGCAGGGGCGTGGGATCGGCTGAACGAGCTATGGGATCAACTGAGCTAGCGAGGCAAACTGTGACTGATGAAGAGCTTCTAGGGACATTGCGCAAGACCGCGGCTTCAGATGCGGTCCAGCTGGATCTGAGCTACCACGGGCTGACCACTTTACCTCCTGAGATCGGCAGGCTTGATCGGCTCGAATCGCTGGATCTTTGTGGCAACAATCTGGTCGCGCTCCCCCCCGAGATCGGGCGACTAAGGCACCTGACACAGCTCGATCTGCGCCACAACCAGCTCGTCGCCCTGCCACGGGAGATAGGTCTACTGACCAACCTCACATCCCTCGACGCGCGGGATAACCGTCTGACCTCTCTGCCGCCCGAGATGGAGATGCTTACTAACCTGAAGTCGCTAGACTTGCGCGAGAACCAGATCCAGGTCTTTCCGCAAGTCGTTCTGAGCTTACTGGGTCTGGAGGAGCTGCATCTCTGGAGCAATCCGTTGGCCTCGGTTCCTCTCGAGATTTCACGTCTCACGCGCCTAACGCTTCTGAATCTCGGCGGCAACCGTATGATAGAGATCCCTGAGGGTATCTGGCAGCTGAGCGGGTTGGAGCGCTTGATCATCGACCATACCAGGATCACGTCATTGCCTGCCGCGATCGGTCAGCTCCAGAACCTGGCGTATCTTGAGCTTCACAACAATGCACTGAGAAGCGTGTCGGCAGCTATTGGCGATCTCCGTGGGCTCCTCACGTTGATCCTGCACAACAATGCCATCGCGTACCTGCCCCCGGAGATCGGGAAGCTCCGGCGACTCCGCCATCTCGACCTTCACCATAACCAGCTAGTCTCGCTCCCACCGGAGATTGGCAAGCTCACAAATCTCGAGCAGCTGGATGTCTCCGAAAATCCGCTGGCGATCCCGCCCGAGATCCTTGCGCGGACCGAGACGCCCACCGCTGTGGTGACTTACTACTTGGAGCATCTCGAAGGTCAGAAGCGTCCCCTGAACGAAGCGAAGATGGTTCTGGTGGGTCAGGGGGGTGTGGGAAAGACCTCCCTTGTAAAGCGCCTCACAGAAGACGCCTATGATCCTTGGGAGCCGAAGACAGAGGGTATCGCGATTCAGGACTGGCAGATCCGCGTCAATGAGTCGGACATCAAGCTGAATGTGTGGGACTTTGGTGGCCAGGAGATTATGCATGCCACGCACCAGTTCTTCCTGACCAAGCGAACGCTCTATCTGCTGGTCTTGGACAATCGCCTGAGCGAGGAGGAGAACCGTCTCGAGTATTGGCTGAAGATTGCTCAGAGCTTTGGTGGCGATTCTCCCGTCGTGATCGTGGGAAACAAGAGCGATCTGCAGGTCCTAGACCTGGACCGACGCGGGATTCAGCTTAAGTATCCACACGTCCGAGCGATCGTGGAGACCTCCTGCGCCACGGGAGAGGGCATTGACAAGCTGAAGGCGCGCATTGCCCGAGAGGTCACACGCATGCCGCACGTGCGCGATGCGCTGCTGGCGTCGTGGTTCGAGGTGAAACGCGAGGTCGAGACTCTGGACAAAGACTACATCCCGTACGAAGCCTATAGCGACATCTGCGAGCGGCACGGGGTCATTGATGAACGCAGCCAGCGCACGCTGATCGGATTTCTCCACGATCTCGGTATCGTGCTCAATTTCCAGGATGATCCCAGGCTGGAGGACACAAACATCCTGAATCCAGAATGGGTCACGAACGGCGTCTACCGGATCTTGAACGACGAGACCATACTCCGGAAGCAGGGACGTCTCTCTCGGTCAGATCTCGAGCATATTCTGGATCCTCAGGTCTATCCTCGTCACAAGCACCAGTTTATCCTGGACATGATGCGCAAGTTTGAGTTGTGCTTCGCCTTCGAGGGCTATGAGGAGGAGCGGTTCCTAGTGCCAGACCTTCTCAGCAAGGAGGCCCCGGTGATTGAGGAGATGGGCGAGGCACTGGCTTTCCAATATCACTACAATGTCCTGCCGAGCAGCGTCATTTCCAGGTTCATCGTTCGTATGCATCCCTATCTCTACAAGGACATCATCTGGCGAAGTGGGGCGATGGTGGCCGACCAAGATAACATCGCGTTAGTCCAGGCAGACCGCGAAGATAGGCGGGTGTCGATCCAGGTGGGCGGCCCGGAGCGGACACGCCGGGCTCTGCTGAGCATCATCCGCTTTCACTTTGACGTCATCCACGAGTCGCTCTCGGGCATACAGGTGGAAGAGAAGGTGCCGCTGCCTGACCATCCGGACATCGTTGTAGACTACGATTATCTCCTCGACCTGGAGGCGATGGGTGAGAAGAGCTTTGTCCCACCAGGGCTGCGTCAGCGGATGAATGTGAGATCCTTGCTTGACGGGGTGGATCTGACGCGACCGCAGCGGGAGGCCGTCCGGCTCAGACAAATCCTCGCAGACCACTTCACCGAAGATGAGTTGCGGACGCTCTGCTACGACCTGGAGATAGACTATGATGATCTGGACGGAACAGGGCGCGCCGGCAAGGCTCGGGAGATCGTGGCTTATCTTGAGCGGCGCGAGCGACTAACCGATCTCGTGCGGGTCGGGCGACACCAGCGCCCGGAGATCGCCTGGACCCACGGTACCGGTACTCTAGCGTGAAGCCGCTGGGGTAGACGGCTAGGGTTTTTCGCTCTCGCTGATTCTCAGAACCTTACTTCCGCGAATCCCGCCGGCTCTCAGCTCTATCAGGGCGCGGTTGGCCTCTGTCAGCGGATACTCCTCCACCGTCGGCTTCAGCGGGATCTCGGCAGCCAGCGCGAGGAAGTCCCTCACGTCCTTCCGTGTGACGTTGGCGACGCTCTTGATCTCTTTCTCCATCCAGAGGTGCGTTGCGTAGTCCAGCTGGCGCAGGTAGTCCTGGTCCCCGGCCTCCTTGCGTATAGCATTGATGACCAGCCGTCCGCCCGGCGCGAGGTTCCGGAGCGCTTCCACGACCGGCTTCCAGGCCGGGGTCGTATCGATGATGGCGTCGAGTTTCACAGGTGCGGTGGCTTCCGTTTCACCTGTCCACACGGCTCCCAGCTCCTCTGCGAAGGCGCGCTCGTCTGGGTTGCGCGCGAAGACAAAGATATCGCTGTGCGGGTACTTCCGCTGGGCGGCCTGTATCACCAGGTGGCCCGAGGCGCCGAAGCCAGTCAGTCCCAGCAGTTGGCCATCAGTCAGGTTGCACAGGCGTAGCGAGCGATAGCCGACAGCGCCGGCGCAGAGGAGGGGAGCGGCCTCAGCATCGGAGAAGACCTCGGGGATGGGATAGGCAAAGTCCTCCTTGACCGTCATGTACTCAGCATATCCGCCATCCGCGTCGCGTCCTGTGGCTTGGAAGTCGGTACAGAGATTCTCTTGTCCGCTCAAGCAGTACGTGCATTCGCCACAGGCGGAGAAGATCCACGCTACCCCTACGCGTTCGCCAACCTCAAAACGATGGGCCCGACTCCCCCGGCCGGCAACGTATCCGACGACCTCATGACCGAGGATGATGGGGAGGGTGGAGGGGGGTGTCCGTCCCTCTATCTCATCGAGTTCGGTGTGGCAGACGCCGCACACGGAAACGCGGATCAGCACCTCGTCGGGCTCGGGCACAGGCTCCGGTCGCCGTACCAACTTGAGGGGGCGGGCGGTTTCGCCTAGGTGGGTGATTTCGTCCAATACCATGGCCTTCATCGGATCGCTCTCCTTCGTTGTGACTACCATTCACTTCGCAGTTGGGCTCCCTGATCGCAGTAGCCCAATTACGAAGTCAGTCGCCTCTATTATAGCATGCGCGTTTC
>JBNGDL010000024.1:0-45743 GCA_049975205.1 Anaerolineae bacterium | reverse complement strand
CGATCGCACCGTTCGCCATCCACCTCCTTCTTCCCACATCGGCGTCCACTTGACCAGCCCCACACCCACGGCGGCATCAGGCCCGCTCACTTTATCCGTCAACCCCGATATTCCCCGGGGTATCCCAATCTGAACTGGCAACTCAAAGATCGAACGTGCCAGATCCCGCATCCCTGGCAGCTGTGCCGTCCCACCGCAGAGCACCAGCCCTGCAGGCAATAGGCCATCGTAGCCAGAGCGCTTGATCTCCTGCTGCACGCTCTCAAGGATCTCCTCACACCGCGCCTGGATGATCTCTGCCAACTTCCACCGCGGAATCGGCACGGGATTCCCCTCTCCGTAGGGCGATACGTTGAAGCGCTCATCCTCCGCGACCTGGTTCGCCACGGCATACCCGTGGCTCAGCTTGACCTGTTCCGCAGTCTGCGAGGGAAGCCGAAGCCCGATGGCGATGTCGTTCGTAATGTACTCTCCGCCGAGGGGCAATGCCTTCGTATGCCAGACAGTGCCTTCAATGAAGATGGCGATGTCGACGGTGCCCTCGCCGATGTCCACGAGAACCACACCCATCTCCTTCTCGTTATCGGACAGGACCGCGTTCCCGGCTGCCATACTCGTCAGTACCAGTTCTCCGATTTGGAGACCTGCGCCCTGGACACACTTGCGTAGGTTCTGCAGTGCCGTGCTGGAGCCCATTACCACGTGAGCCTCGACCTCGAGGCGGAACCCATGCATACCCAGAGGATTTCGGACCCCTTCCTGACCGTCAACGGTGTAGACGCGCGGCAAGATATGAATCAGCTCCTGGTTCTGGGGTAGCACGATAGCGCCGGCAGCCTCTAGAACGCGATCTACGTCATCGGGGCCAATGCCCCGGTCGCGCCGAGAGACACCCACGACGCCGGTGCTGTTGCGGGACGTGATATGAGCCCCGGTTACGCCTACGTATCCACGTTCGATCTGATAGCCACTGCTCTGCTCAGCCTGTTCTACCGCGGCAGAGATGGCAGCGGTAGCCTGAGCAACGTTGACCACAACGCCCTTCTTGATCCCCTTGGCAGGGACACGACCAACCCCAATGATCCGCACCTCTCCTTGCTCATCGATCTCCCCGACGAGCACGAGAATCCGGTGTGTCCCGATGTCGATGCCGACGACCGATCTTTCCACGTGTCACCCCCCTACCAGGAGCGCTCAAGAGAATAAGTAACGGCTTCCGGAAAGCGCACGTCCATGGTCTGGGGCGAGACACCTTTCGCGGCGAGCTGGTTGATCAACGACTGATAGATCCCCCAACGCTCGCTCATCGCATCTCCCACCCCGAAGGCAATCCGCACGTTCTGTGGGTCTGTCCAGACTAGCCCTCGCTCGTGCGTGTATTCCAGTTGCTCAATCGGCACGCCCAGAGCAGCCAAAGCCGTGATGCCCTCCCGTACTGCGGTCACGGAGTGAGCCCCGCCCTCACCCGGTACCGGACCCCGAATGACCGGCAGATCAGGGCGCTCACCCTGAGCTGGATAGAGAACGCCGTCGAGATCAACCCAGTGGAGGGCACTCCCGTCTTGCCACGCCAGTACGGGCGATCGCTCTACAACCGCTACTTTGCACGATGTTGGCACAGGGATACAACTGACCTTCACGTCGGCAAACTGGGGATACTTCGCGATAAGTGCTTCTTCGGCCGACTTCGGCCGCAGGTCGATCAGATGCCATCCGAGCAGATCCGTATCAAGCTTTATCTGATACTGCAGCTCAGGTGAAGTCACGCCTGTCACGGTCAGATCATCCCACATCAGGTACCAGAAATTGCCAAAGGCCACCCACAATCCCAAGCCAACGACGGCAAGTAACGGGACGACCACCTTCCACGGGATCCGCAGCTTGAATGGCTGTGACGCAGCGCGATACGCTGCGCGTCGATCCTGAGGTCCCAGAAGGGCAGCCGTTCGATAATAGCGTCTTCCCTTTTGTTTACGCTTCATATCCTCCTCCCGTCATGAAATACGATGTACGCTGGTCGCAACTGGTGAATCAGGTCGGCAGTCAAGTGCTAGCCTTCCGCCGGCCTAAAGACACGTTCAGAGCGCTGATTCTCCTGGTGGCGCTCCAGCGCTAAGTCGACCAGACGCTCCAGAAGCTCCGCGTAGGGGATACCCGACGCCTCCCACAGCTTCGGATACATACTAATCGGCGTGAAACCCGGAATCGTGTTGATCTCGTTGAGATAAACCTCATCCGTCTCGCCGTTGACAAGGAAATCAACGCGTGCCATACCCGCCCCATCGATGGCCTTGTAGGCACGCACAGCCAGCTCCTGGATTCTTGCAGCCGTCTCGCTATCCAGCGGCGCCGGGATGAGCAGTTCTGAGGCATCCTCGCCCTCGTCGAGGTACTTCGCCGCGTAGTCATAGAACTCACGGCTGGGCACGATCTCCCCTGGTACCGAGGCGATGGGATCCTCATTGCCCAGGACAGAGACCTCGATCTCCCGGGCCATCGGAACCGCCCACTCAGCCAGGATGCGTCGATCAAACCTGGTCGCCTCGTCCAGGCCCCGACGGAGCTCGTCGCGGTCGTGACACTTGGTAATCCCGACGCTGGAGCCCAGATTCGCCGGCTTGGTAAAGACAGGATACCCCAACTTCTCCGCGATCTCATCCATCAAGGACTCGGGATCCGCCAACCAGCGCTTCCGCGTCGCCCATACATACGGCGGAATGGGTATCCCACGCGCGGTCACGACATCCTTGAAGGCGATTTTGTCCATCGCCAGCGCCGAGCAGAGCACACCCGCCCCAACGTACGGTACGCTCGCCAGCTCAAGGAGACCCTGAACCGTGCCGTCTTCTCCAAAGGTCCCGTGAAGGACCGGAAACACAACGTCCACATCAGAAAGAGCAGCGAGCCTGCCCACACCGCTGGCCTGCACGAGCTCATCTCCAGGACTCTCTTCGTTCTCCGCCAGCTCTGTCTCACTCACGGCAGCCCAGAGCCCCTGCTTCGACGGGTCAGCGAACATAGCCGCCGGGCGCGTCGTAGAGAAGTCTTCATACTTCAGGGCCCGCATCGGATCTCCCCCGACAATCCACGCTCCCTCCCGAGTGATCCCCACAGGGATCACTTCGTACTTCTGCGGATTCAGTGCGTTCATCACGGACCGGGCAGAGACGAGGCTGACCTCGTGTTCGCCAGATCGACCGCCAAAGATGACGGCAATTCTTGTCTTTCCCATGTAACTCTATCCTTGCCTACGTCCCTAACCGAGCCCGCTCCAGGTAGCGCATTACACCACGATCCCTAAGCACGCTATCCATCCTCAGCCTCGGGCAAAATCTCGATCTCCGGCTCCAGTTCCACTCCGAACTGCTTCCGAACCGCCCCCTTAACCTGCTCGAGGAGAGCGCGGAAGTCCGCGGCGGTCCCCGTTCCATCGTTGATGAAAAAGTTGGCATGGTGTTCTGAGACCGCGATGCCACCACATCTCGCACCCTTCAGACCGCAGGCCTCAATCAACCGGCCTGCGTAGTCGCCCGGCGGGTTCTTGAACGTCGATCCCAGGGTCCTTCCAGGGGGCTGCGAGCGTTGACGACGCTCGGTGTACTCCGCAGCCTTCTTCACCAGATGCTCTCGATCGGCCGGTCGCAGCTGGAACGCTGTTCTGACGACCAGCCAGCGGTCACCCGCGCCCTTGAGTTTGCTGCAACGATACTGGAACCCAAACCACTCTTTCTGCACCCGCTCGAGGTCGCCGTCAGGCGTCAGAACCTCAGCGCAGTCAAGGACCCGAGAGATCTCGCCACCAAAAGCGCCGGCGTTGTTCACGACGGCACCCCCGATCGTACCCGGCAGCCCGACGGCCCACGTCAACCCGCCCCATCCTCGCTCCACGGCCTCCCGGGCAACCTTGACCACGATCGCCCCGGAATCGGCTACTACACGGTAGCCATCTTCAAATCGTACGTCGCGCGCACGATTCAGCACAACGACGCCGCGTAGCCCAGAATCCGGAAGCAAAATGTTCGTCAGGCCCCCGTACACCCGCCAGGGCACACCGTGCGCCCGCGCAAGCTTCACGGCTCGAACGAGCTCATCCTTGGAACGCGCAACTACGAGTAGGTCCGCCGGTCCACCGACACCGACCCAGGAATACTGAGCGAGGGGCGCGTCAAGCTCAGCCGCATCCGGCATCGCTCTGGCAATCACTTGATAGGCCGCCATTCCTGTACCTAGTGTCATACGTTCAACCCGCCCGATGACCTCTCATACCGACCCATCACCGCGCGTGCGCCTGCGCAGCTGACTCAATAGGCGCTCTCCCACGATGTACTCGTTACCAGCTCCCATCAGGAGCACCACGTCACCGGGCCGGGCTATCCCGGCTAGCAACGCAACGGCCTCATCCAGGGTCGCTGCGCTCGTCACCGACGGATGGGCAATCTCGCTCGCCAACCCAGCAGCCGTCATCGTCCCATCGTCGGGCTCTCGTGCCGCGTAGATGGGCAGCACCACGAGCAGGTCGGCTTCACCAAAGGAGCCCATGAATTCCCCATACAGAGCCCGCACACGGCTAAAGGTATGCGGCTCCCAGGCTGCGACCAAACGCCGTCCGGGGTATCGCTGACGAGCTGCTGACAAGACGCCCCGAATCTGCGTGGGGTGGTGGGCATAGTCGTCGATAACGGTGATCCCGTCGACATCGCCTAGCACCTCGAACCGGCGCGCCGTTCCCTCAAACCCTGCCAGGACCCGGTGCGAGATCTCCCAATCAATACCGACCTCCGCTGCGACGCCTAGCGCCGCTAACGCATTCGCCGCGTTGAACTCACCCGGTATCTTGAGCGCGATCTCACCGAGACGCTCGCCGCGGTGTTCAACATCAAATGAGATGCCTCCCTGCGCATTGCCGCGGATGTCCACCGCGCGCCAAACCAGATCCGCTGCATCGCGCTTGCCATACAACGTCACACGTTCCCCTTGGGCCTGCCGTTCTGCCGCCAAGGCTCTCACAATCCGATCATCCCCACACGCGACGAGCAGGCCACCGGGTACAATATTCGCCGCGAATTCGTCGAAAGCTGATTGCACGGCCCCCACGTCCGCGAAACAGTCGGGGTGGTCGAACTCGACGTTCGTGACCACGGCGATGTTGGGCCGCAGAGCTAGAAACGTGCTCCGATACTCGTCAGCCTCAATCACGAAATACCGACCGCCCCCACTATGACCGTTGGTCTCAAGACTCGATACGAGTCCTCCCACGATATAGGTCGGATCGAGCCCGGCCTCCGACAGGAGCGATGCGATCATTCCCGTGACCGTCGTCTTGCCGTGCGCACCAGCCACCGCGATGACCTCGTAACCAGCAGTCAGGACGGGCAGGAACTCGGACCGCCGAACGACCGGTATCATACGCCTACGCGCAGCTCTGAGCTCGACGTTATCGTCCGGCACCGCGGAGGAAGCTAGTACCAGGTCCGCGTCGCCGACATTCTCCGGCGCATGGCCAGTGACCACACCGATACCCTCACTCCTAAGCGCGTCTGTCGTCGGAGAGGAGCGGCGATCGGAACCACGGACTCTCAAGCCCCGCCCGTGAAGCACCCTGGCGATGGCTGACATGCCCGCGCCACCGATGCCCACAATGTGGACGCGCTCGATGTCGCTTAGGTCCGCGGTAGCCTGTTCAGAGCTCATTGACTTGCCAGCAGCACCTTCTACACAAAGACAATCAAGACAAACGCAAACGACACAGCAACGCCTACAAACAGAGCCGGTCCCTCTAGCCAATTCGTAGGCAGATAGGTCAAAAGGCCTTGTGCTCCTTCCGACAAGGGACCGGAGATCCCCCAGATACCATAGCCCAGCTGATTAAGGAAACCCCAGGCCATCCCGACCACCAGGAAACCATTGATACCGCCCAGAAAGAGGCCAAGCAGCGTATCCTGCAACTTCTCCTTGCGGGCCCTGGCGCTCAAGCGGGATGAGATGACCGTCGTCGCGTAACCGAAAGCCACCAGAAGCCCAAAGAGCATCAACCGCACATAGAACCACGTACTGGGATCCGTCTGCTGCAGACTCTGCAGGGATGTGCTCAGGACCGGCACGTAGACCAGCGCAACGTACTCGATGAAACGCGCCAGGATGACGCTAAACGTGACCAAAAGCTCCTTGGCCCATCCCCTGAGTGCACCAATGATGCCAAAAAGGATCACCAGACCGATGAACACCGTTTCTAAGGGTACCATTGTCTCATCCTTGTCCTGGTGTAAACGAACTGTGATTGGATTCGTCCTGTCGCCCAACCGAGATCAACAACCGCGCCAGGTGATGCGCCGCCTCGGGGCGCGCGAGCTTCCGTGATGCCTCCGCCATCGCGCGCAAGCGTTGACAGTCGGAGAGCAGCGCGGTCACTGTAGGGACCAGTCTGTCCATCAGATCCTCATCGCGAACCATCACCGCAGCAGCCCGATCCACCAACCAACTCGCGTTCACCCGCTGATAGCGCCACGCGTATGGATACGGGACCAAGACGGCGGGCAACCCAAAATAGGGAAACTCTCCCAGCGTGCCCGCGCCCGCCCTGGACACAACCAGGTCGGACGCTGCCAAGGCTGCTCCCATCCTCGCATGCAAGTATCGATAAGCATGGTATCGCGCCTGCGCAGCAGCCGGCAGCTGCGCTCTGGCGGTCTCCACTTCGGGCCAATCCAGCGTCCCGGTGATATGCACGACATCGGCCATATCGGTCAGCGTCGCCACGTGCGCGAGCAACGCCCGATTGATCGACCTTGCCCCTCGACTGCCGCCGAAAACCAGGAGAACACGCGCCTCCGGATCAAGCCCCAACGCCTCGCGTCCCTTAGCTCGGTCCCATTTCGTGATGCGCTCACCCAGCGGATAGCCGGTCACTACGGCCTTATCCTTGGCGAAGTACTCCAATGACGCTGGCACGCTCACAGCGACGCGCTGTGCCAGCTTCGCGATCACCTTGATGGACTGAGCCGGCTCAATATCCGGCACAAACACCAGCATCGGGATACGCTCCCATCTCGCAGCTAGGGCCACGGGCCCACTCACATACCCACCCGTCGTCAGCACGGCATCTGGACTCTCTTGGCGCAACAGGCGCCGCGCGACGAAGATCGCTCGAGCCAGTTCCCATCCATTGCGAATCGCCGTCCGTAAGGCCACGCCATGCACGCCGCCTCCCGGGATTCCCACGAATGGGATGTCGGCCCTCTCGACCAGATCTCGCTCCATGCCATCCCGCGTACCCACCCAAGTCAGTTCAACTCCAGATACGATGTCGCGCAAGGCGTGAGCGATGGCGAGCGCCGGATACACGTGACCACCCGTTCCGCCACCAACGATCCAAAATCGCATCCCAATCTCCCCTAGGCCGGCCTCGCGACACGCCGAGTAACAGGCCCACACCAATCATCGTGATCAGCATCTCGGTTCCGCCGTAACTGAAGAACGGCAGCGCCGTCCCTGTGGGCGGGAACAGGCCAATCATAACCAAGATATTGACCAAGGCTTCGCTCAGAATCATCGTGGTGACCCCGAAGGCCATCAAGGAACCGAAAGGATCCGGCGTGCTTAACGTGATCCGGTACCCACGATAGGCAAACAGGGCGAATAGTCCCAAGACAACCAGACATCCCAGCAGGCCCGCCTCCTCACCGATCACCGCGAAGATGCTGTCCGTGTGAGGAACGGGCAGGTAGCCGAACTTCATCCGACCGGCCCCAAGCCCAACACCGAAGAGGCCGCCTTCGCTAATCGCTTGCACGGCACGGTGCACGTGATAGGGCATCGCCGACGGATCACTGAGAGACGCTACATAATCCTCTAGGCGCTTACGCGCGTAGGGCAGATTCCAGGCCAAGAACAAGAATGTCGCGCCGCCAGTGACTACAGATACGAAAATCTGGATCGGGTCGCCCCCGGCGAAAAAGAACATCCCCAAACCTGTTACCACTATCAAGAGCGACGTGCTCAGGTCTGGCTGCAGGATCACCAAGCCTGCCACGAGGCCGATGATCACACCGAAGGGCAACAATCCATATGTGACTTTGTTGAGTTGATCCCCCTTCGACGAGAGCCAAGCCGCGATGTAGATCACGGCGGCCAACCGTGCCAAGACACCCGGCTGCACGGAGTTGCCAAAGCCCAGGACGTTCCCTAAGTGTCTCGCATCCTCCGACAGCCCACCGACTGCCCCTTCGGGCCTCACCACGATGACGGTGAGCAACAGGATAAACAAACTGATGCCCATAAGCACCGTGGCCGACTTCCGCCAGACCGTATAAGGAATGCGATACGCGACAATGGCGGCAATGATGCCCACCAGCAGCCACCGGAGCTGCTGCACAAAGAACTTGTCATTGATGTACGTCGACAACGTCGCGCTATAGAGCGCCAAGAGGCCGTAGATCAATAGCGCGGCAACGGCGGACACCAAGATCCAGTCCGGTGGTTGACCAGTCCTTCTCCGTTTAGTCATCACCCTATCCTTTCCCCATCCCGGCGGACGTGTCAGCAAAGCCCGCCGGCTTGCTCAATCCGGTAACTGACGAACTAGCTCCCGAAACCGATTCCCGCGTTCCTCAAAGTCCCTGAAGGCGTCGAAGCTCGTCCCGCCGGGCGAGAGCAGCACCACGTCGCCACGCTGAGCGCGTTCTGCCGCTTCCTCGACTGCGCGTTCCAGAGACCCTGCCATCACAACACGCTGTAGCGCGACGGGTATCCGCTGATCGTCGGCTAGCTCCAAAGCCTCCCTCACCTTGCTCTCGATCAAGTGGGCGGCCTCCCCGAACAGCACCAGAAGTCGCACGCGTGCGACAACGCGCTGGGCGAAACGCTCCCACGGAAGGTCCTTGTCTCTCCCACCAGCCAGGAGCACGAGGGGCCGTTCGAAGGCCTCCAGGGCCGCCAGCACCCGCTCGGGAGCCGTGGCGATCGAATCGTTGACCCACAAGACACCCGAGACGGTGCGGACCTCCTCGAGACGGTGAGGAACCCCTTCGAAGTGACGAATTGCGTCGCGCATTCCCTCAACCGTCGCGCCTGCCGCATCTGCCAGCGCCAGTGCAGCCAACGTATTCACGATATTGTGGTATCCCCGAAGCGGTATCTCGGCGCGGTTCACAACCTCAACGTCCTCATCGGCCCGTCGAATGATCAGATGCTGATCTCGAAGGAACGCGCCGCGGTCGACCTCCTCGATACCGCTGAAATACCGAACCACTGCCAGCGTCGCAGCGCTCAGCTGGCGGGCATTGGGCTCGTCGTAGCCCAGCACGGCAATGTCCTGACTTGTCTGGTGCGCGACGATGTGCCGCTTGGCAGCGATGTAGGCCGCCATCGTCCTGTGCCGGTCCAGATGGTTGGGCGTGATGTTCAGGACACCCGCCACGTGAGGGCTTGTCGTCATCAGCTCGAGCTGAAAGCTCGATAGCTCCATCACGACTCGATCCTCCACCTGAATATCTGACAGATCATTGATCAATGGGTTTCCAATATTACCCCCGACCCAGGTACGTAATCCAGACGCCGCCAGCATTTTGCCCACCAACGCCGTGGTCGTCGTCTTACCTGCCGATCCGGTGATGCCAACGACCGGTGCCTCGCACCTGATCAGGAACTCCTGAGCATCATTGCTGAGCGGAATTCCCCTGCGCACCGCCTCCTCGACCAGGGGAAGATCCAGCGGCACCCCGCCGCTCAAGCAGAGGAGGTCGCATCCCTCGAGCACGGCGAAGGGATGACCGCCCAGTGCATAAGTGATGTCGAGATCGGCAAGCTCAGCCATCGCATCCACAAGCTCCTCCCGCGATCGGCTGTCGGACGCTGTCACCTGCGCCCCCTGCTCGGCGAAGAACCGAGCGAGCGCCAGGCCCTGTCGAGCTAGACCCAAGATCACGACGGCATCCACGGGCGCACTCATCGTCTCATTCATCTTGACGGAGTCCAAGGCCATATCCTCACCGCGCCTCACGATGCAGACTCCCGCAACGCCTCAACAATACGCTCCATCCTTACGCCACGTGACCCCTTGACCAGCACGACGTCGTCGGGCTGAAGAAGGGCCTGGACGATTTCAACGGCTGCCGAGCTGTCCGCAGCTCGGTGTATACGGTTAGGCGCCAAGCCACACGCCTCTGCTCCTTCGCCAATGATCTCACCCAGGGCACCCACCACCACCAGCTCCGACACGACCTCTGCGGCGCGGCACCCGACCTCAAGATGTCCCTCACGCTCGTAGTCACCCAACTCCAACATATCGCCCAGCACGGCGACTTTCCTGCCTTGGAGATCCTCAAGCAGGTCCAGCGCCGCCAGCGCCGACGGCGGACTGGAGTTATAGGTGTCGTCGATGATCGTAGAGCCGTCTTTTCCCGGCACTGCGACCAGACGCAGTGAAGCCACAGTCTGAAGCCCCGCCGCAATCTCATCCCAATCTAAGCCCTCAGCTCGCGCCACCGCCGCCGCACGCAGGACGGGATAGACGCTATGGCGACCAAGCAGAGGCACCGACATATCAACTACCTCATTACCTTCATGAAGCGTGACCTTGAGTCCCTGCAGGCCCTCACTCTCAACCCCGTCCGCCCAGAGATCGGCCTCTGGCGAGAGGCCATAGGTCACGATACGGGCCGCCGTATAAGGAGCCATCGCCCTAACGCGCGCATCGTCAAAGTTGAGGATGGCAACGCCCTCCGGCCCGGGGGGCAAGACTTCGACCAGTTCCCGCTTCCCTCGAGCGATGTCCTCGATCGTGCCGGCTCTCTCTGCGTGCACGGGCTCGACGTTGGTTACGACTCCAACATCGGGGCGTGCAATGCCTGCAAGAAAGCGAATGTCACCGCGCACGTACATCCCCATCTCCAGAACGACCCGCTCGTCTTCTCCCGTGAGCCGCAGAATCGTCAGGGGTAGACCGATCTCGTTGTTATAAGAGCCTCGGCTTCTAGCAACCTGGAAGCGGCGCTCCAAGACCCGTGAGACAACCTCTTTGGTCGTCGTCTTGCCGACACTCCCGGTCACACCGATCACCCGCGCGGGAATCTGCGTCCTCCACCACCGCGCAGCCCGTTGCAGGGCCTCCAGAACATCGGGTACCAAAATCACAATTGGCGTGGTCAGCGGACCGACCGGTACCTCCATCTCCACCAAATCCACAAGCGTCCCGCTCCCGGCGGGCGTGATCCTCTTCTGAACCACCGCAGCGACCGCGCCATGAGCGAAGGCGTCACCTACATAGTCATGCCCATCCACGCGTTCTCCCTCGAACGCAAAGAAGACCGTTCCAGGCTCCGCTTCGCGGGAGTCAATAATAGGGTAGACCGGCATCTCAAGTTCGTCGGGATGCCAGTCACTCAGCGCGTACAATAGATGTGCCAGGGTGAGTTGCACGGTTATCTTTCTCGGCTCTGTGACGCTTGCCTATGGTCCTGCAGCCATCAATCCAGCGGGTGGGACTCCCAACAACACAAACAGGCGCTCCGCCACCCGCTTGAAGACAGGCGCCGCGGTCTGAGTGCCCCACCGCAGGTGCGGCTCGATTTGTGGACGATCGATCTTCACCAGTATCAACAGCTGCGGGTCGGGCATTGGACCAAAACCAATGAAGGACGTGATCACGTCGACGGGGTCGTAGCCACCACTCACCGGGATCTGCGCCGTTCCGGTCTTCCCGGCGATTGGATACCCGTCAACCTGCGCCATCGTCAGTCTATTTGCGACGGCATTGGCCAAGAGCTCGGCGACGTAGTTCGCTGTCTCGGCCGAGATTGGCTGCCATAGCGGACGCGGTGCCGTGGGAACGACGCGCCCGTCAGGATACCGCCGCTCGGCCACCACATACGGCGTCATGATCGTCCCTTCGTTGGCGATAGCGGAAACCGCGGCAGCCATCTGCAGCGGAGTCACGGCGATTCCCTGTCCAAAAGCATTGGTAGCCAGGTAGCTATCCCACCACTCGAGGTCCGTTGGCATACGAACGATGCCCGCGGCCTCCCCCGTCAACCCCACGCCCGTCGGCTTGCCGAACCCGAACGCACGGACATAGTCATAGAAGACTTCCTTGCCCATAGCCTGCGTCGTCAGTGTCGCGACGCCGACATTCAATGAGTTATCGATCACGCCCTGAAGGTTCTGCCATCCATAGGCTTGCCGGCTGGAGTTCTCAATTACAGCGCCGCCATACTCCAGGCGTCCGTTGTCGTAGTACGACCAGTCACGGGTGACACTCCCAGAATCGAGCGCTGCAGCCACCGTCACGACTTTGAAGACAGACCCCGGCTCATAGTTGACGCCAATCGCCGGGTCCACAAAGAGATCCTGTTCGTTAGGCGAGTACATGGCATAGTCATAAGGCCGATAACCCGGTCGATTGGCTGCTGCAAGGATAGCCCCCGTTCGTGGGTTCATCACCAGGATCGTCCCGCCCGAGGCGCCGAACTCGACAATCGCCTTGTCCAGCTCGCCCTCAACGTAGGCCTGTACCGTCCGGTCGATGGTCAGCACCAAATCCGTCCCCGGATAGGCACGCAACTCACCTTTGGCCAACTCCTCGGCAAGGGGCTCGGTCGCTGCACCGACCTCGCCGACGCCAGATGCTGGCTTGGGCCTCAGAAAGCGTTGCTGAGACGCCTCGACGCCATAACCGTACCCATCCGTGTTGGCAAAGCCAATCGTGTGACAGGCGAGCGCTCCTTCCGTGTAGTAGCGCCGCCACTTGGGCTGTAGCGTCAGCCACCACCACCCCTCTTCCTTTAATTCGCGGAGCACCTCGCCGGCGTCCGCCCCGACGCCGTTCGCCAAGGGTCGCCAGGTAACTTTGACGTCCTCGCCATCCTCGGGATGCTCGTAGAGGAGCTTCTGGTAGAGTGTGTCTACATCCTGGCCCAGCAACGGGGCCAGCTTCTGAGTCACCGACATCGTGGTCGCCGGATCGCCGATCAGGTTGACCTCAGCTCCGACATCGTAGATGGGCGTGTTGCCCACCAGCAGGTCACCGTTCCGATCCAGAATCACACCGGAAGGGGGCAGAGCCAGAGCATAAGGTCGCTGCAACAGTTCCTCTACCTCGGGCTGGTAGCGATCCCGCTCCAGGATCTGGATGCGTACTAGCTGCGCAAGAATGGTCACAAGCGCCGCAATGAGCAGCGCGCTGACCAAGCGTAGACGGGCATCTGGACCTCTCAGCATCTCAGGGCTCCCCCACTCCAATGTACTCTATCGACTCTGCCGGGACATACCCCAACTCCACGGAGCGAACCTGCAACACCGGGATAGAACTCAGACGCGCGATCTCCGTCTCGAGCCGGCTGTTCTCCCGCTGGATGTCGGACATCTCATTGTGGAGGGCCCAGATCTCGCCCGAGAGATGAATAGTCGAGGCAACCAGGGCCAGATAGGCCACCATCAGGGCGGTCACAATGGCCACACCGATGAGGAGGAGCCGAGCCACACCTTGGTCGACCTTCTCGCGGCGCCGCGGCACACCATGCGTCTGCTGCTGCCATACAACGCTCATCTCTTCACCTCACTTCGCCCTCGATGGACAAGCTCGCCGCCCTCCTATCGGGCCAGCGATTATATCAGATCCTCTCAGCCACTCGTAACTTCGCGCTTCGACTCCGCGGATTCGCTTCAATCTCTGCATCCGACGGCGTGATCGGTTTGCGGTTCACAATCCTAAGCGATTGCTGATGATTACAGCGGCACACAGGGTACTCGGGCGGGCAAATGCAGTCCCGCTCTTCTCGCTGGAAGTAATGCTTGACAATACGATCCTCCAAGGAGTGAAACGAAATCACCGCCACACGCCCGCCAGACCTCAACGAGCGAACAGCCTCAGGCAATCCTGTTTCGATGGCCTCCAATTCCCGATTCACCGCGATACGCAGCGCCTGAAACGTTCTCGTTGCCGGGTGTATGCCGTCTCGGCCCCGGCCTATCGCCTGGGACACCACCTCCGCCAGCTCTTGAGTAGTCGTGAGCGGACGAGCCCTCGCGATGGCTCGAGCGATCTGGCGGCTCCGCGGCTCCTCTCCATAACGATAGAGTAGGTCCGCTAGCTCGTGCTCAGAAAGATCATTGACTAAGTCTGCTGCCGTAAAGCCGCCGGTGCGGTCAAACCGCATATCCAGCGGGCCATCCAGGCTGAACGCAAAGCCTCGGCTCGCATTCTCAATCTGCCAGGAAGAGAAGCCCAGGTCAAACAGCACCCCATCCAATGGTGCGAACTCTTCCTGCTCCGCTACCTCACGTACCTTGGTAAAGGAAGCATGGACTAGCTTGGCGCGATTTCCGTAGCGCTGCAGACGCTCAGCAGTGCGACGAACAGCTTCGGGGTCTCGATCGAGACCAAGCAAACGCCCGTCCGGAGCAGAAGCCTCCAGAATGGCGACCGCGTGGCCCCCACCGCCCACTGTTCCGTCCAGGTAAGTCCCCCCAGGATGGACTGCCAATCCCTCCAAGACTTCCTGTACTAGGACGGGGATATGCCGATGCGCCTTTGATAACCCTAGATCGGCAGATTCTCCCATATCTCTGGATCCTCACTCATGATCTCTTCCTGGCTCTCGTTCTGCTTCTCCCAGCGGTCCGGGTTCCATAGTTCAATGAATCGGTCAAGCCCTACGATTGCCACTTCTGAGGAGAGATCCAGACCAGCATACTCCCGCAAGCGATCAGGTATCAAGACGCGGCCCTGACGATCTAGTTCCGCATCCATAGCATCGGCAAAGAAAACGCGGCGCAGCGTACGTCCGCGAGGGTCGGTTATCGGCAGCGAGGTGACCTTCTGGGAGATTTCCTTCCAGACGTCAATGGGGTATACTACAAGGCAGCGATCCAGTCCGCGCGTGATGACGATCTGCTCCGGCAACTCATCCCGAAACCGAGATGGTATCGTGAGCCGACCCTTGCTGTCCAGTGTATAGGAGAACTGACCCAAAAACATTATGTATATGCCCCACAATGAGGTGAATTCTCAGGGTAAGTGGGGTCCAACACCCCACCAATCCCCATTCTGCCCCACCGCCGCCCACATTATACAATATAATCCCAAGTCACGCAATAGCTTTTCCCAAGTTTTGCATGGAAAACATGTCATTCCTTTGGGATAATGCATGTTCGGCATGTAGCTGGGGCACGCGGGCCTGGGTCGACGACCCCAGACGACAAAGAAGGCAGACCCACAGGCCTGCCTTCCCAACAGCACAGCTCAGCTATGAAACAACCGCGACCGATCTAGCCCGAGCGCCCCTCCTTGACCGCTGCAATGAAGGCTCCGGCGCGGCGGGTCAGCTCGGCCATGTCGTTGGCGTCGAGTAGCTTCTGATTTACCAGGCTGCTTCCCACCCCAAGGGCCGCGGCACCGTTTCGAACAAAGTCCGCAGCTGTACCCAGATTCACGCCACCCACCGGCACAATCTCCAATTGCGGCAAAGGGGCCAGGATTGCCTTAACCAGGCCCGGGCCACCGATGCTGGCGGGGAAGAGCTTAACCATGTCGGCCCCAGCCTCCCACGCCGTCAGCGCCTCGGTCGGGGTGAAGATGCCCGGAACCGCGGGAACGCCATACCGGCTACACAGCTCGACCGTCGACAAGCTCAGCGTGGGTGCAACGATGAAGCCGGCGCCTGCCAGAATTGCGGCGCGTGCGGTCTCGGCATCGAGCACCGATCCGGCACCAAAGAGCACGTCCTCGCCGTAGCGCGCCGTCGCTTCCTTGATCACGTCCAGGGCTCCGGGCGTTGTCATCGTCACCTCTATCACACGCACGCCGCCCGCCTTGATGGCATCAGCTGCTGCGATCAGCTGGTCCGAGCTGTTGGCACGCATGATCGCGATGATGCCCGTCTCGCGAATCAGATTCAGTTTCTCTCCCTTGTTCACGTCGCCTCCATTCCTCTCATAGCCCGGTCGGGCGCGGGCCCGAACACGGATGTCCGGACTACCGCGCGGTCCGCTTGCCGCCCCCAAGGACATCTGCTTCCATCAGCGCTTGCACCTCATCCTTGTTAATGATGGGTAAGTCGAACATCAAGGTCTGCTTGATGCGCGTGGCAGCATCACCCACCAGCACCCCCTTCTCCAGTCCCGTAGGGCTGAAGCCCTCGGTCAGAAGTCCGTAGTAGAAGCCCGCGTTCCACGTATCGCCGCCCCCCAGCCGATCCCAGAGCGTGATGGGCTTGACCGCCGGCGAGCGGAAGAAGTTACCCTCGCTGTCGGCAGCCGCGGACTCCCACCGGTGCTGCTCAAAGCTGTCAGGGTACCGGATCGTGATGGCCACGATCTTCGTGTTGAACCGCTCGTGGACCTCCTCGGCAAAGGCGCGGATGTCATCGTCCTCGATGTGTCCCATATCGCCGTCGACGATCTGCTTGGCCGTGTACTGTCCGCAGCTCAACCCGTAGATCCGCGCCATATCCTCGATCGACGTGATGAGAATGTCGACATCCTCCACAAGGATGGGCGTCATAACCTCGCGGGCCAACTCGACATCCCAGAGCGTGGAGCGGTAGTTGTAGTCCAGGCCCACCCAGCACCCCTCCGGCTTGTGCCCAATCGCTTCTCGGAATGCGGCCTGAAGATAATTGTACGTATAGCCGCTGTGGGGAGCTAGCCCAAAGCTGATGCCCGACGTGTGGAAGAGGCGACAGCTCTCAAGCGCGGCTTCCCAGTCAACCATGCCAGCACCCAACCGAGAAGCGGCGGAATACTGCCGCTGATAAACCCCGACATTCTTACGCGGTGTACGACCGATCTCATAGATAAAGCGACCAATCGGTTCCGTCTTCGGCGCCCACACGATGTGACGCGTATTCAACCCGTTCTCCCGTGCGATGTTGCGCAGCATCCGACCGTAAGCATTGTCAGGCACGCGTGTGATGAAGCTTGCGGGCACGCCGAAGCGCGCCAATCCCATCGCAAGAGTATATTCGCTACCGGCCATAGAGAGGTGCACCAGGCGGGTACGTTCGGGCCGCTCGCTGTCGGCGGGCGTGTCCCGCACCATCACCTCACCGAAGGTCACAAACACTGACTCGCGGCCCTGTAGACCAGCCAGGTCATCCTTGGTGATATCGTACTTGAGTTTGGATTGCGCCATTCTGTATCCTCCTCTATCCCGTGTCGGCTAACAACAGGAGTATCCAGCAACAGGCCGGCGTGGCTTGCGAGATTAGATCGGCGAGGATGCGCGATTCCATCCTTACCTTCCTACCAGTCTGCCACCGAGCCGTCGGCGTGCCACAGCCGTGGGGTCTCCCAGGATCCGTCGTTGATCTTATCCACTAGCGCGTCCTCATCGAGCTCGATGCCCAGGCCGGGTCCGGTGGGGACATCGATGTAGCCGTCCTTGATCTCGAAGGGCTCCCTCAGGTATCCCTTACCCAGCGTCACGTGCTCCTGGACGAGGAAGTTAGGTATGCAGGCGTCCAGTTGAAGGCATGCCGCCAGCGCGATGGGGCCCAGCGGACAGTGTGGTGCCACCGCGGCAAAGTAGGTCTCTCCCATCGCGGCGATCTTCTTGCTTTCCAAGATCCCACCGGCGTGCGATAGGTCCGGCTGCAGAATCGCGGCGGCCTGCTTCTCCAACACTTCTCGGAACCCCCACTTCGTGAAGAGGCGTTCGCCGGTTGCGATCGGGATCGTTGTGCTCTGCGCCACCCTCGCCAGCGTGTCGACGTTATCTGGGAGAACGGGCTCCTCAATAAACATCGGTTCGTAGGGCTCTAGCGCTTGGGCGAGGCGCACTGCCATCGCCGGGCTTACGCGTCCATGGAAGTCAATCCCGATGTCGACCTCTTTGCCGACGGCCTCTCGTACGCCGGCGAACCGCTCCACGTTCGCCTCGACGACGGCTGGTGTGTCAACGATGTTCATAGCGCCGAGGACGCCCATCTTTAGCGCCGTGAAACCCTGCTGCGCGCTTACCTTAGCACTCTCGATGTAGTCACCGTAGGTTTCACCTCCCAGCCAACCGTACATCCGGATCCGGTCGCGGGTTCTCCCACCCAACAACTGGTAGACAGGCACCCCAAGCCACTTGCCGGTGATATCCCATAGCGCTTGCTCGATCCCGGACAGCGCGCTGGTGAGCACCGGCCCACCACGATAGAACTGACCTCGATAGATCGCCTGCCAATGATGCTCGATGCGCCGGGGATCCTGCCCGATCAAATAGCGGCCTATCTCGTGCACGGCTGCAGCCACTGTCTGGGCCCGCCCCTCGACCACGGGCTCGCCAAGACCCACGACACCTTCATCCGTGTGGATCTTCAGGAAAAGCCAGCGGGGTTTCACAAAGGTCGTCTCCAACTGCGTAATCTTCATCGTATGTCACCTCCAACTCGAGTATACTCGGAGAGGACCTGTTGACGACTCTGTCGGCTATGCCATAATGGCGCCATGCTGACCATTGCCGAGACAGCGACGGCTTGCAGTAGGCGTCGCAGAGCCCGAACGGACGGCCCGCGTGCAGTTAACCTGACCGCCTCTGCCGCAGCTGCCGGCGCTACGGAGACGCCATGGCGCCGCGGAGCACCGGCTCATCACATTCGAAGGAGTTCCTATGGGCATATCCCGCTCGAGCCCACCGAGGATGATTTGGCGTTCATCAAGCAGGTCGTCCCGGTTGCTGAGGAAGCTGGGGTCAAGATCGGTATCCACCCAGATGACCCGCCGGTGCCGGAGCTGGACGGCATCCCTCGCTGCATCTGGCGTCATCATAGCAGATCACATCCCATTGATGGCCAACGATCCTCGCGTCGGCACCGCTTTCTCCATAATCTACATGAAGGCCCTGCTCGAATGCGCCAACGCGGAGTTCGAGTCTCAGCACTGCGTATCGACAGCGATGATGGCTGTCACCTACACAATGGCGTTGGTTGGCACAACACACTATGAACAAGGAGTCACTTATGTCTGAAAACCAAGAACAACCCTCAGTGCTGGAATTGCAGGCACGATGGAACAAGATCCGCATTGCCAATCTCTACGACACGCTCGACCAGATGGGCTATCCTAATCAGTGCATCGACTTGAGCATCCGCCCGCTCTTCCCGGGTCAGCACCTGGCCGGCGTCGCGATCACGGCGCGCGGCACCCGTGATCCCCGATCGCGCGAGGAGAAGAAGGCCGATGCAGAGAAGGCGAAGGCCAAAGGCGATACCCCATCAGGCCCCCAGCTCAACGACCTTCTCTTCCCTGGATGTGTAGTCGTCGTAGACGGCGGTGGCGAGCCCTACACGGGCAAGTTCGGCGAGATGACGAGTTGGAGTCTCAAACAGGCTGGAGCGAAGGGGATCGTGATTGACGGCTACATTCGCGATCTGCTCGGTCTAGAGGTGATCCCCGACTACACGGTATGCTCACGCGGCACCTCACCAATCGAATCGAACCAGCGCTGGAGCATCGTGGACGTCAATGTCACCATTGGGATGCCCGGCACCTTGACCAATCAGGTTGCGGTGCACCCTGGAGACTGGATCATTGGCGGCCCGGATGGCGTGATCGTCGTCCCACAGGAGATTGCGATGGAGGCGCTAGAAAAGGCCGAGGAGATTGAGGCGCGCGAGCAGGGTATGCGCGAGGACCTAGCCGCCGGCATGTCCTTCAAGGACGCCTACGAGAAGTGGGGGCGTGCCTGATCGGCGCGACCAGACCGCACTTCAAGGGCGACAGATCTAGCTTATTACTGGTAACTCTGACAAGCGTATGAACTACGTTCAATTCGGCAACACAGGATTGAGTGTCTCACGGCTCTGCATCGGCACGGGGACCCACGGCTGGGGCCACCGCTCCCAGCAGACGGCCCTGGGCATCGACGGGCTGGCGAGCCTGCTCACGCATGGATACGATCTGGGTGTCAACTTCTGGGATGCAGCAGATCAGTATGGGTCGCATCCCCACGTGGCAGAGGCGATGAAGCGTGTTGGTCGCGACAATGTAGTCGTCGCGACCAAGACGACGGCCAAGCGTGGGGGGCAGATAAGACGCGACATTGAGCGGTTCCTCAAGGAGCTCGAGACCGACATTCTCGACATCGTCCTTCTGCACTCCGTCAGCAGCGCTAACTGGCCCAAGCGCTATGAGAGTGCAATGGCAGCGCTCGCGGAGGCCCAAGAGAAGGGCTATGTCCGGGCGGTCGGATTCTCCTGTCACAGCCTCGGTGCGCTGCGCACAGCCGTCAACACAGACTGGCCCGAGGTCATCCTCGTTCGTATCAATCACGCTGGCGTAAACATGGACGGGCAACCGAACGAGGTCGTACCGGTTATCGAGCAGCTCCACGGACAGGGAAAAGCCATCTACGGCATGAAGGTGCTGGGATGCGGGCAACTCCACGATGTCGAACGTGCCTTGCGGTGGGTGCTGGACCTCGGGACCGTGCACGCCCTCTCGATCGGCACGAGCAGCGATCGGGAGCTGGAGGAGAACGTCGCGATTATGGAGAGAGTGGCGCCCTCCCGCGGGGTGCAGGGCTAAAGGAGAGCTTGATGACGCAGTCAGAGGTTCGGTATCATATGCTACGCCCGAAGCAGGTAGTTGACCGTCGGCGCAGATGCCCCGTCGTCTACATACCGATCGGGACCCTCGAATGGCACGGTCTTCACAATTCCTTGGGCGCCGATACCCTTCAGGCGGAGGGATTGGCGATCATGTGTGCCAGGATGGGTGGTGGCCTTGTCTTTCCTCCTCTCTACTTCGGGGAAAGCCGTCTCGAGGCCTTGATGGAGGCAAATGCGGTCGACCGCGTTGCCATCGCTGAGCACATGGACCTGCCGCCGGAGAACTTCACGGCGCGGTGCCAGCCCTTCTCGGCCACCGAGCAAGCCCTCAACTACCATAAGCTGCTGGTCCATGTCCTCGCCGAGGCCGAGACCCTGGGTTTCGAGCTGGGCGTTCTCGTTGCTGGTCACTATCCTCTCATCGATCACGCCCGTGCTGCCGTCCTGCAGTTCAATCAGCGGGAGCTGAGCAATCGTCCTGGTATGCTCGCCTGGGCTTTCGTCGACTACCTGTTAGTGCGCGACCAGTATGCTCATGCCGGCGATCACGCAGCAGGTTGGGAGACCTCCCATCTTCTGGCCCTACATCCTGAGACCGTGGATCTGGGCGAACTTCCGCCGGATAGCGAGCCGCTGGTCGGCGTCGGGGGCTACTTGGATCCACGAGAAGCTACAGCCAGCTTTGGTCAGGAAACGCTCGAAGCGGCAGCGGAGATCGCCGTCAAGGAGGTGCACCACCGCTTAGCCCATCCGGAGCTCTATCGTGGGCACGGCAACGGTCTTCGGGAAGGCCTCTGGTCCTAAAGGGGGCGCAGGCTCCTACCTCAAGTCAGGAGGTAACACTATGGCCCAGGTGTTGGTCATCTATTTCAGCGTCACCGGTAACACGCGGATACTCGCCGAGGCCGTCGCCGAAGGCGTGCGGTCCGTTGAACACGTCAGCTGTCGACTCACCCCCATTGAGGAGATCACGAACGAGGATCTCGTCGACGCCGATGGCATCATCGTTGGCTCACCCACCTACTTCGGACAGATGGCCGCCCAGGTCAAGCAGATGTTCGACGCGACAGAGCGGATCTATGGTCAACTGGAGGGAAAGGTCGGCGGCGCCTTCACGACAGCCGGCGGTCTCGGCTGCGGGCACGAGCTCGCCAACATGTCAATCATCACGGCGATGCTGGTCTCGGGAATGGTCGTGCAAGGCACCACCAAAGGACCGCACTTCGGTCCTTTTGCAGCCGGTAAGCCCGGCAAGAAAGATCTTGAGAAGGGGCGAGCCCTGGGCGTGCGCGTGGCGGAACTGGCGAAGAAGCTCTTCGGTTGATCTGGATCTTTTCCAGTCAGCTCGGTCTGATCCTTGCGCACGGCAGGTCCACACGCGACAGCGAGACCCAGCGTGTTGAGGCGCGAACGGAAGCCCAATCTTCCCACCATTAGGACCTGGGCCGACTGGGCTAAGATCTTCACGGATGTCGATGTCTGGGCCGACGCTGTCAGAGCCATTGCCGATCGGGCCGGGTTGACCATCCATACCATCGAGGCTGGCTATCCGGGCACCAACGCAGTCTTTGTCGTCAACAGCCACACAGGGGCCGGCGATGCCCCAGCCTTCGTCGTAAAGATCTACGCCCCCTTCTGTCACGAGGACTATGAGTTGGAACGCGAGCTTCACCCGCTCCTCAGTCAACACCCATCGTTGCCCACGCCGAGGTTGCTGGGTCATGGCATGCTGATGGATGAAATCGACTGGCCCTATCTGGTCCTGAGCTTTCTCCCTGGCGCGCCCATCCGCGAAGTTCGCAGCGTCATCCCGCCTGTGGAGCTGGTGTCAATCTCCGAGGACCTCGGGGGCCTGGTTCGCGCCCTCCACAGGATCCCAATCACGTCGATACAGAGCTTGCCTTCCTCACCCGAGGCCTGGCGGGCGGCCGGAACCCGGCACCTTGAGCAAACCGTCGAGCACCTTCGCGCTGAAGCGGCGTTGCCCTTGGCACTGTTGGACGCCATCCCTGAGTTCGTCGCACCGATGCTTCAGCCAGCCTCCCCTCCTGAGCTCGTATTCGTCACCGGCGACCTCACGGAGGATCACGTCCTATTGCAGAGAGAGGAAGCCCACTGGACGATCTCAGGCCTGATCGACTTCGCCGATGCGCTGATCGCGCCGCGCGCCTACGAATGGCCCGCGCTCTGGTTCGGAGCGCTGGGCCGTGACACCGCCTCTCTCCGTGCCTTTATGAAGGCGTACGACCCCAACCAGAGCCTCGACGCAGCATTCTATCGCCGGGCTATGGCGTTCACGCTCTTGCACGAGTTCGGGGGCCTGATGATCACACAGACACTCCGACGAATGGGCGATCCTGAGCCACGGACATTGGACGAGCTACAGACACTCCTTTGGAGAGCCTGACAGGAGTGACGGCCTAGAGAATTGCCTGACCTGTGTCCCTGCAGAAACCCAGGCTAGGATGAGCTTCTCGTCGACAGGGTTCCACTCTGGACGATCTAACCTTGCGCTGAACCTCGATTGCTTCATCTCGGGGAATCAGCTACAATGGCAGCGCTGTGTCACACGCCTGTGCACAAGGAGGCGCCATGGCATCAACGGTTGTTGTCTATACCATCGGTCACAGTAACCACACCCTTGCAGCCTTCCTCGATCTGATCAGACAACACGAGATCGACACGATCGTCGACGTGCGCAGCCAACCCTACAGCCAGTGGGCGGACCAGTTCAACCGGGAGGTCCTAAAACAAGACCTCAAAGAAGCCGGCGTATGCTATCTCTGGATGGGCGATCAGCTCGGCGGACGCCCTGCGAAACTTGGAGCCGACGGAGGCCCCGTTGGACACCCCAACTACAAGGAGATGGCTGAAGAGAAGAGCTATCTTGAGGGAATCGCGACCCTCATCGAACTCGCTCGGGATCGCCGTGTCGCCGTGATGTGCAGCGAGGGAGACCATACTCAGTGCCACCGCCACCTGCTCATTACGCAGACGCTGGTGTCTGAAGGGGTCCGCGTGTTGCATATACGACCCGACGCGACCCTCGTGGAGGGCGCCCTCGAGCCCGAGCAACTCACGCTGTTCTGAGGAGGGAATGTGCATGCCATCCATCTACACCATCGGATATCAGCAGAGACCACTCAGACTCTTCATCAATCAATTGCGCGACGCAAGCGTTGACGCCGTCATCGACGTTCGCCTGCGCAACACCTCTCACCTGGCCGGCTATACTAAGATGGACGATCTAGACTTTCTCCTCACTGAGGGATTCGGTATTGCCTATGAGCACCACCCCGAACTCGCGCCCTCAGGCGAGATTTTGGATGCCTATAAGGCAAAGGATGACTACGACTGGTGCAACTATGAGGTCGATTTCGCCCCGCTTCTAGCGGCCCGTGATGCGGCGTCGATTGGTCGCGACATTCTCGCACGCTATCGAGCCCCTTGCCTGCTCTGCTACGAGGCGTCCCCCGACCGCTGCCATCGACGGCTTGTAGCGGAGTTCTGGGCCGAAAGGATCCCAGACCTCACCATCATCCACATCTAGAGAATCCAACCCCCAGCTTGCCACTCTGGAGGTGCCCTATGTCCACACAGGAAGTGCTGATCCTGGCGATGACGAAGATGCTCAGCGGGATTTGTACGGCTGGTTTCACATGTGAAGAGGCGCCCACAACCGGCCTCTGTTGGGTTAGGCCGACGCGTGCATTCGGGACGGTCTTGCCTGGGGATATGATGGGTTCTGACGGACGTCTTTTTCAATGCGGCGACGTCGTCGAGCTGACGTTGCTCGAACCACGACCTAACCCACCCCACGTCGAGGACTGGGTCACCGACTTCGTCTTCCGTCCCCCTAAGCTACTAAGGCGCCTAAGCCGAGAGAAGCGGGCGACCTTCTTCGCAGACCACCAGGATCAGGCGCCTGAGGATGTCCTCTGTCACCACACGCGGTCGCTGTGCCTTGTGCAAGCTCGTGAACTCTGGTCCCGTTTTTCCCTTGACCCCTACTCGGGAAAATACCAGGCTCGCCTAGGCTTTACCTTGGCGTGCGAAAGCCAGGACCCACAGGCTCAGAGCACCAGAGGTGTCCCCGTCACCGATCTGAAGTGGCGCGCGCTGGGGCGCACTTGGCTTGGAGACAAAGGTGGCGTCTTGGAGCTCGACCATAAAGAACTTGTGGCCCGCCTCGACGCAGAGGCGTTCTACCTGACCTTGGGACTGAGCCGGAAGTGGAAAGGACAACACTGGCTCCTGGCACACGCCGTACACGTAGTACCCGACTACACAATGAACATTGACCCCAGCCTTCTGTAAGGAGATCCAATGAACGACGCAGTCCCGAACGAGCTCGCCATCCATCCCGAGCAGGTCAGTAGACTGCCGGCGAACGAGCGCTCTCGCGTCCTGAACTTCCTCCTCAGGTGGCACGCCAGCGACAAGCTCCTACCATGCCTCGACGTGCTCCTGAAAGCCAGGCCAGAGCTTGTTTCGCTGATGGATCTCAAGGCCAGAGCTCTGGCCACGCAGGGCGACTACGAAGCGGCGACCGCCATTGCCGAGCGTCGCTTGGAGCGGAACACCAGCATCCCCGCGCTAACCCTGCTCGCAGATCTCCACATCGCAAGCAGCAACCTGACAGCAGCTGAGAGGATCGCCGCGAGACTCATCGAGGACGACGAGAACAGCTATTCAGGCTGGCGCATCCGCGCTCAGGTCGCCCTGCTCCAGGGGGATCTAGACGCGGCTGCGGCTGCGAATCACCGGCTCGGCGAGATTCGTCCGCAGGGCCAGCGATATCTCCTCAGCATGATGTCGCTCTATCAGGCCCGCAACGATTGGGTCACAGCCAGCGGCTACGCGGTCCGTCTGCTCAACACGGTAGAGAGGGCCGCAGATCTCGCTGTCCCCTACCTCGAAGCGCTCCTCGCCTACTTCGAAGCCAGTCGCGAGCAGACGCGCGTCGTCGAGATCCGCGAGGCGTTACAGGCACGCTTTGATCAAGAGCTGGCGGAGGTGAAGGAGATCCTCGAACCTCTGCAGCCCGCCGCCGGGATCGACAAACCCCGGGAGGCGCCACCGATAGCAGACAGACCGGTCTCCGAGGCGGAAGCTCCCACGACGAAGATCACCGTCTCAGATGAGGAACGAGCTAGCATCAACGAGATCGTACGGACGACCTTTGGTTTCGAGCAGCTCCTTCCTGGACAGCTCGAGACAATCGCCTGCGTCCTTCGGGGGGAGAACGCCCTCACTGTTCTACCGACCGGCGGTGGCAAGTCCCTATGCTATCAAGCACCCGCCCTTGCCGCAGATCGGGGTCTAACCGTGGTCATCTCACCGTTGATCGCGCTGATGAAGGATCAGGTGGATTCCTTGCCGCCGAGACTGCGACCGTTGGCAACAACCATCAACAGCACGCTCGATGGAGACAAGTTCGATCGCCGGATGAGCAAAGCTGCCCGCGGTGACTATCGCTTGCTCTATGCCGCGCCCGAGCGGCTGCGGCAGCCCGCCTTCCTGCATACGCTCAAGCGGGGTGACGTCAAACGCCTCGTCGTCGATGAGGCCCATTGCGTGAGCGTCTGGGGTCACGATTTCCGCCCCGACTACCTCAAACTCAGGGAGGCTTGGCACGGTCTAGGCAAGCCGCCCATCCTGGCGCTCACCGCCACGGCACCTCCCCGGGTGCGTAGGGACATCATCCAACATCTCAGCCCCGACCGACCCATGGCAATGATAACCGGCGACACGTTTAGGCCCAACCTGCGCTTCGAGGTCTTCTCCGCTGCCAACCGAGACGAGAAGATCGCGCGAATGCTTGCCTTCTGTGAAGCCTCTGAGGGAAGTGGCATCGTCTACGCAGACACACGGGCAAGGTGCGAGCAGCTCGCCCAACTCTTACAGAGCCGGGGCGTCAGTGCCGAGCACTACCATGCCGGCATCAGCAACCGCGATGAGGTGCAGGAGCGGTTTATGGACGGGCGAACGCGGATCATCGTCGCCACGATCGCCTTCGGGATGGGCATCGACAAGGCCGACATCCGCTTTATCTTACACTTCATACCTCCAAAGTCCCTCGAATCCTACTACCAAGAGGCAGGCCGAGCGGGACGCGACGGGAAACCCGCTCGCTGTCTGCTGATGTACAGCCCCAGCGATAAGGCTCTGCTGACACTGCGAATGCGCCGCAGCCTGCCCACCGTCGAGTTCCTCCGCGAGATCTACGCCGCGGTCTTGAGACACCTTGGCCCAGAGAGTGTCGTAGCCATACCCCCTGGCGACATGGAGCGCGAGTTGCGGGTCGAGGATACGCATGTCCGCGTCGGCCTGAGCATCCTGGAAGAGAACGGGCTTCTCGTGCGCGGGCCTGACATACCGAGAAGCGCACTTGTCTGCATACGCACCCCAACTGGAGAGGGATTCTCGACTGCGCCCACTGGCGTAAGGACAACATCTGTGAGAGCCGACGGCGAAACTTTCGATCAGAAGCTCCACGCGTTCCGCGAGACTGCACGGCTGAAACCAAACCAATGGTTGCGGGTTGACCTAGTCGACGTCGCGCGCCGCATCGAGGTTCCTGTCGAGGACATGGAGGCCCAGCTGCTGCGCTGGTCTGATGCAGGTCTTCTCGACCATCGGTTTTCGGGGCGCGATATGCTGCTTAGGCGTGTGACGGCCCCCGACGACGTAGCTCGCGGAATACAGCTGTGGCTGGATCGTTTCGAGACCATCCAGACGCAGCGCATCGACGAGATCGCAGCGTACGCCCGGACGAGTCATTGCCGCCACGGGCATATCAGCACTTACCTCGGCGGGCGACCGATCACTCACTGTGCGGCCTGCGACAACTGCATGGTCTTGGCGGAGACGCCTCAAGCAGACCTGCCCAGCGAGCAGGAGCAGCTTCTGGGCGTGCTAGGATGTCTGGCGGAGGCTGGACACGGGTGGGGGCAATGGAGTCTGATCTGGATCCTTCGGGGCTCCTCTCGAGCGCCAGAGAAGGGTCAGAGGCTCAAGAGCTTTGGCGCCTTGAGCTTTCGCTCCAGATCCGCCGTAGAAGGCCTCATCACACGGCTTCTTAACCACAAGCTACTCTCAAAGCGGACGCTGAGCAACGGTGGCGTGGTGCTGGAACTCACGCCGAGAGGGCAAGCTGCCCTGAACAACCCCGCGGTCCTCAAAAACCTGCTGCCCCCTCCCGATCCCGTAGATCAGATCGCAAGGAAAGGCGAGCCGGACGAGGTCCTGCTGGCCCGTCTGCACACGTGGCGGAAGGAGAGGGCCAAGGGCAGTAGCGTCCCAGGCTTCCTTGTCTTTCACGATGCGCATCTACGCGCCATCGCGGCAGCGAAACCACAGACGCCCGAGGAGCTGGTCGCCGTCAAGGGCGTTGGCGCGACAAAGCTGGCGAAGTATGGGGATGAAGTGCTTGAGATCATCCGCACCTATCTTGAGGAGGATAGCAGTATCGGTCCAGAGACTCCCTAGACCGGCACCCCACGTCGGCCTCAAAGAGCTCTGTCGCAGCAGCAGACAAACCGCTGGACTTCGCCCCTCGTGGCGCATCCCAGGTTTCACCTCCGACGCGCCGATCACGCTCTATAGCACGAGGGCGGATCTAGGCCCCCCTCCTTGAGGGGGTTGATCGTGTGGAAGCCGGATTCCGACTCGTAGCAGACGCGGATCTCCGCGGTCGCCACGTTCCCGCCCCTGTCCAAGACTACGCCCACCAACCGGTTGCCCTCTGCAAGGAACCGACCTATAGTTCCTCTAGACCACGGGCGGTGGCGCGTGGACGCCCACGCCTTACGATACCAAGGAGTCAGATCATGACACAAAACGGAGAGCTAGTGCTGCGCCACGAAGACGTCGCCGTGGGAGCCTTCACCTAGGTGCGCAGCAGGACGACCATCTTCGCTATGCCGACACATCCACACGCTCAAAGTCACAACATCTTGCTGGTCGCGGTTCTCCTGATCCTGGACAGCCTGCACTTCGTCTTCGCCCGCCTGTTGCTGCCCCACGTGGCGCCGGGTACCTCAGTCACCCTGGTCTTGGCAGTCAGCGTCCTTGAGGTCGGGCTGTACGGGCTGTTGACCAGACGCCTACATTGGCAGACCACCAAACAACACTTCGGCTTTTTCCTCGCTATCGGCGCGCTGATCGGGGCGAGCACCATGATCAACTATGAAGCCGTGGCCTTCATCGATCCCGGAACGGCCTCGCTGTTGAGCCAGACCTCGGTGCTCTTCAGTCTCGGCTTCGCTGTGCTCTGGCTGCGTGATCGCCTCACACCGCAGCAGGTTGGGGGTGCGATCGTGGCGCTGATTGGCGTCTTCGTCATCACGTTCCAACCCGGCGACTATCTGCGAGTAGGCGCGCTTCTTGTCATCGTGTCCGCGCTTATGTATGCCCTGCACGCTGCGTTAGCGAAACGGTACGGTACAGACATCGAGTTTATCGACTTCTTCTTCCATCGGTTGCTCTTTACGTTGCTGATTCTTGTTGTGTTGGCGTCAGCTCGAGGCGTGCTAGCATGGCCTGCGCCCAGAGCGTGGGCGCTGATCGCCCTTGTAGCAACCGTCGACGTGGTCCTGAGCCGCACGCTCTACTACCTGGCCCTCAGGCGGCTGACGATGAGCATGCACACGATCGCGCTCACGCTCAGCCCGGTTGCGGCGATCACTTGGGGCCTGTTGCTGTTTCACACAAGGCCTACGGTGCAGCAGCTGTTGGGCGGGCTGGCTGTCATCTCTGGGGTCCTGATCGTCTCTTTGAGCCGCCAATCGCAGGGCACAGCGAAAGCACGATCGAGACCAGAGGCGCCAGCGGCTGGATGATCAGAACGGCACCTGGTATTTGGGCCAATCCACAAGGAGACTGACACAATGAGTCGGGACTTCGCAGAGCTGCATCGCAAGGTCGCCTTCGGAGAGTCAGAGGGACGGATCATCTGGCAGCCTAGGATTGGCTGCTGGGTCACCGACAAGGAGTTCGCCGGCGAGCCCTTTCCCCCACCCTTCACGGGTATGGACCTCTATGAGATCTACCGTGAGTTGAACTGCTCCGCCCGACTCTACGAGTACAACGACTGCTTCCGCCGCATCGAACACCCCGCCGTCTACACGACCAGCGAGCAACTCAACGAAACCGACACGAAGACCGTCATCCACACCCCCGTCGGCGATCAGGTCCGAGTCCTCCGAACAACCACAAGCAACTGGCACATCATCACGCTGAGATGGGAAGTCGAGACCAAAGAGGAACTGAAAGTCGCAACCTGGCGTGAGGAGAACACGGATTGGGAATGGGATCAGGCGACGTATGATAAATTGCGGGCCAAGGTTGGTGATCTGGGCGCCCCAACCATGTTCATGCCACGGATGAACGTGCAGAGCCTCTACATCGAGAAAATGGGGAGCCAGAACGGTATCTACGCCATCTATGACTGGGCCGGTACTGTAGAAGCCTATTTCCGTGCCCTGGAGGAGAGCCACGACCGCCTCATCGACGTGATCAACAACTCGCCTGTCGACATCATCAACTTCGGCGAAAATGTGCACGCCGGGACGCTGCCCCCCAAGTGGTTTGCAAAGTACCACTTACCCGCCTGCCAACGCCGCGTTGAGCAGCTACGCCCGGCTGGTAAGTTCATCTGCTCGCACTGGGATGGTGACGTGAAGCCGCTGCTACCCTACGTACATGAGACAGGACTCGATGGCATCGAGGCCATCACCCCCTATCCCCAGGGCGACGTGACGGTTGAGGAGATCAAGGATGCCTTGGGTGACGATGTATTCCTTATGGACGGCATCCCCGCAATCTACTTCGACAAGACCTTTTCCGTGGAGACCCTGCTCTCGTGTGCAGAGCGGATCATCGAGCTCTTCGCCCCGAAGCTCATCTTGGGCATCTCAGACGAGATCTCGTCCACGGGCAACTTAGAGCGTGTCCGTCTCGTCGGCGAGGTCGTGGACGCCTACAATGCCCAGTTTGAGTGAGAGGATTCGTGACATCAGACTCGGAAATAGGATACCTCGAATAGTGTCGCTGACTCGTGTGATGATGGCAACTGAGGAAATCAACAGCACGGCGCAGCGTCGACATTGGGCGGCGCTGCACCGCTTAACTTAAGGAAAGGAGGCACAAAATGCACACCGTCGTGATTGGCGGCACAGGCCATGTCGGTACGTACCTAGTCCCCAGACTTGTGGAAGCGGGACACGAGGTAACCGTTGTCAGCCGAGGGTTGCGTGATCCCTATACCCCACATGGCGCTTGGTTGGCGGTCAAGCGCATACAACTTGATCGCGCGAAGGAGGAGGCTGCGGGTACCTTTGGCCCTAAGATCCGCGACTTGGAGCCAGATGTCGTCATCGATATGATCTGTTTCACACGTGAGAGCGCCGAGCACCTGGTCGAGGCCCTCAGAGGTCACGTACAGCACTTCCTGCACTGCAGCACCTGCTGGGTGCATGGTAAGACAACCACCGTTCCCGTTACCGAGGATCAGCCCCGCCGCCCCATCGGAGACTATGGCATCAAGAAAGCAGCCATTGAGGCATATCTACACGCGGAGGCCCGGCGCAATAGATTCCCAGCTGCGTGTGTCCTGCCCGGGCACATCGTAGGCCCCGGATGGGTGCCTCTGAATCCTGCCGGGCACTTCAATCCTCAAGTCTACACGGCGCTTGCTAAGGGCGAACCTGTAACGCTCCCCAACAGAGGCCGTGCGGTCGTTCACCACGTACACGCTGACGATGTGGCCCAGGTATTCATGAAAGCCTTGGAAAACTGGAACGCCGCCTTCGGAGAGAGCTTCCACGCCCTTTCCCCCGCTGCGCTAACCCTACGAGGATATGCAGAGTCTGTCGCCGGCTGGTTTGGCAAGGAAGCCCATCTGGATTACCAGCCCTTTGATGAGTGGAAGGTCGACAGATCCCAGGAGGACGTCAACGCCACCGAGTCTCACCTCGAGCATAGCCCTAACTGCTATAGCATCGAGAAATCGCAGCGCCTGCTCGGCTACCAGCCGCGCTATAGCTCCCTGCAGGCGATTCGTGAGGCAGTAAACTGGCTCATTGATCACGGCACGATGAAGGCATAAAGCAAAGGAGGCCTACTATGGGCATAAGTCTTGGTCTCGTCGGACTCGGCGCTTTCGGCAGCACCTTTGCCGACCTATTCATGAGCCATCCCTTGGTGGATCGCATCGCGCTGTGTGATCGGGAGCCAGAGCGAATGCGGGTCTTCGCGGAGAAGCCCACGTGGCAGGCGAAACTAAGTCGGGACGACCTCTATGCCTCGCTAGACGAGATCTGCGAGAGCGACCTGGATGCTTTGGTCCTCATCACCCAGCCGTGGCTCCACGCCCCTCAGGCCATCCAGGCCCTGGAGGCTGGAAAGCACGTCTACAGCGCTGTGCCCGTGATCAGCATCCCCGATGCCGACGAGATCCTCGACTGGTGCGATCGCCTGGTTCGAGCGGTGGAGTCCACGGGATTGCACTACATGCTGGGCGAGACGACCTACTACCGACCGCAGGCCATGTACTGCCGGCGGCAGGCTAGAGCCGGGGCCTTCGGCAGCTTCGTCTACGCTGAGGGCGAGTACTTTCACGATCGGGACTCCAGCTGCAACCTGCGCGAGGTGCGCAGTCAACGCCTCGCCAGTGGCGCCGGTCATGAGTGGCTTGCCGTCGAGGCGAAATATCGCCAGCGTGGCGTGAAAGGCGGCCCGATGCACTACCCAACCCACTCCACCAGCGGGCCCATCAGCGTGATGGGCGCACATCCGGTCACCGTCTGTGCCTGGGGCTACGCTAACCGATCTGAGGATCCCTATTTCGCGGACGACGCCTTCAGCAACGAGACCGCGCTGTTTTACTTGAGCAACGGGGCCACAATGCGCATCTGCGAATACCGTGAGATCGGTCACCCCGAACGTGAGATCTTCCGGATCTACGGGACCGAAGGATCTTTCGAAAACGACACCTGGACCGACAACCGCACGGTAAGCCCCATCTCGGCGGAGGAGATGCGCGATCCGCTGCCTCCGGAGGTCGAGGATGCGTTCGCGCAGGCCTGCGGGGCGAGTTTCCTCGGAGGGCACGGGGGGTCGCACGCCTACCTGGTGCACGAGTTCGTGGAGTCAGTCGCGCACGACCGCGTCCCGGCCATCAACATCTGGGAAGCCGTGCGCTATATGGCAGCAGGAGCCACAGCGCACAAGTCAGCCCTGGCAGGCGGTGAGCTTATCGATGTGCCGGATTGGGGAGATTCTCCGACTGTATAACGACAGGAGCAATAAGAGACTATGGCAGATCTAGAACAAGATTACGCTTCCATCCCGACCCGCTATCCAGAACTCGCGGGGAAGGTAGCCATCGTGACAGGGTCCAGCCGCGGGATCGGAAAAGGCATAGCCTTGCGGTTGGCTAAGGAGGGGATGAGAGTCGTCATCAACAGTCGCACGCCCGAGGATGTCGAGGCGACGACAACCGAGCTCAGAAGCTACGGCGCTGACGTCATCGGTGTGCCAGCGGATCAGAGCGCCACGGATGAGATCGAGAAACTCTTTGGCGAGACCCTGAAAGCCTTTGGCACCGTTCACCTGGTCGTGAACAACGCGGCAAACCTGAAGCGTGGCCATTTTTTTGAGGTCGATGAGGCGCTACTGGACAATGAGTTGGCGACCAACATTCGTGGCCCCTACATGTGCGCCTACTATGCAGCGCAACAGATGCGCGATGCGGGACATGGCGGCAACATCATCCACATCAGCTCGGTTGGTGGCCTGCGCGCCCACTGGCGTGGGCTCCCCTACGACGTGACCAAGGGGGCCCTAGATGCGATGACCCGGGCCATGGCCCTAGAGCTGGCGCAGTACGATATCCGAGTCAACGCTGTAGCGCCGGGAGCCACGCTGACGGAACGGGGGGGTGATCCGAGCCATCCGCGGATGCAGGAAGTCGCCGCCCGTATTCCTCTGAAACGCTTCGGCACAGGGCTTGAGATCGGTGCCGTAGTCGCTTTCCTCGCCTCTACCGACAGCGCCTACATCACGGGGCAGGTGCTCTACGTGGACGGGGGCATCACGGCTCAGCTCTCACCGCCGGGACAGCCCATCTGATATCAGCACCAAGACGAAAGGGGCGCCTTCTGTAGCGATGGGGCGCCCCCTTTCGTCTTGCCTCAAAGTTGATCTGACAGGCCGAACCTCTCCCTCAGGCTCTCAATGAGGCCCCGGGCGGCCTCTTCGGTATCGGCCTCTGCGAACAGCCGGAGCACCGGCTCCGTCCCAGAGAACCGCATGAGGGCCCAGTTATCGTCCTCCAGCAAGAACTTAATCCCGTCCAGCGTCGAGATCCGCTGAACCTCGCGGTCGCCGATCCGGATGGGCGTCTTCTCGTGTCGCTCAACCAACATCTCCAGCCGCTTTGGGATGATCACACGCATCTCCGGCGTCGCAGGCACGTTGACCTCCGCCATATGTAGACGGCCGGTTATTCCGTAGATGTGCTCCAACAACTGCGAGATGCGCTGGCCGGTTGCAGCCAACATCTCCACAACCAAAGCACAGGCAAAGATGCCATCCTTGCCCAGGATATGTCCGCGGATCGTCAGGCCCCCGCTGGACTCCCCGCCCAGCAGCGCATCGTGCCGAACCATAGCAGCGGAGACATGCTTAAATCCCACAGGCACCTCGTAAGCTTCCTCGCCAAAGTTATGGGCAAGACGGTCGAGGAGGTGGGTCGTGGCAAGGTTGCGCACCACACCACCCCGTTGCTCACGCACCTCGTGCAGATACCAGTAAAGAAGGAGCAGGACGTCATTGACCGTCACATAGGTGCCGTTCTCATCGACGATGGCGATGCGATCGGCGTCTCCGTCGGTCGCTAGCCCGAGATCATAGTTCTCATTCCGCACGTGGGTCATCAGGAGGCGCAGTGCCTCCATATCAGGGGCCGGCGAACGCCCACCGAAGAGCGGGTTGTGACGCTCATTGATGAAGGTCACCCGACAGCGCGCCTCGGTCAGGATAATGCCCAAAGTGAGTTGGCTCACGCCGTACATGGGATCCACGATCACCCTGAGCCCGGCTTCTCGGATAACGTTGAGGTCGATGAGCGACTCTACCGCGTCTACGTATGCGTTCGTGAAGTCGCGCCACCGGACGACCCCGGCATCCATCGCAAGATCGAGATCGATCTTGACTGCATCCCTCGCTGTCAACCGATTCGCCTCTGACTCGATCAGCCGGACCTCCGCGTCCTGAAGCAAGGAGCCATCGCTGCGGAAGACCTTCAGCCCATTCCACTCCGGTGGATTGTGGCTGGCCGTGAACGCAAGGCCGTAAGCCGCGCTCTCCTCTGCGGTGGCGTAGGTGATCTGCGGTGTCGGCGCATCCTCCTCCAACAGCACGGCCGGTATGTTGTTACCCGCAAAGACTTCGGCCGCGGCCCGCGCCGCCCGATCGGAGAGAAAGCGCCGATCATAGCCGATGACCACACCCTTGGCCTCCTCACCACGACGGGTAACCGCGTTGGCCAGTGCCTGGCAAAGACGCCGCACGTTGTGGAGCGTGAATCCCTCTCCAATCACCGCGCGCCATCCCCCAGTACCAAAGGTGATCATGTTCTGCTCTTCGTGGCGACGCGGTCGGTAGATCCGTTTCTGCAAGATAAACGAGGCTTGCGTCAGATTCTCCTGGCTGTTGATCCCCAGGACCTCGTCGGGATCGTAGATCTGATAACTGTCCACGCGCTTGCCGCTTCTGATCAAGCGATGCGCGCAGTCGGTCAGTCGATAGTCCCCATCGAGCGGCGAGGGCGAGAGCGTCTTAAGCACACTGAAAATAGTGGGCGCCTGCACGAGATAGGCGCCAACGTTGACCTCCCGGATCTCCCGGACCTCGGGAGAGGCATCGGTGTCCTCGATAATGTCGATAATGTGCCCGGCGGCATCGCGGATGATCCTCCCGTAGGGCAGCGCCTCCTGCACAATCGCAGTCAACAACGTCAGTTGCGCCTGCTTGAGTCGATGACGATTGAGAAGCCCCTGGATCGAGGTGGGGCGGAAGAGCGGCGTGTCCCCGTAGAGGATGAGGAGGTCGCCCTCATAGTCCGAGAGCTCGGGCCAGAGCTGCAGTACGGCATGTCCAGTGCCCAACTTCTCTTCTTGCACCACGTAGGTGAAGACGGGATTGTCGAGGTGGTCCGCTATCTTGCTGTCGGCACGCGGCACGACGATGTACAAGTCCCCGGGCGCCACGACCTGCAGGGCATTCCGGACGACGTAATCGATCACACGCAGGTCGCCCAGCGGCTGAAGCAAGAGCGGCACGCCATCCTCTGTAATGGTCTCCTCTCCCGCCGCAAGGATGACGCCTTTCAGGGGCGATTCGTTCGCCCCGCTCTTGGTTGTCTCCATATCTAGCCTCTCTTCAAAATCCGGCTTTAACTCACCCGCCCGCAACGCTACGGGAGCGGATCCTCCTTGATATAATCAACCAACTCATCCACATAAGCAAACGCCAAGGCTACGACCGTATCCGCACCGCCGTAATAGAGCGCCAACCGACCGGTGTCGGCATCGCAGAGCGCAGCACAGGGGAAGACGACGTTAGGGACGTCGCCCACGTTCTCGTACGGGAGCTGGGGTGACATAAAATAGCGGCGCGCTCTTGCGATGACCCGCCAGGGCTCATCCAGATCGAGCAGAGCTGCGCCGGCGCTATAGACGAAGCCGTTGCACGAGGTCAGGACCCCGTGGTAGATAAGGAGCCAGCCCTCCGACGTCTCGATGGGGATCGGGCCTGCCCCTACCTTTGTGCTCTGCCACCCCCCGGCTGTCCCAAAGACGTGGCGATGGTTACCCCAAAAATGCATATCGGGGCTCTCACTGTAGAAGACGTCACCGAAGGGCGTGTGCCCGGCGTCGCTGGGGCGACTCAACATCGCGTAGCGCCCGTGAATCTTTCTAGGGAACAGGACACCGTTACGGTTGAAGGGCAAGAAAGCGTTCTCGAGCTGGTAGAAAGTCCGGAAGTCAAGGGTGTAGCCAACGCCAATTGTCGGCCCATGATACCAGTTGCACCACGTCACATAGTAGCGATCCTCGATCCACACGACGCGCGGATCGTATCCGTAGACAAAGTTGCCAATCTCTTGATTCTCGGCCTGGAACCGAATCCGCTCATGATCAAGCTCCCAGGTCACACCATCCTCACTGCGGCCGGCATGCAACTGCATCCGTCTCCCTTGATCGTCGACTCGAAAGACGCCGGCAAAGGCGTCTTCGTAGGGTACCACAGCGCTGTTGAAGATGCTGTTGGAGCAAGGGATGGCATCGCGGGGGATGATCGGGTTGCGCTTGGAGCGCCAAGCGACCCCACGAGCATCACTGGGCCGTTCCTCCCACGGGATATTGGGAAGCGGTTTCCCTATGATCTCTACCGTCATCTCAACCTCCTGGATCTCTGAAAAGCTACCCACACAACATGGCCCGAACCGGGATGCCCTAAGCATACTTAGCCCTCTCGATTCCGCAACACGCCGGTTGCGTCTCCAATCCTGCCGTCATGCCGCATCCCCCAACGACGAGATTTGCGTTCTCCGAAGAGAAAGTGTAGACTTAAAGGCACGAGAGGAGGACCCCTCTTCCGGGGGATTGTGGGATCTTGATACCGTGACTTCCCCCGTGAAGATGATCGCATCTGCTGAGGCAGACACCTGCTAGAGCAGACATCTGCTAAAGCAGACATCTGCACACGCAGAGCTGGACCTCCAACTGATCCTTAGTGTTTCTTTTCACAACCCAGGAGGTTATTCTTATGAAGATCGGCGATGCCATTCAGTCAGCGGATTGGAAGAATGAGAAGCATGTTCCCGCCATTGATGTCCCTGACGTCGTCAAAGCCGGTGAGCCCTTTCTCGTTACCGTCAGCGTAGGTAAGGAGATTCCTCACCCTAACACGACGGCCCACCACATCTCGTGGATTGACGTCTTCTTCAAGCCCGAAGGAGACAAGTTCCTGTATCAAGTCGGTCACTTCGACTTCGCGGGCCACGGTGCTTCCGCCAAGGGAGCGGATACGGGCCCCGTCTATACGCACCCCACCGCCACTTTTTCTATGACCGTGGATGGCCCAGGGACTTTGGTCGCTATGGAGCAGTGCAACATCCACGGCCTGTGGGAGAACAGCAAGGAGCTAGCTGTGGAGGAAGGCAAGTAGTTCGGTCTTGCGTGGGGACGTGCGCAACTGGGCACTCGTTGCCCTCCCCTATCCTCCGGATACCTAACCTCCATCGTAAAGTAGACATGCGAGCCGGCCCAGGCCGGCTCGCATCTCATGGACCCCATAGCGCTCATCGTCCCCACACCTATGCCCAGAACCGATCCGGCGGTGGCTTGTGTGGTTCACCATTTATGCTATAATGTTCTTCGTAATTACCTAAACAAGAACCCAAGGAGGGCACGATGAGCCAGCGATTAAGGGTGATCGGCCTAGGCATCGCGATCGCCGCAGTGGCCCTGGTCGGATGTACGACAGCGACGCCGACAGCGGTGAACCCTGAAGAAACAGCGGTGGCGCCGACAGACGCAGCAGCATCAACTGGCACGTCTACGGTTGCGCCGACCGCCACTGAACCTTCCTCTCCCCTACCAACACCTGAACAAGCATCCCCTCTGCCCACGCCTGAGGGAGCTGAACCAACCTCGACGGCAGAAGCCTCGGCTGGATCCATCTGGACGGCCGATGGCCTCATCTCGGAGGGAGAGTACGGATCCCAAGCAGACTTCGGTGACATCCGAATCTGGTGGGGCAATGATGAGTCATCGCTCTATCTGGCTATGGAGGGCGACACGACAGGGTGGGTCTCGGTCGGCATCAACCCTCAACAAGGCATGCAGGGAGCGGACTTCCTCTTTGGCTTTGTCGCGGACGGCGAAGCGCGGCTCTGGGACGCCTGGGGCACAGCTCCGACAGGTCCTAACCATCCACCCGACGAAGACCTCGGCGGGACGGATGACATAGCTGACTTCACCGGAGTTGAGGAAGACGGCGTCACACGTTTTGAGTTGCGAATTCCCCTCGACTCTGGCGACGTGTACGACCACAGCCTTCAGCCAGGGCAGACCTATCCTGTTATCGTCGCGATCGGCCCTCAGGACGACTTCAACGCATACCACTCTAGATATGACCAAGGGGAGATATCGATCGACTGACAGACGTCACCGAGTAGCTTGTGAAACAAGGTAGAAGACCCTAGAATAACACTATCATTGACAACTATGACCACGGGAGGCATGGATATGAAACTCATCGATGTGCTGGCTGAGGCTCTGAAATTGGAGCGCGACGGTGAAAAGTTCTACAACACGATGGTACACCGGGTAGAGGATGAAGACGGCAAAGCCATGTTCAAACAGTTAGCCGAGGACGAGGTCGACCACTACAACTATATCAGTCGTCAATACGAAGCGTTGCAGGAGGGTAAGGGCTGGTCAGCCATTCCCGAGATGGAGCTCGTTGAATCCATCGATGCCGTCTCGCTCGTCTTCCCACCCGACGAGAAGGTGATGGAGGAACTACCCGAGAATCCCGACGAGCAGGATGCGTTGCTCTTCGGGCTGAGCATTGAGGACAAGAGCTTCAAGCTCTACCACGGCAGCGCAGAGCGAGCTGACGATCCCGAGGCCAAGAAGCTGTTCCTCCAGTTGGCTGGCGCGGAGCAGCGGCACTTCGAGATCCTGATGCAGCGCTATGAGTCGCGCTATCCCTATCCCCGGTAAAGCCTGCCGGGGATTGGTCACTGGGGCTGCCTGTCCGACCGTGGCACCATGATCGCGGCGGCCTCAGGCCATACACCGCATACTATACGTCAGTGGATCTTCAGGAAATGTGAGGAGGTATAACGTGGAAGATGTGTTCGAGATTGCGCAGGTCGGACGCCCTGCGCCAGGCTTCAAAGTCCGGGCGCTCGTAGGTGACACCATCCAGGATGTCGCACTGTCCGACTACGAAGGAAAGTGGGTCGTGCTCTTCTTCTATCCAGGCGACTTCACCTTTGTCTGCCCCACCGAGCTTGTATCCGTCGCAGAACGCTACGATGAGTTCCGTGACCTAGGTGTCACTGTGCTCGGGATCAGCGTAGACTCGCCCCACGTCCACAAGGCGTGGCAGGAGCACGAGTTGTCCAAGATGGTGGATGGTGGACTGCCCTACCCCATGTTGAGCGATCGCGCAGGCCGCGTCGGCGAGAAGTACCTGGTCTACGACGTTGACACCGGGTCTGACCTTCGGGGGTTCTTTATTATCGACCCGATGGGCGTCTTGCAGGTCGCTCAGGTGCTCAACGAGTCTATGGGCCGGGATGTGGACGAGATGCTGCGTCTGATCCAAGGCGCGCAATACGTCTACGCACGCAAAGATGAAGCTTTGCCCGCATGCTGGCATCCAGGCGATCAGACTCTGAAGCCGGGCGAAGCTATGGTGGGCAAGGTGTGGACGACCTGGAAAAAGTAGTCAGCTCAGCGAGAAGTCAGGAGTCTATGGCCCTGCCCTGACGGATCTGGGGCAGGGCTTTCTTGAACACTATGCCTGAACTACCCGAAGTCGAGACAATTGCCCGCAAGTTGCGCTCTGCCCTCGTGGGTCAGACGATCACGGAGGTCGACGTCCTCTGGGCCCGGACCGTTGACCGGCCCGATGTGGCGAGCTTTCGAGAGGAGCTTGTCGGAGCTAGGATCGACCAGGTCCGCCGTCGGGGCAAGTTTCTGGTTCTGGAACTCAGCACCGAGCGATCGCTGTTGGTGCACTTACGGATGAGCGGTAGCTTCGCGCTGGTTGAGACTGGCGAAGAGGTTGAGGAAGATAAGCACACCCGTATCACCCTAACACTGGAAAATGGCAGTCGCCTGCTCTACGTGGATCCGCGTAAGTTTGGGCGGTTCTACCTCGTCAAGGATGAGGAGGAAGTCCTCCGAGACCTCGGGCCCGAGCCCTTGGGTCCAGATTTCAGCTCGAATGAGCTGCGCGAACGACTTTCGGGTCGTCGAGGCGAGATCAAACGTCTGCTTCTCGACCAGAGGTTCATCGCTGGGCTGGGCAATATCTACGCCAGCGAGATCCTTTGGCACGCTCGCGTCCACCCGCAACGCATCGCGGGATCCCTGTCGGAGAGGGAAAGCAGACGACTCTATGAGGCGATCGTTTGCGTACTGCACCAGGGCATTGAGCACGGGGGAACGAGCCTGGATGATCGCCAGTATGTCTATCCTGATGGCGGTTTGGGCGAGCATCAGGAGCATCTTAAGGTGTACGATCGTGCGGACGACGCGTGTCCGCGCTGTGGCTATACCTTGACACGTATCGTACAAGGTCAAAGAAGCACATATTACTGTCCCCTCTGCCAGCCATGTGAGCCGGAGAAGGGAACGCGGGCGAAGAGCTCTAATGTTGGGTCCCTATCAGCCAAAGGAGACGTGAAAATGGAGACAACAACGCTCAAGATCGACGGGATGTCTTGCCAAATGTGTGTGAAACACGTGACGCAGGCGCTGCAGAATGTGCAGGGCGTCACTGAGGTCGAAGTGAATCTCGAGTCCGGGACAGCGGTTGTCACCTACGATCCTGGATCAGTGGATATGTCCGATTTCGAGGAAGCCGTCGCTGAGGCAGGGTATAAGGTGATGGGCCCAGCCTGAGGCTGAAGTCTTCTCACAGCAATCGCTGGGCGGTTTCTCAAGAGGGGCCGCCCAGCGTCGTTCTGCATACTGGCAGTAGAAGCATCTACATACTGCCAGCAGAAGCAACACCGCCACCCCAACTAGCTACAGTCTAGGGCGCCTCACAGAGGATGCCCGCAAGCAACGCAGCGCGTGCGGGCAGGGACGCCACCTCTATATGCTCGTGGACGGCGTGCGCCCCATCCCCCACAGTGCCAAGACCGTCCAGAGTCGGGATCCCCATCGCAGCAGTGCAGTTGCCATCGCTTCCGCCCCCAAGAGTAGAGGTCCGCGCCGGGAACACGACGCGCACGTGGCTACCGCGCTCCACGTTCTCAATGATCTCCGCGGTGGCACCCAGTCTGCGCCACCGCGTTGCGAGGTGCAGCGCCAACCGATCCAGATGGGCCTTCTCAGTACGCGGAGACTCGTGGCTTACGAGGTCCTCTAGGGTCGCCAGCATCTCATCTTCACAGGCTTGCATATAGGACTTCAGTGCCTCGTAATCCATGGACCTCCCATCGAAGTCATCTGGGCCTAGAGGACCAGATCGTCTCTGCGCTTGATGCCGGACTGCGGCAGCCCTGCGGCAATCTCCTGCAGTGTGCGCCCGGTCTCGGGATGCACGTAGTAAGGCGCCAGGTCGGCCAGAGGTACCGCGACGTGCGGATGTGCTAACAGGTCGGGGTCGGGAATGTGACGGAATCCGAGATCCAGGATCTCGTAATTGTAGAGGGCGATGTCCAGGTCGATTGTCCTCGGCGCGTTCTTCTCCTCAGTGCGCACCCGTCCCAACGCTTGCTCGATGGGCTGGAGGACGCCCACCTTCAGTTCATCTGCGGAAAACGGCGTCGTGATGAGGACCGCAGCGTTCAGGAAATCGGGCTGGTCCCGCGTGCCGACAGGCGGGGTCTCGTAGACGGGAGAGACGGAGAGCACGGTGACCTGGTCGCGGAGGTGCTCAACGGCAGCCACAAGGTTGCGGACGGGCTCGATATTCGAGCCGAGGGTCACGAATACACGGTTATTCGATTCCAACTCCAGGCGCGTGCGAGAGATATCGACACCGACTGACCGCGCAAAGCGCAGCGCACCCGGCTTCTCCACGACGACGTGCGCCACTTCCACCCGAGGATCGGCAAGACAGATAGTAGCGATCTCCGCTGCCAGCCGTTCGACGAGGTGGAAGCGGGAGGCCTCCACCATCCGGATAACGCGTTTGGTGATCGTCCGGTAGTTGACCGCATCCCCAATCTCATCGGAGCATCCGGCCTCCCGCGTGTCCGCAGACAGCGTGATATTGATAAGGACATCCTGACGCTTTTCGCGTTCCTCCTGGTTGATGCCGACGATGGTCCTGAGCAGCAGGTCTTTAATATGAATTTGATCCGGCATCAGGTACCTCCGCCCGAACGCTAGAAGCTCACCGAATTGCGCCCGATGTGCTCAAAGAACTCGGCCCGCAGTGCCTGGTCGTTCTTGAACTTCCCCAGCATCGCACTGGTGCTCATTCGAGCGTTAGCCTTCTTGACGCCCCGCATCGCAGCGCACATGTGAAGCCCCTGGACCACGACCGCAACGCCCTTTGGGTGGAGCGTCTGATCCAGGAACTCAGCGATCTGCTGCGTCATCCGTTCCTGCACCTGGAGCCGGCGAGCGTACATCTCGACGATGCGCGGGATCTTGCTAAGTCCAATCACCTTCCCATTGGGAATATAGGCGACGTGAGCCCTGCCCATGAACGGGAGAAGATGGTGCTCGCACAGGCTGTAGTAGTCAATGTCCCGCACGATAACCATCTCGTCATACTGAACATCAAAGATTGCACTGTTGATAAGGCGCTCCGGGTCGACGTGATAGCCTGCCGTGAGCTCCTCAAACATCCGGGAGACCCGCCCTGGCGTGCGCAACAGCCCTTCACGCTCCGGATCCTCCCCTATCGCCTCAAGGATCATCCCGATGGCACATTCGATGTCATCGCTGCACTCAGCATCGGGCATGTCCAGCAGGTCATTCCTAAAGACATCATAGTAACTCGGTGTTACCTCAAGTGGTTTGTCCATCCTCCGCCTCCCTTCGCGGAAATCAGTTCCTACACTCTTAGTTTCTTCAACCTCATAACACCATCACTATATCACGATGAAGATTATTTGTCAAGATTTTGAACATATAATGTATTGCATTATCCAAGCTCCTCGTCTTCATTATAGACGCCAGAGCCTAGCTAGTCTTACCTCATCCGGCTCGCGGCTCTCCCCTGGTCACGCTCTGCATCGTCAGCGCTGCTAGGAAGAAGAAAATGACCGGCATCAGGAGCACCAGACCGTAATTGCCAGATCGCTCGATGACAAATCCGTTGAGCACTGGGCCGGCGATCGCTGCCAGCTGCGAGGCCAAATAGTAGAAACCGGTGAACGTGCCAATGTTTGCGTCCGTCGTCGCCGTGTCCACCACCATCGGCAGCGAGTTGATGTTAACCAGGGCCCATGCACAGCCACCTAACGCCAAAGCCCCACCAATGACGAAAATGCTGGGTAGGAAGTATCCCACCAACAGGAGCACAGCGAAGATCAGCAGGCCTAGTGTGATCGTCTTCCGACGTCCAAGCCTACCGGCGATAAAGCCACTCGGGACAGAGAAAAGGATGAATGTGATGTAGGAGATACTTGAGAGGAGCGATGCCTGATTCTCACGGATACCCAGAACGTTGACGCCATATGACGTGAAGAACGTCTCAATCGCGTTGTATCCCACAAACCAGAGGAAAATCGACAACATCAGGAGCAACAGACTCCGTCGGGCTTCGGTGGGTACCCTCTTCAGCTGTCCCAGGGCTCGCAGCCGTTGGCTTTCCTCCCTTTCCTCCGGCTGATCGGTGAGATGGCGAGGCTCCGACACGAAGAATACAAGCATCAGCACGGCAAGGACCATCAGGATGCCCGCCACGATAAAGGGGAGCGCGATATCGATGCCGTAGAGCCATGCACCGATCAATGTGATGATCACGCCTCCGAGCCCGCCCATCAGATTGATGATGCCGTTGGCCTGGCTGCGCAGGTGCGATGGCGTCAGGTCTGGCATGAGTGAAATCACAGGCGTTCGGAAGCCCGCCATGGCTAGCAGAAAGATACCAACGGCCACCATGAAGATCGCCATACTCGAGCGAAGTTGAGAAGTCTCTCCACTCAGACTTGGGGGGATGGCTTTGACGACAAACGGTACGACGATGAATGCAGCGATGGCGATCGGCGCAAGCGCGACGATAAACGGCTTGCGCCGTCCCAACCGCGTCCAGACCCGATCGCTCCAAACGCCAATCAAGGGAAGCAGAAAAAGACCGGCCAGATTATCCAAGGTCATGATGAAGCCCGTGAGCGCCGCGCCAAGACCGAACCCGGCGGCCCTCGTGGACGTCTCAAACGTCGGATTCCCGGCCTGCAAAAAGATGGGCACGTAGTCATTGTATAGCTTCCACATCACGCTGATCCCAAAGAAGCCAAAGCCGATGAGGAGCGTCTTCTTGTAGTTGAGGCCGGTTTTGCTGCTAGGGGCCTGGGTCATGATAACCTCCGTAAGATAGGGTATTGGGGTGAATTAGCAGTTCCACAAACTTGGATGAACAGGATGAGCTAATAGCGGATTGAGACAGGAGTGCCAATCTCTGCCCAGTAATAGAGCAGTTCGGCCTCTTGCGTCCCAAGAACCACGCATCCATAGGATACGGGAGAGCCTAAATAGCCCGCCCACAGGATCTGCCCATTAGGAAGCACCGGTAGCGCGTGAATACCGTTCTCCGTGGAGCCCGCCCAGTAGATCCCAAGCCAGTGGGGCATCCAGATGTTCCACGTCGACCCGTAGGCATTGGGGATCTTGCTCTGGATTCGGTACTCTCCTGCGCGAGTGTAGTAAGGGGCAGCACCGGTCGAGGCGACGAACGAATAGACTAGTTGGTCCCCCTCAAAGGCATAGAGGTGCTGTTCGGAGAGATCGACAACAATAAGCTTCCCCACCCCGCTGGGAGCAGGGGCCGTCCCCTTCAGCCGCAAGACCTGCCCCACATAGATCTGGGAGGGATTGGCAATGCCATTGAGCCGCGCGATGTGAGCGACCGTTGTGCCAAACCGTGCGGCAATCTGAGTGAGCGTATCGCCTCGATGCACGGTGTAGGTCTCGGCGTCTTTGGGGGCAGCGAGCTCCGGAGTCTCCGTAGCGGCTGGCGGCTCGGGGGTAGCCGGCGCCTCTGGCGAGGGGGAAGGCGTCGGCGGCAGCGTCGGCTCCGGCTCGGGCTCTGCCGACGTAGTATCTGGGATGACCAGCTCCTGTCCCGTGTAGATCGTGCTCCAACTGGAGAGCCCGTTCTCTGCCATAAGCGCCCACATGGAGATCCCAAGCCTGGCTGCGATGGCGCTAATCGTGTCGCCCCATCTGACGACATACGTGCGTGCGTCAAGATCAGCCATGGCGGGTGTAGGAACGGGTG
>JBNGDL010000023.1:31972-45904 GCA_049975205.1 Anaerolineae bacterium | reverse complement strand
CCGTGAGGACGTGGAGCAACTGCTCGCCGGGAAGCACCTGCGGCTCGTGCGGTAGGTGCCGTGGTCCGGCCCCCTAGTGGCCGTAGGTCGAGTGTCTAGCGAGCTCGCACGAGTCCGCCACCTGCAGACCCAGCACGCATATCAGAACAGGAAGAGCAGCAACCCCAACGCCAGCTCCCGGATCCCAGGGTAGCGATGCAGGTTAAGAACCGCCCGCTCCCACAAACTTGCTAACAAGGTCTTGACATTCTCAGCACTATGCGTTATTCTGTATACAGTATGCGTGTATACACGTATACAGGCATACAGTAACCGCACCGTCCTCTCGTGTTGACAAAGGATTGACAGATATGGATCTGTTCAACAGACCCGAGTCGAGAACGCTCCGAAATGAAGTCGTTGATCTCCTCCGCGATGCAATCGTGCAGGGCGAACTCAAGCCCGGACAGCATCTGAAGGAGAATGAGCTTGCCGAGCTGATGTCCGTCAGCCGCAGCCCGATCCGTGAGGCCCTGCGTCAATTGGAGCAGGAGGGTTTGGTGGTGAGCGTCCCCAATCAGGGCAGCACCGTCAGAGAGTTCAACGAGCAGGATATCCGTGAGATCTTCACCATCCGCGCCTCGTTGGAGACCCTGGCTTCTGAGATCGTGATCCAGAAGCAGACCCTTACCCCTAAAGATCTTGAGCATCTGCAGTCGTGCATCGAGCGGCAGAAGAAGCTGATCGCCGCCAGGGACTACGACCGCCTGACGAAGGCGGATATGGAGTTCCATGATTATGTCTTCGAACGCGCGGGGTTCAGGCGGCTAGTGAAGATGTGGCAGTCGCTGCGCGCGCAGATGCAGGTGCTCTTTCTGATGCGTTTCCAGGCGTTCCCGGACTACGTCCCCGAGACGGTGGATACCGATCACCAGGCGCTGCTGGACGCGCTCTCTCACGGCGACGTGGAAGCGTTGCGAGACCTTCATCGGGAGATCAACACGCGCGTGGCCGAGGAGTGCGTACAGATCATCTACTCCGGACTTCCCGCAGACGCATTCCCCAAGCAGACAGCCGGATGACGCGTATCGCGGCTGACCGGTGTGGCCAGCTGAAATCCATACTGTGGACCCTGGTACCGTTGCAGGTCTCATGGCCGGTCGGCCGCTCATGTTTCCACAATAGACGCCTACACTGAGAAGGAGGTGTTCGCCTATACAGAAGCCCCTTTGTGGATCGACCTATGCGCTTGCGAGTTGGCCTCTGATTGTAGTTAGTAGCTGATAGAACAACACACGAACCTTTTAGGAGGATTTAGATGGCGAACGGTTTGTCGAGAAGGCAGTTCTTGCATCTGGCGGCGACGTCGGCAGCCGGTGCTGCGTTGGCTGCGTGCGGTGCACCTGGGGGTACCCCCGAGCCGGGCGAAGAGCCTACTGACGTCACCGGTGGTGCGCCCGAAGCCGAAGCCGTCCAGATCGAATTCTGGACGATGAACTATGGCGATCCCGAAGAATGGATGGACATGCTTGGGGATTGGGCTGAGGAGTTCAAGGCTGAGAGCAACGTCACAGTCGACGTGCAGATGATCAACTGGTCGAACGCGGTGAATACCCTGCTGCTGATGTCTCAGGGTGGCGCCCATCCTGATGCTGCAGACATGTTCTGGCTTTACTCCCTGACGGAGTTGGGCGGCGGTCAGTACGGTCCGATGCCCATCACGCAGTATCAGGAGGAATACTGGCCTGACCTAGAGGACCGGTTCTTCGCGGGTTCCCTGAAGGACGTATTCTGGAAGGGCGAGTTCTTTGGAGTACCGTGGCGTGGTGACATCCGACCCATGATCTATCGCACCGATTTCCTGGAGGAGGCGGGCTTCGACGCTCCGCCGCAGACCTGGGATGAGGTCATTGACATGGGGCAGGAGCTGACCAAGCGCGACGAGGCCGGGAACGTGACGCAGTGGGGCTTCGCCCTGGCGGCGTCGGTCCCGATGCAGCAGTTCCTCCAGTATCTGTGGCAGGCCGGCGGTGAGTACATGACGGCCGATGGCCAGACGGCGACGCTGGATACACCGGAGATGCGTGAGTCTCTGCAGTGGATGTACGATCTGCTTTGGACCCACGAGATCCACTCCACAGAGCTTATGGAGCCGTCCTATGATGTGGAGACCATGTTCCAGGCGGGTCAGCTGGCGGTGGTCGGCTCGGTGCCGGATGACTGGGCCAAGAACCTAAAGCGTGACTTCCCGGAGTTGGATGACAAGTGGCGATATGCGCTACCGACAATGGGCCCCGCTAACCGCTCGTCCTACAGCGGTGCCGGTTATTGGGGCGTCCTCCGCGGCTCGGAGAAGGTGGAGTCAGCTGTGAAATGGATCCACTTCATGAGCCAGGAGCGCATCCTCCAGACGATCTCCGAGTATCTGGGCCGGGTGAGCCCGAGCAAGGCCGTTATGTCCAGCGAGTTCTGGACCGACGAGGAGTGGAAGCAAGTGATCGTGGAGACGCTGGAGTACGCGCACACGTCACAGCATCCTTCGCCCGCCTGGTCCAAGGTTGTGGCAAACGACCCCGGTTCGGTACTCTACGACATGTACTACGAAGCGCTCGTCCTGCAGCAGCCCTTCGATGACGTTCTACCGAGGGCGGAGCAGCGCATGCAGGAAGAGATGGATAAGATCGAATAGTCTGCATCCTGAATGCTACCCCTGATCTTGGGGGAGGGCGAGACGGTGCGCCCTCCCCCACTACCTAGTGGGTGTCGCGTTCAGCGTTCTGAGGAGTGAATAGATGGAAAGACGGCGACAGCTCTTCTGTTACCTGATGGTAGCTCCGGCGCTCATTCTCGTCTTGGTCTTGGGTGTCTATCCCATGATCGACTCACTGCGCCTGAGTTTCCTCCAGTATGACCTGATGCGCATCCACACGGAAGGCACGCCCTTTGTTGGCCTGCAAAACTTCAAGACGGTGCTCGAGATGCCGGGATTTCTACAGACCCTGCAGAACACCATCGTAGCGGTCTCCTTCGTCGTGCCGGCTGTGGTAGCGTTGGGCCTCATTGTGGCGTCGGCAATGAACCAGGAGTTTCGCGGACGGGGGACGCTTCGATCTCTCGTGCTGATCCCGTGGGTGACGCCGCCGGTGGTGGCCTCGGCGATTTGGATGTGGATGCTTCAACCCGAGAGGAGCCCGATCAACCAGGCGCTGCGGGCGTTAGGGATCATAGACGTCAACATCCGCTTCCTGACAGACCCGCGCCAGTTTGGGCCCCTCAGTATTCCATTGTTGTCGGTGGGGCTGGTGCGCGTTTGGAGCGGGTTGCCCTTCGTGAGCGTGATGCTGTTGGCGGGGCTGCAGTCGATTCCGAGGGAGATGTATGAGGCAGCCGATATCGATGGCGCTAACGGCTTTCAGAAGTTCTTCTACATCACCCTCCCCCAGCTGCGTTCCGTGTTGATCGTGCTGTTCACGCTGCTGTTTATCGGCGGCATCGGCATCTTCGATGTCCACTACGTGATGACGGGCGGCGGTCCGAGGAACCTGACGAACGTGCTCTCCGTTTTGGCCTACCGGCAAGCGTTTACATTCTACCGCTTTGATCTGGCCTCGACGATTACGACGATCATTCTGGGGATTACCGGGCTCATCTCCATCTTCTACGTGCGCAGCCTGATGAAGACAGAGCTGTGATCCAGGAATGGTCGAAAGGATAGACTCCTTATGACAACCACGACGTTCAGCTACTACCGCTTCAAGAGACGGGTGCAGCCTGTAGCGCGCAAAGTGGGTGCGGTGGTGATCTTCACCGCCCTGCTGATCTTCATTCTGGCTCCCTTCTACTGGATGCTTAAGAGCTCCTTCCAAAGCAACATCGATCTGGTCGCAATCCCACCGATCTGGTTCCCGTCCGAGATCACGATGGACGGCTACCGGCAGGCGGTCAGCCTGATTCCCTTCGCGCGCTACATCACGAACTCGCTGTTCGTCTCGTTCGTGACGGCGATGATCGCGACCCTGCTGGGCAGCGCGGCTGCCTACGTCCTGGCCCGCCACCATTTCCGCGGCGCGACCGTGATTTTGGCACTGTTCCTGTTGACGCAACTCATCCCCGGCATCACCCGCATCTTCCCGATCTACTTCCTGATCCAGAACCTAGGGCTTCTCAACTCCTATCCCGGTGTGATTATGGCCTACGTGAGCTTCTCGCTTCCGTATGCGGTTATGATGCTGCAGGGCTATTTCAGGTCGAGCTACCCGACGGAGCTGGAAGAGGCGGCCCTCATCGACGGCTGTAACTGGTTTTCGGCGTTCGTGAAGGTGGTCCTGCCGATCTCGATCCCGGGCATCGTGGCAATCTGGACCTACACGTTCCTCGGCGCCTGGAACGATTTCCTGTGGGCAAGCCTGCTGCTCAACCGCGGCGAGATGAAGACGATTCAGGTGGGCCTGCGTGACTTCATCGGCGAGCTAGGCTCGGTGAACCGGGCGAACGCTTTCATGGCTGCGTGTGTACTAACCACGATTCCGTCCGTGATCATGTTCCGATTTGCGCAGCAGGGCATGGTGCAGGGGCTCAGCGCCGGTGCGATCAAAGGATAAGCGAACCGAGAGACAGACTTGCCGGGGGATGGCTGGATCCAGTCTGGCATGTCCCGTGCGGATACGACTCGAAATCTGGTGCTTATAGCGGCTATCGGAGGCACAACATGAGGAACAACCGATCTCTCTTGACTCTATTCAGCCTGGTGATCCTTGCCCTCATAGCGGGCTGCGGACCCGGGCCGGCGGCTGAAGCCACCAGCGCTCCCACGCAGATGGCTCCGACACAGATTCCCATTGGTGGCCCCATCACGTTGTGGGCTCGGTATGTGAGCGACGACTTCTCCTCTCGCATGGCGGAGTGGATGGAGGAGTTCACGGCAGACTATCCAGACGCCGAGGTCACCCTGGAGATCCTGCACGATCACGAGCTAGCCGAGTTCGTCTGTTCGGCGGGCGAGCTGCCGGGCGTGTTGCTGGTCCCGGCCGAGTACTTGGCGTGTCTAGATGCGCGCGATCTCCTAAACACCGAGCTCCCGGCGTCCATCGTCGGCGAGATGAACGAAGGGGCGTTCTACACCGTGATGGAAGCCGATACCACGTTGGCTGACGGGACGGTGCTGGGCATTCCGTATTACGGTGCCGTACAGGGGATCTGGTACCGCGCCGATTTGTTTGAGGAGGCTGGGCTGGCGCCGCCAACGACGCCCGAGGCTATCCTTGCGGCAGCCGAAGCACTCTACGATCCTGACGCATCCCAATATGGCATCGTTCTGCCCACCACGCTGGAGCAGGACAGCCTGCTGATGCACCACGCGCTGACGAACCTGGCCCAGGCCACCGGAGCGCAGCCGATCTCTGAGGATGGTGCGATCGATTTCACAGATCCGGCCTTCGTGGATGCCATGCAGCTTTACGAGGATCTGATGCAGTACGGGCCGCCCTCGGGTACGATGATGCGAGAGGCGCGGGACCTCTTCTTGAATCAGCAGGCAGCGATGATCCTCGATTCGACAGCGTTGCCCCAGGCCCTGGCAGATCGGACGACGGACGTCAAAAGGGACGAACTCGCGCGCGTGATGGCCTATGCCTCTGCCATTAACCCGACGGAGGATGGCAGCACGACCTATGCTTACACGTTAGCCCTTGCCGTGGGCAGTGCGTCTGACGAGAACTCGGCCCGGGCGCTGATCGCCTACCTGATGGACGACGCCTACAACGTCTACTGGATTCCCAGTGGATGGGCGCCGGCACAGCGCGGATACGCGATGCAGTGGCGATCGCTGAAGGCCCACGATTGGTTCGGCTACTATGAGGGCGGCATGCCGGAGGATCTACTCGATGGGCTGCGCAAGTCGGTGCGCTGGAATCACGCGAGCGACGAGGCCGCGGTGGCTTTCTCTCGCGTCTACGCTGCCCGTCTCTTCCCGCTGGCTGTCGACCAACTTGTCAATGGTCTGGATGGGCAAGGAGCCGCCGAGTGGCTCCAGAGCGAAGCCGGGGCGCTGCCGTAGGCATCAACCCACCGGCTTCTCTCGCGCAACACCTACGTTACCTGCATCTACATAGACTCACACTTACACACAACCAGGAGAAACGATGAAGCTCAAACACTCAGTGATGGTGGGACTGATGGGCCGGCAGGCCGATCGCTTTCACGAATATCAACCCGCTCGCAGCCTTCAAGAGCGGTTGGAGATGACCAAGAACGTCGAGGGAGTCGACGGGATCGAAATCGTCTATCCACAGGACTTTGCCGATCCGGAGGCCACTGTGGCGCTGGTCAAGGATTCAGGCCTAGCAGTCTCGGCGGTCAACCTGAATGTGAAGGGGGAGAAGAAGTGGCAGACAGGGTCCTTCACGGCCCCCAACCCACAGCTGCGCGCCGATGCGGTGACGAACCTGAAGATCGCGATGGATCTGGCCGCGGAGTTGGACGCCTGGATGGTCAGCTGCTGCCCGCTGATCGATGGCCACAACTACAGCTTTCAGGTGGACTATCTGAAGCAGTGGCGGTGGCTGGAGGCGGGGCTGGCGGAGGGCGCGAAGCACCGCTCGGATGTGAAGCTGAGCCTGGAGTACAAGCTGAACGAGTCGCGCAACTTCGTAATCCTGGGGGACATGGGGCGTGCGCTTTACCTCTGCGAGCGGCTGGGCTTGCCGAACGTGGGCGTCACGATGGATGTGGGGCACGCGTTGATGGCAAAGGAGACGCCTGCCGAAATGCTGTCAATGGCAGCCCAGGCCGACCGGCTCTTCTACGTACACTTCAACGACAACGGTCGTGAGTGGGACTGGGATATGCTGCCGGGAGCGGTCAATCTGTGGGACTTGGTGGAGATGGTCTTCTACCTCGACCGGCTGGACTGGGAGGGCTGGCTGTCCTATGACGTCCTGACCCGTGATGGCGACCCGGTGGAGATGATGAACACGACCATCGTGGCTGTCGAGACCGCGATCGCGATGCTGGACAAGCTGGGGCGCGAGGAACTCCAAGGGCTCATCGACGAGGGCATCCCTGCCCGCGCCTACCGCCACCTGTTCGATTCGCTCGTCTAGGCGATGGCCTCCGCTATGGACAAGATACTGGTCACCGTTGCGCCCTCCATCCCACCGTACCTGGCGCGGGGAATCCCGGGCCTGGACCTCTCCCCGAAGGGAATCGCCGCTGAGGTGGTGCGGGCGTGGAATGCGGGCGCAAACGTCGTCCACCTGCACGTGTGGGATGAGCAGGGCCAACCGACGACGGAGTTGTCGGCGTTCGAGCGCACCCTGCGCCTGATCCGCGAGCAGTGCGACATCGTCATCGAGGGCTCGACCGGGGGTATGAACGAACTGACGCCGGCAGAGCGCTCGGTCTCGCTTCAGGCCGACATCGAGCTGGCCTCGTTGAACCCCGGCTCGGTGAACTACGACCACGGTGTATACGTGAACTCGCCCAGTGACATCGCCTACTGGGCGCAGACGATGCACCAGCGGCAGATCAAGCCCGATTTCGCGATCTTCGAAGTGGGGATGATCGCCAACAGCCTGCGATTGGTGGAGGAGGGCTGGTTCGAGCCCCCCCACCTCTTTTCGTTTGTGCTAGGGCAGGTGGGAGCGATGCCGGCAACGCCGCGGAACCTGATGTTCATGAGCGAATCTCTTCCCAATGATGCCGTCTGGGGCGTCGCCGGGCACGGCGGTCACGACCTGGAGATGGCGGCCCTGGCGATGAACCTAGGCGGGCACATCCGCGCCGGGTTTGAGGACAACGCTTACTATCGCCCCGGTGAGTTGGCCACGAGCAACGCCCAGCTGATCGAGCGCCTCGTACGCATGGTCGAGGAGATCGGTCGGGAGGTCGCCACGCCGTCCGAGGCCCGGCGCATGCTGGGGATCTCCTCGTGATTACGCGCAAGGAGTGGCGGGCGGCCCGCGAGTGGGCCTGGGACCTCGTACAGCAGGCAGGGGTCGTGGTGCAGCCCGCTGAGTTCGAGCAGATGGAAGTTGCCGACGTAGGGCTGAGTGAGCTCCCAGCGGTGGGACTGCAGATCCTGACCCTGGTAAGCACCCGCTGGGTGGGCGTCAAGTTGCTCATCCTGCGGCCAAATCAGTTCTTCCCGCAGCACCGGCATCCGCCGAACCCGGCGGAGGGCTATCCCGGCAAAGAAGAGATCTTCCGGGGTCAATGGGGTGAGGCCTATCTGTACGTCCCCGGGGAGCCGACGCCGGACGCCAAGGTGCACCCCCCTGCCCACCGCAGGCCCCATTGTACAGTGTGGCACGAAGTCGTACTCAAGCCGGGTGACCAATATCGTGTGGCACCTAATACCTGGCACTGGTTCCAGGCGGGGCCTCAGGGAGCTGTGGTATGGAGCTTCTCCTCGAAGGTCACCGACGTGCACGACGAGTTCACCGACCCGGAAGTGGTTCGTGAGACGACCATTGTCGATGAACCTTCCGATCCGGCATAACATCCTAACGACACATCGATCAAGCAATCCTAGAAGAAGGGAAGCAAGATGACCGAGATCACAATCAAGGGCCAGGAGTTCTGGCTGGACGGCAAACCCACGTACGCCGGCCGGTCTTTCGAAGGACACAAGATCCAGGGGTTGCTGTTCAACGTGCGGGCCGTGCAGGCCACATTCGACGACGAAAACCCCTCGACGCGTAAGTACTGGGCCTATCCGGACACGGGCGAGTGGGATCCCGAGCGAAACGTACAGGAGTTCTGCGACGCACTGCCGATCTGGAAGCAGCATGGCGTGTTGGGTTTCACCATCAACTTGCAGGGTGGCGGTCCGTTGTACGTGCCAGGCATCTATGATGCCTACGAGAACAATGGGTTCACCGCCGATGGGCGGCTGAAGCCGGACTACGCCGACCGCACGGAGCGCGTGCTCGCACGCGCCGACGAGCTGGGCATGGCGGTCATCGTAGGGTTTTTCTACTGGGTGAACCTGCTCAAGATGGACGATGAGAAGGCCATCTGGCGCGCGGCCCACGAGGCCCTGGACTTTCTGGAGGGCACCGGACGCCGCAACCTGCTGATTGAGATTGCGAACGAGATCGAGATCGTGGTCAAGCACACGCCCTACGACATCTTCAAGCCGGAACGCCAGCCGGAGATGATCAGGAAGCTTCGGGCGGATCACCCGGATTTCTACTATTCCACGAGTCACATGGCGTTCAGCGTGGACCCTGCGGAGGGACAGCCGCCACCCGACTTGATTCAGGCGGTGGACTACGTTCTGCTCCATGGGAACTCCACGCGCCCACCGCGGCTCGAGCAAGCGCTGAAGGATGTGCGAGCCATGGAGGCATTCCAGCAGGCGCCCAAGCCGATCCTCATCAACGAGGACTCGCCTGCGGTTCCGAACCTCGATGTCTGCTGGCGCAACTACGTATCCTGGGGCTACTACGACCAGGGGTTTGCCAACCAGGCCGAGATCGAAGATCCGTACACAGGATATCAGGACCGCCCGAGGTACGTCGAGGGCCCGTTGGAGACGTTGAGCGGCTTTCAGACACCACCGGTCAACTGGACGATCAACACACCCTTCAAGCGCCAGTTCTTCGAGCGGGTGGCGAAGCTGACAGGAGCCCAAGTTCAGGACTGATCGCGTTCTCTCTCTCGTTCCAGCAGGGTCAGATAAGGAGCCAAGGCTGATGACCAAAGTATCAATTGAAGGTACGAAGTTCCTGGTGGATGGACGACCTACCTATGCAGGGCGCACCTACGATGGACATTCCATTGAGGGACTGCTCTTCAACGTGCGGGCGGTGCAGGCCACCTTTGATGATGCCAATCTTGAGACGCGCCGCCATTGGGCCTATCCCGATACCGGGACGTGGGATCCGGAGCGGAACGTCGAGGAGTTCTGCCAGGCGCTGCCCGCCTGGCGCGATCACGGGGTGCTGGGGTTCACGCTGAACTTTCAGGGGGGCGGTGCCTACTTCGCCCCGGAGATCTACCAGGCCTTTGACAACAACGCGTTTACCCCGGAGGGCCACCTTAAGGGAGCCTACGCTGCGCGAATGGCGCGGGTTCTGAACCGGGCGGATGAACTGGGCATGGTGCCTATCGTGGGGCTGTTCTACGGCGTTCAGCTGGCGAAGCTTGAGGGTGAGAAAGCTGTCTGGCAGGCGGCCGATGAGGCACTCTCGTTCCTGGCGAGCACCGGACATCGCAATCTCCTGATCGAGCTGGCCAACGAGGTGGAAATCGTGGTCAGGTTTGCAGGCTACGAGATGTTCGATCCCGAGCACGTGCATGAGATGCTGAACCAGCTGCGATCGAGATATCCGCGGTTCCTCTACTCAGCCAGCCAGGTCGGCATCAATGCCGAGAAAGGGAAGGGGATCCCGCCCGCGTCGTTGGTGACGGCGGCGGACTACGTGCTGATCCACGGAAACGGAACGCGCGCCGCAGAGCTCGCGGCTGGGATCGACGTCGTGAAGGCGTTGCCCGCCTACCAAGCCGCTCCCAAACCCTTGATGATCAACGAGGACTCCCCCGGCATCCCCAACCTGGAGGTCGCGTGGCGGCGGGGTGTTTCCTGGGGCTACTTCGATCAGGGGTATGGTGGGGAGGCGGCCTGGGCCGGTGATGCCTACGTGGACTATCGCGCGAAGCCCAGGGAGGACACCTACGACGCGTTGAGCGGCTTTCAGACGCCGCCGGTGAACTGGGGCATCAATACGGAGCATAAACGTGCTTTCTTCGAGCGGGTCGCCGAGATCACCGGTGCACCGGCTCTCAATCGTTAGTGTGACATCGAAAGGAGCGAAGGATCGTGACGCGTGTAAGTTTTCTGGGTGAAGAGATACGCATCGACAGCGAGCCCACATACGCTGGGCGGAGCTTTGAAGGACATAAGATCCAGGGATTGCTGTTCAATGTGCGCGCCGTGCAGGCCACGTTCGACGACGCGAACCCCGAGACGCGCAAACAGTGGGCCTATCCGGATACCGGCGAGTGGGATCCCGAGCGAAACCTCCAGGAGTTCTGCGACGCACTACCGATCTGGAAGCAACACGGCGTGCTGGGCTTCACCATCAACTTCCAGGGCGGGGGGCCGCTGTATACGCCGGAGATCTACCATGCATACGACAACAACGGGTTCACACCCGAGGGTGAGTTGAAGCCGGCCTATGCCGACCGTGTCGAGCGGGTCCTGGCGCGCGCCGATGAACTGGGAATGGTCGTGATCGTGGGGTTTTTCTACTGGATCTCGCTGCGTCGGATGGAAGGTGCCAATGCGATCAAGCGTGCTGCGCGGGAGGCGTTGGAGTTCCTGCAGGGGACCGGTCGCCAGAACGTGATGATCGAGTTGGCCAACGAGATCGACGTGGTCTCGGACCGAACGGCGTACGATATCTTCAGGCCCGGACGGGTGCACGCGATGGTGGACGAGCTGCGGGCGCTCTATCCCCAGTTCCTCTACGCCACCAGCGGGGGCGGCGCCAACGTGGAGCGGGGTCGCGGCATGCCTTCCGCTGCGCTGGTAGCAGCCTCTGATTACGTCCTGCTGCACGGGAACGGGACCCGCCCGCCGCAACTAGCTGCAGCGATTGAGGCCGTACGGGAGATGCCCGCTTACCGGAAGAGCCCAAAGCCTATCGTGATCAACGAGGACTCGCCCGCCGTGCCCAACCTGGACGCGGCCTGGCGTCATTACGCCTCGTGGGGCTACTACGATCAAGGATGGGCAGGCCAGGGTGACGATCCCTACGAGTGGTACGAGCCCCTGCCTCGCAAGAACGAGGGGCCCTTCGAGCAGCTAACCGGCTTCCAGACGCCACCGGTCAACTGGACGCTGAACACGCCCTTCAAGCGCCGATTCTTCGGGCGTGTAGCTGAGGTCACGGGCGCCGACGCCTCATCTGATTGACCGACGGAAGCACAGGACTTCGCCTTCGGGTTGCGGAGATTATAGTGAGACCCTGACCCACATCAGGGGGGTGTAGGAGTGAGGATGAATACAGAACATGTGCCGATGTCTATAGAGGAACTCAAGCAGATGGCGGTCGCTGTCCGGTGTGACATTATCGAGATGATCACGACGGCGCAAGCAGGCCACCCTGGCGGCTCGCTGTCGGCGGCCGATATCGTCACTGCGCTCTATTTCCGGGTAATGAACATCGATCCTGACAACCCCAGGTGGCCCGACCGAGACCGCTTCATCCTTTCAAAGGGGCACGCGTGTCCGGTCTGGTATGCGGCGCTGGCCGAACGCGGCTACTTCGATAAGTCGCACCTGGCCACGTTGCGCCAGATCGACAGCATTCTGCAAGGACATCCGGACATGAACAAGACGCCGGGTATCGATATGACGGCCGGATCCTTGGGCCAAGGACTCTCGGTAGGTCTGGGGATGGCCTTAAGCGCGCGGTTGCAACAGCAGGACTATCACGTGTGGATCGTGCTGGGCGACGGTGAGATTCAGGAAGGCTCGGTCTGGGAGGCGGCGATGGCCGCTGCGAAGTGGAAGGTGGACAACCTAACGGCGGTTCTGGACCGCAACCACCTTCAGAATGACGCCTGCGTGGACGACCAAATGCCATTAGGACCTGTGGCGGACAAGTGGCGCGCCTTCGGCTGGCGCGTGGTCGAGATCGACGGTCACGATATGGCCGCGGTCGTTGCCGCGTTGGAGGAGGCCAAGGAGGTCAAGGGACAGCCCACCATCATTATCGCCGAAACGGTGAAAGGCAAGGGCGTCTCGTTTATGGAGAACGAAGTGGTCTGGCATGGCAAGGCGCCGTGCGCCGAGGAAGCAGAACAGGCGTTAAGGGAGATTAGGGAGTGTGCGCTATGACCGGCGTATATCATCATATTCGCTCCGACGTTATCCCCCTCATCGAGTCTGGCACGTTGTTTGAGGAGGGGGAGGGCGAGGCCACGCGGTATGCCTATGCCGAGGCAGTGTTGGAGCTAGCGGAACGGAATCCCAAGGTCGTCGTGCTCAATGCAGACGTCTCAAAGTCGATCAAAACGAACGTCTTTGCCGAGAGATATCCGGAGCGCGAGTTCAACTTCGGCATCGCCGAACAGAACATGATGGCGGCGGCGGCCGGAATGGCCACGACGGGCCTGATTCCCTTTCCGACCACGTACGCCGTCTTTGCCACACTGCGGGCACTGGATCAGGTGCGCAACAGCATTCACTACCCCCGCCTCAACGTGAAGATCGCGGCGAGCCACGGCGGGATCACGCCAGGGCCCGACGGCCCGACGCATCAGGGGCAAGAGGATCTCTCGATCATGCGCTCGATCGCTGGATCGACGGTGATCGCCGGCGCGGATGGACCCACGACGAAGCTCGCGACCTGGGCGGCGGCTGACTATGTGGGCCCTGTCTATCTGAGTTTCACGCGAGATCCTGTACCGGTGTTGTTCGATCTGGACTATCCGTTTGAGATCGGGCGAGCGGTCACCGTCCGCGAGGGCACGGACGCGACGATCGTCGCCATCCGCGATATGGTTTCCCAGGCGTTGGTGGCTGCCGCGATGCTGGCGCACAAGGGGCTGAGTGTGCGGGTGATCGACTGCCACACGCTCAAACCCATCGACGAAGCCGCGATCGTGCAGGCGGCTGAGGAAACGGGGGCGCTGGTGACCGCCGAAAGCAACATCGTGCTTGGCGGGCTGGGCAGCGCTGTCGCCGAGATCTTAGTAGAGAACGTGCCGGTGCCGATGAAGCGGATCGGGATGGGGGACCGGTTCGCAGAGTCCGGGCCTTACCTGGAGATCGTGCGAAAGTACGGGATGTCCGCGACACACATCGCCGCTGCGGTGGAAGAGGTTGTGGCTCGCAAGCCGTAGGTTTCAAGAGGAGAGATGCGCTGTAGCCTAGGCGGCAGCTGAAGATGGGTGCAGAGGTTGGTAGTGCAGAAGTCCGCGTCATAGAGGGCGGTATTGTAG
>JBNGDL010000023.1:0-31962 GCA_049975205.1 Anaerolineae bacterium | reverse complement strand
CGACAACCTCGAGGATCACCCCGACCTCTACTCTGTCCCTATCATCGCAGACCGCTGTGACTACATCGTCAGTCAGACCCTGGGCAGTCCGTGAAAAAGCTCAGCCCTCACGTGGATCTACTGCACATCGTCTCATCTCCCCCACCCTAGCCCAAGAAAGCTTCCGCTTCACAGATAAGGCTTACGTGCTGGCCCCACCGCCCCCGACCCCTCACCCTCCGTACGTGCCAGCGCCGCCTTTCCCAGTCATTGCGTGGAAGAGGGGTTGCGTCTATCGCGGGGCGGGGTATTCTTGTGATGAAACCTGCACCGGCAACCATAAGGAGTCGCGATGTATATCATCGGCAAGGAAGAGGCTGAGGCGGTCCGGCGCGTCATTGAGTCGAAACAGCTCTTCCGCTACCGCGGCGGCGAGGGCGGCGAGTCTGACAGCTTTGAGAAGGAGTGGTCGGAGAAGATCGGCGTCACCTACACCATCGCCGTGACCAGTGGCACGGCAGCTCTGATCTCGGGCCTGGTCGGCATGGGCATCGGGCCCGGCGACGAGGTGATCATCCCCGCTTACACCTTCATGGCCACGGCGTCCGCAGTGCTGGCGGTCGGTGCGGTGCCGATCATCGCCGAGGTGGACAGCTCCCTGACCATTGATCCCGAGGACGTCGAGCGCAAGGTCACAGCGCGGACGAAGGTGATCATCCCGGTGCATATGGTCGGACTACCCAGCAATATGGATGCGATTATGGCAATCGCCGAGCGCCATGGGCTCAAGGTGCTGGAGGACGCCTGTCAGGCCGACGGGGGCTCCTACGGCGGCCAGCGGCTGGGCGCCATCGGCGACGCGGGCGCCTTCTCCTTCAACCACTTCAAGATCATCACCTGTGGCGAGGGCGGGGCGCTGGTGACGGACGACCGCGAGATTTACGAGCGGGCCCTGATCTTCCACGACAGCGGTGCCGGTTTCCGCGACCACGCCGGAGACATGCACGTTCCCATTTTCGCCGGGCTGAACTTCCGCATCAACGAGATCCTGAGCGCCATCCTACGCGTGCAGCTCACACGGCTCGATCCGATGCTGGAGGCCATGCTGACCGAGAAGCGCACGGTCATCGACGCCCTCTCCGGCACCGGGCCCTTCACCTTCAACCCGATTCACGACGTGGAAGGTGACTGCGGCACCACGATCGCGCTGATGTTCGAGGACGAGGCAACGAACCGCCGCTTCCTGGAGGGCTGTCACGATGCCGGTGTCCGGACAGATACCCCCATCGACAGCGGGATCCACGTCTACAGCCGTTGGGAGCCCGTGCTCAAGCATAGAGGCTCCCACCATCCGGCCTTCAACGCCTACAACCTGACCGATGCCGACATCGAGTACAGCAAGGATATGTGCCCGCGCACGCTGGACGTTCTGGCCCGCACCGCCTACCTCTACACCGATCCAACGCGTCCGCGCGAGGAACTCGATGCGATGATCGAGAAGATCAAGGGGGTTGCGGCGACGTTGTAGGATCCGACACAGTGAGACGCGCGCTCAGCGAGCTTAGTTGGCAGTGAGCGTACCGCACAAGATCGGGATCAGCCCTCGTCCAGTACGAAACGGGGCAGCAGCCACCACGATCAAGGTCAGACACCGTAGCTAGACAACAGGAGAGAACACGCCAATGCCAGATTATCCACGCATTGCCAGCCTGCGCACCCCAGAGGCCTTCGGCAACCGCCTCCGCGAGCTCGGCCTCGAGCTGAGCTTTGACGCCGAGGTGGCGACAGGGCCGGACGCGCCGCTGGCACAACCACTCACCCTCAAGGACGGCTTCACCATCGGCAACCGCTTCGCCATCCTCCCCATGGAAGGCTGGGATGGGACCCGCGACGGACGACCTTCAGAACTAACCGAGCGCCGCTGGGAGCGCTTCGGCCTGAGCGGCGCAAAGTTCATCTGGGGGGGCGAGGCCACCGCCGTGCAGCCCGATGGACGGGCGAACCCTAACCAGCTGATGATCACAGAGACAACGGTTAGCGACATCGCCCACCTGCGGGAGATCCTGGTCGACGCCCACCGCGAGCAGTTCGGGCGGACCGATGATCTGCTCATTGGGCTCCAACTGACGCACTCAGGGCGATTCTGTCGTCCCTATGAAAAGGGAAAGCTGGAGCCCAAGATCCTCTACCATCACCCGTTGCTCGACGCGAAGTTCGGCATTGATCCAGAGGCGCCTGTCATCACGGATGACTACATCCGAGGCCTGATCGAGCGCTTCGTCGCCGCCGCAAAGCTGGCGCAGCAGGCCGGCTACGCCTTCGTCGACGTCAAACACTGCCACGGCTATCTGGGGCATGAGTTTTTGACCGCGAAGTCACGCCCAGGGCCCTACGGCGGCAGCTTCGAGAACCGCACCCGCTTCCTGCGCGAGATCGTCGAGGGGATCCGCGCCGAGGCGCCGGGACTGCAGATCGGCGTCCGGCTGAGCGCCTTCGACTTCATGCCCTTTGAGCCGGGCCCGGACAGCGTGGGCAGGCCCGTCACCCTTGAGGACGAGACCTACGACTACGCCTTCGGTGGTGATGGTACCGGGACGGGCATCGATCTGACAGAGCCCTTCGCCTTCGTCGATCTACTCGCCGATCTGGGCGTCGAGCTCGTCTGCGTCACAGGTGGGAGCCCTTACTACAATCCGCACCTTCAGCGACCGGCGCTCTTCCCGCCCTCCGATGGCTACCAGCCACCGGAGGATCCGTTGGTTGGCGTAGCGCGCCAGATCGCCGTGACGGCGCAGCTCAAGGCTCATCGACTGGAGCTCGTGATCGTCGGCTCCGCCTACTCTTATCTTCAGGAGTGGCTCCCCAACGTCGCACAGCACGTTGTGAGGACCGGTCAGGCCGACTTTGTCGGCCTTGGGCGAATGGCGCTTCCCTATCCCGACATGGCTAGCGACGTCCTCGAGGGCAGCGACCTGGACCGTCGCCGCATCTGCCGCACCTTCAGCGACTGCACCACGGCGCCCCGTATGGGCCTGGTCTCCGGCTGCTACCCTCTCGATACGTTTTATCGGCAACGAGCCGAGAAGGAAAAGCTGGATGAGAAGAAGCGAGCAATAAGGGATAGGTAAGTAGGAGACAAAGCAGAGAGGACAAGGAGATCTCTACTATGGCGAAACAACGGTACGTACAGGTCGGCCTCGGAGGTCGATCGAGAATGTACTTCAACGCGGTACTCCACAGGTACTCCGACTCGTCCGAGATGGTCGGGGTCTGTGACATCAACGAGGGGCGGGTTCAGCTGGCCGTGGAGGAAGCAGCCGCGGCCGGGGTCGATGTCAAAGGGTACCCTGCGCACAAGTTCGACCAGATGATCGAGGAGACGAAGCCCGACACGGTCATTGTGACCACCAAGGACTGCTATCACGACGCCTATATCGTCCGGGGGATGGAGCTGGGGTGCGACGTCATCACCGAGAAACCTATGACGACGGACGCGGAGAAGTGCCAGCGCATCATCGACGCACAGCGCGAGACCGGCAAGACCTGCCGGGTCACCTTCAACTATCGCTATTCACCGCCCCGAACGCAGATGAAAGCGCTGCTCATGTCTGGCGTGATCGGCGACATCCTCTCCGTGGATTTCCACTGGCTGCTGGACATCCGCCACGGCGCCGACTACTTCCGGCGCTGGCACCGAAATAAGGAGAACTCAGGCGGTCTGATGGTCCATAAGGCCACCCACCACTTCGACCTCGTCAATTGGTGGCTCTCCACCGTGCCGGAGTCAGTCTTTGCACAGGGCCAGCGCCGCTTCTACACGCCTGAGACGGCGGATCGATATGGCCTCACCCACCGCACGGAGCGCTGCCTGACCTGCCCAGAGGAGGCCTGTCGCTTCCGGCTCGATATGAAAACCATTGAAAGTCTCAAGCGACTCTACCTGGACAACGAGGTCTACGACGGCTACTTCCGCGACCGTTGTGTCTTCAGCGAGTTGATCGACATCGAAGACACGATGAATGTCCTCGTGGCCTATGCAAACGGCGTGAAGATGAGCTACTCGCTCAACACCTTTATGCCTTGGGAGGGCTATGTCGTCACGATGAACGGCGCGAAGGGGCGGCTAGAGCACAAGACGGTCGAGACCTCCTACATCAACGCCGACGGCACCGTGCCGGGACAGACGCTGAAACGAGGTACCTACATCCGCATCATCCCCCACTTCGGTCCTGCATACGATGTGGACGTCTGGACGTCAGCCGGGGGCCATGGGGGTGGCGACCGCCGCATCCTGGATGACCTTTTCAGCGCTGAGCCCCCTGAGGATCCCTACCTGCGAGCCGCCGACCAGCGCGCGGGTGCCTATTCAATCCTGACGGGTGTCGCAGCCAACCGCTCGATGGCGACGGGCGAGCTGGTCCACATCGACGACCTCGTTCACGCCATCGGCGTGCCCGACTATCCACCGATGCCGACAAGCGATACGCCCCTCTCCTTCGAGGAAGTGCCGCCGGTTCAGATCGAGCAACCAAAGGAAAACGTGTGAACGTGCGCACGTCTGCACGTGTTCACGTTCACACGTCTCAAGAACCACCTAGCGATAACTCAATAGGCACTGAACTCGAGGCCGAGAACGTCCGCCAGAATCTCAAAATCGCGCACGTGATCGCCGTACTGCACGATCACGTGATCCCGCGACACGGCCTCGAAGAAGTCAGGTAAGTTGCTCAACTTCAGCAGGAGGCTGGATTCGCAGTGGGGCATGCCAGCGTGGCGCGTCGTCTCCAGGACCTCGCCGCGCGTCACCATGAGCCGGTCCGCGCTGAAGCCAAGCGAGTGAACCGTAACGGGCATGCCGGCGATCAGATCACCGTCGATGCCGCACCCGCGCCCGTCGCGCTTGATTTCGTAGGTGCCGCCCCAATCCTGGAGATCGACCCTGCCCTCGGGCGTCATCTCTGGTGAGACCACGCCCACGAAGCCGCAGTGGGCCATACGCGCAATGTTCGTCCACTCGCTTCGCGGGTAGCGCTCGTCGGGAGAGAGTGGGTCGCCGAAATGGTCTGCCAGCGCGCCGACATAGGAGACCGGATAGAGATTCGACGTCATACACGGCTTGCCGAGGAAATAGGTGCTCAGCGCCATGCTGATCATGGCAATAAAGTCACCATCGCAGGCGGCGACATAGCCGTCCTCGCGCAGGAGGAGCTGGGCCAAGCAGGGCACGTCTCGCCCACCCTTGATGATCAGATCGCCGAAGCAGTTCACACCGAACCCTAGCGCGCGCTCCTCCTCCAGAATGTCGCGGATCGCAAGGTAGGTTCGCACCGCCTGGACCAGCGCATCGTCGTGCACACCCGCCTTCACGTAGCGCTCGCCCTGACGCGTTTGCCAGACCTGTCGGACCTCGGCGTCAGAATAGGCCGCATAGCGCGCGCGGATGTCCGCCAAGGGGCGCACGACGATCTCCGTCCCCAGGTGCTGGGTGACCCTGTCGCCCACGGCGTTCGCATTCCAGGGGAAGTTCTGTTCGCCAAAGACCACGAGCTTGCCCTCGCTGAGGAAGCGTTTCATCGCGAGCGCGTTCACCAGGGCGATCCCCTCCTCGTTGTTTTGGACGACGTGCACCTCCACCCCCAGCGTCCGGAGCATATCCCGGGCCGCGAGCCGCCAGAAGTCGGGTTCGTCGTGCTCGATCAGAGACCAGAAGACTACCGGCAGGCCGCGCTCGACCAGTGGCTGTGGGTGCGAATTCCAGATCTCGGTCGGGTAGGCAGGGATGCTGAATGGCAGGATGGCATCCACGCCGTCGTCCATGCTCAGCACGACCTCACGCCAGTGCTCCGGCGACCGGATCGGGATCATCTCCCCGATCAGCGCCTTCTGCGCCAAGATACGTCGTAGGTGATCGACATCGACGCTTGGCTTACCTGGCTTGGCCAGGACCGGCTGTAGGCGCGCCGCCGGCTTCTGTAGATGGGGCAACGGCTGGTGCTTCAGGTACCTTTTCGTATCGGTTGATGTAGGCATCGTATCAATGTTCCTTATCGCTAGGCTCGGTCTCGACAGACTGGTTCATGGCCCTCACGAGGAGCCAGACGGGCAGATTCTACCGCGATCGCGATTCTGTGGCGAGCGAGGACCAGACCTCAGACCGATGGGACAATGGCCTTTAGCCCCTCGAAACTCTCGCCACATCTTGACAAGGAGTGCGAAATCGTCTATTATATAGTTAGTTGCTTTCTGCAATCAACGAAGTTCACAGGTGCTGTCGTGCCCCTACTCACAAGGTGAAAGATTCTATGACCAGAAGACGCCCCTTTGCAGGCGATCAAGGCACACTTCGAAAGGGCAATCTAACAGCCATTCTGAACTACCTGCGCCAGTATGCGCCGATCTCCCGTGCGGCCTTGGCAGATATGACCGGGCTCAACAAAGCCACCGTCACCCGCCTCATTCGCGATCTGATCGATCACGGCTTTGTGCGCGAGTCGGGGTTCCAAGCGTCCAACGGCGGGAGGCCGTCCATCCTGCTGGAGCTGGATCCTCAGGGCGGGTATATCATCGGGGCCAGGCTAGACGTTGACTACAGCTCGGTCCTCCTGACAGATTTCGCTGCCGAGACGGTGTGGCGTGCCGACGTCCGTCATAGCCGCGACGATGGGCAGGAGGCGATCCAGGCCGAGTTGCTCTCCCTCATACAACAGGCCTGCGACCATGTCCCTGAGACTGGGCGCCCCATACTGGGACTCGGCGTAAGCATGCCGGGTCTGGTGGATGTTGCCAGCGGCACGCTGCTCTTTGCCCCCAACTTGGGTTGGCACGATGTTCCCATCAAGGCATGGTTGAGCCAAGCTTTCCACTTTCCGATCTATGTGGACAACGAGGCCAATCTATCAGCCTTGGGGGAATGTTACTTCGGGGCCGCCCAGGATGTGGATCACGTCCTCCTTGTGAGCATCACCGCCGGTGTCGGGGCAGGAATTGTCGTCAACCAGCAGATTCTGTCCGGCGTATCGGGGTTGGCAGGGGAAGTGGGACATATGACGATCGATCCACACGGCCCACGCTGCAATTGCGGCAAGCTGGGCTGTTGGGAGGCATTCGTCAGTGCTCCGGCGCTCTTCAACCGTATTCGCGAGATGATCGCTGCGGGGCAATCGTCGGAGTTGACCGAGGACGTTTTAGCCAACTTCAACCGCTCAGCCATTCCGACCGTCGTCGAGGCGGCCCAAAAGGGGGATGAGGCCACGCGGAACGCGTTGGCTGAGACCGCCAACCTCATCGGGTTAGGCCTTGCGGACCTGGTCAACGTGTTCAACCCAGAACGCGTAGTGCTGGGGGGGTATCTGAGCCCACTTTATCCCTTGATGCTGCCGCAGATTGAGTCGGTTGTGGAGGAGCGAGCCCTGAGATGGACGTGTGAGGCGTGTGACATCGCTATCGCGGAGTATGGCAGCGATGCCAGCCTTATGGGCACGATTGCTACCATCTACGACCACGTTCTCTCATTCCCTGTCGAGACATTGGAGCGTAGCGTGAAGTCCGCAACAACACAGAAAGGAGGTGGTTACTGAGACCATCGAGCTTTTCACTCCGAAATCGAGCGTTCGTAGCAACAGATGGACATTCCAACTTTCTGAAAATCTGAGAGGAGAAACAAAATGAAAGACACCAAACGCTTCGTATGGCAGCTGCTTGCCATTCTGGTGGTTGCCGGCATGGTGTTGACGGCGTGTGCGAGCCCCACCCCTGAGGTAATCCGCGAGACCGTAGTCGTCGAGAAGACCGTCGAGGTCGAGAAGGTCGTTGAGGTCGAAGGAGAGCCTGTCGAGGTCGAGAAGGTCGTTGAGGTCACACCGACGCCGCTGCCCGGCGACGTCCCGCTCAACCCAGAGGTCTCTGGCGAGGTTGAGATGTGGCACTTCTGGGCGTCACCCGTTCGTCGCAACGCTGTTCGCCGCGTGATCGCCATGTGCGAAGAGAAGCTGCCCAACATCGACGTGACCGACACCGTCAAGCCCTGGGGCGACATCTGGACCGCCAACATCGCGGCCGTCGCCGCTGGGTCCGGCATGCCTGACGTAATCGTCTCCGATCGGCCGACCGTGCCGAAGGATGCTGCCGATGGCATCTACATGAGCTTGCAGGATTACGCCGACCGCGATGGCATCACGCGCGACATGTACTATGGTTGGGCGTGGGATCAGGCGATCTATGAGGGCGAGATCTACGGGCTACCTCACGAGACGGATGTGAGCGTCCTCTTCTGGAACAAGAACCTCTTTGCCCAGGCCGGCCTCGACCCAGAGCGCCCCCCCGAGACGTGGCAGGAACTCTGGGAGTACGCCGATGCGCTGGACAAGGTCAACGAAGACGGCTCCTATGACACCATCGCCTTCTTCCCGCTGTGGAACCGTGGCGTAGATATCTGGCAGTACAACAACGACGCCGACATGATCGCGGACGACGGCACCCCGCAGATCAACAACCCCAACATGGTCGAGACCGTCGAGTGGATCCAGAGCTGGGTCGACCGCTATGGTGGTTGGCAGGAGCTACAGAACTGGAACGCTCAGTTCGGCGCGCCGCCCAACGACAACTTCATGAGCGGCAAGCTAGCGATGCGGGTCGATATCTTCGGCTACAACAGCCAGCTTGAGTTCTACCGCCCGAGCACGACGCTGGAAGACGGCAGCAGGCCGCGCACCGAATGGGGCATTGGTCTGCTCCCGCACGACGAGGATGCATCCACCGGCACCTGGAGCGGCGGCTTCTCGCTGTCGATCCCGACCGGCTCGCCCAATGCGGAGGCCGCTTGGGAGTTCATCAAGTGCGCCACCGGGCCAGAGGCTCAGGCATCCTGGGCCCGCGATACACAGGCGCAACCGACCAACATCGTCGCAGCCGAGGATCCAATCCTTGCAGCGGCCAACCCCTTGTGGGAGGTCGTGGACGATGCGCTGGCTGTCAGCACCGGCGGAGTCTACGTTTCCGAGTACCCCAACTGGACCGAGCAGTTGAACCAGCGCTGGGAGCTGGTCTGGACGGGTGAGTTGACGCCTGAAGAGGCTTTGACTCAAGCGCAAGAGGCTGTGATGGAGGAAATCGGCGACTAGTCGACTTCCGACCTAAGCCCGTGCACTGGTCGACGCGCCTTCAAAGGCGCGTCGACCAGTTGCCACACCGAGAGGAGCAACCTAATGACGTCAGGCCAGACACGTTCGCGCCGCCCGTTGTTGCGCCCAAGGGCTAAGGAGGAACTGATCGGATGGCTCTTTGCCATGCCTTGGATTCTCGGCTTTCTCCTCTTTACGGTTGGGCCTATGCTCTTCTCCCTCTACACAAGCTTCACGGACTACAACATCATCAGGGCGCCTGAGTGGGTGGGACTAGAAAACTACAAGACGCTCTTCTTCGATGACCCGTTCTTCTACAAATCCCTCTACAACACGTTCTGGATGGTGATTGTGAAGACCCCGATCGTTATGATCGTCTCGATTGCCATTGCCCTCCTGCTCAACGTCGACATTCCTGGTGAGAAGTTCTTTAGGGGCATCATCTACCTCCCCAATGTGATGACGGGCATCGCCGCCGTCTTCCTCTGGCAGTGGATTCTGGCACCCAGTGGGCTGTTTAACCGCGCCTTGGGCCTCCTCGGCATCAAGGGGCCAGCTTGGTTTGTTGACCCGACCTGGACCAAGCCCGGGATGGTCGTCATGGGTATGTGGTGGATCGGCGGTAATGTGTTGATCTACCTAGCCGGGCTCAAATCGATTCCGAAATCCCTCTACGAGGCCGGCGCGATCGACGGCGCTGTGGGTTGGAGCAAGATCCGACATATTACCCTGCCATTACTCTCACCGACGATTTTCTTCCAGGTGGTCACCAGCATCATCGGCGCGTTCCAGATTTTCACCACGGCGCTCATCCTCTCGGGTAGCGATGACGCGCTGGGCGGGCCGATGCAGTCGATGTTGTTCTACGTGCTCTACCTCTACAACCGCGCTTTCGGCAGAATCGGTGCAGGCGGTCTGCAGATGGGGTACTCCTCGGCGATGGCCTGGATTCTCTTCGCGATCATCCTCATCGTCACGGGCATCCAGCTAGCGATGTCGAGGCGATGGGTTTATTACGAGACAGGGGAATGACTATGACCACCATAACGTCAGATACGCCTCAGACACAGAACACGCCTTCCTGGCTCAAGAACTGGACCCTTGGCAAGTTGGCCGTGTTCTTGATGATGTTGGGCATCGCCTTCCTCTTCATCGTCCCCTTCCTGTGGATGATATCAACGGCTCTGAAGGAACCCAGCGATCTGGTTGGCACCAACTGGATCCCCAAGCGCTTTGCCTGGGAGAACTTCCGTGACGCCTTCAGCTTCGGCATGTGGCCACGGTGGACAGCTAACACGGTGATCATCACGGTGTTGTCCGTCATCGGTCAGGTGTTGAGCTCTTCGATGGTAGCCTACTCGTTCTCGCGTCTACGCTGGCGTGGACGAGACACGCTCTTCTCGCTGATCCTGGCGACGATGATGTTGCCGAGCGTGGTCACGATGATCCCGCAGTTCGTCCTGTTCGCCAAGCTGCCCGCCTTTGGCATTCAGGATTCCAGGGTATGGACGAATACCTTCCTGCCGCTGATTGTTCCTGCCTGGACGGGAAGTGCATTCTACATCTTTATGCTGCGTCAGTTCATGCGTGGCATCCCGATGGAGCTCTCGGAGGCCGCCAAGATCGACGGTGCCGGCGAGTTCCGCACCTTCTGGAACATCATCTTACCTCTGACCAAGCCCGGGCTGGCCACGGTTGCGATCTTCACCTTCAATGGCGCCTGGCAGGACTTCATGGGCCCCCTGCTCTATCTGCAGAGTGAGCCGAAATACACCATACAATTGGGGCTCAAGCAGTTCGAGGCCGCAGCTGGCGGCGCACCCGCCTGGCACTGGTTGATGGCTGCTAGCCTCATCGTCGTGCTACCGGTCCTGGTCGTCTATATCACGTTCCAGCAGTATTTCATCGAGGGCGTCTCGTTCACGGGCATGAAGGGCTGATCGAGCCCGGCTGGCGCTCGTAGACAAGGGACGCGCTCGAGGCAGAATCTGATCACCGTGCTGCTACCCAGCAGGACCTGCTACGCCTGTCTGCCAGGTCCGTCTTCCAAGCCTGTCTGACAGACCTGTCCGACAAGCCTGGTCCGGGTTGACAGTTTCGTGCCTGATCACCGCTTAAGGAGCGTAACATTATGACGCGTTTAGCGATTATTCACACCACCCCTGCAACGATCGATCCACTGAAGGCGTTGGCGCAGGAGCTGATGCCCGGCGTCGATGTGATCAATTTCGTGGATGATTCGATTCTGCCACAGCTGGCGGAGAACGGGGGTGACGTATCTGCAGTCGAGGAGCGCCTCGTGGCCTACGCCCGCTTTGCAGAAGAGGTCGGTGCTGATATCATCCTGGAGGCCTGTTCCTCCGTGGGGGAGGTCGTCGACAGGATGCGGGCAGCCGTGGACATCCCCGTCGTGCGAATCGATACCGCCATGGCGCGAGAGGCTGTTCGGCGGGGTGAGCTCATCGGTGTGGCTGCGACACTGTCCACCACCCTTCGGCCCACAACGCGGCTGATCCGCGAGACCGCAGAGCTGATGGGAAAAGATGTGGAGGTGCAGCCGCTATTGGTCGAGGGCGCATTCGAGAGACTGGTGGAGGGAGATCGCGATGCGCACGATCGACTGGTGGCGGACGCCCTCCGGTCTCTGGCACGGTCAACGGACATCGTGGTGCTGGCGCAGGCCTCCATGGCCGGAGTTGTGTCTCGCCTTCCTGCCGAGCTGCAGAAGAGATTCCTGACCAGCCCGAGATCGGGGATGGAGCTGGTCCGGGACATCAGCGAGACAACGGATGGTGAGTGAAGGGATCAAGAAAGGCTGCACGAATGACCCTGCTGGCGATTGACATCGGAACCACACACTGCAAGGCTGGTCTGATCGCATCGGATGGCACTGCCTTGGCTATCTCGAGCAGGTCTATGGTCACGCATAAGGCAAAGGCCGGGTGGTCTTACTACGACCCGGACGAGGTGCTCGACGTCGTGGCAGCCGTGGTTCACGATGCGACCCGGGAAGCCAAGTCCCCCATTGCAGCCATCGGCATTGCCAGCATGGCAGAGACTGGGTTGTTGATCGATCGTCAAACGGGTGAACCCCGCTCTGTGCTCGTCCCCTGGTTTGATACCAGTTCGCAGCCTCAAGCTGACGCGATCATCGAGCAGGCCAATCCCTTGGAGACCTACAAGCGATTCGGGCTCAGGACCAACTTCAAGAACAGCCTGGCTAAGCTGATGTGGTTGCGCCAATCAGACCCGACGATCACTGCTGACGCGATCTGGCTTTCGGCAGCCGACTACGTCCTCTACCATCTGACGGGGGCTTTGGGCACCGACTACTCGTTAGCGAGCCGCACCCTGGCCTTCCGAGTCGATCAGAAACGCTGGGACAGCGACTGGCTGCAGGCGTGGGGGTTCAGTTCAGACCTCTTTCCCCCTCCCCTGCCCAGCGGATCGGTGATGGGAAAGACGAGGGGGGCGTCGTGTGGGCTGCCCAAAGGCATTCCGGTGAGCGTATCCGGTCACGACCACGTCTGCGCCGCAATGGCTGTCGGCGCAACCAAGCCCGGCATTGTCTTCGACTCCATGGGCACCGCTGAGGCTCTGGTCGGTGCCTTTCCGGAGCGCCCCCTGACCGACGAGGATTATCACATTGGACTCCAGTACGGCTGCCACGTCGCCCGCGGACGTGGCTATTGGATGGGAGGTCTTTCAACGTCGGGCGGTGCCATTGAGTGGGTAAGGTCCTTGCCGGGCGAGGTTCCCCTCTCCTATGAGGCCGTTGATGCACTGCTGGAATCTGCGCCGTCGGGACCGACAGGCATCCTCTTCTTCCCTTATCTCCTGGGGAGTGGCTCTCCGCACACCGATCCTAAGGTCCGGGGTGCCTTCGTTGGGTTTGATGCCTCCCACAGAGCAAGCGATTTTGCCAAGGCCTTGGTGGAGGGCGTGGCCTACGAGGTTGAGTTCATCCGTCGGGCGGGAGAGAGAATGGTCGGCGAGCCCATTCCCACGCTCATCGTCGCTGGAGGTGGGTCTCGCTATCGAACCTGGCTACAAATCAAGGCCGACGTCTCCGGTTGCACGATCAGCGCCCTGGCAGAGCCCGAAGCGACCCTGCTGGGGGCCGCTCTCGTCGCGGGCATCGGCTGCGGCATCTATCGAGACGAGGACGACGCTATGGCCCAGCTGAAGCAAAGCCCTGCCGAGATCTACAGACCGGATCCCGCGCGCCACGAAGTCTACGTGGATCTCTTTGAGCACGGGTACCTGGCTTTCCAGGAGCCCCTGAGAACCTATAAGCCTTCCAACGCCGGGTGAGCCGTGACGCCACGCAGCACACCATCAGCCATCGTCAGCGTCAGCCACGCGGCGGCGGGCACCTCAGGCGGCTCACCCGGCGACGCGGACGAGCAATCCTCCAGATGATGAACAACCATCGAACCGATGAAGGTGGCAAATACCTATGACCATGACTCTTGAGACGCTCTCGCCGGGCGTCTACCGCTATCGAGACACCTGCAACGTCTACGTGCTCAAACACGCCGATACGGCGGTGCTCGTGGACTTCGGAAGTGGCGAGATCCTCGACCACCTTCCGGATATAGGTGTTACCCAGCCTGCAGCCATTTTGATGACGCACCACCACCGGGACCAAGGCCAGGGGTTGCGCCGGGCGGTTGACGAGGGTATTCCGATCTGGGTGCCGCACACCGAGCAGGATCTCTTCCATAGCGTCGATATCCATTGGCAAGCGCGCGCGATCGCGAACAACTATAACGTGCGTCAAGACCGCTTCTCACTTCTCGACTCTGTGCCCGTAGCGGGTACGCTACGCGACTACCAGAAGGTCACCTGCGCGGGCTTCGACTTCACCGTCGTCCCTACCCCAGGCCACACCGTTGGGGCTATCGCGTTGCTGGTTGACGTCGACGGGCAGCGTATGGCACTCACCGGCGACTTGATCGCCGCGCCGGGTAAGATCTGGAGCTTGTCGGCTACCCAGTGGACCTACAACGGTGCCGAGGGCGCACCGGCTACCATCGCCTCGCTTCTGGATCTCGAGGATCGCCGGCCCGATGTCCTGCTGCCCTCTCACGGCGAACCCATCCTGGACCCTCCAGCGGCGATTAAGTCCGTCGTGGAACGCCTGTGGACTTTGCTGCGCATGCGCGGCGAGAACCCCCGTCTCTTCCAGTTGCGCGAAAGGCCTTATCAACCGGTCACGCCGCATCTGCTGATGCATCGCGCCAGCATGGCGAACACCTACGTCTTACTTTCGGAGAGCGGTCGGGCCCTCTTCCTGGATTTCGGCTACGACTTCGTCACGGGCATCCCTGCAGGCACCGATCGTGCCTCTCGTCGTCCCTGGCTCTACACCCTGCCGGCGCTCAAGGCGCAGTTCGGCGTCCGCCAGATCGACGTCGTCCTGCCGACCCACTACCACGACGACCACGTGGCCGGCATGAACCTACTGCGAGAGGTAGAGGGCACGCAGGTCTGGGCGGCGGAGACCTTTGCGGATATCCTCGAGACGCCCGCATCCTACGACTTACCCTGCCTCTGGTACGACCCTATCCCGGTGGATCGACGCCTCCCCTTGGAGCAACCTATCTCCTGGGAGGAGTACGCCCTGACCCTCTATCCCCTGCCGGGTCACACCCGCTATGCCGTTGCCATCACCTTAGAGGTAGACGGCAACCGCGTCCTCGCCACCGGCGATCAATTCCAGGGCGACGATGGTCTGAGCTTCAACTACGTCTTCCAGAACCGCTACCAGATCGGCGACTACGCAGCCACCGCACGGCTCTACCGTCGCCTCGCGCCCGACCTGATCCTGCCCGGTCACTGGCAACCCTTACGCGTGACACCTGGCTACCTGGACACCCTCGTCGAGCGCGCCGACCAGCTCGAGGACCTGGAGCGCGCCCTCCTGCCAGAGGCGCCAAATCTGGGTACAGAGGGCTTTCTGGCCCGCATTCATCCCTATCAGGCAACAACCCGCGGTGGCGAGCCCGTGCCCTTCGACGTCGAGTTGCTCAACCCCTTTGCCGCTCCCGCCGCGCTCACACTCAGCGTCGTCGTGCCGGAGGGTTGGACGGTAGAGGGCGGAAAGCAGACCCTGGAGATCGCCGAGAGCGCAACCGCATCGTTCCGCGTCCTCCCACCTGCCGGCATCTCGGTCCGCCGTGCCCGCCTGGCGGTGGACGTAACGGTCAACGATCAGCGCTTCGGCCAACAGGCCGAGGCCCTGGTCACGGTGGTATCACCGCAGGACGTAAGCTAGCATGAAGTCTAGATTTTCCTGATCCAGACATATGATTGGTCGCTGGTGCGCACTACGCCGAAGCCACCAACACCCCGCAGAGCATAAGGTGGGATCCCATGAAGAAGAGACTCTATATGATTGGTAATGCCCATATCGACCCGGTCTGGCTGTGGCCGTGGCAGGAGGGTTTCCACGAGGTCAAGGCCTCGTTCCGCTCGGCCCTCGATCGCATGACAGAGTTCCCCGATTTCGTCTTCGTCGCCAGCTCGGCCGCATTCTACGAGTGGGTCGAGAAATCCGATCCACAGATGTTCACCGAGATCCAGGCGCGCGTCGAGGAGGGGCGTTGGGGCCTTGTCGGCGGCTGGTGGGTCGAGCCCGACTGCAACGTCCCCTCAGGTGAGTCCTTCGTCCGTCATAGCCTCTATGGTCAAGGCTACTTCCAGGAGAAGTTCGGCCAGATCGCCAAGACGGGCTTCAACATCGACAGCTTTGGGCACAGCAACACCCTGCCCCAGATCTTGGCCAAGAGCGGCATCGAGAACACCTGCTTCCTCCGCCCGATGCCCCACGAGAAGGCGTTGCCCGCGCGATTGTTCTGGTGGGAGTCGGATGATGGCTCTCGAGTGCTGGCGTTCCGGATCCCCTTCGAGTATCTCTCCTGGGGCAAGGACATCGAGCATCACATCCGGCGCTGCGCCGGCGAGATGAAGGCGCCCATAGATGCATTTATGTGCTTCTACGGCGTGGGCAACCACGGTGGCGGGCCCACGATCGAGAATATCGAAGCCATTCACCGCCTGGATGCGGACCCGGAGTTCCCCCTCACGCTCCAGTGCGCCACGCCCGACACCTTTTTCCGGTTGGTCAGAGAGAGGGATTGGCCCCTTCCCGTCGTCCGCGATGAGCTCCAGAACCATGCGAGCGGGTCCTACGCAGCCCACTCGGGGATCAAACGCTGGAACCGCATGGCCGAGAACCACCTGCTGGCGGCGGAGGCGTGGTCGGCGTTAGCAGATCGGATCAACGGGCAGCCGTATCCTCAGGACTTCGCACATGCATGGAAACAGGTGCTCTTCAACCAGTTCCACGACATCCTCGCAGGCACCTCCCTGCCGGAGGCGTACGAGGATGCGCGGAATGCCTACGGGGAAGCCCTGGCGATCGCCGACCGGAACCTCAACTACGCGGTCCAGTCCTTCGCGTGGGACATCGCCATCAAGCCGGAGAAGGGCATGGCGCCAATCGTGGTCTTCAACCCCCTCAGTTGGCCGGTACGACAGGTGATCGAGATTGAGTCGTCCGCCTGGTCTGAGTCGGCGGTGCTACTAGATGACGCCGGGGCGACAGTTCCCCACCAGCAGGTACCCTCAACGACGGTCACCCGTCGCAGGCGGCTGAGTTTCAGTGCCGAGCTCCCTGCCTTGGGCTACGCCACCTACCGGTTCTTCCCCGAGGGCCTGCATTCGGCGTCAGGCGGCGATCACCCGACCGTAGAGGCGTCGGATACCGTGCTCGAGAACGCGCACGTCCGTCTGGAGATCGATGCTGAGACCGGCTGCATCGGCAGCTTGTTTGACAAGCACCGGGAGGTCGAAGTTTTCCGTGGTGCAGCAGCGAGACCCGAGGTGTTGGAGGACGTCTCTGATACCTGGGGCCACAACACTTTCCGCTGGGATAAGGTCATCGGGACCTTCGAACCCATTGCGGTTAGCTTGGTCGAGCACGGCCCGGTCAGATCGACCATCCGCGTCACCAGCCGATACCGTGATTCCTCATTGATCCAGGACTTCCGTCTGTATCCTGACGGAGACCAGATCGATGTGCGCGTCACCGTCGACTGGCGGGAACAACTCAAGATGCTCAAGCTGCGCTTCCCCGTCAACGTAAAGTTCATGAAGGTGACCCGCGAGAGCGCCTACGGCCACATCGAGCTCGCCGCCGACGGCGATGAGTCTCCGATGCAAAGGTGGGTGGACCTGTCGGGCATCTCTCGTGATAAGGAGATGGCCTACGGCCTGAGTCTCCTCAATGATGGCAAGTACAGCGTCGACGTCAACGTCTCCGACATCGGCCTGACGGTGCTGCGCAGCCCGGCCTACGCCCACCACATTCCGTCGGAGCTCGAGCCCGGGAGGTTGCATCACTATATGGATCAGGGCATTCAGCACTTCAACTACAGCCTCTTACCGCACGCGGGAAGCTGGGAGAACGCGGGGACCGTGCGCCGAGCCGCCGAGCTGAATCGGCAGCCCTCCGCGCTCTTCGCCACCTACCACCCCGAAGGCCGCCTGCCACAGCGAGACACCTTCGTCGCCGTCGAGCCTGACAACGTCATGGTCACCGTCTTGAAGCAGGCCGAGGAAGGAGACGCGCTCATCCTGAGGGCGGTTGAGACCACCAGGTCCGCGTCTCGGGCGACCATTCGGCTGCCGAATTGGAGTGACCCAAAGGAAAAGCTTCCAAGTGGTGGGCGCGTCATCGAAGCCGATTTCACTCCCTGCGAGATAAAGACCTTTCGTATCCCGCACGACCCAACTGAGCCAATCACCGAGGTTGACCTGTTGGAGCGGGCCATATGACGGGTGTGGATGGCACCGGCATGATGTATACTCACCTTGATAACTGAGAAACCGAGAAAGCAGATGACAAAGACCAAGACCTTACACATGATCGGCAACGCGCACATCGACCCGGTGTGGTTGTGGCAGTGGCAGGAGGGATTCCAGGAGGTCCTTGCGAGCTTCCGCTCGGCCCTGGACCGGATGAACGAGGATCCCGACTTCTGTTTCACCGCCAGCTCCGCCGCCTTCTACGCGTGGGTGGAGCGCGTCGACCCGGGCATGTTCGAGGAGATTCAGGCCCGCGTGGCGGAGGGGCGTTGGGAGCTCGCCGGCGGCTGGTGGATCGAGCCCGACTGCAACGTCCCCGGCGGCGAGTCCTTTGCCCGCCAGGCGCTCTATGCCCAGCGCTACTTCCAGGAGAAGTTCGGGCGCCGTGCGCGCGTCGGCTTTGCCGTCGACAGCTTCGGGCACAACGCCGCCCTGCCACAGCTCCTGCGAAAGAGCGGGCTCGATGCCTACGTCTTCATGCGCCCGGGACCCCACGAGAAGGGATTGCCCGGGCGCCTCTTCTGGTGGGAGGCCGATGACAGGTCGCGGGTTCTTGCCTATCGCATCCCGTTCCAATACGGCAGTTGGGGACCGGATCTGGAACCCCACGTTCGGCGGACTGCCGCGGAGTTGAAGCCGCCCATCGACACGCTAGCCTGCTTCTACGGCGTCGGCAACCACGGCGGCGGGCCGACCAAGGAAAACATCGCGACGCTCCGCCGGCTCGACGGCGAACCGGATCTACCGAAGCTGGTCTTTAGCACGCTCACGCGCTTCTTCGACGAGGTGCGTGAGAAAGCGTGGCCCCTTCCCGTGGTCCACGACGAGCTACAACACCACGCCAGCGGCTGCTATGCGGCGCACTCCGGCGTCAAACGATGGAACCGTCAGGCAGAGAACGCCCTCCTGCGCGCTGAGAAGTGGGCCGCTGTTGCAGCGATGATCACGGGGTTATCCTATCCCGGATCAGACTTCGAGCGTGCGTGGCAGAACGTGCTCTTCAACCAGTTCCACGACATCCTTGCCGGCACCAGCCTGGAGGAGGCCTACGACGACGTCCGCAACCTCTACGGTGAAGCGCTGGCGATTGCCGACCGCGCCCTCAACGATGCCGTGCAGTCTGTGGCGTGGTCCATTCGCATTCCCGAGGCGCCAGGCGTGAAACCTATCGTGGCGTTCAACCCCCACGCGTGGGAGAGCCATGCCGAAATCGAGTTGGAGATGGGACGCCTCGCCGAGGGTACCGCGCTTCTGGACGATGACGGTAAGGCGGTGCCATTCCAGGAGGTCCAGTCCCATGCCACCGCAGGTGGGCGATCGCGAATCGCGTTCATGGCGAAGCTGCCGCCTCTGGGCTACCGCGTCTACCAGCTGGCCCCGGAGGGCCCCGCCCCCGAGTCCGCACCCTTGACCGCGACCGATACGTCGTTGGAGAACGCCCGCTTCCGCCTTGAGTTCGATCCCGCTACGGGCTATCTGATCAGCCTCTTCGACAAGGAGGCCGGGGTCGAAGCCCTGACAGGGCCTGCAGCGCGCCCCGTGGTCATCGCCGATCCCAGCGACACCTGGAGCCACAACGTCTTCCGCTTCGACGTCGAGGTGGGGGCGTTCACGGTCTCGCGCATGCGGGTCGTCGAAGAAGGCCCGGTCAAGGCCGTTCTGCGGGTGAAGAGCGTCTGGGGACGGTCGCGCCTGGTGCAGGACTTCACGCTTTACGCGTCGCCGGACGGCCCGCCCCGAATCGACGTTCACGTGACCGTGGATTGGCACGAGCAGTTCCGCATGCTCAAGCTCCGCTTCCCGATTAACGTGCGGATGATGGCCCCCACGCACGCGATCCCCTACGGGCACATCGAGAGATTCGCCAACGGGGAGGAGGAACCGATCCAGGCGTGGGTCGACCTCTCAGGCACGATCCGCGACGGCGAGATCGCCTACGGGCTCAGTGTGCTCAACGATGGCAAGGCGAGCGCGGACGTCAACGTGCGCGACATCGGCCTGACCGTCCTGCGGAGCCCCATCTACGCCCACCACATGCCGGCGGAGCCCCAGCCCGATCGTGACTACAGCTTTATCGATCAAGGCCGCCAGACGTTCACCTACAGCCTGCTCCCCCATCGGGGCGGTTGGGAGGACGGCGGCACCGTCCGCCACGCTGCTGAGTTGAACCAGCGCCCGGTGGCCCTCATCGCGACCTATCGTGATGGACCGCTCCCGCTCAGCGAGAGCTACCTTGAAGTCGACCAAGACAACATCGTGGTCACCGTACTCAAGCAGGCTGAGGACAATGACGACCTGATCCTGCGAGCTTACGAGACGGCGGGGCGGGCCACGCGTGCCACCCTACGTCTGCCTAAGTGGGATCGCGAGATCCTCGCGAACTTCGCCCGGGGTGAGATTAAGACCTTCCGGATTCCCCGCGATCCGGCAGCACCCGTTGCTGAGACAGACTTCCTGGAGACGTCCTAGGCGCTTCGACTACTGAATGCCCATACCGACGAGTCAACAAACGAGACTTGATAGACGAACAGAGAGAATCGGAGATGATCATGAATCCTGCCTTAACCAGTGCCCTCGACCTAGCCCCTGACCTTGCGCCATGCTTCCCGGACGTGGAGCGCGCCTTCACCCTGCTGCGCGATACCTTCCGCAGCAGGGGCAAAGTGCTCATCTGCGGGAACGGCGGAAGCGCGGCCGACAGCGAGCACATCGTGGGCGAGCTGATGAAGGGGTATCTGTTGCAGCGCCCGATACAGGCCGAGCACCGACGCGCCTTGACCGAGGCCTATCCCGAGGCTGGCACCTACTTGGCAGAGAATCTGCAGGGTGCCCTGCCCGCCATCTCCTTGGTGAGCCAGACCTCGCTACTAACAGCCTTCGCCAATGACGTCGCTGCCGACATGGCCTTCGCGCAACAGGTCTACGGCTACGGACAGCCCGGCGATCTTGTCTGGGGGCTGAGTACCTCGGGCAGATCGCGCAACATCCTCCACGCTCTGCGCGTGGGCCGCGCGCGAGGCCTGCACACTCTGGGCTTCACGGGGGCCGACGGTGGCGCGATGGCGGCGCTGTGCGACGTCACGGTGCGCATCCCGCGCCCGTCGGTGGCGGCGATCCAGAGCGGGCATCAGGTACTCTACCACGCGTTGTGCGAGATGATCGAGGCCGAGTTCTTCAGCGAGGGAAGCGGAGCGTGACCGTCGACGCACATGGGCCCAAGAGAGCCCGCGAGCCAGAAGGTCCGAAGCCCATCGAGACGGTGAGTCGATGACGCTGTTGGCAGGCGTCGACATCGGTGGGACAAAGTGTGCAGTCTGCCTGGGCGAGCAGGCTGAGGACGGCGTGCGGTTACTGGCAAAGGACCGCTTCCCGACGCCGTCGACGCCAGAGGCAGCCGTGGCGCGTCTCGTGGCGGCTCTTGAGGCGCTGGCACAAGCTGAGGGCCGCAAACCTACTGCAATCGGCGTAAGCTGTGGCGGCCCCCTCAACAGCAGAGAAGGCCTGATCCTCTCGCCCCCCAACCTGCCTGGCTGGGATCGCGTCGATGTCGTGACGCCCTTCAAGACACGGTTCGAGGTCCCCGTGGCACTTCAGAATGACGCCAACGCTTGCGCGCTGGCGGAGTGGCGCTGGGGAGCCGGACAAGGGTGCCGCAGCATCGTCTTCCTGACCTTCGGCACCGGCATGGGTGGGGGCCTGATCTTGGACGGGCGGCTCTATAGCGGCCCCACCGATATGGCAGGTGAGGTTGGGCATATCCGCCTGGCGGAGGATGGGCCCTTGGGCTACGGAAAGCGTGGGTCCTTTGAGGGCTTCTGCAGCGGTGGTGGGATCGCGCGGCTGGCTCAGGAGCGAGCGTTGGTCGCGATCCAGGCAGGAGACCCGCCGAGCTTCTGCCTGACGCTGGGAGACCTTGGCGAGGTCACCGCGGAGACGGTGGGCAAGGCGGCGCAGGCAGGGGATCCTTTGGCGCGCGAGATCTACGAGACGGTGGGGCACTATCTTGGACGCGGGCTGGCGGTGCTTGTGGACATCCTCAACCCAGAGCGCATCATCATCGGTAGCATCTATGGGCGGCAGCACGACCTGCTCGCGCCCAGAGCACTTCGGGTGCTAGAGGACGAGGCTCACCCCCACGCCCTGGTTGGGTGCGAGGTCGTGACTGCGGGGCTGGGCGAGCGTGTCGGCGATTACGCTGGGTTGGCGGTGGCGGCACTCGCCATCGATGAGGCATTAGGAGGGAACAGATGACATTGGTACGGAGTACAGAGATCCTGGGATACGCGCTCGAAGCCCATTTTGCAGTCGGCGCCTTCAACGCAGACAATATGGAGATGGTCCAGGCCATCGTCGAGGCAGCCGAGGAGGAGCGCGCGCCCCTGATCCTACAAGTCAGCGAGCCGACCGTGCGCTACGCCGGTCTGCTTCTTCCATCGGCAATGGTGAAAGCAATCGCGGCGGAGGCCACCATTCCGATCGTCCTGCACCTGGATCACGGTATGAGCTTCGAGCAGAACGTGCTCGCGCTGCGGGTCGGCTTCACCTCGCTTATGTTCGACGGATCGCGTCTGCCCTACGAGGACAACGTCGCCACCACCAGACGGATCGTGGAGATGGCACACGTCGCCGGGGTCCCCGTTGAGGCCGAGCTCGGCAAAGTGCTTCAAGCGGGGGCAACGCCAGCCGAGGTTGAGGCAGCGATGACCGATCCGGATCAGGCAGCGGATTTTGCCCGGCGCACGGGCTGCGACTCGCTGGCGGTGGCAGTCGGCTCCATCCACGCGATGACGAGTCGCGACGCCGAGCTGGATCTAGCGCGAATTCGAGCCATCCAGGAGGAGGTGGCCTTGCCACTGGTGCTTCACGGCTCCTCGGGGGTCAAGCACGAAAGCGTTCGCGGCGCCATCGAGCTGGGCGTCTGCAAAGTCAACGTATCCACCTACCTCAAACAGGCCTTCGTCGGCACGATCCGGAGCGAGTTGGCGGCAGCGCCCGAGGAGGTGGACTTCCGCGTCCTCTTCACTCCCGCGCGCGAGGCCGCTAAGGAGCGGGTGCGGGAGAAGCTGCGGCTCTTCGGCGCCAGCGGCCGCATCAGCGAGACGGGCGCCTTCCGCAGCCCCCCGGTCCAGCGACGCGGCGCCACCGTAGGCGCAGGCTCCAGCGTCGACTGAGGACACAGAGCCATGACGTCGTTCATAAACGAAGTGCAGCTGATCACCTACCCTGACTCGCTCGGTGGCGACCTGGCAACGCTCGATGAGATGCTGTCCGGGCCGCTGTCTGGGCTCTTCGGGGGTATCCACGTGCTCCCCTTTTTCCCCTCATCGGGCGACCGCGGCTTTTCCCCAATCACCTACCAGGAAGTCGATCCCCAGTTTGGCAACTGGGAGGACATACGCCGCCTCGGCGCGCGCTTCGACCTCATCGCCGACTTTATGGTCAACCACATCTCCCGGCGCTCGCCCTACTTCCAGGACTTTGCCCGGCACGGGCGTCAATCGCCCTATGCAGATATGTTCATTACCCTCGATAAGGTGTGGCCCTCCGGCGAGCCCCGATCGGAGGATGTGAAGCGGATTTTCCTCCGGCGGCCCGAGCACCCCTTTGCCGACATCACGATCTCAGACACCGGCGCCACAGAGCGTGTCTGGGCCACGTTTGGCGGGGGTGTGGGCATCGTGGGGGAGCCAGAGCAGATCGACCTCGACGTGACGTCGCCGGTCGCGAAACAATTCATCAAGGACACGCTCCGCCACCTGGGCGAGCAGCGGATCCGCATCGTGCGTTTAGATGCCGTGGGCTATGTCGTGAAGAAGGCCGGGACGAGCTGCTTTTTCGTGGAGCCCGAGATCTACGATGTCTTGGAGGAATTGCAGACCTACGCCACGTCGCTGGGGATCACGTTACTCCCGGAGGTCCACGCGCACCACACGGTTCAAGCCAGCCTTGCGGCACACGACTATGTCGTCTACGACTTCGTTCTGCCCCTGCTGGTGCTCCACACGCTCTTCACACACTCCAGCTCAAAGCTCCAAGCGTACTTGAGGGCTTGCCCACGCGACCAGCTCACGATGCTCGACTGCCACGACGGGATCCCTGTGCAGCCGGACCTGGACGGGATCCTCACCACGAGCGAGTCCCAGGCGGTTGTGGATCGCCTGTTACAGCGTGGGGCGAACCTGAGCAGGCTCCACGCTTGGGAAAAACGGGACGGGGGCTTCGACGCCCACCAGGTCAACATCACCTACTATTCGGCGTTGGATGGTGATGACGATGCCTATCTTGCCGCACGCGCCATCCAGCTGTTCGCGCCCGGCGTGCCCCAGGTCTACTACGTGGGACTCCTGGCGGGGGAGAACGACATCGAGGGCATGGCGAAAGCGGGTGAACGCCGCGCCATCAACCGGCACAACTACAGCGTCCCCGAGATCGAGGCTGGGGTTGAGAAGCCCGTGGTGCAACGCCTCTTCCACCTCATCCGCTTCCGGAACAGCCATCGCGCCTTTCACGGCACCTTCACCATGCGAGAGACGCCCGAAGATCGCCTCACTCTGGCCTGGACAAGCGATGATGCTGCCTGCACCCTCGACGTCGACCTTAACACCCATCACGCCCAGATCACCCACCACGAACCCGGCGCTCCCCAGTCCTCGTTCAGTCTCTAGCACCAGCAGTCGATCCTCGAAGAGGACAAGTGATGCGGAACGGAGGACGCGACCCATGCCGAACGACAACCGCCCCAACATCCTCCTGATCCACGCCGACCAGCACCGCGCGGACTGTCTCGGCGCATACGGGAACCCTGACGTCGAGATGCCGAATCTCGACGCGCTGGCTGCGAAGGGCGTTCGCTACGAGAACAGCTTTTGCACCATCCCGGTGTGCACGCCCTCGCGCTACTTGCTCCTCAGCAGCCAGTACATCCATCAGCACCTAGGCTGGGCGGCCCACAGCACATTGCCGCCAGCACTTCCAACCTCCCGCCGGGTGCTGCGAGACGCCGGCTACCGCACCAGGGCCGTGGGTAAGATGCACTTCACGCCCACCTATCTCGACATCGCGGATTCGACGAGATGGTCCTCGCCGAGCAGGACGGGCCCGGGCGGTTCGATGATGACTACCACATATGACAATCGGTCACTGCAGGTCCTGCGATCAGAACGGTGGGATCAGGCCTCAGCCTGAAGCCACGCCGCGATCTCCTGAGTGCTCGGCAACCGGCCTGAAGACTTGACCTGGCCATTGATGACCAGCGCTGGCGTGCTGGCGATCGGATAGCTCATGATGTCGTTGATATCCGTGACTTTCACAAAGGTCGCAGCTACGCCCGCCTCCTCGGCGGCCTTGCGCGCCGTCTGTTCCAGTCGCTTGCACTTCGGACAACCCGTACCTAGTATCTTGATCTCCATAGATCTATCCTCTTATTATCTTGATCCTAAACCGCGACACGCCCACCAACAGTCAGCAGGCAGTCTCCGGCCAAACTGCATCGATCGCTGCTAATCCCCCCCTGCTGAGATCGACTACCGCACGACCCAGCCAAAGATCAGGCCCGACAGGGTGCTAAAGATCGTGACCAGCACCACATAGACAGCCGTCTTCTTCTTACCGATGACAGTGTTGGTGATCAGAATCGACTGCAAGCTCAACTCTGGATCCGCCAGCAGATAAGCCAGCAGGGGTCCACGCTGCATACCCAGCGACAAGAAGGTCTGCGCAATCGGGACCTCCACCAACGTGGGGAAGTACATAAAGACACCAAAAAGCACGCCGGCTAGATTGGCCCACACTGTGTTGTTGCCGGCGATGGTCCGGATCCAGGCTGCCGGGATCAAAGCGCGCGCCATGCCGGCGACGAAGACACCGGCGATGAGCAAGGGCATGATCTGCTTGACGAAGCGCCACGTCTCCCAAAGCCACTCTTGGATCTCATAGTTTTCGAATTGTGTCACGGCGACCCACCATGCCGCGCCAATCAGGAGTATCTCAGCAATGAGCTTCCCGGTGATGCCAACGTCCAGGCCGTGTGACCCGACCGTGACGCTGAAAGAGGCCACGATGAGCGTTAATGTGACGAGTCCTAGAGCCCAGTAAGTCCAGGCATTGTACCCTTCATCGATGTCATTCAGACCCTTCCACGCGGTGACACCAATCGAGGCCAGCAGACCGATTAGGAAAACGCCCTGCACGCTGACGCCCTCGATGCCCATTGCTGCATTCGGGGGGACCAACCTGTTGAGCCAAGCCTGGAAACGCGCAGCCCAATGCACAGGCGCAGTCGTACCGGCGGAAGCTGCCAAGGCCGGCCCTGTGCCTTCCAGCGTGAAGCTCGCATAGGTGTTAGTCAAGAGGTCGATCTGCAAGGTGCCGGCGATCAAAATGCCCAGGAGCAGCGCGAAGAAGGCCCAGGTCCGCGCAGGCACTCTGGCTTCCTGCGCAAAGGCGTCAACGGCACCCGTCGCCGCATCATGCTCGGCGTCGTCCTTGCGGAAGATCCAGGCCATCAAGAGGCCAATCCCAATGCCGAAAACGATGGCAAGGATCACGCGGGCCAGGGCAATGTCCATCCCGATGGCGACACCGGTCAGGGAGATGGCCAAGATATTGACGGCCGGTCCCACAAACAAGAAGGTAATTGCCGGCCCAAGCCCGGCACCCTTCTTATAGATACTCGCGAAGAGCGGCATAATCGTGCACGAGCAGACAGCCAGAACGAAGCCGCCGACTGCTGAAGCAGGGTATGAAATCCATTTGGGAGTGTTACGTCCCAAATACTTGGTGATAGCTTCTTGGGGGATAAGCGCTGCCAGCGCACCTGCTATCAGGAAAGCCGGCAATAAACAAAGCAGCACGTGAGCCGCCAAGTAGGCCGCCAAACTGCCCAGCCCCGTTTGAAGCAACGTGCCGATATAGTTTATGACGTTCACAGACAACCTCCGATTACAGATGATGTGAACTGATATTCACCGTTGTGAATGTGATTTGGCAAAAAAAAGAGACCGTACCTACGCGGTCCTACCTAACCAGCGAATCCCATTCACAAAACCGAATATAATTATAGGGCTCATTGGGCGATTTGTCAACCCCCCACTCTCTAAGGGTACCAGTCGAGATCAGATTGTGCAGCGCTAAGACGCCCGGAGCTCGACCATACGCTCCGCCAGCCTGACAGCAGCTTGAATTGATTCCATGTCCTCCATGATCTCGTCCGATTCGAAGGCAAGACCTGAGATACCACGATTCGCCACAACCATCTCGTGCTTCAGGAAAAACGCGTGGATCGCCGTGATGGCGCTCTCGGCCCCATATCTGCGTCCCACGACCACAGCTGCTCCGATCTTGTCTTTTAGCTTACCTCTCAGGCACCAGGTGCGGTCAATGAACGCCTTCATCTGCGCGGTGACGTTATTAAAGTAGACAGGAGACCCCAGCACCATGCCGTCGGCGTTGAGAAGCTTCGGGATGAGGATCGATGTCATCTCATCATCGATGATGCAGGCGCCCTTCTTCCGGCATACCCAGCAGCTGCTACAGGGCTTGACGTCATAGTCGGTCAGCTTGATAAACTCGCCCCCGACCCGATCCAGGAGCAGATGCAGCAGATAATCGGTGTTGCTATGCTTCCTCGGGCTACCGGAAATATAGAGTAGGGACACAGTGTTCTTCTCCTCGGAGAGTCAACCCTAATGAGAAACAGCAAGGCGACGATAGCTGCGAGTCGACCCCTTGTTAGCTCTCAAGCATCCCACGAACCATAGTACCCGCCGCCGGATCAGTCAAGCGATGCTCTTCATCGCCTGGGCGACTTGTACTTATAGGCATCAAGTATCGTACGCGGCGGAAATGTGATTGCGCCGGGCTTACATAGGTTGGCACACGAACTGCAACCGACGACACAGGCAAATGGATCAAGGACCCGAACCTTACCGTCGTCAGTTTCCACCAACGCGCCTGCACTACAGAGCTTCAGACAGGCTCCACATCCGTTACAAAGATCTTCATTGACAATCGGATACCACGGAATCTGCTCGCGGGGATAGCCACGCCAGGTTCCATACCCCCCTCGGCGACCCCCGCCGCTGTCACCGCGAGCCAAATAGGCCGCATACTCCCGCTCAAAGGCCGCAGCGAAGAGCTCCCGTGCTCCATAGGGGATGTAGTTGTCCTCGCTCATCCGCTTGACGATCTCAGCCCCAAGACCCTCGTCCTGCGGGGTACGACCATGCGCCGCCAGGTCAGCAAAGATCTCGTCCAGCCCACGAAGGCCCACCGGCGATCCGTCGACCATAATCTGTCGATAGCCCATGTTCATAGTCTACACCCTATTTGGAATCATATTCATATATCTGAATACATGATACCGCGAATCACCGGAAGAGCAACTAACAGAGATCAGGAATGGCATATCGGGGCGATGAGCCGCTAGATCGATGTCGTCTGCCAGCGGGCTGCCCGATAGCGCTTCACCATCAGGGCAGCTTGGGCGGTCCATCCGATAATCAGGCCCCACCAGATACCCTGTGGGCCGAGCCCTGCAACCCTCGCGAGGAGCCAGGTCAACGGCAGCTGCACGAGCCACAAGGAGGCCAAGTTGACGAGCATCGGCGACAGTGTGTCGCCCGCTCCCACCTGCGCGCTGTCATAGACTAGGGTGATCGCCTGGACGAGGTATCCGAGGCCTACCCAGCGCAGCATCGTCACACCGGCGTCGACCACCTCTGGATCGAGGTTGAACCAACTCAAGACCCACGGCGCGGCGACGATCAGAAACACCACGAGGCTAGCGGTCAACGCCGTCCCAACAGCTGCGATCCATCGCACGGCACGCTTGGCACGCCGAACCTGCTTCGCGCCCAAGTTCAGCCCAACCATGGCCGAGGCAGCGCCCGCGATGCCCATCCCAGGCACCTGCACGACGCCGAAGATGCGCGTTCCTACCACCCACACGGCTAGGATATCCGCACCGTAGGAGGCAATGAGCCGCATAAGGACGGACAAGGCGAGGTTCGAGGCGCCACGTTGAATCACACCAGGCAGGGCTATGCGCACAATTCGGCCCATCATCGGGAAATCCAGCCTCAGACGATGCAGGTCGATACGAACGGTTGCGCGCCCTCTGAACAACATCGCCAACCCCCAGACCATCCCTACGGTATAGGCCGCTACCATGGACACCGCGGCACCCTTCAGGCCGAAGTGCCGAACGAGCAGTGGCTCTGCCACAAGCTGGGCGCCCATCACCCAGAGCATCATCGTCAACCTGACCTGTGGCGCTCCCGCTGTGTTGAGCATGCCCCCAAGGCTCGGCACCAACTCTATGGCGATGAGCCCCGCGAAGATAACCCTTGCGTATCGCGTGGCCAGGGGAAGCACCGTAGCATCGGCACCAGCCAGCTGCATCAGGGGCTCGGCCAGCACGTAGCCGATAGCTCCCAGTGTGCCGGCACTTACCACCATCAGGATCACGGCCTGCAGTGTGGCAAGATCAGCGTTCTCGTTATCGTTCGCCCCTACATAGCGCGCCACGACCGCGCCACTGGCACCACTCAAGGCCATCAGCACGCTGATCATCGTGATGCGCACCGACATCGCCAGCCCAGCCGCTGCCTGGGCGCTATCACCCAGGCGTCCCAGCCAGAAGGAGTCGTAGAGGTACGGCAGCATGAAGAGCGACTGACTCAGCGTGGTTGGCCACGCCAGGCGCCAGATCGCGCGGCCCAGGTCTCCCTGGACCGCCTCGTGTGCCCGCATAGCTATGGCTTCTCGGGACGTTGTTCTCGACATCGCGCACGATTATAGCGTAACCGTCGCGGTTTGCGTCAGGCAGCCCCTCTCGACACTCCCTTGCAGCGCAGCGCTTGCAGCCACCCTCGCCACGGGTACAATCGAGCTATCGGAGACAACTATCTACTGACAAAGGAGTGGTTGTGCATATGTATAGACCTAAGCCGACCCCCGGTGACACCTCTTGGTTCGTCCACGATCGCTTCGGTATGTTCATCCATTGGGGTCTCTACGCCGTCCCCGCTCGCCACGAGTGGGTCCAGTCACGCGAGGAGATACCGTCTGAGGAATATCACAAGTACTTCGAGCGCTTCAATCCGCACGACTACGACCCTGCCGAGTGGGCCGCCGTCGCCGCCGACGCTGGGATGAAGTACGTCGTCCTCACATCCAAGCATCACGAGGGCTTTTGCCTCTGGGACAGCGCGTACACCGATTACAAAGTAACCAACACCCCCTATGGCAAGGATCTGCTGGAACCCTTCGTCGAGGCCTTTCGCAGCGAGGGGCTGCGCGTCGGCTTCTACTACTCACTCCTAGACTGGCACCATCCTGACTTTCCCATCGATATCTACCACCCGCTGCGCAACGCAGAAAACGTTGCGGAGCTGAACGAGGGTCGAGATATCACGAAGTACGCGGCCTACGTCCGCGACCAGGTGCGAGAGCTGCTCACCCGCTTCGATCCCGAGATCCTCTGGTGCGACTTCTCCTATCCCGATCGCCACTACAAGGGTCTACCCGGCAAGGCCCGAAACGACTGGGAGAGCGAGAAGCTTTACCAGATGATCCGCGAGCTCAAGCCTGACATCATCCTGAACAACCGGCTCGACCTCCCGGCGGAGAAGGCAGACGTCCACACACCTGAACAATATGAGCCCCGAGAGTGGGTGAGAGTCGACGACGAGCCCGTCGTCTGGGAGGCATGCCACACCTTCAGCGGTTCGTGGGGCTACCACCGAGATGAACAGACGTGGAAGTCGCCGGGCCAGCTCATCCGGATGCTGGTCAACACCGTAGCCCGCGGCGGCAACCTACTGATGAACGTTGGCCCAACGGCCCGCGGCACCTTCGACGAGCGCGCCCTTGACGCCCTCGCGGTCTACGAGGATTGGATGTCCCTGCACGCCGACGCAATCTACGGCTGCACCCAGAGCGAGTTCAAGGAGCCCCAGGATTGCCGCTTGACTCAGAAGGGCAACAAGGTCTACGTCCACATCTTCGCCTGGCCCTTCAAGTACCTCTATCTCGACGGAATGGGAGACAGGGTCACCTTCGCCCGCTTCCTCCATGACGGCAGCGAGATCCCGCTGAAGCTGAGTGAGCGGACATCCCGCCGCCTGGAGCTGGAGGAGTACACGCTCCTGCTGGAGCTGCCGGTGCTGGCGCCCGACGTCGTCGTGCCCGTGATCGAGCTGGAGCTGAAGGCGTAATCCGTGACGGATCCCTCGTGGCAGGACCCGGCGGACTACAACGTGGTCGCGATCCGCTCCGCCCACGCGGCGGCGCGTTCGAGCTCACCCTCCCTCATGGGACCCTCCGTGCCCTCCACGATGAATCCCTCCGGCGGCACGACCAGCTTCCCACCCTTCTTCTGAAGCCGGTCCGCGATGGGCTTGGCGGCATACCCGAAGAGGCTGACAAAGAACTTGAGGATTGCGGAGTTCGTGTTTTCCACTGAGATTCGGGTATCAAAGGCAGCAACCTTGACGCCGTCGAGCCCATTATCCGGTATCTCCCTGAGCAGCTTCTTAGCTGCAGGAAGCGGGCTGAATCTCTGAGTCGCAGAGCCAACGATGAGCAGATCGAGGTCTGCGAGCTGACCCGGCTCCGTATCCGCGGCAGAGCGCGTCTCAACCTCGCCGTAGGTGCTCAGTGCCTGACCCATCTTCTCGGCGACCTGCTGCGTGTTGCCATAAACCGAATCGTAGACCACTAGTGCCCTCATACCCCCTCCTGTGAATCCTGGCTGTTTGAACTTAATGATCCTGCTGCATCTAGAATCGCGCGGCCCGTGCCGTCAGGACCAGGTTGCAGGATACGTGAGGATGTAGCATATCTCTCGGCCCGGTCGACTTCTACGTTACGCAGATCTCGAATCACGGTGCTGCGACCATCCGAGACCATACATAGCCCAATCCCCTGAGATGTCAATCGTACAAACTGGCTACCAAACACCTTGACAAACCCGCCTTTGCATGTTAGT
>JBNGDL010000022.1:16388-46086 GCA_049975205.1 Anaerolineae bacterium | reverse complement strand
CCTGCTGAACGCCTTGCAGCAGCAAGGTGTCTGTGTGCCGCAGCAGATGTCCGTCATCGGGTTTGATGATGTTGAGTTCGCTGCTCATTGTTTTCCCCCACTTACTACCGTCCGACAGCCTACGGATGAGATGGGCCGGTGTCTGGTGGAGTTGCTTCAAGCCCTGATCGAAGGCCGCGACGACGTAGGCCCCAAGGTTCTCTCGGCCGATCTAGTGATCCGGGAGACGACCGGGCCGCCTCGTTCTGATAGCGCATAGGGCGGCGGCAGGTCATGGGTAGGCGCGATGGTACCCTGTTTGTGAGCCACAGCTCGGAAAGGAGGACTTACCCAGCGAAAGGAAGAGAGAATAGGATTTCCAAGTGCTTTGTTGTTGGGGCTATCGTCCACGTTAACTTTTTAGGAGGCGAATGCGATGAAGAAGCGTTGGTGGTCCGCTCTTGCGATAGTACTTCTGCTTACTCTCGTGATGAGCGCATGTGGGACACAGCAGCCAGCTGAGGAACCGGAGACGACGGAGGAAGAGACCGCTCCTGAGGCTACGGCGGTCCCCGCTGGTGTTGAGTTGTACGAGTTGGAGGTCTGGGCGCAGGCAGGCGAGTATGAGCACTGGCGTGTCACCCTCCCGATGGAAGCAGCCGCTTTTGTCAACGACAAGATGAAAGAGGCCGGGGAGCCCGCGCGTGTGACGGTCGAGGGCTTCCGAAATGACACCGGCTGGGGCGACTACAAGAAGAAGTACGCCTTGGCTGCCGACGCCGGAGAGGCTCCCCATATCGCGTGCTCCGGTCACGAGGATGCGCCCGTCTGGGGCAACACCGGCTACATTGTCCCCTTCGATGAATGCCGCGCCATGTATCCTGAGTACGACAATATCATCCCCAGCCTGTGGGATTCCGCTATGTGGAACGGCAAGCTGTGGGGCGTTCCGCAGGATACAGAGGCCCGCCCGATGTTCTTCAGCAAGATGAAGCTAAGGGAGTTGGGTTGGTCCGAAGACGAGATCGAGGCACTGCCCGACAAGATCATGAACGGCGAGTTCACCCTTGAGGACATGATCGCCACGGCGAAAGAGGCTATCGATGCGGGCGTTGTAGAAGATGGGTATGGGTACTGGCATCGTCCGTCCAAGGGCGGCGACTTCGTCCAGTACTACTTCTCCTATGGTGGCCGCATGTACGATCCCGATGCGGATAAACTGGTCGTCGTTAAGGATGCGCTCGTCAAGTGGTACGCTTTCCAGCGCCGCGTGGTGGAGGAGGGCATCACCCCAGAGGGCTTCATCGGTACCGATTGGTCCATCTGGCATGACACGGTGGCCCGTGGTAATGTGTTGTTTTTCAACGGCGGTGTATGGCACTGGGCTGACTGGGCGCAGAACTACATCGGCGACCTAGGTGGCCAAGACTGGTTGTTCGAGAACATCGGCTACGCGCTCCAGCCTGCAGGTGAACCAGGGCTGGAGGCCGGCACGCTGTCGCACCCGTTGATCTACTTTATCTCCTCCGAGGATGCTACGGGGGATGAGGGGTACTACGACGTGGCCTGCGCTCTGCTTGCGGAAACCTCTACGGCGGAACTAAACACCAAGCACGCCGTCGGTAGCAGCCACCTGGGCATCAACGTGGAGCAGGCGGACTACGAGCCCTATGCGGAGGATCGCTTCCTATCCGAGACCCTCTACATGCTGGACCACAACTACTACCAGCCCAACCACGTGATGTACGGTCCTTACTTCGACATCCTGTGGGACAATCTGGTGCTCGCCGAGAGCGGAGAGATGACGCCTGAGGAGGCGGCAGATGCTGCGATCTCTTTGCTCGAGGTTGAGCTGGGGGATTACGTCGTCGTTGAGTAGCATAGTCTATGAGGGCGCGGGAACGAGCTCCCGCGCCCTCATCTGTAGCCTGCGGCTCCGTTGGAGGCACGTGTGCTGCATCCAGCGGTGAACGCGATGAGTTAGGAGGAAAGAATGGCTCGAGACGAAACGGTGGCGCTTAGCCAGGTGGAGTCCGCTGCAGGCGTAGAGCCCAAGACGACGCTTCGCGATGTCCTGCGTCGGATGTCTACGCCTCTGTTGTTTGTTGGACCGGCGGTGATCCTCACGGTGCTCTTCTTCTTTGTCCCGGTTGTGATCCTATTCCGGCACTCGCTGACTGACATGAGTTCGGCCACCGGGCTGAGAAATTACGAGTTCATTGGGCTTGAGAACTACCGCACCATTTTGGAGCACCCCAACACGGCGATCAACCTGAAGGCGACGGTGCGGTATGTGGCGGTCACGCTGTCCTTCTTCAACCTTGGACTGGCACTCGTGCTCGCGCTGCTCTCTACGCACGTGCCCCGCCGAGCGGGCTTCATCTATCGCTCGCTTTGGCTTCTGCCGAGGCTGACTCCTTCTGTGATCTACATCATGATGTGGAAGTACATCGGTGCGGATGCACCGTACGGTATCCTAAATCAGCATATTCTGGTCCCGCTCGGCATCGAACCCTCAAATCTGATCACGACGAAACCTTTCCTTTTCGTTGTCCTGACGAACGGGTTCATCGGGGCCTCCTTTGGGATGATCCTTTTCACGTCGGCCATCGAGTCCATCCCTAAGGACTATATGAACGCAGCTCTGGTAGACGGGTGTACGATCTGGCAGCGCATCCGTTACATCATCCTGCCGATGATCCGTTGGCCTCTGTTGTTCGTTGTGTCGTATCAGACCCTCTCGTTGCTGACCTCCTTTGAGCAGATCTTCCTGCTGACCGATGGCGCAGGCGGCACGGAGGTCTGGGCCCTCTGGGCTTTCCATAGGGCGTTGGACAACTACTGGGGCAATTTCCAATGGGGTTTTGGGGCTGCGTTAGCGATGGTCTTGGTCGCGGTCGGCATTGTGATGTCCGTCATCTATATGCGGTTCTTCCGCTTCGACGAACTGATCCAAGAGCCGCGCATCGAAGTACTGTGAACAAAGACCAAGCCAAAGCGCGCCAAGCAAGCATCTAGGGAGGTCTCTATGACTTGGAAACAACGTTTGAGGAAAGCAGTTCCTTTGCTCCTCTTGACCCTCTTGACGGTCCCGGTTGTGGTTGGGTACATCTGGATCGTCATCTCAACTTTCTCACAGCGCACGTATGGCCTCATCCCCGTGGATAGGGACGGTAACTTCGGAGGTCTGACGCTGGCCAACTGGTCTTTCCTCTGGGAAGATCCGGACATCTGGAATGTCACGCGCAATACCCTACTCCTCGCCGTGCTGCTCACGGTCGGGGTGGTGACGATATCCGCTATGGCAGGCTACGCCCTCTCACGCGTCAGCTTCCCCGGACGGAAGATATTCCTCGGCGGCACGCTGATCTTGCACGCTTTTCCGAGCGTCACGCTGCTGATCGCCATTTACTTCGTTCTGCGGGCGATTCGGGAGATTCCCATCATCGGGGATGGGATACCGATCATTGGGGGATTTGGGTATGACACCGTGGGAGGCGTGGCACTGGTGATGGTATCGCTGCAGTTGCCCTTAGGTGTTTGGCTGATGAAGGGCTTCTTCGATGGCGTCTCCTGGGATATGGAACGCGCTGCCCTCATCGACGGCTGCACGCGATTCCGGGTGTGGCGGGAGATCATGCTCCCGTCCATAAAGCCGGGCATCGCCGCGCTCTCAATTTTCACCTTTATCAGTGGCTGGGGGGCCTATCTCATTCCCTACACCTTCCTTACGGATGAACGGACGGCCACGATCGCGACCTATATCTCGTCTCTTCAAGGTTCGACCTCTCCGATGAACTACAGCCGCATTGCCGCTGTTGGTCTCTTTCAGCTGATCCCTGTGGTGATCTTCTTCGTCTTCACCCAGGAGTATCTGCTGAATATCTTCGGGGGCGGCTCCAAAGGAGGCGTGTGATCATGCTCACGCCTGGAGAGTGTTTGTCTGCGAGTTGGCTCCTTGCCTTCGAGGACGCCGAGGTGGAGGAAGAGACAGGTAACTGCAACAGAAGACAGGAGAAAGACAGATGAGAGTCACATTGGACAACTTGACCAAGCATTTCGGCCGCGTCGTGGCGGTAGACAATGTGAGTCTGGAGGTCAATGACGGGGAGTTTATCGCCTTGCTGGGTCCCTCGGGTTGTGGCAAGACGACGACCCTGCTGATGATCGCCGGCATCTACAAACCCACTCACGGCGTGATCCGCTTCGATGAGAAGGTGGTGAACCGCCTGGAGCCCAGGGACCGCAACGTGGGCATGGTCTTTCAGAGCTACGCTCTCTATCCCCATATGAGCGTCTATGAGAACCTGACGTTCCCCATGCGGCTCAAGGGCACGCCCAAGGAGGCGATGCGCAAGCGGGCTGAGGATGTCTCCGAAATGCTCGGGATACCTGAACTGCTGAACCGCAAGCCTGGACAGCTCTCCGGCGGTCAGCAGCAGCGCGTGGCGTTGGGCCGGGCGCTCGCAAAAGAGCCCGATATCCTGCTCTTTGATGAGCCACTGTCCAACTTGGACGCCCGTCTGCGCCTCTCGATGCGGGCGGAGATACGGCAGCTGCAGGTGGACCTGGGGATCACGGCCATCTACGTGACCCACGATCAGGTGGAAGCGATGACCATGGCCGATCGCATTGCCGTGATCGACCACGGTCAGTTGCAGGCTTACTGCACTCCTGATGAGCTCTACGATCAGCCGCGCACGTTGTTCATTGCCCGCTTTGTGGGCAACCCCCCGATGAACATGTGGACAACCTCCGTCGTTAAGGAGAATGGCGCCTATCACGCCAGGAGTGAGGATCTGGATCTCGTCGTTCCTCCCGAGTATGGCGAGAAGTCGGCGGGCAAGGGCGACGTCCTCTTAGGTATCCGGGCTGAGGATATCGAGATCGTCGATGAACGTTCGGCGGATGCCGTTGGCAAGGTGCGCATCGTTGCCCCCTTGGGACGGGATGATCTGCTGACCGTCCCGGTTGGTGGCGTCGACATCAATCTCTTTGCCGAGCCGAGCAAGGGATACAAGACTGGTGACACGATCCCGCTCAGCTTCAACACCCACAAAGTACAATTCTTTGATCCTGAAACCGAGAGATCGCTGCTTTGGTCATAGGCAGCTCGGGCTGCAGAGGGGGGCTGGAGGCTGTCTCCGAGCCCCCGATCTCTCCGTCGTCGGATACGCCCCTGATGGCTCAGGAGCCTCTCCGGCTGTCCCTGGCGGCCCCGCCGCTGGGTCCGAAGTGGCCACAACACCTTCGTCAACCTCAAGGGAGAAGATCGCATCGTGAAACCGGGACATCACCTAAAACATCCAAACCCAATCTTCAGGCCGCGGCACGGTATGCGCCACCGTGCGCTCCTTCTGAGCCTTGCGTTGTTGTTAGGCCTCTCAGTGCTTCTGGGCGCCTGTCGTGCTTCCGCTCCGCCCGAGGGAACCGGGGCTCTGCGTCGCGCCCATGCGCACAACGATTACGAGCATACACGTCCCCTCTACGACGCGCTTGATCACGGCTTCACCAGTGTGGAGGCCGATGTGCATCTGGTGGGCGGCCAGCTTCTCGTCGCCCACGATCCGGAGGACGTGGAGGAGGACAAGACACTCCAGGCGCTCTATCTGGATCCCTTGCGCGAACGCACCCAGGCGCATGATGGGTGGGTCTTTCCCGACAGATCTCAGCTGACGCTGTTGATTGACGTGAAGACCGAGGCGGAATCCACATATCAAGCGCTTGAGCAGGCGCTCGAAGGGTATGCCGACATCCTGACCGTCTTCGAGGACGGGAAGCGACAGGATGGGGCGGTTGTGGTCGTCCTCTCAGGGAACCGCGCCCGAGAGACAATGGCGCAGGACGAGGTGCGCTACACAGCCTACGATGGGCGGATGGAAGATCTGACATCGGGAGCGCCGTCAACCCTCATTCCCCTGATCAGCGACAAGTGGACCGATCACTTCTTCTGGCGCGGGGATGGCGACATCTCAGAGGGCGAGTGGGAGAAGCTGACCAATATCGTGGACCAGGCGCACGCTGATGGACGTCGCGTGCGCTTCTGGGCGACACCCGATGCTCGAGGCCCCCAACGAGAGAAGGTATGGCAGACGCTGGTGGAGGCCGACGTCGATCTGATCAACACAGACGACCTCGAGGCGCTCCAACAGTTCCTGTTGGAACACGACTCGTGACCGTCGGCGGGTCCCAGACGCAGTGCTTGTCGGAAGATGAGAGAGAGGCGTTGAGACCTGTTCATCGATTTCGACGAAGCACAATCAAGCATGTTGATCTGCCAGTGAGAGGCGCCCGACCGGCGATGCGGCGGGTGGCTCTGCTAGCCGGCCTAGTTCTAGCCGGTCTGCTCCTGAGCGTCTGCTCCTCGCGCGCCCCGGTTGAGGGCCCGGTGCCTCTGTTGCGGGCGCACGCCCATAACGACTATCTCCACGAGCGGCCTCTCTATGATGCGCTGGACCGCGGCTTTACGAGTGTGGAGGCCGACATACATTTGGTGGAGGGTGAGCTCTACATCGGTCACGATTTCGTGACAGAAGACCCCGAAAAGACGTTGAGAGCGCTCTACCTCGACCCCTTGCGTGAGCGTGTTCGGGAGAATGGCGGTAGCGTCTATCCGGACGGGACCCAGTTGACCCTCCTGATCGACATGAAGACGCCGTCAGCCCCCACCTACGAGGTGCTTCGCGACGTCCTCCGGGATTACGAGGACATCTTGACCACCTTCGGGCCAGACTGGCGGCGGGATGGTCCGGTGCTCGTGATCACCGGCGGCCCGCGAGACACGATGGCCTTGGAAGAGGTGCGGTATGCTGCTCGGAATGGCGGGCTAGGGGTCCTGGATTCAGACGATCCGGCTACGCTTACACTCCTCGTCGGAGCCCGGTGGGCAGATGTCTTCCGTTGGCGGGGCGACGTGGCGATGCCAGAGAGCCAGCAGGAGCAGCTCTTCAGCATTGTGGAGCAGGCTCACGAGCAGGGTCGCCGCGTCCGATTCTACGCCACCCCCGATTTCGAGGGGCCGCAACGTGAGGCGGTCTGGCAGATGCTGGTTGACGCCGACGTCGATCTGATCAACACCGATCAGCTGGACGCACTCCAGGCGTTTCTGCTGGAACACGACCCCGACCTCAAACGGGGCTTTCGGCTCTTCCCATGACCAGATTCACCTGACAACCCACGAGGCGAATGATGAGACTTGAGCGCAGCCCAAGAAATCCCATCCTGGAGGCGAACCCCAATCGTTATTGGGAGAGCGGCGCCGTCTTCAACTGCGGCGCCACGCTCGGCCCCGGTGAGGCGGGGCCGACCTCTGCTATCTACCTGCTATACCGTGCGGTGCCGCAAGGCTATACCAAGAGTGTCGGCAGGTCGGGGTACGACAACTACATCTCCGCCATCGGCTGTGCCTTCAGCGAGGATGGTGAGCACTTCGAGCGGTACCCCAACCCGGTGCTCGCGCCGACTGAGGCTTACGAGCGCTGGGGCTGCGAGGACGCCCGCGTAACCCGAATGGAGATCGGTGGGCGGACGCGGTATCTGATCACCTACACGGCGTTGTCGGCCCCCGCCTTCTCCAAGTACGGCAATCGCGTCGCCCTGGCGATCTCGGAGGATCTGCAAGCGTTCCACAAGCGCGGGGTCATCATTCCGCACCTGGAGGATAAGGACGCCGTGATCTTTCCGGAGCCCATCGGTGGTCGCATCGCCATACTTCATCGCGTGCTGCCGAACATCCAGATCCTCTATTGGGATGACCTGGAGCAGATGCTGGCGGTGGGCGCCGAGCCGGAGAACAGCGACTTCTGGCAAGCCTACCAGGCCTCGCTGGAGGCTCATACGGTGATGCGGCCCGTCTATGAATGGGAGGCACACAAGATCGGGGCGGGCCCACCACCGATCAAGACCGAGGCCGGTTGGCTCCTGATTACCCACGGGGTGGATGCCGACGACGTCTATCGAGCGGGCGCGGCATTGCTGGACCTGGAGAACCCCTCTCGTGTCATCGCGCGCCTGCCGTATCCTATTCTGGAGCCAAGCGAGCCGTATGAGCGCGTCGGCGACGTGCCGAATGTGGTCTTTCCGGTAGGGGCTGTGGTCCGAGAGGGTAGGCTCTATGTCTACTACGGTGGGGCCGATCACTGCTGTTGCCTTGCCACAGCCGACTTAGACGACCTGTTGGTGGACCTCATGGCCCACCGCGTATGAACCCAAAGTTGCCTCAGGAGGTCAATCTGATGATCCATAATATCGCACATCGCGGGGCTTCTGCGTATGAGCCGGAGAACACCCTGCGCGCCTTTGAGCGAGCCGTTGAGATGGGCGCGACGATGCTGGAGCTCGACGCGCACCTCACGCGCGACGGTCGCGTCGTGGTCATCCACGACAGCGATCTCTCTCGAATCGCAGGTGTTCCCGACCGCATCAGCGATCTGACGCTGGAGGAGGTCAAGCAGTTTGACGCAGGCCAGGGCGAGCGCATCCCGACCCTCGAAGAGGTGATCGACCTGGTGCGAGGGCGCGCGCAGCTCTACATCGAGCTGAAGGGGCAGCACACGCCCGAGCCGGTCGTGGAGATACTGCATCGGATGGATTTCGCCGACCAAGTTATCGTTGGATCCTTCGATCCTTGGCTGCCGCAGAAGGTGAAGTTTCTGGATCCCGCTGTGCGCACGTCGGTGTTGGTGGGGAGAGAGCACCATAGCCCAGACGAAGAGGGCCGCCCTGCATACGTGGAGTACGCGTTGGCGGTCGATGCGGATTACGTGCACCCCTGCTGGGAGCGAGCCTCTGCCACGCCACATGTGTTGCTCACGCCTTCGTTGTTGGACACCATCCGCGACGCGGGGCTCGGGATCGTGCTGTGGCACGAGGAGCGACCGGAGGAGTTGCGTGAGCTGGTTCAACTGGATGTGGACGGAATCTGCACCAACACGCCGGATGTGCTGGCTGAGATTCTTAGACAACAGAGAGGAAATGGTTGATGCCCCCGGAAAAGATGGAGCGCGACTCCGCCGTCAACGCTGTGAGACTGGGTCATCGGCCGCGACAAGGCAGTCTTCGGTCTCGTAAGCTACGCAAGGATGCACTTCTTGTCGCATGCTGGATGACTCTCTGGGTCTGCCTGGTTGTGGCTAGTTTATCACTGAACGCCTGCTCCTCGCGCGCCCCGTCCGATCAGGAGGCCAACCCGGTGATCCATAACACCGCGCCTCAGGAGGTCGATCCCACAATCCATAACATCGCGCATCGTGGGGCTTCTGCGTATGAGCCGGAGAACACCCTGCGCGCCTTTGAGCGCGCGATCGAGATGGGCGCGACGATGCTGGAGCTTGACGTGCACCTCACACGCGACGGTCACGTCGTGGTCATCCACGACAGCGATCTCTCTCGAATCGCCGGTGTTCCCGACCGCATCAGCGATCTGACGCTGGAGGAGGTCAAGCAGTTCGACGCAGGCCAGGGTGAGCGCATCCCGACCCTTGAAGAGGTGATCGACCTGGTGCGAGGGCGCGCGCAGCTCTACATCGAGCTGAAGGGGCAGCACACGCCCGAGCCGGTCGTGGAGATACTGCATCGGATGGATTTCGCCGACCAAGTTATCGTTGGATCCTTCGATCCTTGGCTGCCGCAGAAGGTGAAGTTTCTGGATCCCGCTGTGCGCACGTCGGTGTTGGTGGGGAAAGAGCACTATAGCTCAGACGAAGAGGGCCGCCCTGAATACGTGGAGTACGCGTTGGCAGTCGATGCGGATTACGTACACCTTTGTTGGGAGAAAGTCTTGCCGAGGCCACACGTCCTGCTCACGCCCTCGTTGTTGGACACCATCCGCGACGCGGGGCTCGGGATCATTCTATGGCACGAGGAGCGACCGAAGGAATTGCGTGAGCTGGTTCAACTGGATGTGGACGGAATCTGCACGAACATGCCGGATGTGCTGGCTGAGATCCTTCAAGAGCCGAAAGGAGATGATTAATGTCCCCTGCAAAGATGGAGCACGCCCACGACGTAGACGTTCTGATGCTGGGTCATTTCGCGAAAGACCGGTTGGTGGTGGACGGCGTGGAAGAGACCGCGTCCGGCGGGGCCGTCTATTATGGCAGTATTGCACTGCGTCACCTGGGCATCAGCGTGGCCGTGGTCACACGTGCTCACCCCGATGATTTCTCCCTGCTGGAGGATATGGAGCAGGAGGGTGTGAAGGTGTACGCAGTGCCGGCCAGCGCGACCTCAGGAATCAGGAACATCTACGATTCCTCCGACATGGAGCGTCGAATCTGTCGGTTGCTGTCGTTCGCCGGCGCCTTTCGAGAGGAAGATCTTCCCGATATCTCCGCGCAGGTCTATCTGATCACGCCGATCATCGCCGGTGAGGTGGACCTAGCCCTGCTCAAGAGCATGGCTGCGCGAGGCCCGGTGGGGCTCGATGTGCAGGGGTTCGTGCGCGTCCCTGAGGATGAGGAGGGAGAGGAGCGCGAGTTGGTCTTCCGGCAGTGGCCCGACATGGTCGAGGGCCTCTCACATGTGACCTACCTAAAGGTGGATCGTGCCGAGGCGGAGCTCCTGACCGGCAAGACGACCCTGAAGCAGGCGGCGGAAGAGCTGGCTTCGTACGGCCCTCGTGAGGTCGTCGTCACACAATCATCAGGCCTTATTGTCTATGCCGATGGCCAGCTCTATCAGGCCCCCTTCACGTCGCGGTCTCTCGTTGGCCGAACCGGGCGCGGAGACACAGCGTTTAGTACCTACGTGGGCAAGCGGCTGGAGATCTCGCCTGAGGAGGCGACGCGGCACGCCGCAGCTGTCACCTCGCTTAAACAGGAGAAGCCGGGCCCCTGGCGTGGCTCGTCGGACGATGTGCAGGCGGCGCTGGCGCGAAGCAGATGATGTGCAGGTGTGGGGTACAGCCTGCCTGCGCTCGGAGACCCGTGACGGAGCACTGGCCGGGTCGGGGCACCCCATGTAGACAACGAACCCTGAAAGGATGCTTGTAGAAAAGATGAACGCACATTCACGCGTGGACACAGATTCTCCCCTGTTGATTCACCATATGGCGAACCGAGATCACGATTATCCCCCCAACTCCCTATCGGCGCTGCGGTATTGTCTTGAGGCAGGTGCTCGGGTCGTGGAGGTCGATATCAACCCGCTGCAGGGTGGGGATTTTGCGCTGTTGCACGATGACGCCTTGGCGCACGAGACCAGTGGCCAGGGCATCGTTGGGAATACCACAGCCGAGCAGATACGCGCGCTCACTCGCAAGGTGAGCAAGGTTGTCACCGAGGAGCCCGTGGGGACGTTGAGTGAGGCCGTCAGCCTCATCCAGGACTATGCCGGGGGCCCCTTCCAGGAGTTACAGCTGGACCTGAAGATCGGCCCGACGTTGACGACGGAGGTCTTGCAGCATCTGATCGAGATGGTGGAGCCGGTGAAGGAGCTCGTGCGGGTCACCAGCGGAGCCGACTGGGCGGTGCGGCGCCTCCGCGAGCTGGACCCCGACCTCCCATTGGGCTTCGATCCCTTGCTCTACATCGAGGTCGCCGACACCGGCGATGGGATTCCGCCCTTTCGCCTGGGCGCGTACGGCTATTGGGACGATCATCCTTTGGCCGCGATGCGCTGGGGTCCGGCGGCGGACTACCTGGCGGCGCGTGCGGAAGCGCTGTGGGCACAGGCTCCCGAGGGCGTCGTCTGGTATGTTGACGCGTGGCTTTTCAACCGGTCCTTCGACGACGGCTTCGACTGGATCGCGTTTCTGCACGACCGTTCCACGGAGGTCGACGCGTGGACGCTGGACATCGAAAAGCCACGCCACCTCGCGTTGGCCCGCCGTGTGATCGAGGCGGGCGTCGATCGGATCACTACAAACAACGCGCCGGCACTGGCAGCGGCGCTGGGAAGGGCTGTCCGGTTCTGACCTTCGGGGAGCCCCCGTGGTCTTCCCGCTCTATGAGGGCGCACTCACGCTGCGCGGAGTGTTTTCGACGCGGCGCCCCCGAACTCTTCGTCGGGATGCTCACGAAGAACAGCAGAGGCCGGGTCTGCAGCAGGACTGGGAGCGCTGTGCCGTGCGTCGGATGTCGTTTCGTCTCCATCAAAAGGTCTGTAGAGCACGAGGGCCAACAGCGTTGGCAACACGAACATCAGGGTCTCCAGGGCGGCACTGACCCATGTGGCGGCGTTGCGGGCGTCCGGCGCATGTTGCAGGCCGAGGGCGCTCAGGATGTGCGTGAGGCTCAGGACGCCGAGTGTGGGAACGACTGTCGCGGCGATTCGACCGGACGCGGACCGTGCTTTCTGCATCCAAAACGGGATGATCAGGAACGTCACGAGCGCCGGGAGGTAGGTCACCAGGGCCTCCACGGTGTGCAGGGCGCGCGTCGGCTGCCAGTACTCATAGAAGGTAAGGTGGTAGGTGGGATCGGCAATGCCGATGAATACCGAGTAGTGGCAGGCCAACGGGATGAGTACCGCAGCAAGACCGTCTCGTCTGGCACCCAACAGGCCGACAGCCACCGGTCCGAGCAGCATGGCCGCCCTGAACAGCGCCCAGGGCGCATTGGCTGCGAGCTCGTCGGCCGACAAGGCTGAAGGTCGGAAGGCCACGCCGCCATCGACCAACTGAACCCCCGTCATCGCGATCGGCGTCGCGAGTGTCAGAGCCATCAGCACCCAGACTCCTGACCAGATCCCCGGACAGGTCCTCGACCCCGGGCGGCGCCCGCCGCGACGGGCCAACTGACGCAGACCGAGGACCCCCAGTGTTAGGAGGGTGCCGACAGGGAGCAGCATGGGAGCGATGAGCCCCCAGAACGCCCCCTCCAGGCCGTCAAGAAGCTCAAGGAAGAGCCATGGCCAGATCCCCGCCAGCAGGTAACCTACGGCGGGATAGCTCCATATCGCGAGCCTGCGATTGACCACGAGGCTGGCCACGACAAAAGCAAGGGCGAGTGGGGTCAGCGGATCCAGATGGCCCCGGTAGCTGATCCAGTGCCGGTGGTCGGCCACAACGAAGCTCAGCGCTAGGAGGCCGAATAGGGCTGTGGCGATCGTTGCGCGGTAGGCCCAAAGCTGAGGGGCTAGCCACCGGAGCCAAGCTGCGAGCCGCGCTCCAAGGGGCAGGTGGACGCGTCGGAGCATGTGTCGCACGGTGCGCGCGTCACCAAGTTCGGCGAGCGCTGCGGCGCGGGCCGCGTGGCGTGTGTCGCCACGCGCGCAGTAGTCGTCGACCGCGTCCTCAAAGTGGGCCTGCAACTCCATTCGGACCTCCGCAGCGACTTTCTCTGGCAGACCCTCAGTGACGGTGGCAATCCAGCGCTCGAAGCCGGGGCTTTCCGTTGGTGTCATTGCATCCCTCCCAAGACGGCGTTGACCGCTTGCACATAGGTGGCCCATGCTCGGCGCTCCTTGGCCAGGGCTCGCGTCCCTGCTTCGGTCAGGCGATAGTAACGCCGTTGACGACCCTCGACGGTGGCGAGGCTGGCCTCAACCAGCCCTTCCTTCTCGAGCTTGTGCAGCGCGGGATAGAGCGTGCCCTCCTGGAAGTCGAGCACATCGCTGGATCTCGTCTTGATCTCCTTCGCGATCTGGTACCCGTAGCTCGCACCCTTACTGAGGGCGTCGAGGATGAGCAACGATAGACTGCCTTTGACGTTCATCTCAGGTTCTCTGAGTATATGTAGGATTTCTAGGTATCATCGCCAGCCACAGTATACAAAGGATTTCGAGGTATGTCAAGAGGTATTTCCGCACGTTGACGATGGCTTCCTGATATGCTTAGGTCATCCTGGCGCGGGTGTTGGCGAAGAAAGGATGAAAACGCGACATTTGGCTGTTACGCTTCGCGTCTCTCTGCGACATAGTCATAGAGAACGGGCCAATGTGGCTCACGCAAGCAGAAGGAACGATAGGATGAGCGCGAGCGGGGTACGGATAGAAGCAGGCGAGATCGATCTTAGGCGGTTCAACGAGCAGGTGCTGGCTTGCCAGCACGAAGCCTACACGTTAGCCGTCCAGCTCCTGGGGGACGAACAGCGGGCCGATGCAATTGTGAGGGACGCCGTGGTCCAGACCTATCGGCAGCTGGGTACCGGGGGTCGCAGTGTCACCTCCGAGTCCATCCGGATCTCCGTGCTCCAACGCGTGCTCAAGCGCTGCGGGCACGGCGGTCGGAGGCGTCGTGGCCGGCCAAGTAGCCTGTTTGGGACGCTGTCCAAGCATGAGGCCCGGGCGCTCCTGTTAGTCGACGTCCTTCACCTCTCCTATGACGAGGCGTCTCAGGTGCTCCGCTGCTCCAGGGATGATGTGGCCCGCTGGCTCGCCGCCGCGCGGATCAAGCTGGTGAAGGCGTGCACGTCAGGCACTGGCGAGCTTCAGCCCGCTGTCTGATCCCCGTTCGTCTTGAGCATCGGGGTTGGAGCTCTCGGTCTCGCGGCTGCCACCTCTGCTTTGACAATAGCATCGACCGCGCGGGCCTCTCTGCTGGCTCCTGCGGGTCAGGGACTCTGGCCCGTTGAATTGGCCTCTCCGAATACCTCCATCTCGGCTAGCTGGAGCGCGTAGCCCTGGCCTTCAACCGCACCAAGCCGCCTGGCTATCAGCCGAATCGCGCGGTAGTGCCCTGCGGGGAAGGTGAAGGGCTGGACGTCCCGCGGATGCCCCTGCGGCTCGTAGGCTGTCTGCACCACCAGGTCCACCCACGCCTCACCATCGCTGCTCCCTTGGATCGCGAAGTCGACGGGGAAGCCGGCACCTTCGTAGCCGCGATCGTCTCGCGGGTAGAGCTTGACGGTGTCGACGCGCACGGGCTCGCCCAGGTCAATCGTGACCCAGGTCTCCGTATCGGGGCTTTCATGCAACTGGCTGCTCCAGCCTAGGACAGAGGGCAGGCTGTGGGTGATCTCGTCGACAAGAGCTCCGGGATGCCAGCCCTCGTGCTCCAGCGTCGTTGCCGCGTTGACGGCACGATCGGCTGCGTAGTTCCGTGGCAAGGGAGGGGGCGGCGTCACAACAGGGCCGGGCGTCGGCGCGTGATCAGTCGGCGTGAGGGTCACCAGGACGACGCTATAGGGAGGCAAGGCGATACGGCGGCTGAATGTCGACGTAGGCGTGGTCACGCTGCTCTCGACGGGTAACAAGAGCTCCGACGGCCCCACCCGATAGCCGCGGAGACCGGCGCTGTAGTCCTTGTAGTAATTGGCGTGATCCGCGTCGATCAGGTAGCGCGTCACCAGGACGTTGTTGCCGCTGGCCTCGTAAGGGAGGCCGTCTAGCGATAGCTCCAAGGTTCTGGCAACGTCCCAGTAGTTCCAAACGAGGACCGCTGTCTCCTGGTCGTCGCCTTTCCGCGTCGCCAGCGCATAACTCTCCCGTCCTTCGGTGTTCTCACCGCCGACGGCGACCGCAAGCCGTGTGTCGCCCAGACCGGACACCATCTGGAACAGGTAATAGAGCGCCTTCTTGTGGTAGTTCACCGTCAGCAGACCCAAGTCGCCATTGAAGATCCGGTCCGGGGCGTAACCTTCGATAGGGGAGAAGTAGAAGACGCGCTTTATGCTCGGGTGGTCCAGCACGTAGGCGAGCCTAGCTGCGACCGCAGCTGCGCCGACATTGGTGTCGGTATCGGCCCCCGGCCCGGTCGTCATACGCGGTGTCAAGTTCCACTCTGTCACGTAGATGTCGCGATCGGCCACATTTGCGTCGGCCATGAGTGCCTCGATGGTCTCTACGTGCCAGCTCAGGATGAACGGCGAGGCCCCATCGCCGTCGGGATCGGCGTAGTCGTGGTAAGAGACGAAGTCGAGGGGCACCTCGGGATGCTCCTTGATGTAAGCAAGGAGGGGTGCCAGCTTACCCTCAGGGGAGCTCGCCGAGCTATCGGCGGCGCCCCCGACCCGAGCGGTGGGGTCGGCCCGCTTGATGGCCTGCGCGGTGGTCACGTAGAGATCGACGTATTGCTGGGCGCTCGCCTGGAAGAAGAAGGCCAGATCGGGCTCGTTCCACACCTCCCAATGCAGGCCGGTGTATCCAGCCGCTTTGAAGTGCTCCACGTAGGTGGTAACGACCTCGGTCCAGACGCCCATGTCGGCGGGTGGTTGCTTCTCGGAGCCCTCCGGCGCCAGAGCGTCGGGTTTGTAGCAGAGTGACAGAAGGGGCGCCATCCCCGACTGCAGAATGGGGATCACGACCCGGTTCAGGCGCGAGAAATCGTACTGGAGTTCGCCGTCGGATGAGCGCCAGACGACCTCGTAGAAGGCATCATCGGTGGTGTGATCCAGCCGGATGAGCTCCATCCCGATCGCGGCGAGCTCGTCATAGGCGTCGGGCAGCCAGTTGTAGTTCTCCATCGGTGCGTAGCCCCCGACCGCGCCGTTGAGCAATTTCGACGTATCCAGTGGACCTTGAACACTGTTATAGTCTATGCTGACGCTCAGAGGAACCAAGGGCTCCAAGGTGGGCGTGGGCCTGGGGGTAGGGGTGGGCGTGCCGATGTCCACTGTCGATGTGGGCGCCAGCGTGGCAGGTCGCTGCGTTGGCGTCGCCGAGCTCTCAGGGTCCGCCGGCTCGGTCGCCGAGGGTGCTGGGTCCGTCCCAACGACAGGCCCCCCAGCCGGGGTCGCATCGGGTTTCACCACCAGCGGACCTCCGACGCAACCCGCACAGACCAAGACTATGACCAGGCTTCGTATCAGGTTCTTCAACACGACATCCTTTCCAAGGGCGGCATGGGTCTACCGTGTGCCGGCCCCCCTCAAATCCTCGTAGGCGGGGATGATAACATGAACGAGGGGTGAGACCAGGGAGTCGGGGAGCAAGGGGGCAGGGGGGCGGAGGGATAGGTGATAAAGGCTAAGGGATAGCGGTTGTCAGAGAGGGACTGCCGAGGACGGTTGGGCCCCCTTATCCCTCTCTCTTATCCGTGTTCTTCTTCTCCCACTTGTGCCAAAGTCCACAGCAGCGCCTCCTGCAGCATCATCTGCGGCGGCTCGGCGATGAGCTCCTTCGCCTGGAGCAGTTCGAGGGTCTCTCTCGCCTCCTCAATGTCGGCTTCGGCCCGGTCGTGGGCCTCTTCATGGGACATCGTCACGCGGGCTAGGCCTTCGTCTATTGCCTGCATCGCGACATCAGCTGCCTCCTGAGGAAAAACATCGGCCTCGTCCATCCGTGCAATGATGTTATCAGGGTCGATGCCGCGCGCCTCGGCGAAGGATGCCAGCGACTTAGCTGCTGCGATGGCCATGCCGTCGGAGATGCCTCGCGCCCGAACCAGCAGCGCGCCCTTCAGGATGCCGGGAAAACCGAGCGAGTTGTTGACTTGGTTGGGGAAGTCGCCCCGGCCTGTGGCGACGATGAAGGCTCCGGCCTCTTTTGCTGTGTGGGGGTAGATCTCCGGCACGGGGTTGGCACAGGCGAAGACGATGGACCTAGGCGCCATTCGGCTGACCGACGCGGGTTTTACCACGTCTGGACCGGGAATGGAGGCCGCGATCAGCACGTCGGCGCCGGTCATCGCCTCGTCGAAATCATCCACACGGCGGGGGTTGGTCTGCTCGCAGAGTTCCCATTTGCGGTAGAAGCGCAGATCCTCGCGGATGTCGTCGCGCCCCTTGTGAAGGCCGCCTTTGGAGTCGAACATAATCATCCGGTCGGGATTGCCACCCGCAGCAATGACAATCCGGGCAGCTGTCGTGTTGGCGGCGCCCGCACCGAGGAAGACCGTTCTCACGTTGCCGATCTCCTTGTCCGCCAGCTTCAACGCATTGATCAGGCCAGCCAGCGTGACGGACGCCGTGCCCTGCGCGTCGTCGTGCCAGACGGGAATGTCGCAGGCCTCCTGCAGCGTGTCGAGGACCTTGTAGCAGTTCGGTTGCGAGATATCCTCCAGGTTGACGGCGCCGAAGCTGGGCTGGAGCATCTTGACGAAGTCGATGATCTTCTCAGGGTCGTGGTGCCCATTGTTGTCCCGGCTGTCGATACAGAGTGCGGTGGCGTCGATCCCGCCCAAAATCTTCATCAGGAAGGCTTTGCCCTCCATCACACCGAGGCCGCCCGGCGGTGTCACATCGCCATCGCCCAGGACTCGCGTCGAGTCACTGACTATGGCGACGTGATTGCCCCGGTTCGAAAGCTGGTAGGAGGCCTCATTGTCGTCGCGGATCGTCGTCGAGACCTCCGAAACACCGGGCGTGTACCAGACGTTGAACCAGTTGAAGCTGTACAGGCCGGCCTTGGGCACCGTCTGCAGCTTGCCGCGGTAGAACCGGTGGGCAACCTCGGAGAGCCGCTTGAGAAAGAGCGTCTTCGCGCGGGCAACCTCATCGAGGGTCAGATGCTCCGAGAGAATTGTATCCAAGTTGTCCAGCGTCAGGTCAAAGGGGCTTGGGCATTCGGTCATCCTTTACACCTCATCTCGCTAATCCTGTGTCGGGTTCGTCCAGGCGCCTCTCGATACCCGTGAACTCGCTGTCCATAGTTCTCCCTTTCCAGTTGATGGTATCACGAAGCGAGGCTATCACAAGAGGCAGCACCCATTGCCGTGCGTGGCATCGTGTCTGCCGGTTGCGTGAATTGCCCTCCGCCCTATACTTGCTGCAGCGAAGCCACAGATCTGCTAAGGAGCTGCCATGGTTGAACAGCGATCACTTCCTGAGATCGTCAAGCGGCATTTTGCCCCTATGCTCCAGATGCTGCGCGAAATCGTGGAGACCTGTCCAGATGAGCTCTTCAACCAGCCCGAGCTCTGTGTGCGTGAACACGTCTATCACGTTCTCGTAGGGATGGATGTCTGGTTGTCGCCCGACCCGATGGCTTATCCCTTCGACCAGATCGTCGATGACGACGCAGCCGAGTTCAGAGGCCCTGCGTCAGGGAAGATTTCGAGGCGGTTTCTGCTCGACTATCTCGGCCGAATCGAAGCTAAGGTCGCCGGGCTGCCGGACCAGACCGAGGCGTATCTCACGATCCATGAGATGCGCGGTCGGGAGTTTACGCTGCTGGATCGCTGTCTCGGTCAGTTTCGCCACACGCAGCACCACATCGGCGTCATCAACGAGAAGCTGCGGGCCCATGGTTCGGAGGCGATGGACTGGCGAGGGTGGGGCGAAGACTAGCTTGGTGGTGATGTCCTAGCGAGGCGCTGTGCTTGCGCGGCCTTAGGGGGATCCAATGAGATCGATGCCGATGGGGTTCTACCCCTTCTGGTTCTGGAACGATACGCTTTCTGCCGATGAGGTTCGGTGGCAGGTCCTTGAGATGGCGGAGAAGGGCATCCGCGGCTTTTTCATCCACCCGCGTCAGGGGCTGGGGCAGCCCTATCTCTCTGAGTCCTTCTTCCAGATGGTCGACGTCGCCCTTGCGGTTGCCAAGGAGACGGGGCTGACGGTCCATCTCTACGACGAGTATCCTTATCCCAGTGGTGTTGCCGGCGGCGAGGTTGTTCTCGGCGACCCGCGGTTCCACGCCACCCAGCTGGTCCAGCGGATCTACGAGCTGGATGCCGGCTCCGTCCGGCTGACCTTGCCCAGAGGGCAGGTGCTCTCTTGTATGGCCTACCCGGTGGTCGACGGTGAGGCGGTCTGGGAGCACGGCTTGGACCTCCGCAGCCACGTGGGGATGGTGCTGACCAGGGACTCGTACAACGAAATGGGGCTGACGCAGTACAACCGAAAACGGTACTTCGCGAGCGACCCTGCGCCAACCTTGGTCACGACCTTGCCTCCATTGACCGACCTCCCAGCCGAAGGCTATCGACTCTACGTCTCCGTCCAGGTGGAGGTCACGCACCACAAGTACTGGGGCAGCTTCGTGGACGTGCTCAATCCTGAGGCCGTACGACGGTTCATCGAGCTGACCCACGAGCGCTATCGCACCCGCTACGAAGATCAATTCGGCGGCGCTATCGTGTCGATCTTCGCCGACGAGACGGCGCCCGGCTGGTCCGATCGGCTTCCCGACGCCTTTGAGGAGGCCTCTGGCTATGATCTGATCGCGAATCTTCCGGCGCTGCAGGATCCCGCGCACCCAGATCACGCTCGCGTCTCCTATGACTTCGGACGTCTCCGCTACGACACGTTCTGCCAAACCTTTGAGGCCCAGATCTCGTCCTGGTGCCGAGAGCACGGGCTGGCCTATGCGGGAGAGAAGCCCTCGGTCCGGATGGCGCAGCTGCGCTACATGGACATTCCCGGCTGCGAGCCGGGGCACACGAAGGCCGGCGCGAAACCGGACTGGCTCCAGGCGCGCCTGCGCAGCAACGCTAAGGCCGCCGCATCCGCCGCCTACTTCTATGACAAGCTCGGTGCCCTGTGTGAGTGCTATCACAGCACGGGGTGGAGTGCGACCTTACAGGATGCCAAGACGATCGCCGACGGGTTGTTGCTGGCGGGCATTCGCTACCTCGTGCCGCATGGTTTCTTCTACAGCACCCACGGCCTCAGGAAGCACGATGCGCCTCCCACGTTCTTCTTCCAGATGCCGTTCTGGCCCCTCTTTGGTCGCCTCTCCGCCTACGTCGACCGCATCGCGGACGCCTTTGAGGACACACACATCGAAGCCGAGATCCTGGTCGTCGATCCTGGCGGCGCGCTGCCGCTGCACGAGGATCGGTCGCTCGATCCATATCTACAGGCCTACGAGGATCTGCTATGGGAGCTGATGCGGGCGCATCTCGACTTCCACATCGTCGACACGAACATCCTTGAGGAGGGTGAGCTCGACGAGGGTGCGGTTCGGGTGTCCGACCTGACGGCCCGGGTCGTTGTCGTCCCAGCGATGCCCCTGGTCGAGCCGCCCTTGCAGGAGTGGCTGGCCCGGTTCGAGGCTGCGGGCGGCACGATCGTCCACTGTGAGCTTGGCGATGGTCCGGCTGAGGCTGTGGGCAAGGTGGGGAGGTCGGTCCGTCCCAGCCTGTCCGTCACCGTGGACGGGGAGGAGGCCGGTGACGTCTTGGTCGTGAAGCGCGTAGGCGGGGAGCGCGCGCTCTGGTTCGGCCTGAACATCGGGGCTGAGCCGCTTACGGTGGTGCTGGATGCCGGTGCCCGCCTGAGTGAACGCCCGCTTGACTCAGAGCATGGTGTGCAGGCCCTGCGAGAGGTGGATGGCAGGTACACACGCACACTCGCCCCTTTCGAGGCCTTCCTGCTGGAGGCTGTCGCTGAGCAAAACCTCTCGACTCCGTTCGAGGCGCCGCTGCCCACGATCCACGTGCCCGTTGGTGGCCCGTCAGAGGTCCGGCCTCTGGACGCCAATCTGTTGAGGCTGGCGACGTGGCGGATGGCTCTGAAGCAGGACGATGGGGGCTACGGTCGAGCGGTCGAGGTGCAGGCCGTCCCTCTGGCCAATCAGCTGAGCGAGAGTGGCTTGCCGGTGGCGCCCAGCTTCAGGCATCGTTTCGGCGTTGCGCCGGAGCTGTCGTTGCCCGAGCTCACCGTGCATTATACGTTCGCCTTCCGGAACGCGTACGACGGCCTCGTGGAGCTCGTGATGGAGCCCGGTTCCATTGCCGGCGACTGGCGGATCGTCGTCAATGATCGTCGGACTCTGACGGCTGAGGATTTCGCCCCGACGGACAGCCACGTGCGGGGCAGTTTGGGTGTCGCAGTCGATGAGATTCTCAGCCCTGGCGAGAACACGATCGGCGTTGAGGTCACCACGGATCGCACCGACGGGGGACTCTGCAATCCGCTCTATCTAGCGGGCGACTTCGGCGTGATCCTAGACCCACCAAGCCTTGTCCCCCCGGCGCCGCGTGGTCGCTTTGAGGACTACATTGGCAACCTGCTGCCGACCTACGCCGGGGCCATCGAGTACACGACGACCTTCGATCTGGCCTCTGTGCCCCAGGCGGAGCGGGTCATCGTAGCCTTCGACTACGATCGCCCCTTCCAAGAAGCTACGGAGGTCGCCGTCAATGACAGCCCCTTCCAGGCGATCCTCTGGGAGCCGCGTCGGATGACGGTCCCCGCGGCGCACCTGCGGCAGGGGCAGAATACGCTTCGAACGCGAGTCTACACGACGCTGGTCCGCGCTTTTGAGGGGCAGTGGTTTGACTCCAAGCTGCATCGATACCGGGATGTGGGCGACGTAGGTTAATCGCGTTGGTCAGCAGGCTCGGCGCATGCGCACACGCCGTGTGAGGTTCTGTGGGCTCACGAGTAGCCGAAGCCTGCCAACACCGGCTTAGTCCTAGTACCCCGAATTGAGGCTTCCACGGTGCCGCTCCTTGTCTCTGAGGCGCGCTCCTCTGCCCATGTGGCACGCCCGTTTCGGGAGGCGCATAACGAGCCACCACGTCCGACCCTATTTGACACCGCCGATTCGATATGATATTATTAGAGAGGATCATAGTAAAAAATGATTCCACCCTCGGTTTCGGCGTCAAGGGAGATCTGTTTATAGTCAGGTCCCAGGGCGCTGAAATCGACTCGCTTCAAAAAGCTCTGTGATGTTCGCGTCGAGATGCGATGATATCGCACGCGCGTTGTGAATTGGCGAGGCTGGGAAGGAGGTGGTGCAGGAAACAATAGCTTGAGTCTCTGTGACCACGGTTGGATTAGGCTTAGCTCAACACTCAATTCCCCGGAGGGTAGAAATGCGCAAGCAACTCCTTAGTATTTTGCTGGTTGTTGCCCTGGCGGTGGCCATCTCACCGGTATCGTGGGCTCCGCGACAGCCAGCCGTGGCTGCTGCTGCAGAAACGGCTGTTTCACTTCCACAGGTAGAAGTTCCAACTGCTCCGGTTCCTCCTACGAGCCGGGACGTGCCACCACATCTTCAGGAAGTCCCCGACGAGATTCAGGAGCTCTTTGCCGACGGTATGTCGGCTGAGAAGTTCGTCGAGATGACGGGCTATGTACCTCGTGCCCTGGAGGGTATCGTCGATGGCGAGGCCTTGATGATCATCGAGCTGGAGGCGGAGCCGCTATCGGTTGCCTACGCCCAGCGCAAGGCTGAGGGCCGCATCGTTGCCGCGTCCACGTTGGACACCATCCATGAGAGCCTCAAGTCTATGCAGGAGGGACTGAAGCCGCAGTTGACGGCCTTGGGTGCAAAGGTGATCTCTCAGTACACCGTTGCCTACAATGGCTTCCAGGCTATGGTGCCGCTTGCGGAGCTGAACGAGATACGCGCACTGCCGGGCGTTAAGGCTGTGCATCGAGCCCCCATCCACGAGCCGGCGCTTGGGGCGAGCGTTCCCCTGATCCGCGCATCAGAGGTCTGGGAGGATCTGGACATTGATGGCGAGGGCGTGACGATCGCCGTGATTGACACAGGCATCGACTACACTCACGCCGCCTTTGGCGGTCCGGGCACGGAGATGGCTTACAATCTGAACAATCCAGACGTTATCGAGTCTGGCACTTTCCCGACGGCTAAGGTGATCGACGGTTACGACTTCGCCGGCACGGACTACGATGCGGATGGCAATGTGGGTTCGCCAGTTCCCAGTCCCGACCCTGACCCGCTGGATGAGCACTACCATGGGACGCACGTCTCCTCCATCGCCGCCGGCATTGGGGCGGGACAGGTGATGACGGGCGTAGCCCCGGCTGCGAACCTGATCGCTCTCAAGGTTTTCGGCGCAGCGACCGGCGCTACCACAGCGTTGACCCTCGATGCCCTTGAGTGGGCGACCCTGCAGTACATCTACACGGGCGAACCGCAGGTGATCAACATGTCTCTGGGTTCCCCCTTTGGGACGGGCGACCCCGCTGATCCCAGCGTTCAGGGTACGCAGAACGCCGTTGAGGCCGGTATCGTCGTGGTCGCGTCGGCAGGGAACACCGGCGACTCATCCTACGTGACCGGCTCGCCGGGCAGCGCCGATCGGGCCATCTCTGTTGCTGGCAGCACGACCGGATACGCGACCGGTCCAACGGTTAGCATCGTGGACTCGACCGTGCCCACGCAGACCAACATCATCTACAACCCCTCGGGTTTTGACGCGGGCGGGAAGTTCACGACACCTGTCACGGCACCTTTGGGGTATGTTGGGTATCTGACCACGACCAACACGCTCTGCTCAACGGGCGGAATCGCTCCAGACGCCCTTGAGGGCGAGATCGCCCTCATCTCGCGAGGTGGCTGTGCCTTCTCGGACAAGGTAAACAACGCAGCGTCACTGGGTGCTGTCGCCGCGTTCATCTACAACAATGAGCCGGGCATCATCGGCATGATCGGTACGCCGGTCAGCATCCCGGCCGGCTCGTTGCAGCAACAGGATGGGCTGAATCTGATCCCAGCCGATGGCGAAATGGCGCACGCCACCGCCGAGGATGACGTTCAGACCGTAGTCGATCCCTATACGCCCGCGGACACGATCGCCACCTTCAGTTCGCGAGGACCACGGGGCGTTGACTCGTTCCTGAAACCTGAGGTGACGGCCCCTGGGGTCGCCATCTTCGCCGCCGCGGCCGGAACCGGCGTCAACGGACAAGCTCTGGGTGGCACGTCCATGGCTGCTCCGCACGTGGCGGGCGTAGCGGCGCTGCTTGCCCAAGCAAAGCCCGACTGGACACCGGAGCAGATCAAGGCTGCAATGATGAACACGGCGGTCTCCTTGGTCGACGACACTCCCATCCCGCGGAGTGGTGCGGGGCGAGTGGATGCCTACCGCGCCACGGACACCGACGTGGTCGCAATCGGTGACGAGGACCTGGTGAGCCTCAACTGGGGCGTGGTGCTGACAGGCGAGGATCTCGTGGTCGGCACAAAGCACGTGACGCTCTACAATGACGGAGACTCCGCCGAAACCTACGATGTGGCAGCCGACTTCCAGACTGGCTCACTGACGGCTGGCGCAAGCTTGACCGTCGACCCGGCTCAGGTGGAGGTACCGGTTGGTGGAACCGCTATGGTCACCTTGACCTTGACACTGGACACTACCGCTGTAGATGTGGACCTCTCCAGCGTGCTCGAGGAATACTACGGCTTTGTCACGTTGACGCCAGATGGCGGCACTGCTGAGGATGCTCTGAGGGTGCCGTTCTACCTGCATCCTCGCCCTTTCGCTGAGTTGACCGTTGATGCTAATGCGTCCATCTTCGATCCTGCTAGCGACATGCTGACGATGGAGATAACCCACACCGGTCCGGTCAGCTCTAGTCTGTGGCTCTATCCCGCACTGTACAAGAGTGACGCACCGGACCCAGCAATGGCTGGACCCGGCGACGTGCGGATGTTCGGCCTGGACTATGGCTGGTTCAGCGATGACTATGGTGACATTCTCGTCGCGGCTATCGACGCGTGGGATTACTGGCATGTGCCGCAGCCGTTCTTCGCCGAGTTCGATCTTTACATCGACGCGGATCAGGACGGGACTGACGACTACGTCAACTTCAACTACAACTACGGCTGGTTCAGTGGGGGTGACTACGACAATACCTGGGTTATCCTCCAGGTTGATTTGTCGACCGGTAACCTTTACTTGGCAAGCCCCTACCTGATCTACACCGACTACAACGCCTCGTTCATGGAATGGTATTTCCCAGCAGTGTTCCAGGATCTGGGGCCAAGCGACTCCGACTTCGCCTACCAGCTCTATGGGTTCGACGAAGGTGGCACCAACATGACGCCGCGTGGTGAGTTCGATTACCAGCGCTATCCATTCGACTGGGGGGGTCTCAGCTTTGCCCCCGGTCCGGCAGATCCCGTCACGATGGGGGCCGTCTGGATTGCGAACCTTCTCGGTTACCGCCTGAGCGAGCCGGAAGGTGTCATGCTTGTCGACTACCACGGCGATCCGAGTAATCAGAACGGTGGACAGGCGTACTTCCTGCCACTGCGGATCACGGGAGGTACCGTCTTCTTGCCGTTGGTGATCAACAACTTCACTCCGACCTCTCTGCAGGGACTACGGTTGCCGTCGCGCTGACCATCATTTACCACGGGGCGTCAGCTTTCACGATCCTTGTGTAGGTCGACGCCGTCCGGGTTGGCACTAGCCTGATCCTAGGCATTCGCCGGAGCCGGGGGGCACTTCCCCCGGCTCCGCGCTCTGTTACGCCAGACGATCCATCTCTGTCCTTGCCATCCTCCCAGACGCACATCCCAACTTGCTCTTTGCGCGATTGCGACGTAAGCTTGCTACGCAACGCAAACTCGAGAGGAGCCAGTCAGTGACAGACCTTCGTTTTCGCCAGGTTCACCTTGACTTCCACACCAGCGAGGCCATCGACGGGGTTGGCGCGGACTTCGACCCCGATGCCTTCGCCGAGACGTTGGAGGCGGCGCACGTCAACTCCATCAACCTCTTCGCGTTGGGCCATCACGGCTGGATCTATTTCGATTCTCAGCGCTTTCCTGAGGAGGTTCACCCTCACCTGAGCACAGAGTTGTTGCCCCAACAGATCGAGGCCTGTCACGCGCGGGGGATCAAGACGCCGCTCTATGTCTCTGTCCAGGTCAACGAGATGGTGGCCCAGCGGCATCCGGAGTGGCGTGTGATGACCGCCGAGGGCAAGCTCTATGGCCCTGCCCCCTATGAGGATGGCTTCTGGCACCTGCTGTGCCTCAACACGCCCTACGTCGACCGCCTCAAGGCCTTCGTCGACGAGGTGCTGACGACGCTGCCGGTGGACGGTTTCTGGTTTGACATCGTCGATGCGCGTGACTGCTCATGCTGGTACTGTCGCCAGGGCATGATCGAGCAGGGGCTGGACCCCTCCAGGATCGAGGATCGAGTGGCCTACGGTCGCCAGGTTCTCCACCGTTTCGTGCACGACATGACCGATTTCGTCCACGCGCGAAATCCCGAGGCGCTGATCTTCTACAACGCCGGTCACGTGGGGCCAGGGCATCGGGCGATGGTCGGAGCCTTGACACACCTGGAGCTGGAGTCGTTGCCGAGCGGGGGGTGGGGCTATCTTCACTTCCCGATCACGGCTCGCTATGCCCGCGGGCTGGGACTGGATTTCCTGGGGATGACGGGCAAGTTCCACACGTCGTGGGGCGACTTCCACTCCTATAAGAATCGCGCCGCGTTGGAGTTCGAGTGCTTCCACATGCTGGCGCTCAATGCCAAGGTCTGCGTGGGCGATCAACTGCATCCTCGCGGTGTCCTCGACCCGCCGACCTACGCTTTGATCGGCGACGTCTACGAGCAGGTTGAGGCCAAGGAGCCCTGGTGTGCCGGCGCCGAGCAGGTCGTGGAGATTGGCGTGCTCACGCCCGAGGAGTTTGATCCCGGCCTCCAACGATCCGACGTCGACTTCCGGCCCATTATGGGGGCTACACGGATGCTCCAGGAAGGCAAGCATCAGTTCGACATCCTCGACGCGAAGAGCGACTTTCTGCGCTACAAGGTGTTGGTTCTGCCCGACAAGATCCCGGTTGATGATGTGCTGGCGGAGAAACTCCGCGTCTATGTCGAGGCCGGGGGCGCGCTCATCGCCTCCTTTGCATCAGGGATGAACGCCGAACAGACGGTCTTTGTCTCCGACCTATTCGGGGTCAGATTGGTGGGGGAGGGGCCGCGCGATGCTGACGGCAACCTAGCTCGCGGGCGGGAGTATGCGTCGCACAACTACGCGGAGTATGTCCTGCCGCGGGAGGCGCTGGCAGAGGGGCTTCCACAGGTCGAGCACGTGATGTATATGCACGGGATGGTGTGGGAGGCCACCGAGGGGACTGAGACCCTGGCAGATGTCGCGGCGCCCACCTTCAATCGGACCTATAAGCACTTCTGCTCACACCGCCAGGCGCCGTCCTCAGGAATGGTGACGCGGCCCGCGGTCGTTCAGAAGGGGAAGGTCATCACGTTCTCGCACCCGATCTTCACCCAGTACCAGACGAAGGCACCACGCTGGTGCCGCCAGCTCTTCCTGAACGCGCTGGCGCGGCTCTTGCCCGACCCCTTGGTCCGAGTTGAGGCGCCGACCGCGACGATCGCGGCGCTCAACCAGCAGCCACGCGAGGGCCGCTTGATCCTGCACCTGTTGCATTACGTGCCTGAGCGCCGCGGCGAGGCCTTCGACATCGTCGAGGATGTGGTGCCGCTTGCTGATGTGTCAGTTTCCATTCGCGTCGACGCCCCGGCAAAGGCGGTCACGATGGTGCCGCAGGGCCACGCTCTCGACTTCGAGGTCCGCGAGGGGCGCGTGGCCTTCACCATGCCCAAGGTCGTGGGGCACCAGATGATCGAGATCCGCTGAGCGTCAAAACGTGAGCGGGCGAAGCTTGAGCTAGAGACCACAATCTGGAGTTTGCTCTATGGCACTTGCGGGTTACACGAACGTTGTTCTGATTGTCGCCGATGACCTGGGTTACGGCGATCTAGGTTGCCAGGGCAATCCCTTCTTGCCGACCCCCCATGTAGACCGACTGGCGGCGGAGGGGGTGAGCCTCAGCCAGCACTACACAGCATCGCCCGCCTCGGGGCCGGCGAGGGCCGGCCTGCTGACGGGGCGTTATCCACATCGCACAGGCGCGCTCGGGGACGCGTCAAACCGTGGCTTGGACCGCTTCTCGCTCCGTGAGACGACGGTGGCCGAGCTTTTTGCGGCTGCAGGCTACGTCACGGGCATGGTGGGGAAATGGCACAACGGCGCCTTCGACCTGCGCTTCCATCCGAACGCTCGGGGGTTCCAGGAGTTTGTCGGCTTCCTGAACGGTGGGATGGACTACTTCAGCTGGGTGCTCGATGTGAACGGGCAGCCCCGCCACTCGGACGGTCGCTATCTCACCGACGTCTTCTCTGAGGAGGCGGTCAACTTCATCGAGCGGCACCGTCAAGAGCCCTTCTTTCTCTACTTGGCCTACAATGCACCGCACAGCCCGCTGCAGGCGCCAGAGCTGGAGATACGGCGGTTCCGAGACAGCGGTCGGTTCAACGAGGGCGTCTGCCGGCTCTATGCGATGATCCGCCGGATGGACCTGGGTGTCGGCCGGGTTCTTGAGACCCTCGATCGCACAGGCCTGGGGGAGAACACGCTCGTCCTCTTCACCAGCGATAACGGGCCCTGGCTCGGCCCTCAGCGTCTGGATGACGGCCGGATCTTCGATATGCAGCGCTACAACGGCCCGTTGCGAGGGATGAAAGGGGACGTGCTCGAGGGCGGCCTTCGGGTGCCGGCCCTGGTGCGTTGGCCGGCGATGCTGCCAGAGGCGACCTCCGTCGACGCCATGGTGCACGTCTGTGACTGGCTGCCGACCCTCACCGCGGCTGCCGGCATCACCGACCGCCCATTGCTTCCCTTGGATGGGGTCAATGTGCTTCCGGTTCTCAGGGGCGAGTCTGAAGCCGCGATCAGCAAGCGCTTCTGGCAGTACAATCTTTACGAGCCGGTGGCGAGCTGTAACGCGGCCATGCGCGACGGCCCCTGGAAGCTCGTCTGGCCGCCCATCCCCGAGGCGATGTCCAACCTGCCCATCGACGAGGTCTGGCACCACGGGATGTTCTACGCGCCACACTTCGAGGCCGCTGTCGACTCCTCTCCTGTGGTTCGACGTCTCTCTGGGCCCAGGGAGCCGGCGCTGTTCGACATCGAGGACGATCCGGCGGAGAGCAGGAACCTGGTGAGACTGTATCCTCAGCGGGCGAGTGATATGCTGCGGGAGCTAGAGCAGTGGTTTGTCGCGGTCAACGCCGAGCGTCGCGCGCTTCCCGACGTCTGGCGGGGCGGTTAGGTCGACGGATAGCACGATACTGTAGCAGCCTTGAGCATGATGGTGGAGCTTCAAAAATGACGGAAACTGCATGGATTTCAGATGCGGAACGGATCACTGC
>JBNGDL010000022.1:6423-16288 GCA_049975205.1 Anaerolineae bacterium | reverse complement strand
CTTATGGATGTTCAGGTGGAGCTTCCCGGCACGTCGGGCCATTGCGAGCTCGACCTCGACCCGCTGATGCGACTTGGGGCGGACGGCCTTCTCGCGGAGGTCGACGGGCGCCGTGCGACCGTCGACTTGGGTGACAAGGGCGCGTCAAGTAAGGCCGCATCTGAGACATATCAGGCCTTCCGACTAGCGCTGCAGGGCCTGTCTCGGATGATCGAGGGCGCTGCCGAGGCTGTGGAAGAGGCCGCCGCAGAAGCCGAGGGAGGCCGCAAGGCCGAACTTGAGGACCTTGCCTTGGCATGCCGGCGCATTGCCCACGCTCCGCCCTCCTCCTTCTTCGAGGCGCTTCAGCTTCTCTGGTTCGTCTTGATCGGCGTGATGCACGCTGAGAAGGCCTGGTTGGTGGTGCCGGGACATCTGGACCGGACCCTGCGTCCCTTCTATGACGCAGACGTCGCCCAGGGCCGCCTGACCCCCGAGCGGGCCCTGCTCTTGATCGAGAATCTCTACGTCCTGATCAATGCGTATATCGCCGACGGCCTCGCGATGTCGGTGATGGTCGGCGGTCGCGACGCTGAGGGGCGCGACGTCACCCACGAGCTCTCCTATCTCTGTCTGGAGGCGTTGCGCCGCACCAATATGATCTACCCCGCCGTCGGCGTCTGCTGGCACGAGGGCACGCCGGATGATCTCGTCGATCTTGCGGTGGAGCTGATGGGCAAAGGGTATCCCACCCCTGCCTTTTTCAGCGATGCTACGATCCAGCGCGGCTTAACCGATCTGGGCGTCCCGCCCAGCCAGGCGTGCCACTACATCAACTCGACCTGCGTGGAGATCACACCCTCAGGCGCCAGCAACGTCTGGGTAGCCTCACCTTACTTCAACACCTGTGGGCTACTGCTGGACGAGATAGCGCAGCAGGTCGAGCAGGCGGCGGCACCCGGCGGGGAGGCTGCTGCCGGGTTCGATGACTTCCTGGCGGCCTACCGCCGTCGGCTGTCCGACGCGGTGGCAGTTGGCGTTGCCGCGCAGAACGCGCGGCGGCTGGAAAGCCAGCGGGTGATGCGCCGTCCCCTACAGAGCGTTTTTACACGCGACTGCCTGGCCCGTGGGCGCGATATCGAGGAGGGCGGCGCCCGCTACAACTGGATTGAGTGCTCCTTTATCGGTCTTGCCAACCTGGTGGATGGGCTCTACGTGATCCGTGAGGAGGTTTACGAGCAGCAGCGGCTGACGCTGGCTCAGCTCAAGGCCGTGCTAGATACCAACTTCGAGGGGCTGGAGCCCACGCGACAGCGGTTCCTCAATGCCTATCCCAAGTATGGGCAGGGAAATGCCGAGGTCGATCGGCTGCTTGGGGATACCGTTGAGTTCTTGACGACGACCTGCGCTGCTCATGAGGTAGCGCCCGACGGCAGCCCGTTTGTCCCCGGTGCCTTTGCCTGGGTGATGCACGAACGGCTCGGGCGCGAGACGGGCGCGACGCCCGACGGACGCCGTGCGGGATTCCCCTTTGCCGATGGGTGTGGGCCGGCCCAGGGTCGGGAGTCCCGCGGCCCGACGGCGGCCGTGCTCTCCGTCACAGAATGGGATCACAGCCCCATGATCGGAGGTCTGGCCTACAACCTCAAGTTCAACAGCTCGCTCTTCCGGTCGGCGGATGGCTTTGAGGGGCTCAAGGCTCTGATTCTGACCTATCTGCGCCGGGGCGGGTTTGAGGTGCAGGTCAACGTCGTCGATGCCGAGACACTCAAAGCGGCGCGCGTGGACCCGGAGCAGTATCGCGACCTGATTGTCCGCATCGGCGGCTACTGCGACTACTTCACGCGCCTTTCGCCGGAGATGCAGGACGAGCTCATCCTTCGGACGGAGTTCGAACAGTTCTAGGGCCGCGCGATGAAGTATGATGGGGAACCAGGTGCGGAGCGCAAGGGAGGCCGCTACGTGAACAGCATGATGACGCCACGAGAGGTCGTGCGGCGGACCATCCGCTTCGAAGGTGCGGACCGGATTCCCTATGAGCTTCCGGAGCCCTGGGGTAGCGATTTCGCGTGGGTGGGGATGACACCGTCGCCCGATGCGCGGCCCCGTGAGGGCGTTGACGAGTGGGGCGCGGTCTGGGAGAACATCGGTGTGTCCAGTCTAGGGGAGGTGAAGGACTACCCCCTCAAGGAGTGGGATCGGTGGGACGCGCTTCGCATCCCTGATATCCGCGAGCCCCGCCGCTGGACGGTCCTGCAGGGCGCCCGGGAGCGGGCCGGCGATCGCTTCCTGATCGGGTCGGGCCTCTCGCTCTACGAGCGGGCGCATTTCATTCGCGGGCTCGAGAACGTCTGGATGGATATCTACCTCGCGCCCGACGCCCTCGGTCGGTTGATCGACGTCTTGGTCGAGATGAACCTCTACGCCATCGAGCGCTATGCGGAGATCGGTGTCGATGGTCTGATGTTCTGCGATGACTGGGGGCTACAGGACCGGCTGATGATCTCACCGGACTCCTGGCGCGCCATCTGGAAGCCGCGTTACGCTCGCGTCTATCAGGCCGCCCACGAGGCCGGCCTGCTGACCCTTCTTCACAGCTGCGGCAACATCACGTCCATCCTAGATGACCTGATCGAAATCGGTCTCGACGTCATCCAGATGGATCAACAGGAGAACATGGGCCTCGATGTCCTCGGTGAGACGTTCGGGGGGCGGATCACGTTCTGGTGTCCCGTCGACATCCAGCAGACGATGGTCTGTGGCACTACCGACGAGATCCGAGCGTATGCGAGGAGGATGGTGCGCACGCTCGGACGGCCGAACGGTGGCTTCATCGCGCGATGGTACTCTGACCCTGCCGGTGCCGGCCATCGGCAGGAGGCCATCGAGGCGATGTGCGACGAGTTTGTGCGGCTGAGCCACGGCGCTCGGCGAGAGGTGGACGCCGCGTGACCGTGTCTCGCATCTTAGGCCAATGTCCGCGGCGGCTTCCGGCGGCAGGCCAAGGGAGGTACGAGCGATGACAGGTGAGGCGCCTTCAGGCAAGAGCGTCTATGAGCGGATCTATCTGGTCATCCGTCAGGTGCCGTGGGGCAAGGTGACGACCTACGGGCAGGTGTCCAAGATCGTGGGGGGCGTGGATGCGCGCCAGGTAGGTTATGCTCTCGCGGCGGTCGAGCCCTGGATGGAGGTGCCGTGGCAGCGCGTGGTGAATAGCCAGGGCAAGATCAGCCTGAGTGGCAGCAATCAGCGGCAGCTGCTGGAGGCTGAGGGCGTCGAGTTTGATGCTGCGGGCAAGATCGACCTCAAACGGTTTGGTTGGTCCGGCCCTGATGAGGCGTGGCTCGAGGCCCACGGCTTTGACGTGATGTGGTTTTGGAACCGATAGGAGGGGACGCCATGAGAGCCTATGAACCCGTCTGTGTCGAGGGAGACCCCAACCAGATTGATTCCTTCATCGCTTGTTTGACCGCGGTTCTCAATGCTTGGGATCGGCCGGTCACCTATGACTGGGTCGCCGGGCTGGCGGGCATCGCCTTTTCCCCGGTCCTGGATCCGGGGGAGGACTGTATGGCGTGGTGGATGGAGGCCGGCTCGGACTCCCGCATCGGCTTCTTAGGCCGAGCCCTGGGGTTCACCGTGGAGCGTGTGACACGCGCCGCGGCGTGGGACGATGAGGCTCGTGAGGCGTACGAACGGACCGGACTCTTGCCGGAGCCCCATGAGTCCCATTTTGCGCGACTCCGCGCGGCCTTCGACCGTGGCGACGCCATTCTTCTACGTACTTGGCCTTCCTGGAGTGTCCTATCCGGTTGGGACCGGGACCTGGACCGGTTGCCCTTCGTCACGGTGCCCGGCTTTGACGACCTCGTGGCGCGCATCTGGGGGCCTGCTCAAGCGCAGTTGGCCTTCCTCCTCTACCCCGTCCAGCCGCAGTTCACGATTGAGAGGAGCGTGCGGTGCGCGCTCCATTTTGGGACTAGGATGGCTCGGGGCCAAGGCGACGACGAAGCGTTGCGGTACGGGGCTGCCCTCTACGAAGCAGCCCGTCAGAGGATGGCCGGAAACATCTTCTGCTCCGCCTGCGGGAGCAATGGCGATAGCTGCGCCCACCGGACGCTGATGCGTATGCTGGGAACGCAGCGGAGCGCCATTGGCTTCCTGGAGGATGCTCGGGACCTCGTCGATGACGTCGCGTCTCGGGATGATCGTCTACCCTGGGCCGAGGCCATCGCCCGCTTCGAGGCCATGGCGGAGATGACTACCGCCTATTGCAGTTGGCAGGACTTTCACGAGGCGTGGACCGATGAGGCGTTTCGTCAGGAGCTCCGCGAGGACTTCGGGGAGTTGGCCAAGCTACAAGGTGACGCCGCCGATGCCTTGGCTCGGCTCTCGGCGGCCTACGATCGCTATATAGAGGCTTAGGCCGGCCCCGGCCTATCCGAACCTGCCGGTTATGTAGTCCTCGGTCCGGGGGTCCTCGGGCGCGGTGAAGATCTGGCGCCCCTCACCCCACTCCACCAACTCGCCCTGAAGGAAGAAAGCGGCCCAGTCGGCGATCCGCGCGGCCTGCTGAACGCTATGGGGCACGACGATGATGGTGTAGTCCTTCTTCAGCATCTGTAGCGTCTGCTCGACCTTGAACGTCGAGATGGGGTCGAGTCCCGACGTAGGCTCATCGAGCATGATGACCTCGGGCTGCAGGGCGAGCGAGCGCGCCAGACAGAGACGCTGCTGCTGTCCTCCGGAGAGATCGTACGCGTTGTCCGCCAGGCGGTCCGAGACCTCATCCCACAGCGCAGCCTGGCGCAAGGCCCGCTCCACGGCCGCGTCGAGCACGCCCTTCTCCTTGATGCCGGCCAATCTTAGGCCATAGATCACGTTCTCATAGATCGACATCGGTAACGGGACGGGGCGGGCGAAGACGATGCCTAGCCGGCGGCGCAGCTGGATCACGTCATAGTCCTGGGCCAAGATGTCCTCCCCATCGAGCAGGATCCGGCCCCCCTGCGCGACCACATCCGCGAGGTCGTTGAGGCGGTCGAGGGAGCGCAACAAGGTGCTCTTCCCCCCGCCCGAGGGCCCGAACAGGACGTTGATCTGGTTCTCGTAGATGTCCATCGTGATGCCCTGCAGGCTCTCTGTGCCGTCGGAGTAGCGGACCGCCAGATTCTCGATCCGGATCTTGATGTCCAGCTCGGGCGCGGGACCCACCTGTGGCTCTGTCATAGGGTTCTCACTGGGACGCTCGTGTTGCTCATGCTACCAGACTCGCTGTTTGCGATAGTATCTGCGGATCAGCGTGGCGATCAGGTTCATCGACAGGACGAAGACGAGCAGCACCAACGCCGTGCCGTACTGAATCTGGATGGGCATGCCGGGCACCTGGGTGCTGATGACGAAGAGATGGTAGGGCAGTGCCATCGTCTGGTCGAAGACGGACTGGGGCAGCCGCGGGAGGAAAAACGCTGCCGCGGTGAAGAGAATGGGTGCGGTCTCCCCGGCGGCGCGCTCCACCCCCAAGATAATGCCTGTGATGATACCGGGCAGCGCCTGTGGCAGCACGACCCGGCGGATCGTCTGCCATCTCGTTCCGCCAAGGCTGGTGCTGACCAGCCGATAGGACTGCGGTACGGCTCGCAGTGCCTCCTCTGCCGTGCTGATGATCACAGGTAGGGTCATGATCCCCAACGTAAGCGACCCGGCCAAGATCGAGGTGCCGAAGTTGAGGAAGATGACGAAAAGACCGAGGCCGAAGAGGCCGAAAACGACCGACGGAATCCCTGCCAGATTGATGATGGCGATCCGGATGGCCCGCGTCGTGGCGTTGTCCTTGGCGTATTCCGCGAGGTAGATCGCGCCGCCGACGCCTATCGGGACCGCGATGATCGCCGTCCCGGCAGTCAAGAGCAGGGTGCCCACGATCGCCGGGAGCACGCCGCCGGCCTTCATGCCGTCCCGGGGCATCTCTGTGAGGAAGGTCCAGGAGATAGCCGGTGCGCCTTGCGCGACGACGTAGCCGATGATGTAGAAGATCGGCATGACGACCAGCACCGCTGTAAGCGTGATGAGCCCAAAGGCGATGCGCTGTGAAACCTGTCTGGAAATCATCCGTCGGTCACCTTCATAGATCCAGGTCCGGTCACGACAACATCCGTTCTGCGCGCTTGGTGCGCTGGAAGATCACCGCCGCCGCCGCCAAGTTGACGACAAAGGTGATGACGAAGAGGGTCAGGCCAACGGCGAAGAGCACGTGGTAGTGAGTGCTGCCCTGAGCCACCTCTCCCATCTCAGCAGCGATGGTGGCCGTCATCGTTCGCGCGGGCATAAAGATATCCAGCGGGCCCCGCGGTAGCCGGGGGGCGTTGCCGGTGACCATCATCACCGTCATCGTCTCTCCAATCGCGCGTCCGACCCCGAGCATCAGGGCGGTGAGGATGCCGGACTTGCCCGCCGGCACGACGATCTTGGCGATGGTCTGCCAGCGCGTCAAGCCCAGCGCGAGCCCGGCGTCACGGTAGGTCTTGGGCACGGTGTCCAGCACATCCTCCACGACACTGACGACGGTGGGCAGCGCCATCCACGCCAGCAGCACCATCCCGGTGAACGCCGTAAGCCCTGTCGGGATGTTGAGGGTCGTTCGGAAGAGCGGGGCGATGGCGATCATACCAATGAATCCGATGACCACGGACGGGATGCCGGCCAGCACCTCGACGATCGGCTTGAGGATCTCCCGCGCCCAGTCGGGGATGATCTCGGCGATGAAGATGGCCGTAGCCACGCCCAAAGGGAGCGCGATGACAGCCGCCCCGATCGTGATCAGCAGCGATCCTGCGATCAGGGGCAGCAAGCCGAAGTAGTTCTCAATAGGATACCAGCGCCGCGCTAACAGGCTGCCGATGGGCACATCGGCGAAGGCAGGGAGGCCCTCGCGAACGAGAAATAGGAAGATGAGGATCACCAGCGCGATGGCGCTGATACCCGTGAGCTGGATGGCGCGCTCGATCACGAACTCAACGAAGTTGACCCGGCGTCTGCCCCCTTCAAGCTCAGAGATCCGATCGGCACCGTCGACGTCGTCAAAGTCTCTGTCCGGCCTGATGCGCTTGGGATCCACCGATCGCCCTTCAGACGTTGTCATCCATCACTCCTCGATGATGGGCACAAAGCCTAACTCGCGCACAATCTCTTGTGCCTCCGGTTGGCGAATCCAATCCAGGTACGCCAGGATCACGCCCTGGGGCTCGTTGGCGGTATACATGTAGAGGTCGCGCGCGATTGGATACTTCCCCGAGTTGACCGTCTCGACGCTCGGTTGCCAGAAGGGACCCTCCTCTGATAGCCCAATGGCGATGGTCTTCATCTCCCCCGTGACGTAGCCCAGGCCGTCATAGCCGATCGCGTTGGGGTTCTGACGGACCTCTGTGCCGATGCCCTCGGAGGAGGAGAGGAGTAGCGTATCCGGCGTAAAGAGCGTGGTATCATCCGCCTGTCCAAGGCGGACGACGCTTTCCAGGAAGTAGACGTGGGTGCCCGAGTTGGTCTCACGTGAGAGCCGGACGATGGGACGGTCCTCGCCGCCGACCTCGGACCAGTTATCGATCTTGCCGCTGTAGATGTCAGAGATCTGCTGCAGCGTCAGACGGTCGACTGGGTTATCGAGGTGGACGATCACCGCGATGGCGTCGCGAGCGACCACGAACTCCACGGGATCGACGCCGTTGCTGACGGCGGCCTCTCGCTCCTCGGCCTTGATGGACCGTGAAGCATTGGCGATGTCGACGGTGCCGTTGATCAGAGCCGCGATGCCCGTCCCCGACCCGCCTCCGGTCACCGCCAGCCTGACCTCGGGATGGAGATCCTGATAGCGCTCGGCCCACGCAAGGGCAATGTTCACCATCGTATCCGAGCCCTTGTTCTCGATGGTGGCAACGGCACCGGCCTCCGGCGTGCCATCCGTCGCGGGCCTGCACCCGGTCAGGAGGAGCAGCAGCGCGACCGCACACCCCGCCAATCGAAAAGACGCTTTCTCAGTCACGAGTATCTATTCTACACATTCGGGCCGGGATCGCAACCGCCGACCACCGGCAAGTGCACTCCAACCTGGGGGCACAGTCTGGTGTCGTCGGTTGTCATTTCTCACGTCCGTTCGGAATGACACATACGGTGGTGCTCGACAAGCTGGTGCCGGACAGCCAGAGCTTGGCTGTGCTCCGCGTGTTGACTTAGGTGGGACGGTATTTATACTTTGCATTGTGGACCGAGACGACGATGAATGGGCAGGCAGCACGGCCCACGTGGGTGTTGAGCCAACCCGTGCCGCACAAGGCGGCACCTTGGATCGTTCAGAGCATCGAGAGGGCACGCCGGATCGAGGTTTGACGTGACAGAGACGAAATCGCCTCCCAAGATCCAGGTTAAGCACCTGGACTTCTATTATGGTCAGCACCAAGCGCTCTTCGACATCACCTTGGATGTCTACGCAAAGGAGATCACGGCCTTTATCGGCCCGTCCGGTTGCGGAAAGTCGACGTTTCTGCGCTGTCTGAACCGGATGAACGATGAGATTCCAGATACGCGCCTCGAGGGCACCGTTCTGATCGACGGTGAGGACATCTATGAGCCCGACATAGACGTCGTCGAGCTTCGGAAGCGGGTCGGCCTCGTTTTTCAGACGCCGAACCCCTTCCCGCAGTCCGTCTATAATAACGTCGCCATGGGGCCGCGCTCCCTGGGGATGGCCCGCGGCAGCGAGCTGGACGATCTGGTCGAGCGCTCCCTCAAGCGCGTGGGACTGTGGAGTGAGATCAAGGGCGATCCGTCGATGCCGGCGATGGGCCTGGGGCTGGGGGAGCAGCAGCGCCTCTGCATCGCTCGGACGATTGCCGTGGCGCCCGAGATCGTGCTGATGGACGAGCCCTGCTCCGCCCTCGATCCGATCGCAACGCTGAAGGTCGAGGATCTGATGCGCGAGCTGCGTGAGGACTACACCATCGTCATCGTCACGCACAACATGCAACAGGCGGCCCGCGTGTCGAACAGGACCGCGCTTTTCTGGCTAGGGGAGCTGGTGGAGTTCGATGAAACGACGAAGATCTTCACGAACCCCGACGAGGAGCGCACCGAGGCCTATATCAGCGGGCGCGTGGGGTAGGATATTGCTTTGTCCCCGGGCCCTGCGATCATGGGCCTGGTGAGGTGATAGGGACGCTCAAGACGCCTCCTAGGGGCGTCTTTTTCGCGATAGAGGGTTGTGTCTATGGTGGATTTGCTGAAGTTGGCGGCTATCCTGGGCGTGACGATTTTCCTGCTTGCGCGCAAGTGGGATCTCGGCCTGGTGCTCTTTCTCGATACGGCGGTGGTGGCGTTGCTCTTCGCCTACCCGGCCCTGAGTTTAGCGGCGTCGATTCTGCGGGCGTTGGTTGCCGCTGACACCCTCTCGCTCGCGGGCGCCGTCTGTCTCGTGCTTGTGCTTGCCGAGTTGATGCGTCGGACCCGCGCTAGCGACGATATGGTTGCGTCGCTCCAGGTTCTGGTGCCGGATACCCGGCTGACCCTGGCTGTGATGCCTTTGATGATCGGCATGCTGCCCATGCTGGGGGGTGCCATGTTCTCGGCCCCTATGGTCAATGAGGTGGGGACCAGCCTTGAGGTCAGCGCCGAGCGGAAGACCTTCATCAACTATTGGTTCCGTCACGCTCTGGAGTACGTCTTTCCCCTCTACTCCTCGCTCCTGATGATCGCGGCTCTGCTGGAGATCTCGGTCTATGAGTTCATCCGCGTCTCCTGGCCCCTGACCTTCGTGTCATTGGCGAGTGGCGTCCTCTGGGGGCTCGTCGGTATCGAAAGAGGGTCTGCGACCGATTCTGGTGGGACGCGGTCCGAC
>JBNGDL010000022.1:0-6323 GCA_049975205.1 Anaerolineae bacterium | reverse complement strand
GTCCGACATCGACGGGCACGCCGAGGCCTGGCGCGTTTTCCTGGGCAGCACGTGGCCCTTGCTCCTGGTCATTGGGACCGTCGTGGTGCTGAGGCTGGATATGATCCTGAGCCTGATCGGCGTGATCGTGCTCTTTGCGGCGATCAAACGCATCGGGCCGGACCAGTGGCTGGACGTGATTCGACGGGGCATTCCGCTTGGGACCGTGTCAGCCATCTTTGGGGTCATGGTCTTCAAGCATGTCATGGAGGATGCCGGGGCTGTGAGCCAGATACCAGAGGCCTTGAGTATGCTGGGCCTGCCGGCTCTGCTGGTGGCCTTCGTCGTGCCGATGTTGGTCGGCCTCTTGACAGGCACCGCTGCGGCTGCCCTGGCGCTGAGCGTGCCTCTGGTCGCCCCGCTCCTGTCGGCTGGGTCGCTGGAGCCGATATCCGCCGGGCTGTGGCTCTTCGTCGGTGGGTTCACCGGCGTCCTACTCTCGCCCCTGCACCTCTGCTTGGCTCTGACGAAAGAATACTTCGAGGCGAGTTGGGGGCCGATCTATGCGCGGATCGTCCCCTCGGTGGTGCTGGTGACGCTGGCTGCGGCGGGGATCGTGGCCCTGCGGTGACACACAAAAATCGAACCGGGGGCTGTCCCAGTGCCCCCGGTTCTCAGAAGGAGGAGAATCGTCTTGCGGCCCCTAATTCCGCTTACGACTCTACTGTAACACAGCTGGCCCGCGGCGCTTGACGCGAACCTGACGACTTTCTTATGCCAATGTGATAAACAGGAGTTTTCGATGGCACGACCTAAGGAAATGAAGGGTGACAAGCTGCTTTTTCGCTTTTCGCTCTATGGATTTCTGAAGAACCTGCGGTTCTTCGAGCCCTTTCTGGTGCTCTTTTTCCGCGATGCGGGGTTGAGCTTCCTCCAGATCGGCGTGCTCTATGCCGTGCGGGATATCTCGACGAACCTGTTGGAGATCCCGGCCGGGGTGGTGGCGGACGCTTTCGGGCGCCGGCGATCGATGGTGCTCTCTTTCTCTGGCTATATCGTCTCGTTTCTGCTCTTCTTCTTCCTTCCCGGCTTCGCCAGCTATGTCCTGGTCATGGTCGTCTTCGGCGTCGGCGAGGCCTTTCGTTCTGGGACCCATAAGGCGTTGATCCTCGAGCACCTCCGCATCCGGCAGATCGAGCATCTCAAGGTCGAGTACTATGGGCGGACGCGGGCGGCGTCGCAGTTGGGCTCGGCGCTCAACTCGTTGCTCGCCGCGGCCCTGGTCTTCTCCACCGGTAACTACCGCTACGTCTTCCTCGCCTCGATCCTGCCCTACGTGCTGGATCTGGTGAACTTGGCGACCTATCCCAAGCGCCTGGACGGCGAGTTGGCCGAGCTGCGCTGGGGCGCGATGCCCCGGCAAGCCAAGGCCACCACGCGCGCCTTCCTGAATATCTTCAAGAGCCCGGCCGCGATCCGGGCGATCATGAACAGCTCCGGCTTTGACGCCTTCTACAAGGCGACCAAGGACTATCTCCAGCCCATTCTCGAGACCTTCGCACTATCACTGCCGCTCTTCGTGGCCCTGGAGGCCGATCGGCGCTCGTCGCTGGTCATCGGCGTCGTCTATTTCGTGATCTTCCTGCTCAGCAGCTACGCCTCCGTCCGCTCCGCCAGCATCGGTGCCCGATTCGCCGACACCGCCCAGGCCATCAACCTCACCTTCTTCATGGGCGCCGGTTTCTTGTTTGTCGCCGGTATCGCCTCGTGGCAGAATCTGCCCGTGCTCTCGATCGTCGTCTTCCTAGGCCTCTACCTGCTCCACAATGTGCGGAAGCCCTTGAACGTCGCCTTCATCAGCGACCAGATCGAGAATGAGGTGATGGCCTCCGGGCTCTCGGTGGAGTCGCAGTTGGTGACGCTGCTGATGGCGATCATCGCGCCGGTGCTCGGTGCGCTGGCCGATGCCATCACCGTCGGCGGGGCTCTGACGGTCCTGGGCGTCGTGATGTTGGTGCTGGCGATGCTGACCCGGGTGGCCCGGCCCGAGGTGGTGGATCTGGTTGGAGCTGAGGAGACGGCGGACTAAGGCGGCCCGTCTGAGGGTACAACGATGACAACGCTGCAGGCCAACGCGCTGCTTCTGCTGACGGCAGCCATCTGGGGGTTCGCCTTTGTCGCCCAGCGGCTGGGTATGGCCCACATCGGGCCCTTCACCTTCAACGCCATCCGCTTTGGGTTAGGCGGGCTCTCGCTCATCCCCCTGATCGTCGCGACGCGGGCCCGGCGCGAGCACCGAGCGCCGTTGGGCCGCCTGCTTCTGGGCGGGCTGGGATTGGGGGTCGTGCTCTTCGGCGGCGCCTCGGCGCAGCAGATCGGGTTGGTCACCACCACCGCGGGCAAAGCAGGGTTCATCACCGGCCTCTACGTGATCTTCGTGCCGCTGGCTGCGCTGCTGTGGGGCGAACGCGCCTCCTGGATCACGTGGCTGGGGGCGGCGTTGGCGACGGTCGGCCTCTACTTCCTCAGCGTCACGGAACAGCTCACGTTGGCGCCGGGCGACGCCTGGGTCCTGCTCAGCGCGGTCCTCTGGACCGTGCAGATCCACCTGATCGCGCGGCTGACACAGGTCATCGATCCGCTGCCGTTGGCGGCGGTGGAGTTCGCGGTCTGCTCGCTGCTGAGCTGGGCCGGGGCGCTGCTCACCGAGACGATCACGCCTGGAGGCATCCGGGGCGCGCTGTGGCCGATCCTCTACGGCGGCTTCATGTCTGTGGGCGTGGCCTACACGCTCCAGGCGGTCGCGCAGCGCCACGCCTTACCCACGCCGGCGGCGATCATCATGAGCCTGGAGTCGGCTTTCGCCGCGCTGGGGGGCTGGCTCTTCTTGGACGAGCGGCTCGGCGTGCGCGGCGGTCTCGGCGCCGGGCTGATGATGGCGGGGATGATCCTGGCCCAGCTGCCGCCCCGGCGGAGTAGGGGCCTGCCCGAAGACCCCACAGGTGCAGCGGTGTGACGCCCCGATGAGAGACCGCGGCCCTCCGCTGCCGCAACAATCGCCTGCACCTTTGGGGTCTGGCGAATGGCGTAGGGCCGGTGGAATGCTATACTCGATGGTGGGTGCGGGGGGGCTCGGCGGGTCTGAGTTGCATTGCGACAGGGGGTGACCACTATGCGGCGTGTTGTCATCGTGACGGGGGCCAGCGGTGGCATCGGAGAGGCGACGGCGCGGTACTTCGCCGCTCGCGGTTGGACGGTGGTGCTTGCAGCGCGGTCGGAAGAGCGGCTCGCCGAGATCGCGGGCGAGATCCGGGTCGGCGACGGCTCGACCCTGGTCGTCCCAACGGACGTGACGGTGCCCGAGGATCGCGCGCGGCTGGTGGCGCGGACGCTCGAAACCTTTGGACGCATCGACGCGCTGATTAACAACGCGGGGCTGGGCCTGGCCGGCACAGTGGCCACCCTCGACCTCGACGATCTCGACTACGTCTTTCAGCTCAACGTGATGGCACCCGTCGCCTTGATCCAGGCCGTGGTGCCCGTCATGAGACGGCAGGGGGGCGGGGTTATCGTCAACGTCTCTTCGTTGACAGAGGCGCTGCCGGTGCCCTATATGGCGGGCTACGGCGCCAGCAAGGCGGCACTGGGCTATCTGACCACCGCCGCAGCAGTGGAGCTGGATCGGGACAACATCGCGCTCGTCAAGGTCATGCCCGGTATGACGGCGACCGGCTTCGAGCGCCACGTGCTCGAATCTGGCGTCGGCCTGTCCCTAGAGCAGCTGCTGGCCAAGGCGAACTTCATGTCTGCGGTCCCCGCGGAGCGCGTTGCGGCGGCGATCTGGAAGTCCGTCCAGACCAGGAGATGCCTCCGCTGCCTAACGTGGCGCGATCGCCTGCTTGGTCGATTTGCCGCGGTCATGCCCCGGATGACCAAGACGTTGCTCATGGCTGCGGTCCAGCGCTACATCCTGCCCAGCGGCGAGCCGTCGGATGCGGACATCAAGCGCGACGTTCGCAACCTGGGACTCATTGTCGGCGGGGCTGCCGCCTCTCTCGGCGCTCTGCTCGCCGGCATCTGGATCTGGGTGAAGGAGCATACCGGGAGGGCTTCGTGAAGGTTAGGAGCCTTCATCTCTGCGACGTCCTACGATAGCATCTTTTTGGGAGGCATCATGACTGAACCCCTATATCCACTGCGCTTCAAAGAGATCTTGCGGAACTATCACTTCGGCGACCGCTGGATCGCTGAGGCCTACGAGAAAACGGGTCTGCCCGAGGACCACCGCATCGCCGAAACGTGGGAGGTCTGCGACCGTCCGCCCGAGTCCAGCGAGGTGATCAACGGGCCGCTGGCGGGCCAGACGCTCCACACGCTGATCGACGACTACGGCGTGGCCCTCCTGGGCCGCGACGTCGTGGAGCGATCGGGCCGGCGCTTCCCGCTGCTGATCAAGTTCCTCGATGCCTCTAACCCATTGCTGGAGCAAGCCCACCACAACGACGCGCTCGCCGAGCGCAAGGGGCTGGACGACCCCGGCAAGACCGAGGCCTGGTATATGCTGAAGACCCGTGAGGGCGCCACGGTCCGGGTGGGCAACCGCTCCGGGGTGACGCCGGACGCCGTGCGCGACGCCCTGCTCGAGGGCACCGTCAAGGAGCTCATGCGCCCCTATGAGGTGGCGCCGGGTGATGCCTTCCTCCTCTACGCCGGGACCATGCACTATTCCGCGGGCGGCGTGCTCTTCTACGAGATTATGCAGAACTCCGACGTCTACATCAGCCTTCGGGCGCCCGATCCGGAGCTGTCGCAGGACGAGCGCGAGGCCAGGGCCCGCGAGGCGCTTGAGGGCCTGCACATCGAGGAGGGCTTCGACGCCAAGACCGAGCCGGTGGTGCAGTCCGCCGGGGCCAACACCCGTACCTTTGTCCTTGCCTGCCGCTACTTCGCGCTGGAGCGCTACGACCTGAACGCACCCACGATGATCAACTGCAAGGGCGAGCGCTTCTACGTGCTCTCCCAGGTCGAGGGCTCGTCGATCGTGGTCCACGGCGAGCACCGCGAGCTCCTGAAGCCCGGGCAGACCGTGCTCTTGCCCGCGAGCCTCGGCTTGGTGACCCTGGTGCCGTCGGAGCCGAGCGTGCTCCTCAAGACCTATGTCCCCAATCTGATGACCGACATCGTGATGCCGCTGCGGGTGAGCGGGGTCTCCGACGAGGCCATCGCCGGGCTCGGGGGTAGGACGACTCTGAACGATCTCGCGCCCATGGTCCGCTGGAATGGCGGCTAGGATGACGCCGCGGGAACGCGTCCGCACCGCCTTGTCGCATCGGGAGCCCGAACGCGTCCCTTTTGCCTGGAACTTCGGGCCCACGCCGGAGATGACCGAGGTGCTGACCGCATCTCTCGGCGAGCGCGGGATCGCCTGGCCTGCGCTGAGGGATGCCGTCGACGACATCCGGCAGGTGTCGCCCGCCTACATCGGCCCCGAGCTGCCGCCCAATACCGACATCTGGGGCATCGTGCGCCGGTCGCAGTCCTACGGGACGGGGAGCTACGACGAGATCGCCCACTACCCGCTCGCCGGCGTCACCGATCCCGCCGTGATCCGCGACTACCGCTGGCCCGACCCTGAGCTCTACGACTATGCGGGGTTCCGCGACCGGGTGCTCGCGGCGGAGGCGGGGGCCGATCCACAGCGGCTCAAGGCGCGCAAGCTCGCCATCGACACCTGCGGCAACCCCTTCGAGATCTACTGCTGGATGACGGGTCTCGAGGAGGCGCTGGTCAACGTCCTGCTCAACCCCGACGTGGTCCACGCGGCGCTGGCGCGGATCGCGGTCTTCTTCGCCGCCAAGATGGAGCGCGCCCTGCCGGAGGTGGCCGACCTCATCGACCTCCTCTACTTCGCTGACGACCTCGGCGGGCAGCGCACGCTGCTGATGTCAAAGACCACCTATCGGGAGATCCTTAAGCCTTACCACACCCTCCTCTTCCAACTTGGCAAGAAGCTGGCGCCCGACGCCTTCGTCATGTTCCACACCGACGGCGCCGTCTTCGACATCCTCCCGGACCTGATCGAAGCCGGCATCGACGTGCTGGAGGCGGTGCAGGTCGATGCTGCGGGGATGGCGCCGGAGCGGCTGAAGGCGGCCTACGGCGACCGGTTGGCGTTCCACGGCGGGATCGCCGTCCAGTCGCTGCTGCCTCAGGGCGACCCCGAGACCGTCTATGCGGCGTGCCGCGAGCTCGTGCGCGTCCTCGGGGCTGGGGGCGGCTACATCGCCGCGCCCACGCACGCCATCCAGGTCGGCACGCCGCCGGAGAACGTGCTGGCGATGCTG
>JBNGDL010000021.1:36691-48997 GCA_049975205.1 Anaerolineae bacterium | reverse complement strand
TTTGAAGGAACAACCCCCTCTTCGGTAACATTATCATTTGACGTGACACGCGGTTGAACGCGTTTGACGCATCACGACAGGGCGCCATAATAGAGTTCACCCTTACTGAGGTGAAAATCTATGAGACCAGCCTATGATGGACCGGCGTCACCCTACTTCACGGCGCTCCCGATCGAGGGCAACGTCCGTCACGCGGACCTGCGATCGGGCATCGTCCCAGATGCGATGGCAAGCGTTGCTGAGCACGCGCCCAGCGGTCACTGTGTCGGCTGGGGCGTCCCCTTCGACGTCGATGACCTCGTCCTGGTCGCGGAGGCACCCGTCACAGTCCGCTTCCCCGCGACGCTGGCGCCCTGGCTCATCTTCATGCACACGGCTGACCAGAAGCCTATGGAGGGCAACGAGCAAGGTCTGATCACGCCTATGCGAGGACAGGGGCAGCTCAACGAGCACGTCGCCAACTACGTGATGGCCTACGAGGACGGCACCGAGATGACCGCTGAGATCCGGCGCCGGCACCAGATTGGCGCCTTCCAGCGCATCTGGGGCGAAAACTGCTTTCAGGCCGTGGCCCACCACAAGCCCTATCCGCTGCGGGCTGCACACGAGCAACTACAACAGAGTTGGGGTCAGACGCAGACCCGTGTCGAAAACCCCGACGCCGGCCCTTGGGTCAACTGGCTCTGGGCGTGGCAGAATCCCAATCCGGCGAAGCGAATCACCGGAATACGCTTCGAACCCGTCTCAGGTCTAATCCTGGTCTTCGGCATCTCAGCAGGTAATGTATCGACCCAGCCCCTTCGTTGGCGCAGACGCCAGAAAGCCCTGCTGACGTTGCCCGAGGGAGAAACCTTCCGGCCGGAACTGGATGACCATGGTCTATTAGAACAGATCCAGCTGGACTTGGGGCAGGTGATCTCCGCGCAGCCTCGCCTTCAGTATCCGGACCCAGTCTGGCGTGACACCTACAACAATCAGCTCCCAGAACCCTCCTTGCGAGAGGTGCTCATCGAGTACACGGGCCACCCCGACGCTTGCTTCCATATCCGCCGTGGCCTCCCCTCAGGGGACGATCTCGTTCAGGAGTTGATCGACTACGCAGTTCAGGCACATGGCCTGACCCTCTCCCCAGAGACAGCTGAGTGCCTCGTCCCCGAAGTGGCAGGGCGGAAGTCGCCAAAGGTCGGGCGTTTGAACCTTCGCGGTCACAACATCGAGACGGGTCGGCCCGAGGAGGTCTGGGTTGAACGAGACGCGCTGCAACGAGCGCTGTACCGCCCCCAGTTTGTGCCCGTGAGAGAGGTTGAGCAAAGCATAGGACAAGTTGAGGTCGAGCGTCTCCTGACCCCTGTCCCTCCTGCCACGCAGCGGGTGACGCTACACGTTGTGGAACGGAGCAGCGGCTACCCTGTGGCGGTGAAACTCCACGTCCACGGACGTTACGATGAATACCTCGCCCCCCTCGACCGCCATCGCATTGTCAATACAGCGTGGTTCGAGGATTACAGCGTCGACTTCGCGCATCGCGGCACGCACCAGTGCACCTACATCTCTGGGGAGACCACCCTCGACCTGCCCCTGGGCGATGTCTATGTCGAGGTCTCTAAGGGATTCGAGATCGAGCCGCTGCGCCGAGTCGTGACCATCACGCCCGAGACCGACGAGGTCGTCGTCGAGATCGAGCGTGTGTTGCCGTGGCGGGAGAAGGGATGGGTCACCGCCGACACCCATGTCCACTTCCCCTCACCGATGTCTGCCCAGTTGGAAGGTGCGGGCGAGGGCGTCAACGTCGTCAACCTGTTGGCCAGCCAGTGGGGAGAGCTGATGACCAATGTCGGCGACTTCGACGGCGCCACGACCTGGGGCTCCCGCGAGGCGGGCGGCACTGGGGAGTACCTGGTCCGTGTCGGCACGGAGAATCGCCAGCACGTCCTGGGCCACATCTCGCTTCTCGGCTACCGCGGGAGCATCATCGCGCCGATGACCACCGGAGGCCCCGATGAATCAGCGTTGGGAGATCCAATCGAGATCCTCCTGACGGAGTGGGCCCGTCAATGTCACCGGCAGGGCGGCCTGGTCGTGCTGCCTCACTTCCCTAATCCGCGGGCTGAGCACGCTGCCAGCATCATCAGCGGCGACATCGACGCCTTGGAGATGACGTCTTGGGGCGACCTCTACAGCGGCATCAACCCCTACTCGCTCTCTGATTGGTATCGGTACCTCAACTGCGGCTATATGGTGGCCGCTGTCGGGGGCACCGACAAGATGTCGGCTGACACGGCCGTGGGCACGGTCCGCACCTATGCCCACCTCGATCCTGACCAACCTTTCTCCTACGAGGCCTGGATGGACGCCGTGCGCCGGGCCGAGACGTTCGTCACCTACGGCCCGTTGTTGGAGTTCAAGGTCGACGGACACCCGATGGGCACGCGCATCGAGATGGGCGGCAACGGGGGTACCGTTGACGTCGTCTGGCAGGCTGCCAGCGTCACCGTGCCGATGTCACGCGTTGAGCTGGTCGTCAACGGTGAGATTCGGGAGAGCGTCGCGGTGGACCCCAGGCAGGCCAGCGGCAGCTGGTCTGTGAGGATTGATCGAAGCTCGTGGCTGGCCCTGCTGGTCCGAGGCCATTACGCCGACAAGCCCGAGATCGTTGCCGCCCACAGTTCGCCCGTCATGGTGACGGTGGAGGGATCACAGATGCTCGCCGCAGCCGACGCAGTCACGATCCTGGAACAGATCGAGGGCGCTCTCGCCTACCTCGATACGATCGGGACGCGGGCCGAGGATCGCGCCTACAAGCGGATGCGCCTGGTTCTCGAGTCCGCACATCGCGGCCTCCACAATCGTATGCACCGTCTCGGCTACTATCACGACCATACCCCCACCACGGATCACCCGGAGCATCACTAACGATGTATGATACAAGACTGATCAATGAGATCATGCGACAGGCCGGCGACATTGCGCTGGGCCACTTCCTCGACGTGGAACCCACATGGAAGGAGAATCTGACCTACGTGACACAGGCAGACCTCGCCGTGCAGGCGTTCCTCCACGATGCCTTTCAGCGTCACTTCCCTCGGGATGGGTTCATCGCCGAGGAGAACGATATGCGGCGCCAGCCCCGGTCGGGGACGCGCTACTGGGTCGTCGATCCCATCGACGGCACAGCCGCCTTCGCCGCAGGACTGCCGGTCTGGGGCGTGGGCGTTGGCCTTGTGGAGGAGGGCCAGCCGCTGGCGGGCTTCTTCTGCGCACCCGTCGTCGGTGACCTTTTCTATACAACGCCGGATGGGCACGTCTTCCGCAATGATCGCCGCACCAAGATGCCACAGCCCGCCGCCTTTCACCGTGAGACCGTCCTGCTCATCGCATCGCGGCTGCACCGCTATTACACCGTCTCGCCGGACTATCCGGGCAAGTTGCGCAATCTTGGCTCCTCTCTCGCGCATCTCTGTTATGTTGCGGGTGGCAATGCCGACGCTGCGCTGATGGAGCGTGTCTACATCTGGGATATCGCCGCCGGCATGGCGATGCTGGTTCACAACGGCGGCGGTCTCTGGTACCTCGACGGCACCGCCGTCGAACTGGGGCCGCTGCTCTCAGGGGAGCGTGTTCCTATGCCTATGCTGGCCGGCCCCGTCGAGACCGTCTCGGCTTTCCGGTCCCTGATCACCTATTCCGGAGAGCCCTGAGCCCCGCTTGTGGTGTAAGTGCAGCCGGCGCCGCCCACTCCCGAACTGCATCGTAGACATCCAATGATTGACGCCCCTAGCAAACAATGGAAGGAGAGATTGTGGACAACGAGAAAAACATCACCCCATTCAAGCGTACCGCCCTCGCCTGGCTCGACAGCCACGAGAAATTGGTGACAGACGCCCATCAGCGCGCCTGGGAGCTGGCGGAAGTCGGCCTTCAGGAGATGCAGACCAGCCAGTTGCTGGCTGACATCCTGGAAGACCATGGATTCAGCGTGGAACGCGGCGTTGCCGGGATGCCGTCCGCCTTCGTGGCAACCTTCCGCCACGGAGACGGAGCCGGCCCCGCGATCGGCGTGATGGCCGAACTCGATGCGCTGCCGGGGCTCTCCCAGAAGGCAGTCCCGCACAAGGAGCCCCGCGAGGGCAAGGAAGCCGGGCATGGTTGTGGGCATTGCGGCTATGCAGCCACTGCCCTGGGCGCGGCCTTGGCGGTCAAGACAGCGATGGAAGCTCACGACATACCTGGCACCATCAAGTGCTTCGGGACGCCCGCCGAGGAGACCCTGGTCGGCAAAGTTTTCATGGTCCGTGACGGTGTCTTTGGCGGTCTTGACGCCTGTCTGGGTCATCATCCTGGCGCGGCCAATGCCTGTTTCCTGGGCAGCAGCAACGCGATGAACTCAGTGAAATTCGAATTCTTCGGTAAGGCCAGCCACGCGGCTGGCTCTCCAGAGCAGGGCATCAGCGCCCTCGATGCCGTCGAGCTGATGAATGTCGGCGTCAATTACATGCGCGAGCACGTCGTCCAGGAGACGCGCATGCACTACGTCATCGAGGAGGGTGGGCACGAGCCGAACGTCGTCCCGGACTACGCCCGAAGTTGGTACTACGTCCGAGCGCCAGAACGTGACCTCGTGAATCGCTACTATGACTGGGTCCTGCGGATTGCGGAGGGCGCGGACTTGATGGCAGGGACCACACACAAGGTCCGGTTTCTCACCGGCGCGCACAACACGATACCCAATCGCGCCCTCGCGGAGCTCGTCACGAACAACATGCGCCAGATAGGGGCTCCAACCTACACGGAAGAAGAGCTAACCTTCGCCGCGGAGCTTGGCAAGAGCATCCCGCGCGAGGAGAAACTCGCCAAACTTCGCAGCAGCCTGTTGCCCGACGCACTCGACTTAGTCGATGTCGATCTCAACCCCCGTATCTACGATCCGTATGGAGAGGAGCGTAAGGGCGGGGGCGGGTCCACCGACGTCGCCGAGGTCTCTTGGAACACGCCAACCATCGAGTTCAGCACGGCCTGCTTCGTGGTGGCCTCGCCCGGGCACTCCTGGCAGAACACGGCGATATCGGGGACCACGATCGCCCACAAGTCAACGATGTTCGCAGCCAAAGCGATGGCAACAACAGTCCTGGACCTGCTGGCAGAACCGGAGGCGCTAGAGCGCGTCCGGGAAGAGTGGGAGGCGCGAATGGAAGGAAAGACGTACGCAAGTCCGCTGCCGCCCGATCTCGAGCCACCTTTAGACCAACTGAAGACACACGGCTGAGATCGAGAGCTCGCAGGTGAGGCCCAAGAGGATATCGATATCGCTGACACGCTGAGAACAGATCCCATCTTGTGCTCTATCGTGGGTTGCACTACCATACACCCGCAAGCAATGGCAAAGGAGCGGGCAGGTCAATGAACACCAATGATACACTATCGGAGCAGCTCGATCGCCTTGGCGCTCGTCTCCGTGCGGGGACCGAGGCAGAGCACGTGCTGATCCCCGAAAAGGCCCCCTTCCCTAACAACGATCGCCTGCCCGCCCTTATCTACCGTCAAGTGGTGACGCTGCCGGATTTGGATCCCGCCGCGGTTTTCGAGGCAATCTTCCGCGCCCACGGCTGGCAGGGTACGTGGCGTAACGGCATCTACGGCTTCCACCACTATCACAGCACCGCGCACGAGGTTCTCGGCGTCTATCAGGGTCATGCCACCGTGCAGCTGGGCGGCGACCAGGGTATCACCACACAGCTCACCGCAGGCGATGTCGTCGTCATCCCTGCTGGCGTAGCGCACAAGAACCTCGGCAGCAGCGTGGACTTCGGCGTCGTGGGCGCATACCCCTCTGACCAACGTTGGGATATGAACTACGGCAGACCGGATGAGCGCCCTGAGGCTGATAAGAATATCGCCAAAGTCCCGACTCCGAGTGCGGACCCACTCTACGGAGATCAGGGGCCGCTCATAGAAGCGTGGAAGCCTTGACATTCGCCAAGGCCTCTCCCCGATCACGCAGACACAAGGAGCAGCTATGACGTTTCCCCAACTCTCAGATATCTGGCGGCTACAAAGACTGATCCCGCCGACAGAGGCCGTAGACGTCGTACTGGATACTGACACCTACAATGAGGTCGACGACCAGTTCGCGGTCGTCTATGCCCTGCTCTCCCCGGAGAAGATCCGCCTGCAGGCCCTCTACGCGGCGCCGTTCTTCAACGACCGCTCGACAGGCCCGGCGGACGGGATGGAAAGAAGCTACCAGGAGATCCTCCATCTTCTGGATCGGATGGGCACCTCGCCGGACGGGCTTGTCTTCCGCGGGTCCACCACTTACTTACCCGATCGCGACCGCCCCTGTGAAAGCGACGCAGCGGAGGACCTGGTCACCAAGGCGCTGGCGCGTAGTGAAGACGATGCCCCGCTCTACGTTGCGACAATCGGCTGCATCACGAATGTTGCCTCTGCGATCCTGATGGCGCCGGAGATCATCGAGCGTATCGTGGTCGTCTGGCTCGGAGGTCACGCCTTTCACTGGCCCGACACCAAGGAGTTCAACCTTCAGCAGGACCCAGAGGCTGCTCGCGTCGTCTTCAACTGCGGCGTGCCCGTTGTTCAGATTCCCGTGATGGGCGTCTGCTCGCACCTACACACCACGATCCCCGAGATCGATCGCTACGTCGCGGGTCGCGGCGAGATCGGGGACTACCTCGCCGCGACCGTCAAGGGCTATCATGCCGACCACTTCGCTTGGTCCAAGGTAATTTGGGACATCTCCACCATCGCCTACCTGCTCGATGACTCCTGGACGCCGACGAACGTAGTTCACAGTCCGATCGTCACAGATCAGCTCACTTGGAGCTTCGACGCACGCCGGCACCTAATCCGCAGTGCTTATCACGTCCACCGAGATCCCATCTTCCGCGACCTATTCGCCAAGCTCGACGCCCACAGCCGTCATGGATGACCTCAGCGCCCGCTTCACCCAGTTGGCGGAGCAGTACCGCACCGCCCTGCTTCACGACGTGATCCCCTTCTGGGAGCACCACTCTCTCGATGAACAATTCGGGGGCTACTTAACCTGCCTTGACCGCCAGGGCCACGTCTTCGACACAGACAAGTTCGTCTGGCTGCAGGCCCGGCAGGTTTGGACCTTTTCGATGCTCGTGAACCGGGTCGAGCCAAGACCTAGGTGGCTGGAGATTGCCCGGTTGGGCTCGGACTTCCTTCGAGTGCACGGCATGGACGCCGAAGGGAACTGGTACTTCGCGCTCACGCGCGAGGGCCAGCCGTTGGTCCAACCCTACAGCATCTTCGCCGACTGCTTCGCTGCGATGGCCTTTGGGCAGTATGCCCTGGCAACCGGGGAATCCGAGGCGGCTGCCCTGGCGGCCAGCACCTATCGGAACATCCTCCGCCGTCAGGACAACCCCAAAGGTCCGTATGAGAAACGCGTGCCGGGCACCCGCCCCCTCAAAGGTTTCGCCCTTCCGATGATCCTCAGCAACCTGGCTCTGGAGCTGAAGGACGTGCTGCCCGCGCAAAAGGTGGAGCGTACCCTCGACGCGTGCGTGCATGAAGTGATGGACGTCTTCCTCGATCCCGAACGGGAGCTCGTCTTCGAGCACGTCGCAGCCAACGGGAGTCACGTGGACAGCTTCGACGGCCGCCTCCTCAACCCAGGGCACGGCATCGAAGCGATGTGGTTCGTGATCGACATCGCCCGGCGGCGCGGTGATCAGACACTGATCGAACGTGCCACCGACGCGATTCTGAGCACCCTTGAGTTCGCGTGGGACCCTCGTGACGGCGGCATCTACTACTTCTTGGACGCCCACGGACATCCGCCGCAGCAGCTGGAGTGGAGCCAGAAGCTCTGGTGGGTCCATCTTGAGACCCTCGTGGCGCTGGTGATGGCCTACCGGTCCACACATCGTCAGAGTTGCTGGGAGTGGTTCCAGCGCGTTCACGACTACGCTTGGACACGCTTCCCCGACCTTGAGTTCGGCGAGTGGTACGGATACCTCGACAGGCGCGGTGAGGTCCTGATGCCGCTCAAGGGCGGCAAGTGGAAAGGCTGCTTCCACGTACCGCGCGCCCTCTACCGCTGTTGGCAAGAGTTCGACGCCCTCGCTTCCAGCCCATGAGCCCCAACGTCAACTTCACATCCCACCGCAGACGCGAGGGCCTCGATGACTCGGAGGCCGTCGAGCAGACGCTCGACCACATCGCCAAAGACCTAGAGCATCTGGGCGTTCGTGCGGGAGGCGTGCTTCTGGTCCACAGCTCCCTGAGCTCGATGGGCTACGTGCTAGGCGGGGCTCAGACGGTGATCAAGGCGCTCCGCCGGGCACTGGGGCCTGACGGCACCCTTCTGATGCCTGCCCTCAGTTATGAGCATGTGACCTCCAAAAACCCGGTCTTTGATGTGCGACGCACCCCCTCGAACGTCGGCGTCATCCCCGAGACCTTCCGCAGGCAGAGATCCACGCTCCGCAGTGTTCATCCTACACACTCCGTCTGCGGTGTCGGCGCGCAAGCGGAAGCTCTGCTGGCGGATCACCATAGAGACACAACCCCCTGCGGTCCAAACTCCCCGTTCCGGAAGCTACCGACCGTTGGTGGACAGATTCTGATGCTCGGATGCGGGCTTAGGCCAAACACGTCGATACACGCGATCGAGGAGCTCGTCGTACCCCCCTACCTCTTTGGACCGCCGATGACCTACTCGATCATCGGACACGACGGGACGATCCAGGACAGGGTCTACACCCCTCACAACTTTCAGGGGTATGTCCAGCGGTACGACCGCGTCGCCCGCATCCTGAAGCCGCCAGCCTTGATCCAGGGCCAAGTCCTTGAGGCCGACGCCTTCCTCGTTGAGGCATCCGAACTCTGGAAGGTCGCCCGTTCCGTCCTGGAGCAGAACCCCCTGGCGTTTGTTGAGCGCACAGGACCGACACCATCCTAATACCTACCTCATCATACCTAAGAAGATTCCCCTATGGCAAACCGTGTACGAATGGCGATGGTTGGCTGCGGCGGGATGGCCCGCTACCATCTCCGAAGCATCCTGAAGCAGACTAACCTCACGGAGGTCAGCGTCCTCTGCGAGCCTTCCCCGGCAGCCCTTGCCGAAACCACCAAGGCCTTTGCAGAGGCCAACCTACCCGTCCCACCAAATGAGCCGGATCTCAATAGGCTCCTGACCGAGCACGAGATCGAAGCCGCGTTCATCATCACGCCCCATAATGTGCACTATGCTCAAGCGAAGGCATGCTTGGAGGCCGGCGTCGATGTGCTTCTAGAAAAGCCCATGGTGATGAACGCTACCGAAGCCCGCGGCCTCATCGACGTGCGGAACAGCACGGGCAAGCTGTTAGTCGTGGCCTTCAATGGAAGCCTCTCGCCGGAGATCCGCGAGTCCGTGCGCATCCTCCGCTCAGGCGAGCTGGGCAAGCTCCTCAGCATCAGCGCCACGATCTGGCAGAGCTGGGGCCCTGGCACGACGGGGAGGTGGCGCCAGGACCCCCTCATCTCTGGGGGCGGCTTCATGTTCGACACCGGCGCACACATGCTCAACACCGTAGCCGACCTCGCCGGCGAGAACTTCGTCGAGGTCGCGGCGTGGACGGACAACTATGGACGGCCCGTCGAGACGCTCGCGGCGGTCATCGCCCGCCTCGAGTCGGGTGCCCTCGTCACCTTCCACGGGTGTGGCGAGACGATCCGCACCTGCCGGTCCGACATCCGCGTTTTCTGCACCGAGGGAATCCTGCGCACGGGTGCCTGGGGTCGGTGGCTGGAGGTGCAGCGACAAGGCGAGGACGACTTCATCCCGATAAAGCTGGCGCCGTCTCTGGGTGCCTGGGAGCAGTTCCTCGCGGTTCGCAACGGCGAGTTCCCGAACCCAAGCCCGCCCGAGGTGGGGCTCCGGATGGCCGGGCTCTACGACGCCATCAAGGCATCGGCGGCTCGGGGTGGCGTGCCCGTCGCCTGCGAGTAGAATCTGAGAGTTGATTGTCAACGACTCACTATACAACTTCTATCTGGAGGAAACGAATGTCTAATGGCAATACCAAGAAAAAAGCTCTGATGGTCTGGGGTGGCTGGATGGGTCACGAGCCCGATCTCTGTGTCGACATCTTCGCCCCCTATCTTGATTCTCAGGGTTACGAGGTCACGATATCCGACACACTCGACATCTACCTGAACAAAGACTTAATGATGTCGCTCGACCTGATTGTGCCGCTATGGACGATGGGCACGATCACGGATGCGCAGGAGAGTGGCCTTCTGGAGGCTGTGGAGAGCGGCGTCGGCATCGGGGGATGGCACGGTGGAATGGGTGACTCTTTCCGCAACAACGTGCGCTATCAGTTCATGGTGGGCGGTCAATGGGTCGCTCATCCCGGTGGCGTCATCGATTACGAGGTGAACATCACGCAGCCAGATGACCCTCTGGTTGCTGGCCTTGACGACTTCAAGATGCACTCAGAGCAGTACTATATGCACGTCGACCCCTCCAACAAGGTACTGGCGACCACCACCTTCTCGGGGGAGCATTGCTACTGGATCGAAGGTACCGTGATGCCCGTTGCATGGAAGCGCGTCTACGGCAAGGGCCGTGTCTTCTACGCGTCACTAGGACACGTTGCTGCGGACTTCGATGTGCCCGAAGCGCGCGAGATCGTCCAACGCGGCCTGCTCTGGGCGAGCAAGTAGCTCGCAGGGCTAGACACAAGGGAGAACTATGGAGACCACCAAAGTCGGCATCATCGGTTGCGGCAATATCAGCAGCATCTACCTCAAGAACAGCCAGGAGAGCTTTGAGATCCTGGAGGTCGTCGCATGCGCGGATCTCGTCCCGGAACGTGCTCAAGCTCAGGCTGAGACCTACGGAGTGGCTCGTGCCTGCTCAGTCGACGAGCTGCTGGAGGACTCCGAGATCGAGATCGTGATCAACCTGACCACGCCTCAGGCCCACTTCCCTGTCGCGATGCAGGTCATAGAAGCTGGGAAGTCCGTCTACAACGAGAAGCCTCTGGCCTTGACGCGAGCGGAGGGAAAGGAACTCCTGGAGGCGGCAGAGAGCAAGGGGGTGCGGGTAGGCTGCGCACCGGACACCTTCCTAGGCGGCGGGCATCAGACGTGTCGGAAGCTCATCGACGATGGCTGGATCGGCGAGCCCATCGCCGCCACCGCCTTCATGCTCTGCCACGGGCACGAGAGTTGGCATCCCAGCCCCGTCTTCTACTACAAGATCGGGGGGGGGCCGATCCTCGATATGGGACCCTACTACCTCACGGCGCTGGTCAACCTGATGGGGCCGGTACGTCGCGTCTCAGGGGAGGCAGAGATCACGTTCCCTGAGCGCACCATCACCAGCGCCCCCCTCAACGGAACACAGATCGACGTGGAGACACCGACCCACATCGCCAGCACGCTGCAGTTTGAGAGCGGTGCCGTCGGTACGCTCATCATGAGCTTCGACGTCTGGGCGCATCAGCTTCCGCGCATCGAGATCTACGGCACCGAGGGCACCCTTGCCGTCCCAGACCCCAATGGCTTCGGCGGTCCGGTGATGATCCGGCGCCCTGGCGATACGGCGTGGCGAGAGGTGCCGCTGACCCACGGCTATGCAGAAAACAGCCGGGGCATCGGCGTCGCCGATATCGGCTATGCCCTCAGGTCAGGGCGGCCCCACCGTGCCAACGGCGAGCTTGCCTACCACGTGCTGGACGTTATGTTGGCGACCCTCGATTCACCAAGAGAGGGCCGTCACATCAACGTGGAGAGCACCTGCCAACGGCCCACACCCTTGCCGATGGGGCTTCGTCACGGCATCCTCGACGCCTGACCCTAGTAGACCGTCGACATCGAAACTGGGGACTGTGTTGACACAGTCCCCAGCGTCATTCCGATGCCGAACCTGAGAGACTACCGGCTTCGGATTCCAAGCCGCCTCGGAAGCGGTCGGTTGGGCTCGCCGGGCGTCGGCGGCCAACGATCTGACCACTCCCCGTCATCATTGCGGCTCAGGCTTCGGTCCGCCTTCAGCTCCTCCAACTCAACCTCGTCCATCACCACCGTGCCCCGGAGCAGGCGCAGGTCACCCTCCGTCAGGTCGAGGCCGGTCTCCTTAGTGTAGAAAACGAGGTAGCTGTCGGCCTGAATGGCAGTGTCCTTTGGCAGCCTGTAGGCCGGAGCATCACCATCTGCGACCTCCAGAACCCAGCCACTCAAGTCAAGAGCCTCCTTGGTTGGATTGTAGATCTCGATCCACGCGTCGCCCTCGTCTATGGTACCATCCTCGTTCCAATCGAG
>JBNGDL010000021.1:0-36591 GCA_049975205.1 Anaerolineae bacterium | reverse complement strand
AGATCTCGATCCACGCGTCGCCCTCGTCTATGGTACCATCCTCGTTCCAATCGAGGCGTTTAGGCAGCGACAGGACCTCATTCAAACGCACTCCGTCAGGAACAGGCTCCGCCGTGGACGTAGGCGTGGCCGTTGGCGTTGGCGTCGCAGTTGGCGTCGCGGTCGGTGTTGCAGTTGGCGTCGCGGTCGGCGTACCTGTTGGTGTCGCCGTAGGTGTTGCAGTCGGCGTGCCCGTTGGTGTAGCCGTAGGCGTGGACGTCGGGGTTGGCGTAGCGGTTGGCGTGGCGGTGGCCGTCGGGGTCGCCGTCGGTGTGGCCGTCGGGGTCGCCGTCGGCAAACTCCCAACGCGCTCAAACCAAGCTTTGACCAGTGCCCCACCCCCGCTCTCGTAGTACTCGACCACGATCGTGTGATTGCCCGCGGTGAGTGGGTAGTCGACCGTGTAGACCGCGTCCCCAGGACTTGTATGCCACTCATTCAGGATCTGCTTTCCGTCGACGAAGATCCGCACGCCATCGTCAGCCGCAGCCTTGAACCGGTAGACACCAGCTTGCATGTTGAACGTGCGTGTCCAACGTGCCGAGAAGTTGTCGACAGGCATCCCCGTCGCCACGGAGCCGGTGCCCCAGTTAAAGTCGATCGCCCCATCGTTGCGAACCAGCGCCGGTCCACCTGTCAGGGTCGCATTCGGCCAGTATTCTCCCTTCCAGTCCGGGAAGCTCGGCGTGACGCGCTCCCAGGTAAGGCGGATGCGAGCTTGACCGGTGTTCTCATAGTACTCAAGGCGCAAAGCGTGAGGGCCCGCAACCAGCGGCACGTCGACGGTGATCTCCCGCAGTGCTCCATCACGCCAGCTGTCGATCACCAGACGGTTGTCGACCCACAGCCGCGCACCATCATCCACAAAGACGTGGAATCGGTAGGTGCCCGTCGCGAAGTCCTGGGACCGACTCCAGCGAGCTGAGAAACCGTCACTTGGGACCTGCGCGGTCGGGGAACCCGTCCCCCAGTTGAAGTCGATGCCGGCGTCGTTACGCACCAGAACTGGCAGGCCAGAAAGGGATCGATTGCTCCAGAACTCAGCCTTCCAGTCGGGATAGGCGTTGCGCTTCTCCCAGCTGAGCTGTATCACGGCATCGCCGCCAGCATCGTAGTATTCGACGCGAACCGTATGGTGGCCAGCCGCCAGTGTGATATCCCCCGTGACCTCGCGCTGAGAGCCGTTGGCCCATGCGCTGATGACCGGCGTCCCATCCACTGTGACCCGCACACCGTCATCCACCAGGGCTCGGAAACGATAGGTTCCGGCATCGAAGTAAAGCGTGCGCGTCCAGCGCACCGAGAATCGGTCCGCTGGCAGGCCAGAGGCGGGCGCACCGGTACCCCAGTCGAAGTGAATGGTGCTATCATTCCGGACCACCGTCGGCGAGCCGCTCAGCTCCGAGTTGGAGAAGTACTCACCGCGCCACTGGGGGAAGTCACCCAAACGGTCCCACCAGAAGCGAATGCTGGCATCTCCCCAAACCTCATAGTAGGCCACCACGATGGTGTGATCGCCTGCCGCTAGCGTGTGGTCAGCGGCATAGGTCGTCGGCGTGGCCCCATGCCACTCATTGATCAGCAGCTGCCCATCGACCCACACTCGTACGCCGTCATCAGCCTTTGCGTAAAAGCGATAGGTTCCGGCACTAAGGGACAGTGTCCGACTCCAACGCACAGAGAACCCATCGACCAATATCCCGTACGCCGGAGGCCCGGCACCCCAGTCGAAGTCCAGCGTCGCGTCATTCCGAACGACAGCCGGGTTTCCAGCGAGCGTCGGATTGTTGTAGTACTCACCCCGCCATGCGGTGACCACCGGCGTCGCAGTTGGGCTCGGCTTCGTTGCCGTAGGCGTTGGCTGCACCGGTGTCGCCGTAGGGGATGGCGTTGACGTCGGGACGAGCGTGGGTGTCTCAGTTGGGGTAGGCGTGGATGTTGGCTCCGTCGTCGTTGGCAGGAGCCTGAAGACAGCCGTTGCGGTCGAGCGCGATACCTCACTGATGACCTGGATCCTCACCTCTGAGAGCTCGGACCAAGGGCGCACCACGGGCACGCTCAAGGATGCCGTGAATGTACCGTTGGCACCCACGGTGACCGTTGTGAGATCCACAGACGATATGCCCTCTGCTTCCGGTGCTGCAAGCCGGACGGTGACCACTTCCTCGGGAGTCCAGCCCGCCCCCGTCACAACAAAGGGCGTGCCCGGTTGCCCGCTGTCAGGCGTCAGATCAATCACGGGCACCGGAACCGGTGATGGTGTCGCCGTCGGCCCAGGTCCAGGGCTTGGCCAGAACCCGCTGGCGCGCAGGGCCAGCCCGGCCAGAACGACGCCGCCGAGGATCGCGGCAGCGGCGACCGCGACAATCACAGCCCACCCTATCTTCGTGCCGCGGGTGGGTTGCGGCGATTCTTTCGTTGTCGCACTTTGCATTCTTTTTCTCCTCTTCGCAGCCAGGGGGTACAATGGATAATCCTGACTGCTCTCCTGCTTACATACTCATGACGTCTGAGGACCCCGCAAGGTTCCATCTGAGCCTTTGTGTCGCTCACGACCCAGGCCGCCAGCGCCAATCGACACAGGTGTCCGCGATCATTACCATCAGAATAACAGATGCAGGAAAGAACTACATCGGCCTAACGAGGGATTGGGACTAGGACGAAAGTACGAGATGCTCAATGGGAACGCCCAGCCCGGCACGCTTGTCGAAAAAAAAGAGCTGGACAGGCAAGGCCCTCAGATTGGGTCAGCGCTTAGACAACATCTGATCGTCCACGACTCCGGTCAGCGGTATGAGGAGAATAAGGCGAGCCAAGGTGGATCCACCTCGGCTCGCCTGTGCCTAGGCAGTACGGGCCGGCTCAGGAGGCCATGCCGGGCCCGCGGTAGGTCCTTCCGAAGGGCAGCCCGAAAGGCTCTTCAAAGGGTCTGAATGGCACCATCCGAGCTATAGCGTCCAACTGATCGAGGACGTCGGAGGGCAGCGGGCCTTTCTCCACCGAAGCCACATTCTGCTCGACCTCACGCTCGGATCGCGCCCCCATCAGCGTGCAGGCGATGTCGGGGTTCGAGATCACAAATCGTAGCGATAGCTCCGGAAGTGACATCCCGAGCTCGTCGGCGAAGCGGTAGAGCGCCTGGAACTGTGCCTGACGAGGCGGGCTCAACCAGCGCGCACCGATCTCAACCTCATCGTAGTGCCGGGCCAAGGCACCCTGTTGCAGCGGCGATCCGATAACAATGCCCATTCCCTGCTCCTTGGCGGCGGGCAGCACGGCGATTTCCGCCTCCCGCCAGAGCAGACTGTAGTTGAAGGCTGTGAGCAACACGTCGAACTTTCCCGTCTGGATGATTGGCACGATCTCATAGGCTGTCGTCCCACCTAATCCCATGAAGCGGATCACGCCCTGACGCTTCAGATCCTCCATCAAGTCCACGACAGGCGCCTCATACGTCGTGAGATTGGGCCACCAGTCATACTGCCCCGGCCGGTCCGGCTCGTGGATCATCAGGATGTCGATGACGTCCCGCCCAAGCAAGTTCAGACTCTCCTCGATCGAGCGCATCAGACAATCCCGGTCCTGTGGCCTGAAGGGCTGCGGACGTCCACCCAATTTCGTCGACAAGATCACGGGCTGGTCGATCTCGGGAAGGACCCGCCCGATCACCGCCTCGCTATCAGCATAGCCGGGAGCAGTATCGATATAGTTAACACCAAGCTCAAATGCCCGGTGAATGGCCTTGCGTGCCTGTTCGAACTCGCCGCCTACGCGGGAGACAAATAATCCCCCTAGCGCCAACTCACTGACCTTCAACCCCGTATTGCCCAACGTGCGCATTCTCATCGTACTGTAATCTCCTAGTCCATTACCTTGAGTTCAGTGCCAAATGCCGTCACCCAGCGACCGGCTCAGCAGCTCCTGCTCCTCAGTGCCGTCGCACCAGCCCGACCACCCTGTCTCATCGAGGTGCCAGCCCAATGACGACTGCCAAGGCCAACTGTGCTAGGTGATAGGTTATGATGACGGCGACCTGCAGGACTCGTGACTGCCGTACAAACCGGTCCCACGCCAGCATCAGATCTGAGGCGAAGAAGAGCGTGGTGCCCGCACTCGCCAGCAGCCGGGCTGGGTCCGACCAGCCAGGGCGAAACCAAGTGGCCCAGCCCGAGAAAAGCGTGAGACTAAGGACGAGGCCATACAAGATCACCGGCACGTCCATCTCGGGGGCACCGGAATCCCGCGTGCCCCGCACGACCCGGCTCAGCACCAGCCAATCGAGCACCGCGACCGGCACGAGAAGCCACAGCGAGGTTGCCGGGGGCACCGTCTCATTGAAGCCGATGATGTAGCAGATCTGTGCCATCAGAAACGCGACGAGCCCGGGCAAGAACCATCGATCGTCTCGCAGCATCAGAAAGACGTCCCCGAGTAACGATGCGCCGAGGGCGGGAACAAACCAGAGCGCCACCCAATGCCAACCGGTCCGATCGACCAGCAGCAATGCGCCCGCGATGATCGCCAACAGCGCCGCTGGCTTGAAGACGTACTCGACACGCTTATTGGCCCGGATAACCGCCGCCCAATCCACGACGGCGAAGAGTAATCCCAGGCCAAGGGCCCAGCTCGCCTGTGCATTCATAGAAGGCCTCCCTACACTTGGAGCGATGTTCGCTGTTCTCGTCGATTGAAGACCGTCACTTGAATGACGGGCACGGCCGCCCCCACACCCAACGCCAACGCGATCAAGGCCCCGACGAGCCCTACGGCGACCAACGGAGGGAACAGGCTGCCGAACAAGGCAAGCGCCACACTGAGCAGAAACAGCACCGCGGCGATGATGCCGATAGTCAGCGAGACACGACCTGCACGCTTCATCGAACCCCGCCTTGATCCGTGGAGCTGGCCGGTCTGCCCATTGATCATCACACGCTGGGGCTCCTCCTCGTCGTCGAGATAGACGGTAGAGTAGACGGGCAAGAGGAGTAAGGTCCAATGGCGTCTGGTATACTCGGGCTCCCAGTCAAAGTCCCGGATGTGATCAGCTCGCGCCGCCTGACGGCACTCCTCTAAGGCCCGCTGACGCAGCGCAAGCTGGGCATCGGCCCAGGCATCCTCTGGTGCGAGATCGGGGGCACGGATGGTCGCCCCACGCACGAGGTCGGCACGATAGGGCACAGCACTTCCTGGTTTGTGGCTCCCAAGGACGCGCTGAAGCAGCGCATGTTGTTCTAATGCCGGTGCGGCTGCGTTATCGTAGTGGCGCACCAGCCGCCCTTTCCGGGGCTCCCAGCGTGTGCGTCTCTCTTTGACCTCCTCAGTGCGCCAGCCAATGCCGTCCGCGTAACGCTCCTGATGGCTCACGACTTCGTAGTCAAAGCCCACCTCGGCTCGCCAGGACGCGCCGACGTCGCTATCCACCAGCCACATCGGAAGGAAGATCCGTTGAAGCCTCTCTAGCAGTGCGGGAGCACTGAGATCCGGAGGCGGGAAGGGTATCCCCGATGCGAACTCCTCAATGCGCCGCTGAATCTCACCCTCGCTCACGGAAAAGGGCACCAGAAGCTCCGGCGGCGTGCTATAAGGAAATCGCGCTTCCTCTGAGCTCAACGTCACCAGCTTTGAGCTTGCACAATGCGGACACACACTTGGCAACCCATCCTCAGGTGCCAAGTAGCGCCAGTCGCAGCTCTCACACAGGACGGGCACCATTTCGAAACCCCACTCAGCGTGTTGATCAGACATCGTCCATGGCCCTCGCTTTGCTCACGGTGATCGCGGCGAAGACAATGCCAACAATGAGCAAGATCACCGCCAGGATCAGGATCCCACCTCCAGCGAGGAGTGACGGCGGCAGGACCGCGCCCAACGCCGAGGCACCCAAGCCAAGCAGCCCCAGCAGCACCCCCGGGGCCACCATCGCGGCAACGGCAAGCCACACCTTGTTCCAGTCCACAGGACGTTGGCCGGCAATCGCCCCCGTCTGGCCATTGACCATCACCTGATAGACCTCATCCTGATAACGATAGACAGCCAGGTAGATAGGGAGCAGGACGTAACGCCAGCTCTCATCGCGAAAATCCAGCTGCATGCTGAAGTTGCGTATCCGTCCTGTCGAGGCCTGCCCGCGACACGTCTCACGCGTCTCCGCTCGCATCGCCTCCCGCGCCTTCTCCCACGCGACCTCGAGCGGCGTCGTGTAGGCCTGGGCCATGAAGCCAGCAAGATAGGATGGATCATAAGGAACCAGGTCCCGGGTGTCAAAATCTGCGATCCGCCCGAGCAATAGCTGGCTGACACGCGTGGAGCCGGGCACCAGGATGTCATCGAAGCTCCGCTGTGCCCGCCCCGACTCCCAACGCCAGACCGTTTTCGTTCGCGTCTTCCAGGACTTGCTGCCCGCGTCGTAGTACCGCTCCGTCACCGTGTGACCAACCTGGGCACGCCAATGGGCCGCGGTCCGGGCATCGAAGGTCCAGTAGGGAAGGTAGACACCGCGGAAGTCACCAATGCCCGCAGCAGTCTTCAGCGCCTTCGGCGTCATCCAGCTGCTTCCTAACCACTCGCTCGCGATGTCACGGCAGCGGGTAGCTTCGATCGTAAAGGGGATGAGAAAACGCGGTCGCAGCATGTCGACAGGAGCTTCTTGCTGCAGTACCTGATTGGATCCACAGAAAGGACAGGTGTGTGTGAGATGCGCCGGGGGCAGAGAGGTCTCGGCTCCGCAGCTCTGACAACGCAGGGTGCGGCGCTCGGCCCCCCACCCCTGGGCCTCCTTCGCCGCCGTCACCGCTTCAACGGTGAACTCGAACTCCTCAGCCTTTCGGCCCACGACGGGGGTCGCGGGCGGCTGATAATAGCCGCAATGCGCACAGCGCAGCCCCCCGTCCGCGACGCTATACGCCGTGGTCGCCTGGCATTGCGGGCATTTGAAGTCGACGACGTCAGGCACCTGCGCCTCCATCTCGGGTGCAGGCATGTAGACTTCAATACCGGGAACCGCTGAGTCCACCGGCACGTACCCCTTAGGTGGAAAATCGCTCATTCGTCCTCCTCTGGCGCTCTGCTCTCAGATCTGCAGCACATTCTATCCTCACACAGATACGCACCCAGTTAAATCGAGGTTGCACACGCTCGCCAGTGGGCTAGGGCCTAAGGATCTCCAAAAGGAAGTCAGGCCAATCATCAATCCGCATCCCCGGCCGCATCCCCGGCACCGTCAAGATCCGCTACAGCCCATGGTGACTGTACGGACGGCCTGGACGCTGTTCTCGAGACGTATCAAAACCCTGTCAGAGAAGCAGAACCGGGCCTCCGTCTGAGTATAACGTTGGGGCCGAGGGATAAGGTAGATCTCTCGCATGGCTACCCTGGATTGGCAACTCCTTTGACATGCTTACGTGTTTGAGGAGCCGTCAGACAGTGCTGCACCCAGATTAGCACGAGCACCAAGCAGGGCAAATCACCCTACCCCACCCAGATCGGCGAGGACCACGCTGACTCGCGGTCGATCTGCACAATCCTGACGTAGTAGCTGGCTGGCATCTCGGGGCGGTAAGCTGAATCCTCCCAGGCAAAGCTCGTCTCGAATTCGCCGTGGCACGGTTCCGTGTGCACGATGCGACCGTTCTTTACGATCCGGAGATGATCCAGACCGTTACTTCCAACACAAGCAACAGCCAGCCGAGGACGCACTCCATCAGCTAGCGACGGCACTTCCTCGCCCACCATCGCTGGCGTGCCAAGCGTCCCGGCTGATGCTGATAGCGACACATCTAGTACGATGGGCGGGCCGGTCGTGGCATAACAGCGCCGGGCATAGAGCGCGTCAAAGATTGCTTCCCGGGTAAATGCCTGGGACAACACCGCCGCACGCCCACTCCCACAGTGGTGGAATATATGATGGTGCTTCACCATCGGACTCTGGGCGTTGCCGGGATGGCCATCGTGCCCGTCAGCCGAGGCAACCACTCCGTACCGCTGGTTGCGCCGCAGCGCGTCGCGCAATGTCGAACTCCTGTAACGATCTGATACACCACGCGGGAAATCGCCGTAGTACTCGCTCGATCCCCACGAGGAGTAGACCTCATACAGCCGATCGTAGGCCGGATTGTAGAAGTCCAGATTGAGCGGGTGTGACGTCGCGGAGGGATGATGAGGCACGGTGACAAAAGGCACGCCGGCCTCAGTTAGCGCATCCCAAAGCTCCTGCGGGGTCACAGCCTTGGCGGGATCGAGACTTGGCTGTCCCCAAGCGCGATTTGCATTGACCACGGTGCCGCCTGGTCCTCGGAAATAGACGTTGCGATGACCGTATAGAAGGCTCGTATGCTCGAAGCCGGGCAGGCACACGAAACGCCCGTCCTCGTTGTACTCGTCCGCCAGCCCCAAATACCCGCCGATGTCGTCGGGGTCAACCTGCCACTCATGGTCGGTCAGGGCATAGAAATCCAATCCGCCGGCCCCCCGGGCGTAAGTGTAATTAGCGTGACGGGACCCCATCCCACACCCCTGATTCTCACACGCGTCCAGTACCTGGCCTGAGTGCGTGTGGATATCGCCGAAGTAGACCGTGTAACCCCCGACCTTTGGATGGCGCTCTGTCGTCAGGAGATCCACTGACCGGATCAGATCAGTCCCCACCACCAACGCGGGGTTCACATCTAACTGGAACCATCGTCTGGAAGGATACTCACCGCGAGGCTCCACACGAATAAAGGCGCCGGAGCCAGCCTCGGTCCAGGCGGCAGGCACGACCAAGAGCGCCGGGCCGAAGGTGGCAAAAGCCTCGTCCTCGATGAGTGTGCTCAGGGTCAACGATCCATAGGGCGGCGCCGACTCAAGACGGTTCGCTGAGAATGCGAAGGCTGCCTCCCCATTCTCCCAGACCTGGCTGTGATTGACGACCCGGATCGACACAGCGAACCGGTCGTTGACGAAGACGTCCCATCTACCACTCGGCTGGGGCAACGGACTACCATTGCCGAACCCCACCGAAAGGAGGAAAGCAACGCGCTTCCGAGAACCTCCGGGTACGGGCGCCGTCCGCCACACCAGTCCGCGTTTGTCAGAGACTCGCAACAGCCACTCGCGAAGATCGTTGCGTTCCGCAAACCCCGAGATGCGGCGCATAGAGGCGCCGTGGGCGGTGCGCGCATCGCCTTGGTCGATCAACTCGGCGAAGCCCAAGGCCGGAGCCGCACCCAACCGTTCCGCAATCAAGCTGAGTATCTCAGGCTCAATAGCCCGGCGCCCTCCCGGCCCGAAAAACGGATAGTCCATAATACAACCCTCCCACACCCGACTCAACTGCTAATCATCGCATCCCGTCCCAAGTCTATGCACCCGGGCCGAAAAGGCCACCCCGCTTGTAGGAGACTCCCGCCCCGCGGTGTGGGGAACAGCGCCGTTCTGGCCGCGGTCGCTAACGTAGACGCCAGTCTGCTCGTAATAGGCGCCTTCAGCGCCGTTCCGGCCGCGGTCGCTACCTCACGCCCCTTTTCGCAGGCACTCCCCCTCCTCCTACCTTATGCGACCTCTGCCTCTTACCTCCCCTGAAGGCAAGACGGCATCGACACCGACCATGCTGTGGCACTGGCACCCAGTACCGTCGCCGCCAGCTGGGCACAGTGTCCCCGACGCAGGGGCACACGCCAAGACCGACGTTGCCGCAGAGCCCGACACAGTGTATGCTAGGCATGCAGGCAGCTCGCACAGCCAGGCGAACTACACCCAGGAGACCGCTAGCAGCCCAACAGGACAGGAACATGGCAGAGATAGTTGCAGAAACCACACGCGGCAAAATACGTGGCCTTGAGGACGAGGGTGTCTATGTCTTCAAAGGCATCCCCTATGGAGCCCCCACCGGCGGTCAGGCGCGCTTTCAGCCGCCGGCCCCACCTGAGCCATGGGCCGGCGTGCGGGACACACGCTATTACGGACCCATCTGTCCCCAGCCGCAAGGCGCATCCCTTAACATGACGCCCGAGCTCGTAGCCCTTTTTGGGGATCCCAAGCCGTTGCCCCAGAGCGAGGACTGCCTCGTCCTCAACGTCTGGACGCCTGGCGTCAACGATAGGGGCAAGCGCCCCGTCCTCTTCTGGTGCCATGGCGGTGGCTACTTTTCCGGATCCGGTGCGGGCTCGTGGTACGACGGAGCCAACCTCGCTCGGCGCGGCGATGTCGTCGTCATCACCGTCAACCATCGGTTGGGGAGCCTTGGATTCCTGCACCTTGCGGACCTGGTAGGTGAAGCTTATGCCGCCTCAGGCAACGTTGGCTTGCTCGACCTGGTGGCGGCCTTGGAGTGGGTCCGCGACAACGGTGAGTACTTCGGCGCCGACCCCGACAACGTGATGATCTTCGGCGAATCCGGTGGCGGTGGGAAGGTAAGCGCGTTGATGGCTATGCCCGCTGCCAAAGGGCTCTTCCATCGCGCCGTCGTCCAGAGCGGGCCCGGGCTCCGTATGTGGTCGCGCCGACAGGCTAACAAGGCCGCCAAACGGCTTCTTGCGAGGCTGCGCATCGGTGTGGCGAATGTCGATCGGTTGCACGACGTGCCAGCGGAAAAGCTGATCGCCGCCCAGACGAAGCTTTCACGGTGGAATCCCTTTTTCCTCATCAAGCCTGTCGTCGACGGTCGAGTCTTGCCTCAGCCGCCCTTCGACCCAGTCGCATCCCCGGCCTCGGCCTCCGTCCCATTGCTAATCGGGACCAACCGTCACGAGACCACCCTCTTCCTTCAGGGGATCCCATTCGTGGGAACCTTCAGCGACCGTGACGGGCCCGCCGCTATGCTGGCAGCCCGTCTGCTCCTCCACCTTCTCGTCGGAGGAGAGGCAAGGCAAATCCTAGAAATCTATCGCACAACACGCCCCAAGAGCACACCACGGGAGCTGTTCACGGCCATCACCTCGGATTGGGCGCTACGCATGGGGTCCGTTCAAATCGCCGAGCGCAAGGTGGGGCTTGGGCAAGCACCGGTCTATATGTATCAGTTCGCTTGGGAAACACCCATCCTCGATGGACGGCTCGGCGCGACCCACGCGCTAGAGCTGCCGTTCGTATGGGATAACTTGGCCCATGCACGAGAGATGACCGGGGATCTCGAGGCATCCCATCCCCTTGCGACGAAAATGAGCGAGGCGTGGCTTGCCCTCGCGCGAACGGGAGATCCGAACCACGATGGTCTGCCCCCCTGGCCTGCCTATACGCCTGAGCGACGAGCGACGATGATCTTCGATGAGACGTGTCGTGTCATGGACGACCCAGGACGAGAGGAACGACTCGCCTGGGACGGTGTGCGGGTCATGTCGTTGTGATAACGGTGAGAGAACTGAAGCATCACGTTGACTTCTGCGTCGTTGGTGGGGGATTGGCCGGCACGTGTGCCGCGATTGCCGCTGCGCGCCACGACGCCAGCGTGGTGTTAATGCAGGACCGACTTGTGTTGTGTGGCAACGCGCCTTCAAAGATCCGCATGCATGTCGGTACAGTATTCCGTTGAGAAGCCAGGAGTCGTGCACCAATTGTGCTTCTACTTCGACAACAACCTTGACCGTCTCGCGCTGAGCCAGCCATCTCACTACCCTCTCGCCACGGACCCCGTCGGCGTGTGGAATATCAGTTGACATCCATCCAAGATCATCATACCATCTGAGCGGTCGATCAGTGTCGCAGTCCACTAGTTGAAGGAGGAATCCGATGAAGACATTTTGGCGTGTCGTGAGTCTGGCGTTGGCTGCCTTGCTGCTTCTCTCCGCGTGTGGCGAAGCAGAGCTGGGCACCGAGGAAAACCCCATTGTCTGGGCCTTCGTCCCATCAGGTGACACCGGGGAAGTGACAACAGGCGCCGAGGAGTTGGCAGCGCTCTTGGAGGAGGAGACCGGGCTCTTCTTCGATATCTTGGTCACTACAGAGTACGCGGGCGCCATTGAGGCAATGTGCGCTGAGCCACCCGAGGCGCACATGGGCTCGCTGGCGACCTTTTCCTACGTGCTGGCTAACGAGCGATGTGGCGTTGAGGCAGCTCTGGTTTCGGTCCGCTTCGGCAGTCCTACGTATAACGGTCAGTTCATCGCCCGCGCTGATAGCGGCATCAGCAGCGTCGCCGATCTAGAGGGCAAGACCTTCTGCCGATCCGACCCCCTCTCCACCAGCAGTTGGATCATCCCCCAGCTGACAATGCGGGCCCAGGGCATCAATCCCCAGGAGGATCTGGCTGAGGTCGTAGATGCCGGAAGCCACGACGCCGTGGTCGCAACAGTCTACAATGGCGACTGCGATGCCGGCGCCACCTATGTGGATGCGCGGAGCACGCTCGAGGATGAGCACCCCGATGTGATGGAAGAAGTAATCGTCTTTGAGGTCACCACGGACATTCCCAACGACGGCGTGCAGTTTTCGCCTGGATTGGATGACGACCTCAAGAACACCATCATCGACGCTTTGCTTGCCATCGCGGAGACCGAAGAGGGTCAGGCGGCGCTGGATATCGCCTACAGCTGGGCCGGACTCGAGACTCACGGTGATGACTTCTATGATCCGTTCCGCCAAGTCCTGCAGGCATCCGGCCTGAGCATCGAGGAATTGCAGTAGGCCCGAACTTGCATCGGCGCCGATCCGCTGAGCCTACGGTCGGCGCGATCCGCGGTCCGTATCTGCAGTCTGTGCTGACAAAGGGGGGGCCTAGGTCCCCCCTTTGTGGCCATCAAGGGAGACCCCGGAGGTAGGACCGGGGGCTCTAGTGAAGGCACTACCGGAAGCACTATCGGAGGCATTATCGGAGGCATTGTCTATGCTTGAGATCAAGAATCTCACGAAAGTCTATGACGACGGAACCGTCGCGCTGAAGGACGTCAGCTTCACCGTCGAGGACGGCGAGTTCCTCATCATCATCGGTCTGAGCGGCGCTGGGAAATCGACCCTGCTGCGCTGCATTAACCGCCTCGTCGAGCCCACTGAGGGCCAGATCCTCTGGGACGGTGAGGATATCACCAAGGCCGACACGGCGGAGCTCCGTCGTATACGACGTCAGATCGGTATGATCTTCCAGCAGTTCAACCTGGTTCGGCGCTCTAACGTTATCACGAATGTGTTGGCAGGCAGGCTTGGCTATGTGAACCAATGGCAGAGCCTCCTGCACCGTTTCCCCAGACAGGACCGTGAGATGGCTATGGCGGCCCTGGAACGTATGGGCATCACCGATCAGGCTCAGAAGCGGGCGGACGAACTCAGCGGAGGGCAGCAACAGCGGGTTGGTATCGCCCGCGCCCTCGTTCAGGAGCCTAAGATGATCCTTGCCGACGAGCCCGTCGCCAGCCTCGACCCCGTTCTCGCACATTCTATCCTTCGCCACCTGGAGGATCTCAACCAACAGGACGGGATCACGATCATCTGCAGCCTCCACTATCTGGATCTTGTCCAGCGCTATGCGGAGCGCGTCATTGGCTTGCGCGACGGCGAGATCGTCTATCGCGGCACGCGAGAGGACATCCGGGCGATGTCCGATGCCGAGTTCAAGGAGATCTATGGCGAGGAGGCCGTGCGCGTCGGCGACAGTCTCGAAGGATCGGTGGGAGGTGCCGTATGAACATCGGGAGGCGTAGAGGGCATAACGGGCCCGGTCGAGACGGGTCGAGCGACGGCAAACAAGTCAAACCCAGCCTGGTGTCAGCACCTGTGGCGGCGGTGGCTTCTCTGATTGTTCCTGGATTGGGACAGATCCTTGCCCGCCAGCTTCGGCGAGGCCTCCTCCTTTTGGCGTCGATCACGAGCATCATTGCCCTTCTGGCGTGGCGTGTTGACCTGTTGGCGAGACGCTATGAAGGCGCGTTTGTGAAACTCGGACGAGCTCTGGAGCGACGTCCGTTCTTTGTCGGCTTTATGACGCTCGGCATCCTGATCATCTGGATTTGGAACGTGTGGGACGCCTATCAGCAGACCCGACCCGATCGTCGGGGCGGCGCACTGCTCTTCATTGCCATCAGCGTGCTCTTCTTCGTGCTGGGTTGGCAGATCGCGCAGATCGACGTCTATAAGGCCGTTTCGGAGCTTTCTGACACGTGGCCCTTGCTCTCCCGAGTCCTATGGCCGTGGGAGGCTGCCGTCACACGAGAGACCGAGACCGTCTTCGCAGCGGCCCCCATCCAGGTTCCGTGCGACGACACGCCACCGGCACCACCCGAGCAAGAGGAAGGCGAGCCGTACCTGAGAGCAGAGCCCACCTGCGGCGAGCTCTCCGACCTCGACGAGGAGAACCAGATCGTGCCCGGAACCGAACTGGCCCTCATCGGGGAGGGCTTCGTGCCTAATCAAGAGGTCCAGATCTGGTGGGAGGACCCGATTGGGAATGAGTTCCAGATCCGACAGGAAGGCGAATACGTCACGGTGATGGCGGACAGTGAGGGTGCTTTCCAGATCGATGTGACCATGCCCTATCGGTTGATACCACCCAGCGCCAAAGGCCCTCAGGTACACCAGGTCGAGGCCCGCCAGGTCTCCGATATCGGTCCCCTGATCCCCAGCGAACCCCTGACGGTCAGTATAGTCCGCATGGTCGAGACGATTTTCTTGGGAATGATGGCGACCGTCTTCGGTATTGTCCTTGCCGTGCCCGTCAGCTTTCTCGCGGCCAAGAACCTGATGTCCGGCTCGTGGTTCACGTTAGGTATCTACTACGTCAACCGCACCCTCCTCAACATCATCAGGTCCATCGAGCCCTTGATCTGGGTGATCATCGCGGCACAGTGGGTCGGACCCGGGCCTTTCGCCGGGATCATCGCTCTGACCCTCCATTCGATTGCGGCCCTCGCCAAGCTCTATTCGGAGGCTATCGAGAGCATCGATCCAGGCCCGATCGAAGCTGTGCAAGCCACGGGCGCGACGCAGCTGCAGACGATCATGTTCGGGGTCGTACCGCAGATCGTGCCCCCATTCATCTCGTTCTCGATCTACCGGTGGGACATCAACGTCAGGATGTCGACCGTGGTCGGTCTCGTCGGCGGCGGTGGCATCGGCTTCATCCTCATCCAATACATTCGCTTACTCAACTTCCGCGCAGCGGGCATCGCCGTCTGGTTCATCGCCATCACGGTAGCGATCTTGGACTACGTCAGCGCAGAGATTCGCGAGAAGTACATCTAGGTGTAGCTAGCGATCACAGGTCTCTGTCTCACACCCGTGCCCCGTGCGCGCAAAGGCCGCACGGGGCACTGAGTTCCCCGAAGCGCCAGCAAGAGGCGCCACGTACTTCCCCTAGCAACTGCCATTGTCCCGCCACCTCCGACGGTGATACCGATGCACTCCAGCGGCTAGCGCGAGAGCAGGCCTGGGCTAGAATCCCCGAAGTCTGTGGCAGATTTGGCTGAGAGGATCTGAGGGGGATCCCTCAACCGCCGCGCACAGCGCCACTCGCGGAGAGATCGTAACGATTCAGCGGTAGGCGTGTTGTAGTCATTAGTGCACAACCCATAGCCGCAGACTCAGCAACCCAGGAAAGGACACAATGACTTCGTTTACAGCCGCCGACGAGGATCTCCGTGGCTACGCAACCTACGTGAAGCTGATGCTGCAGGGCACCCTGTCCGTGGCCGCAGTCTTGGCGACCAGCGCCCGCGATGTGCTCAGTCTCCGACAGATGAGCACATCGGAGGAGCCGTATGTGAGGCCCCCACGCCGGTATGAGTTGCCGTCCTATGACCAGAGTATGCCGGTCTGCCAGAGTAACGAGAAGTATCTCCGCCCGACGCGTTACTGTGACTCGCGAGCGCCCGAGGTCATCGCACTGGCGAGCGAACTCGGTGCCTTCAGCACCTCCGACCGCGACTACGCTGAGGCAGCTTTCCAGTTCGCCAAAGAGAAAATGGTTCTCGAGATCGCACCCATCGATGGCGTGGTCCCCACGTTGCGACGGGGAACCGGCACCTGCTTTCAGCTGATCACGGTCTTCATCGCCCTCTGCCGGGCAGCGGGTATCAGAGCCCGCTACAAGATCTTCTCCGTGAAAATGATCGACGCCTGGCGAGAGGCCACCATCGATGCCGATCCGCTCGTCCAGAAATGGTACAACTCCCTGGGCTATTTCCTACTTGAGGGGGAAGGTGAGGCCTTTATCGACGGCGAGTGGGTCGTCGCCCACGTTGGGCCCACGGCTGAGCGACAGGCCGCGGCCGGCATCCCGATCAGTCGGCTGGGAGAGGACGCCATCGGCGGCTGGTTTTCGGTCCGTCCCGGCTCGATTATGCGGCTTGCGTCGTTGCCGCCAGGCCTCGCAACCGGCAGCCGCATCCTCCATGTGATCGCCCCTGGCTCTATGGAGCGCATCAACGTCAGCGTACAGAACCAAATCAGGCTGGGCCGTGAGATCATCGACGCAGCAGGCGGCATCGCTGCCTACGACGAGGGCGCCCGCCACAAGGCCTACGAGACCATCACCACGCGGTAGGGTCAGCGACACGCCGCGTGCGAGCTGACAGACCTATTCATTCATCCAAGGAAATGAGGAACCTATGGAAGCAACCGAAGAACTGAAACTAAGCCCGAGGGTCCGTGCCCGAAGCAGCGGCTATCTCGTCTATCTCATCATCCTGATGGGGCTGGTAGCTGTCATGGATCAATACATCTCTATGATCAAGACAACAGCTATCCCCTACATCATCAAGGAGTACGGCATCACCGCCTCCCAGTTTTCCTGGAACGAGGCCATCTACCTCTCAGCCACCTTCCTCATCTTCCTGCTCAACGGACTCAATGATATCATCGGCAGGAAGCTTGCCATCCTTATCCTGATCCTGCTGATGGGGCTGGCGTCCCTGGCCGTTGTTCTGTTCACGCCGACGTTTCCCCTCTTCATGGTCTTCTATACCGTTGCGATGTTCGCGACCGTCTCTAATATGTGGACGATTCCCATCAGCGAGGAGTCACCGGCAGATCGACGCGCCAAGTATGTCGCCATCGTCTACGTGATCGGCCTGATTCCGCTTCAGGCGGTGCTGCCCCCGCTGTTGATGGATGTCCTCGGCCTACACTGGAAGTGGATGTACGGCGTCATGTTCGTGTTGATGATCCCAATGCTAGCCCTGTGGCAGAACATGAAGGAGACAGGCCGCTATGCGATCGTCAAGGAGGAGCGGAGAACCGGAAGCCGCAAGCGCCACATCTATGGCCTCGGCGTCATCGATCGCCAGGACCTGCGCTACATCGCAATCTCGGCCTCGATCTGGCTCTGTTGGCTGGTCTATTCCTTCCTCTACTTCTGGGCTGGTTACTACTTTATGACCGTTAAGGGCTACTCGCTGTCCCAATGGTCGCTCGTCCTGCTGGCCACCCTGATCATGGCCATGCTCGGTGGGCTGACTAGTGGGACCATCATGGACCGCATCGGGCGGAAACCCGCCCTGATCGCGGGGTGCATTGGGCTGTCCATCGTACTCGTGCTGCTGGGCTTTGGTCAGGGGTGGGTTCTTCCGCTGGCAGCTACCTTCACGGGCTTCTTGACCTCGTTCACCTATACATGGATCGTGGTCTACGTCCCCGAGGTCTTCCCCACCGGCCGGCGCGGCGCGTGCATGGGGTGGACCACTACCGTGGCCCGCGTCTCCTACGTCGTCGGTCCAGCGCTGGCCGCCGTCCTGCTGGACGCCTTCCCCACAATGGAGTGGTTTTGGGTCGTCGCTGCAGCCATCGTGCTCATTCCCATCGGCATCATCGTCCTCGTCAATCCCTATGAGACAAAGATCAAGGAACTGGAAGACATCACCCTAGAGCGCTGAGCCAGACGCCGGCCCCGGGACTAGCGGGGCCGGCGCGAACGGATGATCCCAAATGTAGCGATGAGAGGGCGCACCACACCGCCAGGCTACTCTCCGGTCATCTTCTGACAAGAACCACTGGCCAACGCCCCGCTGAACTGGAGCGTTGGCCAGTCACTCTTACTTCTTGGCTGGTCTCACAAATACTCTGAACTCAGCCCCCTTGCACGCCCTTAGCTATGCGATCGCCGGTTTCCTTGTCGATGCTGCGCCAGTATTCAAACGCACGCTTCAACACAGGTTCGGATACGCCCGCCTTCAGGTGCCCCACCACATTGGACACCAGCCGGTCTCGCTCGGCGTCATCCATCACTTCGCGCACCAGGGTGCCAGCCTGACCAAAATCGTCATCGTCCTTGCGCTTGGTGTAGGCAGCGCGGACGAACTCGCCGTTGGCACTCCAGACCGTTTCCTCAGGATAGCGCTCGGGGTCGGCCTTGGGACCACCCTTGGAGTTCGGTGCGTACACTGGATCGGAGACCTTGTCAATCCGCATCGGACCGCCCTTACTGTAGCTGTGCACCGGAACTCTTGGCCGGTTGACCGGGAGCTGCTTGTAGTTAACGCCCAGGCGTGCGCGATGGGCGTCGGCGTAGGATATCAGACGAGCGAGCAGCATCTTGTCCGGGCTCGGACCGATCCCGGGGACGAAGCTGTTGGGCTCGAATGCCGCCTGCTCGATTTCGGTGTGAAAATCGGTCGGATTGCGGTCCAAAGTAAAGCGACCGACTTCGTGCAACGGGTAATCACCGTGCGGCCATACCTTGGTCAGATCAAACGGGTTGAATCGGTAGGTCTCGGCCTCCTCAAAAGGCATGATCTGGACCTTGAGCGTCCAGCTCGGATAGTCCCCCCGCTCGATAGACTCGAACAGATCACGCCGATGATAGTCGGCATCCTCGCCGGCGATCCGGTCGGCCTCTTCTTGGGTGAGATACTCAATGCCCTGGTCGGTCTTAAAGTGGTACTTGACCCAGAAGGGCTCGCCCTTGGCATTGACCCACATGTAAGTGTGGCTCGAGTAGCCGTTCATGTGCCGATAGCTCTTGGGAATCCCGCGGTCGCTCATCAGAATCGTGACCTGGTGGGCGGTTTCCGGAGACAGGGTCCAGAAGTCCCATTGCATATCGTTGTCCCGCAAGCCACTGTCCGCACGGCGCTTCTGCGAGTGGATGAAGTGCTGGAACTTCATAGGGTCGCGAATGAAAAACACAGGCGTGTTGTTCCCCACCATGTCGTAGTTGCCCTCGGTGGTGTAGAACTTAAGCGCAAAGCCGCGCACATCCCGCCAGGTGTCGGGGCTGCCGCTCTCACCGGCGACCGTCGAGAACCGGGCCAGCATGTCGGTCTTCGTGCCAGGCTGGAACACGGCTGCCTTGGTGTAGGCGCTGACGTCCTGGGTCACTTGGAAGTATCCGAAGGCCCCCGAACCCTTCGCATGGGGCTGACGGTCCGGAATCATCTCCCGGTTGAAGGTTGCCATTTGCTCCATCAGGTAATGGTCGTGAAACAGAATTGGCCCATCGGGCCCTACGGTAAGGGAAAACTCGTCGCTGGATACAGGAATCCCCGCATCGTTGGTTGTAGGTTTTCGGTCATCGTCTTTCATGGTACTACCTCCCTTTCGTTATAGTGTAAAAGACCGCCCTCTTGAATGTGACTGATATACTTAGGACAGACTGGTCAGAATGGAACAGCGCTCTGTGCACGGCTGGCCTTTATCGGCTCGACGTCCACGGCAAATGCCTCCAGACCCTCCCAATCCTTCCGCGCAATCACCCCCTTTCCTCTGCTGCTTCGACCCACGAACAGCAGTTCATGCTCTGGGGACCTTCTTTGATTTCGTCAGAACCCACCGGTCACTGACATTTATACCAATTATACGTTGGGGCCCTGGTACCGTCAAAGCCGTTCTGTGTCGGGGCGTATATCAGCGTAGGGGCGAGCCGGACGCCAAACAGCCAAAGCTTGCCTAGCAGCAGCTTAATGGAATGTATCCTGTGCCGGTGCGTAAGCGAACCTCACTTGTGCTATTTAGATGATAGTTATTTGACAAATTGTGTCACCGGGTGTAGAATTGAGTCGATGTTAACTGGCACGGGACCTTTACCCGGGTAGTTGCCTAGAGGCTTGTGGGGCTCACACCCTAGATGCGACGAGGTCCCCAACCCGAGCGAGCATGAGGAGGTTTTCATGAGCACAAAGAACGACACGCAACAGTCCATAGGATTCACGGACGAGGAACGAGCTGCGATGAGGGAGCGCGCCCAAGAGCTGAAGGCGGAAGCGCGCGGCGACAATAACAGGACGAAGGGCGAACAGGCCGTGCTGGCAAAAATCGACGAAATGCCGGAACCGGATCGCACCATGGCCGAGCGGCTCCATGTGATCATCACAACCATCGCGCCGGACCTCTCGCCGAAGACCTGGTATGGGATGCCAGCGTATGCCAACAAGGACGGCAAGGTCGTCTGCTTCTTCACAGCTGCGTCGAAGTTCAAAGAGAGGTACGCGACGTTCGGCTTCAACGCCGTGGCGAACCTCGACGACGGAGACATGTGGCCAACCTCCTTCGCCGTAAAGGAGCTAACTCCCAAGGTCGAGGAAGAGATCGCCGCGCTCGTGAAGCAAGCTGTGAGCTAAGAACTAGACTCGCTGAAGAGGAAAAACCGCGAAATGGAGGAAAGATGAAAACTCAACTCAATCCCTACCTGAGCTTCAGAGACAACGCCCGCCAGGCGATGGAGTTCTATCGCTCGGTCTTTGGCGGGAAGCTGACGATGACCACATTCGAGGAGTTCCATGCCTCGGAAGATCCCAGCGAAGGTGACAAGATCATGCATGCCATGCTGGAGGCCGAGAACGGCATCACGTTCATGGCCGCAGATACACCGAAAGAAATGGCGTACTCTCCTGGGGCAAACATCAGTATGTCGCTCAGCGGTGACAACGAAACGGAGCTGACATTCTACTTCGAGAAGCTTTCGACGGGCGGCAAGGTCATCATGCCCCTGGAGAAGGCACCCTGGGGTGACGTGTTCGGGATGTGCACGGATCCATTCGGCGTAAACTGGATGGTGAACATCAGCGGGCACTCCAGCTCCTAGGGTAGAAGGCGCTCGAAAACTCGCAGGAGCCGCCCGTCCAGCGCTTCGACGGCGAGGAGGCTGCGACTCAGCTGGTCAGGCGGCTCACTTTGAGGTTCTTTGATCTGGTATGGTGAGGTGAACCGAATGACGAAATATGTGATCGGGCCGGAAGTGGCTCTCCGCCTGGCGCAGGAAGAGACCGTGATCCCAGAGGAACACAAGCTCCTGGCACCGACGTTGTTTCGCTCACAGTTGCTATCGAGGCTCTACCGGGCGGCCCGCCAGGGGGAGATGACGAAGAATGATGCCAACCGTCATCTCACCTTCGTTCGCGGACTTCGGATCCGATTCCTCGGAGACCGTGTCCTTCAAAAGATCGCCTGGAAGGTCGCCGATCAGCTTGAGTGGCCGGACACGTTTGACGCTGAGTACATCGCGTTGACCCAGCTACAAGCTGATGCGTTCATCACGCTCGATGAGGAGCTGGCCTCCGCTGTGAAGGATCTGGTCGTGCTTGCACCCTTCGAAGCACTGGCCCAAAGGTAGGAGGATGGCAGATGGCCGAGGTTGTCTTGTATCACCACGTTCTGGGGCGCACTCCCGGCACTATCGCGTTTGCCGAGAAGCTGCGCAGCGCCGGGCACACCGTTCACACACCCGATCTCTTCGAGGGTCGCACCTTCGGTGACCTGCAAGAGGGCATGGCCTTTGTCGAGGAGCTTGGGTTTGGAGAGGTGCTCGAGCGTGGGGAACGTGCAGTGGTCGGGCTACCCACCGGGTTGGTTTACGCTGGATTCTCCTTGGGCGTCATCCCTGCGCAGAAGCTGGCCCAAACCCGAGCTGGCGCGCGAGGGGCGCTCTTCTTCCACGCCTGTCTGCCGGCCTCGGAGTTCAGCGAGACATGGCCACCCGGGCTCCCCGTGCAGGTCCACGCTATGGACAGCGACCCGTTCTTTGTGAATGAAGGCGACATTGACGCAGCTCGGGCACTGGTGGACGAGGTTGAGCGAGCGGAATTGTACCTCTACTCCGGTGACCAACATCTTTTCACCGACAGCTCACTGCCATCCTACGACGCAGAGGCAACTGCGCTCCTGATGGAGCGAGTGCTGGAGTTCCTCGCTGACCGATAGATGAGCGCTTCTTCGCCACCGGGTGGTCGTTGATGCACACCGCCGCCGAGGCGCAAAACCGTCGCGCTTTTAGGAACCTCAGAGGATAGGTCTGAAGAACCGGAAATGGGCAGACTCGTTGTTTTCGAGAACTTGACCCTCGACGGGGTCATGCAGGCGCCAGGACGGTCCGATGAGGACCTCCGCGGCGGCCTTCAACGCCGCCCAGATACCTCCAGGGAAGGCGTGCCAATGCCGTTGTATGTTGATGAGACTGGAACACTAGGATCAACCAGTATCGTCTTCTTGCACGGCATAGGCACAAGCGGATGGATGTGGTGGAGGCAGATCTCTGCGTTTGCCGATTTCCACTGTTTGAATGTAGACTTGCCGGGGCACGGCAAGAGCAATCATATCACATGGGCTTCGTTGACTGGCACAGCTCATCAAGTTGCGGCAGTCATTCAATCCCGCGCCACGAATGGGCGGGCGCACGTAGTCGGACTATCGCTGGGCGCCCATATCACACTGGGCCTTCTGCAGCATCATCCAGATCTCCTGCAGCGCGCCGTCCTAAGTGGCGTCACTGCCGCGCCGATGCCCAACCGAATACTGCTAAAGCCGCAGATTGCGCTGATGTCGATCCTGAAGAGGCGATGGTTTGCGGATATCCAAGCCAAGTCCCTGAATCTCCCAGCCCACGCCCAGGCTGCTTTCACCGAGAATCTGCTGGCCATGTCGATGGCAACCTACCGCCGTATCTGGGAAGAAGTGGCTGAATTCCAGGTGCCTTCTGCCCTTCAACACGTCGATACCCCCACGCTGATAACGGCAGGTGGCAACGAATCGACAATCATTCGTCAGGCAGTTAATGTGATTCCGGAAATGATGCCGCACGCGCAGGGGCGAATTGCGCCTGGTCGTGGGCACGGTTGGAACATTGAGGCGCCTGACTTATTCAACGCGATGGTGCGCGCCTGGATCACGGGTACACTGCTGCCATCCGGACTGCGGGTAGTGACTGGCGGTAACACCACAAGTGGATGATGCCCCAGAAAACGTGTGCGGGAGGTGGTATGGAGCTTTCTGCTGATCAAATCAGACATTTGCGTCTTCGCTCTCAGGGTCTGCTGCGTGACCCTGACACTGTACGGGGCAGCCCCGCCACGGTGTTGCGACGAGCGCTTGCCGTGCAAGCGCAGGACGCCGGGGCGACCGTGCTTTCCATCTGGGCACGCAGCGATAGGCTCACGGCCCGCGACATTGAACGAGCGCGGGTGAAGGAACAGAGTGTCGTGCGCACATGGCTGATGCGCGGAACGTTGCATCTGGCGGCGGCGGAAGATTTGGGCTGGCTCCTGCCGGTGCTTGGCCCGCGGTTCATCCGAACCGGTCGGCGGCGGTGCGAAGAGCTTGGGCTGGACGAGTCAGTACGGCGGGAGTCGCTGCAGGCCATCGAGGAGATCCTCTCCAAGCGGAGCCCGATGACACGGACGGCGTTGACCGAGCGCTTGGCTGACCGGGGCTTTCCGACGGAGGGCCAGGCAGCCTACCACCTGTTGCACCACGCGGGGCTGAACGGGCTGTTGTGCTATGGACCAGACAAGGAGGGAGAAGAGACGTTCGTGCTCCTGGACGAGTGGGCTGAGATCGGAGCAGCCCTGCCCGAAGACGAAGCGCGCGCCGAGTTGGCCCGGCGTTACCTGAACGCCTATGCGCCTGCCGGGCCTAAGGATCTGTCCGGATGGTCTGGGCTGACGCTCACGCAGTCGCGCGCCGCCTTCCGCGCCATCGCAGACGAGCTGGTAGAGATCGAGTTCGGCGGCGCGCCGCTCTGGTTGTTGAGCGGTCAGGAAGCGTGGCTGGACGACGAGCCCACCGGGGCTTCGCACGTACGGCTCTTACCGCGCTACGACACGTACCTGCTGGGCTACCGTAACCGTGATCTAGTGGTGCCGGACGCATTCTCAAAACGCGTCCACCCTGGCGGGGGCATCCTCCACCCCGTGGTGCTGATCGACGGCGTGGCTGCAGCGACCTGGAAGATGAAGCGGAACAGGGGTCACATCGAAGTGATGGTCGACCCGTTCGAGTCATTTGAGGACGACGTCACCGACAGGCTGAAAGACGAGGTTCAGGATCTAGGCCGCTTCCTGGAGGTCAGCGCCCATCTGACCGTTCTGTCGGGATAAAGCTGATGCGTCAATTCGCAAAGCTGGAGACCCTCGACTCCTGAGGATCTCGGCCCCTGCTACTCAGACGCGCGACGTCCACGCCGGATTCCCATACTTCTCCGCCACCAGCGCCTCGACCCGGCTCCGCTCCTCCGCCGTGAGCGGCGCGGGCAGCAAGGTCAGGTTCAGTGCCTCACGAAAGCCCGCAATCCACGCTTCCGCGGCCTCCTCCCACGTGACTAGTCGTCCCAGGGCGTCGTGCAGCGTCAGGGCCACCGACCGTATGCGCTGCGGGTCGGGTCGCGCGGTCAGGAACTGGCTGATATCGCTGATGTCACCAAGTAGGGGCATCGAGCCGTGCTGCAGAATGCCATCCCGTATCCGCATCTGCGCGCTGCCGACCAGCTTGCGTCCCTCGACGGTTACCTCGTAATCCAACGGGATCTCGAAGCAGACCGGTGTGCGCTCGCTTGCCCTGACCCGCCTCGCACCCGGTGCCCGGCCGCTCACCTCGGCGTGCTGCAACCCGAGGCGTTCCAGCGCGCCAATCAGCGCCCCACTGACGCCCCGGTAGCTCTCGGCGATGTTGGAGGCGGCGAAGCGCGGATCATCGTCTGGCACCATCACGGTATAGGTGAGTTCGTCCCGATTTAGGACGGCGGTCCCGCCCGTCATGCGGCGCACCAGCGTGACACCTGCCCGACGCAGGGCTGACACATCGGCGTCGGTATAGGGCTGCCCTCGGCCCAACGTCAGCGCCGGTGGCGACCAGCCGTAGAGCCGTAGCGTCGGCGGCGCCTGCCGTGTGGCGACGGACCGTAGCACGGCCTCGTCGATCGCCATATTCAGCGGGCCGGGTTTCGGATGCGGCTCGAACAGGAGCCGCCACGTGGCCTCGGGGTAGGTCATGGCGTCACCACCCTATCGCGGATGGCCTCCCATTGCTCAGGACTGACCCAGGGCACAATGCCATCCTCCGTGCGCTCTCCCACCACCTGATAGCCGATGACCCAGCCGTCACCACGCTTGATGGGCAGCAGAGCCCATCTCTTGACGCGGGGATCGTTGAGCTCGATCAGGTAGATCGGATGCTGAGACAGCTCATCCTTCGACGCCTCCCATGTCCGGTAGTAAGGTTCGGGTCCCGGCGGATCGAAGGACCCATCAGGCACGTAGACCACGGTCATCTCCGGATGGATATCCTCGGCCCACGAGATGTACCGCAGCACCCACGTCTGGACAAATCCGTCCGTATCAGTCTGGGGCGTGAGGAGCCATGCGTCCTCCTCGAACTGCGGCAGAAGATCCCGCGCCCAGGCGTGCCAATCCACCTTGTGGCTCTGATCGGCGATCGGGTAGTTGTTGCGCAACACCAACAAGAAGGCGACTCCAAGCAGGGCAAGCCCAACGCCCCTGACTCTCGACAGCCAAGAGGCGTAACCCGGCGCAACTCGGCCCCGAAGCCAACGCCATGTCGCTTGAACGCCGACCGCAATCAGGGGCGCAAAGAAGAGATAGACCGGGGTCATGAAATCGTCCCAGTCCACGACGGCGTACGTTGTCACGAAGAACCAGGTCCCAGCTAGCCCGAGAAGGCCAGCGAGCGCCACCCGCGCCCTGCGCTGCAGGAGCGTCAGCGCTCCAATTCCCCCTGCCATGATGCCGGCAGGCCAGAACTGCAGCATCAGCTGATAGCCAGAGTCTGCCCATCGCTGGAGCCAGTATTTGACCGGCAGCCCGAAGGAGATGCCCCACCATCGCTTCCCCAACCAGAAGTCCACGACATCTGACCAGGTCTCGGGGCAGAAGTTGCAGAACTTCACTGGAGGCTCGGCAAAGGCCCGCGCCGGGATCCAGAGATACTGTAGCGCCACCACGAAGACGATACCCAGGGCCAGCGCGAGGTTCTTCGGTCGCAAGACCATCCGAGAGTCGGTGGAGAGCACGGCCCAGAGCCACATCGGCAACAAGACAATCGCGGGTACGTTGACGCCAAAGGCGAGCGCGTAGAGGAGAACGGAGGCGAAATAGGCGCCACGCCGGTCTGTCTCCATAAAGCGGAGCAGCGCCAACCATGTCGCGGCCAGAAGCATGTTGTAGAGAGGATACAGCTCCGCATAGGTCGCCTGGTACCAGAAGCGCACGGCCAGCGCCAGGATAAGGCCGCCCACCGTTGCTGCGGTCACAGAGCGCGTGAGTCGATAGGTGACTCGCTGAATCAAGACCACGGTCACCGCCGAAACCACTGCGCTGAGCAGGTTGAGGCGATAGGCGGGATTCCCTACCGGAAGCCCATGAACAAAGAGTGCGCCTACCCACGTGTAAAAGGGGTAGCCAGGGGGATGGGACACGCCCATCACGAGCGTCGTGATCTGGTACTGAATTGAGTCGAGGTAGGGGCCGACGCCGGGGTGAAGGGTCTTGATATAGAGAACGCCGCTCAGGAGGGCCAGCAGTGCGCCTGTGACTGCCAGCGCGCGACGATCAGAAGGGCTTACGCTCGGACTCCTATGGGATGCCATACGGGATCTCGCTCGTGCGTCCAGGGATTGCTAGTGACACATCAGGGAGAGCGTAGCTCGCCGTATCACGTTCCCAGGTCGGGTCTCGCTCAACGGCAATGCGATGATCGAGACTGGCTCAGAATGGGGGTCGGCTGCCTCGGGCACGCTCCTCGCGCTGAGAACGCCATTGGCGACTCTGCCCTGGGCGACGACCTAGTCCGCCACCAACTGCAGGAGGTCCGGCCCGTAGGCTTCCTGTCGCCAGGGCCCGATCCCCGGCACCTTTAACAACGAGTGCATGTCTTCCGGCGGATGCTTCGCAAGCTCCCAGAGAACGGCGTTGGGAAGGATGACATCGGAATCCACCCCCCGGCCTCGCGCAACCTCTTTGCGCCAAGCTTTCAACACCTTGTAGCGGTCAATGACGTCTTCCGGCAGTCGCCTGGAGCGGGGCTGTCGAGGTGGCTCCGGTAGGTCCTCTGACCTCAGGGTTCTGAGAATGTCATTCCCGTAGCGCCGAATCTGGCCTGGCGTCAACCCCGCGGCAGCAAGCTCATCGCGACTCCGAGGCTGCACGCGGGCAAGTTGCATCAGCCGTCGATTCGAGATCACCTTCATCGGAGGGCGATCGAGGCGCTCCGCCATGCGCTCTCGCCACAGATAGAGCTGGTAGAGGAGCCGCAGATCGTGCCCGCGCAGGCCCTGGATGCCCTTGATGCGCCAGAAATGGCGGTCCTGTGTGTCCTCTGGCGGGAGCTCTACCGTCGTCGCCAGATAGCGGAACACTTCCTGAGCCTCGTTCCATCGCCCAAGCGACTTGAGCTCCGCTTTCTGCATATCCCTGAGGGCCAGCAGGTAGTGACTGTCCATCCACGCATACTTCAGGGCCTGGGGATCAAGAGGCCGTTTTCCCCAGTCGTAGCGCTGATAGCGCTTATTGACCTCGACGTCGAAATATGTGGCCAGGATATCGGCGAGCCCGACGTTCGGCCAACCCAAGATCCGTGCGGCCCACATCGTGTCGAAAATCGACCGCACATCGAAATCGAAATCCCGCTTGAGGACGATAAGATCATAGTCGGCGGCGTGAAAGATCTTCTCGATCTCGGTCGACTCGAAGAATGGCACCAGCACCTGAAGGTTGTCTAGGGCTAGGGGATCGACGAGGTAGTCCACACCGGGAATGGAGACCTGGATAAGGCAGACCTGCTCCCGATAGGCGTAGAGGCTGTTGGACTCGGTGTCCACCGCCACCACAGGCTGGGCCATCACGGCAGATGCCAATGCCGCGAGCGCCTCGGGCGTGTCTACGAGCACGGGTGTATGCTGTCCTTTGGTTGCTGAGTCAGTATCTTGTCGCATCATGTGGGCCCATTATCCTGTTTCGATGCTAGATGTCAACCTCGTGATCGTCTTCCACGACGGCGGCGACCTTCCCATCCTTGAATTGGAGCGCCAGAGGCAGGCCGGGCATCGTCTGCCGCGCCGACGTGATGACCTCACCGGTCTCGCGCTCCCAGACGATCGCGTAGCCGCGCCCGAGAACCGCCTCAGGATTCAGCGAGGCCAACCGGGACCGGAGCCCTTCCACTCGCTGCCCGGCGATCTCCAGACGCCGAGAGACCGCGCTCTCAAGTCGCGCTGCAAGGTCATCGGTGCGCTGGCGTGCGCTCGCAACACGCGTATCGGGTGAAAGATGCTGAAGGGCCCGTACCGTGCTGCTCAGTGCGTCACGGCGCGTGGACAGCTGTCGTTCCACGGCCCGGTCCATCCGTAATCGCTCCTGCCAGAGCGCCGCGCTCAGCTCGGCGACCTCGGGCGTCACGACCTCGGCAGCGGCCGACGGCGTTGGGGCTCGCCGATCGGCGGCGAAATCCGCGAGCGTGAAATCTGTCTCGTGGCCAACCCCGCTCACCACGGGGAGCCGAGAAGCGGCGATGGCTCGCGCGACTCGCTCGTCATTGAAGGCCCAGAGATCCTCTAGCGATCCCCCACCCCGGACCACCAGGATGACGTGCACATCGTCGCGCGCGTTGAGCCGGTCGAGCGCCGCCACGATCCTCGGGGGCGCCGCATCTCCCTGCACCAACGTGGGGGAGAGCAGAACCCGAACGAGGGGATAGCGCCGACTGAGGACATTGAGCACGTCGCGAAACGCCGCTGCCGTAGGCGACGTCACGACGCCAATACACTTCGGAAACGGCGGCAGAGGGCGCTTCCGAGCCTCGTCAAAGAGGCCTTCCGCCTGCAGCGCCGCCTTCAGCCGCTCGAACTCTTCATAGAGCGAGCCCCGCCCCGCAGGTTGAATGCGGTCGATATAGATCTGGTACCGCCCTCCCTGCTCGTACAGCCCGATGCGTCCATGAGCAAGCACCTGATCACCCGAGCGAGGAATATAGACCAAGCCTTGTGCGGTGCCGCGCCAGATGACGCCACCTATCTGTGCGCCAGCATCCTTCAGCGTGAGGTAGATGTGACCGGAGGACGCCCGGGAGAAGTTGGAGACCTCCCCCTCCAGCCACAGATCCTGAAAGACCGGCTCACTCTCGATCAGCGACCGGATTCGGCTGGTGACCTCACTTACCGTGAGTGGGCGATTGGATTCTGTGAACAGATCAAGCTGATCCCACACTGCACACCTCCGGTCTTGACAAAGTCTAGAACAGCATGCTCAGCATCACGGCCAACGGGATCCCGCCACCGATGGCCAACAAGATGATAGCGGTATCGACAGGCATCGCCAGGAGGCCGAGGCCGCCAAAGAGCCCAACGAGGTAGACGGTGGCTCCCAGGATGAACAGGATGCGCTCTGTGGGGCTCAACCGTATCTGCCGCCTTGACCTACTCGACCGTCTTCTTGTCACGAGATATCCCTTTTTAGGTGCCAACGGCCCAATGTTACTTCAGATGCTCTGAGGGGCAAAGGATGGTATAATCGCCATAACCTGTACATGCGGCCCAGAAACACAGAGTCGCGGTTCGCGAGCCGTTGTTCCGGCGAAGATCGGTTGTTGCCCATTATGCAGATCATTCTGACCCACGAGAACGCTGACTTCGATGCGATTGCCAGTCTGCTGGCGGCGCACAAGCTCTACCCTGGCGCCAAGCCTGTCCTCCCGCATCGGATCAACCGCAATGTCCAGGCTTTTCTCTCACTCTATGGCCCTGGCTTTCCCTTCGTGGATCCGGATTCCCTGCCCCGCGGTCAGCACGTCCAGCGTGTGATCCTCGTCGATACCCAGAAGCTGACCTTCGTCAGGGGCATGGGCAAGGAGATCGATCAGGTCTTGGTGATCGATCACCACGCGCCGCCGGATTCGACACCTGAGGGTTGGCGGTTCCAATCCGAGACCATCGGCGCCGCGACGACCCTGCTCGTGGAAGCGATCTCGGCGCGCCTGATCCCCATCTCGCCCGTGGAGGCCACGCTGCTCCTTGCGGGCATCTATGAGGACACCGGCACCCTGACCTACGCCTCGACCACACCTCGCGACCTGAGAGCTTGCGCGTGGCTCATCGACCAGGGCGCCGATCTCGAGGTAGCAACGGAGTTCCTGGAGCATCCCCTGACGTCGGCCCAGCAGCAGATCTATGATGACCTCAAGGACCATATGGAGACCTGGGAGATTGACGGGCATCCTGTGGTGCTGGCCTGGGCAGAGTCGCCCCCCGACACTGAGGAGGAGGTCTCAACCCTGGCCCATAAGCTCCGGAATCTGCTGGAGCCAAGCGCCCTATTCGTCCTGGTTCAGATCGGAGATAACACCCAGCTTGTGGCCCGCAGCGCAACCGATGACATCAACGTGGCGGCCATCGCAGAGGAGTTCGGCGGCGGCGGGCACGACCGGGCCGCCGCGGCCCTGATTCGCGAGCGCCGCGTCGAGGATGTGACCGAAGAGCTCCGCCACGTCCTTCCCGACTACGTCCAGCCCCGGATCAAAGTCCGAGATCTTATGTCCTACGGGGTGCGGACCGTGAGTCCCGACGACACCGTCGAAAAGGTGTCGCAGCAGATGTTGCAGACTGGACACGAGGGATTTCCTGTTGTCGATGAGGATCGTCGTGTGATCGGCCTGGTCACCCGCAACGCCGTCGACCGCGCCGTCCAGCACCAGCTAGGACAACAGCCGGTCCGCAAGATCATGCAGCCGGGCACGGTCAGGGTCTCACCGGAAGACTCGGCAGAGCGCGTGCGCGCCCTTATGATCCAGACTGGTTGGGGCCAGATCCCCGTCACGCGCAACGACCGCCTTATCGGCGTCGTCACGCGCACCGACATGATCCGCCTAGAGCCCTCCGCTCAGACGGCAGAGCGCCAGAAGATCGCCCATCTGATGGAGGAGGCTATCCCTGCGCCGCTGCTGGACCTGATCCGTGAAATTGGTGCTCAGGCCGCCGAGGCTGGCTACGTGATCTACTTCGTCGGCGGGATCGTGCGCGATCTGCTCCTAGGGCAGGACATCGTCGACGTAGACCTCGTGGTAGAGGGTGACGCGATCGATCTCGCCGAGACAATGGCGGAGCTCTACGGTGGTGAGACACGCACGCATAGGCGGTTCGGTACTGCTAAGTGGCTGTTGCCTGATGACATTTGGGAGCAGATGCGCGAGCGACGGTCACATCGGGCGTCCGAGTATGGCGACGCCACGCCGCGAGGGCGAAGCGTCACCAGCGAGAACCTGCCACCTTTCATCGACCTAGTCACGGCAAGGACAGAGTTCTACGACCACCCGACCGCCCTGCCAATGGTGGCGAGTAGCTCGATCAAACAGGATCTCCACCGCCGCGATTTTACCATTAACACTCTGGCCATTAGACTGGATCCGCAACGCTGGGGCGAGCTCTTGGACTTCTACGGGGGACGGGCCGATCTCGAAGCTGGCGTTATCCGGGTCCTCCACAGCCTCAGCTTCGTCGATGACCCGACACGCATCTTGCGCGCCGCGCGCTTCGAGGTCAGGTTGGGCTTCCAGATCGATCAACGCAGCGAGGCACTGATCGCCGAAGCGCTCCCTTTGTTGGACCGCGTCACCGGCGAGCGCATCCGCCACGAGCTTGACCTGATTTTCCAGGAGTCAAGACCCGAGGCTGTGCTGGATCGGTTGGAGAGCGTTGGCGCCTTAGGACAGATCCATCCTGCCCTGACCAGCGACGCCTGGATCAAGAAGCGATTCAAGCTGCTCAGATCTGAGTTCGATGCAGAACTCTGGGAGATGGATCAGCCCGCCGATCTCCGACGTCTCCACTGGGCCCTGTTTACCTGGCGGATGAACAAGAAGGAGTTCAAGCAGCTTCAGATCCGGCTCAAACTGCCCAATCAGCTGCTGGACCTTCATGGTTGCCGCGACGCGCTGCTTGACGCGCTCAACGAGATCACGGATAAAGAGCGCACCAGCGAGATCGTGGCACGTCTAGAACGCTTTGACGTGGACGCCCTCGCCGTGGGTTGGCTCGTCACCGACGACGCTAGAACCCGCGCCAAGCTTGAGCGCTACGCCGAAAGGTGGCGGCACGTGGAGCCGACCCTTGATGGCAACGATCTCAAGGCGATGGGCTTCGAGCCGGGCCCGATCTACCGCAAGATCCTGGGGGCCTTGAAGCGAGCGCGGCTCAACGGCACAGTGGAGAGCCGGGAGGACGAGATCGCGCTGGTTCGAGAGCGGTTCGCAGCTGAAGATGAAACTTAGTCACACCCTTGGAGGCCTTTTCGTGCCCCTATCCTACCCATCGTATCAGGCTCTAAAGCTTGCCGACCAGATGCTCGAGGCCATCGCGGACCAGGTGCCCGGCTATCAGGGCCGGCTCGGCGCCTATTGGTACTGGCGCCTCAAGGGCGGGATCCTGGTGACCTTTAGCCTGGGCTTCCGAATCACCGAGCAGCGATGGGACGTACTCCACGCCGAGGCGGTCACGCCAAGGATCGGGATCTTCAGCGCAGCGAAGTTCCCCTCCGGGATGTACGGGACCCTGGCCGAGTCGCCGCCGTTTATCCACGATCTCGATGGGGACGCCGAGTGGTCGAACCGACTCTACTTCCAGATGGGCCATCTGATCGAGGATGCAGCTCTCTGGATGCAGACCTTGCTCGCCACCGCGCTGGATCCTCAGATCAGTACGCCGTCCTCGTTTCCCGATCTCACATCCCTGGAGCAGCACCTCGTGGCCTACGCCGTCGATGAACTCAACGGGCGCTTCACGCTGACGGCGCTGCATGAGGCCTTCGGGGACGAGATCTCCTATGGCGCGCTCTCGAGCCTCGCCCGGACGTGGGAGACATTGGGGCTATTGACCGCTCATCCTCGTCGTGTGACAGTCGCGCTGCGAGCCCTCGTGGAGCAGGCAGCGCAATGGAATGATAACGCATAGCAACCAATTACCTTGGAGGGAAACAATGCCAAAAACCGAACTTGACCAACGATCGATCAACGCTCTGCGCGTACTGGCTATGGACGCCGTGCAGAAAGCCAACTCCGGCCATCCCGGGATGCCGATGGGGATGGCGGATGTAGCCTATACGCTCTGGACGCGTCATCTGAGACATAACCCAAACAACCCAGAGTGGCCGAACCGCGATCGGTTCGTGCTCTCGGCTGGGCATGGCTCAATGCTGCTCTACGGCCTGCTCTATCTGACCGGCTATCCCATCTCGATGGAAGATCTTCAGGAGTTCAGACAGTGGGGTAGCAAGACACCGGGCCACCCTGAGTATGACATCGAGCTAGGCATTGAAACCACAACCGGCCCGCTCGGACAGGGCTTTGGCACCGGCGTGGGGATGGCCATCGCCGGTCGCCACATGGCCGCCCGATTCAACCGTCAGGGCTATCCCCTCTTCGACGGCTGGGTCTACGCCATTGTCTCGGATGGGGACCTGATGGAGGGTGTGTCCCAAGAGGCGGCCTCCTTGGCTGGTCATCTGGGGCTCGACAACATCATCTACTTCTACGATGATAACGACATCTCGATCGAGGGATCGACGAAGATTACGTTCACCGAAGATGTGCCTACTCGTTTCCGAGCCTATGGTTGGCACGTGCAGGAGATCGACGGCCACGACGTAGACGCCATCGACGCGGCAATCCGGGCGGCCAAAGCAGCGAAAGGCAGTCCGCACCTGATCGTCTGCCATACTCATATCGCCTATGGCGCTCCGACCATGCAGGGCGATGCCGAGGCCCACGGCGCCCCCCTGGGCGAGGCTGAGGTCCATGCAACAAAGGAGGCCCTCGGCTGGCCCTCCCAAGAGCCCTTCTGGGTGCCCGATGACGTGATCGCCCACTATCGCTTGGCCGTTCCGCAGGGTGATCGCGCCGAGGCCATCTGGAGAGATATGCTTACCAACTACGAGCAGGCGCATCCAGAGGAGGCCAAGGAGCTCCATCGGATGCTAGATGGACGCCTGCCGGAGAACTGGGAGACCGCCATCCCGAGCTTCCGACCGGACAGCGGGCCCATCGCCACCCGCGCGGCGTCGGGCAAGGTCTTGGAGTCGCTCGCGCCAGTGGTACCCGAACTCTTGGGCGGCTCAGCAGACCTGGCCCCCTCCACGAAGACATATGTCACCGGATTCGGGGAGTTCCAGAAGGACACACCGGAGGGCCGCAACTTCCGCTTTGGCGTGCGCGAGCACGGGATGGGCGCTATCCTGAATGGAATGGCACTCTACGGAGGCCTTCGACCCTACGGCGCGACCTTCTTCGTCTTCTCCGACTACATGCGGCCTGCCGTGCGGCTGGCAGCCCTGATGGGCCTGCCCGTTATCTACGTGTGGACGCACGACTCGGTCTTCCTAGGGGAGGATGGCCCAACGCACCAACCGATCGAGCACCTGATGTCCCTGCGCGCGATGCCGAACCTCACCCTCATCCGACCGGCCGATGCCAATGAGACAGCGGCGGCTTGGAAGGTAGCGGTGGAGCAGACCGGTGGACCAACCGCCTTGGTGCTCAGTCGCCAGAAGCTGCCGATTCTGCAAGAGACGGCCCAGAAGGCCAAAGAAGGCGTTGCTCGCGGCGCCTATATCTTGAGTGACTCCCCCCTCGACAGGGTGGACATCATCCTGATCGCCACTGGCTCCGAGGTCGCAGATGCGCTCGAGGCCCAAGAGCTCCTCAAGGAGCGGCGGATCGGGGCGCGGGTTGTGAGCATGCCGTCGTGGTCGCTCTTCGATAAGCAGCCCGTCTTCTACAAGCTCACCGTGCTGCCGGACGATGTGATCAAGCGTCTGGCGATCGAAGCCGGGTCGCCTATCGGGTGGGAACGCTACGTAGGCAGCTACGGCGACGTGATCGGGATCGATCGCTTCGGGGCCTCCGCACCCTATAAGCGCATCAAGGAGGAGTTCGGCTTTACGGCGCAGCGCATCGCCGAGCGAGCTCAGAGGTTGATGGCGGAGTAATTCCTTGCACCAGAAGCTTAGCGCGACGTGGGCAGGTCTCCGCCGGTGGGGATCTGCCCACGCTGCCTTTCTTCGGACTGCCGGCGTCTGGATCGGCGCATTCGTCATCTATGCGGCGACGACGGCGCGCGGCGTCCTCCCCGCCGACAGCGGCGAGTTTCAACTGGTCGCTTGGGGGTGGGGCATCGCCCATCCGCCCGGCTATCCGCTCTACACGATAGCCACCGCCGTGTGGACACACCTGGTGCCTCTTGGTCCAGCTCTGCTTCGCATCAACCTCTTCAGCGCCGCGCTCGCAGCGACCACCGTGGCGCTCTGCGGGCGGACCGTGGTCCTCTGGGCACGCAGTACCGGCGCATCCCAAGCGAAGGCCGAAATCGGCGGACTGGTCAGCGCACTGGCGCTGGGGCTGGCTGCCACCTTCTGGGCCCAGGCGACCACCGCCAACATCCGCATGCCCACCATGCTTTTCACCGCGTGCGGCTACCTGGCACTTGCGCGCTACCGGGCAGCACAAGACCAAACCTCGCGGCAAAGCCGGCGGCAGGGTCGCGCCCTCATTGGCCTTGGATTGGTCGTAGGGCTGGGGATCGGACACCATCCGTCACTGGCCTTCGTTGCCATCGGCTGGGCGCTCTACCTGGTGCTTCTCACACCACGGCTTGTAGTTCAACCGCGGCGTTGGCTTCCTGTTCTGGTCGTCGCCGCTGCAGGTTGGGCCCTGCCCCAGCTCTATCTTCCCCTCCGCAGCAGCATGGAAAACGTGCCCCTGAACCCGTCCGACCTGACGACCTGGTCGGGCTTCTGGGACCACGTCCTCGCCCGGGGCTTCGGCGGAGACATGTTTGCCTTTGCCACAGCCCAGGATCTGGCACAGCGGCTGCCGCTCTTGCCGACGCTCTTCAGGATGCAATTCCCACCATTGATCCTGCTGGCGATGGTGCTGGGATGGCTCTGGCTCTTCATCAAGGATCATCATATCGGGCTCAGTCTTCTAGCCTCCTGGCTGATCCAAACCTTCGTCACCATCACCTACCGTGCGCCCCAGACCGTCGAGTACCTGATGCCCGCCTACATCCCGATGGTCCTGGCTCTGGGCCTAGCGCTCGCACGTCTTCCTGATGGCAAAGAGCGACGAGGGCGCGCTGCGCGACTGTGGCAACCGGTCAGTCGCGCCATACCTCTTCTGTCGCTCCTGATTCTGGGCCTGCAGGCGCCGGGGCACATCCGTGATTTCGCCCTTCTTGCCAAAGACCGTTCGGTGCGGGAGCGAATCGAGCCTTTGCTGCACACCGCGCCGGAGGACGCCCTGATCCTCGCAGACTGGCGCTGGGCCACGCCGCTCTGGGTGCTCCAGACCGTGGAGGGGCTCGCACCCGAGGTTGAGGTCGCCTACGTCTACCCAGAGGAAGGCCGCGCCTACGAAGAGGTGTGGCGGGCACGGGCCGAGCAAGCCTCGCCGCGC
>JBNGDL010000020.1:42404-51045 GCA_049975205.1 Anaerolineae bacterium | reverse complement strand
CTGCAGGATATACCGATCGATGCGATCGTCGGCAGCGTCGGGCGGTATAGTGACTTCACCCGCAGCTTTCTTCCTCGTCAGGAGGTCGACCCACATCGCTGGGCACGGGTGAAGGTGGCAGCGACTGGCCTCGCGGGCCTGTCTCCGATCGAAGTCTACCAGATCGGTGACGTCTACTTTGTCTCCGACGGCAATCACCGCGTCTCTGTCGCCCGCGAGCTGGGCGCAACTCATATCCAAGCTTACGTTACCGAGATCGAGACAGAAGTCTCGATGACGTCCGATCTTCGCCCGGATGATATCATCCTCAAGGCAGAGTATGCAGATTTCCTTCGATGGTCCGATCTACGCAAGGTCCTCCCTGGGATTGACCTGATTCTCACAGCACCGGGCAAGTACGGGGATCTGAAGGAGCACATTAGCGTCCATCGTTACTATATGGGCATCGAGCAAGGTCGTCCGATCTCGATCGCTGAAGCTCTTGTGGATTGGTATGAGACGATCTACCTTCCGGTGGTTGATGCTATCAACCGGTTGGGTGTGCTGCGGGATTTTCCGGATCGGACCGATGCCGATCTCTACTTATGGATCGCCGAACATCGGGCTGCGCTTGAGGAGATCCTTGGGTGGCAGGTGGAACCTGCTGACGCCGCCGAGGATCTTGTCACCTCTTTTAGTTCGAAGCCGGAGCGCGTCCTGGCACGTGTCAGCGAGAAGATCATCGATACCCTGACCCCGGAGAGCCTCGGTCTGACGGCTCCTACGCCTGGAGAATGGCGCGAGCGACAACTGGTCCGGTACGGGGAGGACATGAGTCGTCTATTTCGCAATATCCTGGTCACGCTGGATGGCAGGGAGTGTGGATGGCAGGCGCTTGACCAAGCGTTGGAACTAGCGCGGCGGGAGGACGGTCGCATCCTGGGCCTCCACATCGTTCCCACGGATGATGACCTGGAGGCGGCGAAGCAATTGGGGCAGGAGTTCGACGCGCGCTGCAGAGACAGTGGCGTGCCTGCCGAGTTCGCCACTGGCACCGGCTCCATCGCGCACGAGGTCGCGAAGCGGGCTCGCTGGGCCGACCTCGTGGTGGCGCCCCTTAATTTCCCTCCCGGCTCGGATCCAATCGGCAAGCTCCGCTCTGGTTTCCGCACTATGATTGTGCGATCCCCCGCCCCCGTCCTAGCTGTACCCGCACCGATCTTTCCGCTTTCCAACGCCTTGCTTGCCTATGATGGGAGCCCGAAGAGCCGCGAGGCCCTCTTTGTCGCGACCTACCTCGCGGGAAGCTGGCCTGAGCTCTCGCTGGTCGTGCTGACCACCCATCCGGAGTCGACGGTTGTCGAACAGAACCTCGATGAAGTCCGCTCCTATCTCGCGATCTACGGTTTGGATGCGGAATACGTCGGGCTTGATGAGTCTGACACAGGGGCTGCCATTTGTGAGACGGCGGCATCCTACGATAGCCGTCTGATCATCATGGGCGGCTACGGCCACAGCCCCGTGATGGAGGTGGTCTTGGGCAGCGCGGTCAATGAGGTGCTGCGAACCACGGGTCGGGCGACACTGATTTGTAGCTAGACCGGTTCAGGAAGTGTGTAAGGAGGATGCCAGATGACGAAGACTGTCGTAATTGTCGGTGCGTTGGATACCAAGGGCGAGGAATTCGCGTTCCTAAAAGGCATCATTGAGGAGGCCGGGGTCGACACCCTCGTCGTGGATTTCGGGGTGATGGGCGAGCCTGCTTTCCCCCCGGACGTCTCTCGGGACGAGGTCGCTACCGCAGGCGGCGGTGACCTGGGATACCTGGCAAGCGGGGGGCACAAGGATGAGGCAATGGCCACTATGGCCAAGGGGCTTGCGGGGGTCGTGCAGCGTCTCTATGACGAGGGCAAGCTCGACGGCATCATCGGTATGGGGGGCAGCGGCGGGACTTCCATTGCAACCGCGGGCATGCGGGTCTTGCCGGTGGGCGTGCCTAAGGTGATGGTCTCTACCGTCGGCGGTGGCGACGTGAGCGCCTACACCGGCACGCGTGACATTACCTTCATGCCCTCGATTGTGGATGTTGCCGGCATCAACAGCATCAGCCGTCGGATTTACGCCAATGCGGCGGGCGCCATCGCTGGGATGGTCAAGGCCGAGGCGCCGGCCCTTGTCGAGGAGCGACCTCTGGTTGCGGCGTCGATGTTCGGCAACACGACCGTCTGCGTGGACCGCGCTCGCGAGGTTGTGGAGAAGAAGGGGTATGAGGTCCTCGTCTTCCACGCAACCGGGACGGGGGGCCGGACGATGGAAGCCCTGATTGCCGACGGCTATATCGATGGCTCGCTCGATATCACGACCACGGAGCTAGCGGACTACGTCTGTGGTGGCGTGATGAGCGCGGGGCCAGAGCGTTGTATGGCCGCTTCTCGCGCCGGCATTCCGGCCGTGATCGTGCCCGGTTGCGTTGACATGGCCAACTTCTGGGGCATCGAGACGGTGCCCGAGCGCCATAAGGAGCGCAACCTCTATCAGTGGAATCCCAATGTGACGCTCCTACGCACCAACATCGAGGAGAATCGCAAGATCGGAGAGATGATTGCAGCAGCGGCCAATGCGGCGACGGCGCCTGTCGCCATCGTTCTACCCCTGAGAGGGGTCTCAATGCTCGATAGCATCGGGGAGGATGGTGAGGCCAACCGTTTCTGGGACCCCGCAGCCGATCAAGCCTGCTTCGATGCCATCAAGCGCAATGTCAAAGCTGACGTCCCCGTCATCGAGCTTGACCACAACATCAACGACACGGAGTTTGCCGACAGGTGCGCAGCTTTGTTGCTTGAGATGCTGAAGGCCTAAGCCCCGAGGCTGGGGCAGACACACAGGGCGCCGGACCTATCCGGCCGGTGACTATCCTTACGAGAGGAGACTATGACTCAGAAGATCGTCTTGATTGGGGCAGGCAGTGCCCAGTTTGGCTTTGGCACCCTGAGCGACATTTTCGTCAGTGAGGTGCTCGAGGGAAGCGAAGTGATGCTGCACGACATCAACCCGCAAGCGCTGGCCCGCGTGCAACGGGCCGCTCAACGCTACGTGGAGGAACACGAACTTCCCTTCACCATCAGCGCCACGACGGATCGGAAGACAGCGCTTCAGGGCGCCGACTTCGTCGTTATCTCAATTGAGGTGGGGGATCGGTTCGCACTCTGGGAGCAGGACTGGATGGTTCCGCTCCAGTTCGGGTTCCGCCAGGTCTACGGGGAGAACGGAGGGCCCGGAGGGCTCTTCCATTCCCTGCGCATCATTCCTCCCATCCTTGAGATTTGCGGTGACGTGATGGAGATCTGTCCTGATGCCACCGTCTTCAACTTCAGCAACCCGATGACGCGCATCTGCACCACGGTCAAGCGTAAGTATCCTGATCTGAAGCTTATTGGGCTCTGTCACGAATTCGCGTCGTTGCCTCAACATCTGCCCTTGATCTTGGATACGCCGCTGGAAAACTTGGAGTTCCGGGCCGGTGGACTCAATCACTTCAGCGTCGTGCTGGAGATTCACTACAGGGACTCGGGCAAGGATGCGTACCCTGATCTGCTGGCCAAGGCGCCGCACTACTTCGAGAGGTTGCCCGATCTCCGCAGTCTTGTCGCCGAACTGCGCGAAAGTGGCGCCGGGTCCGTCTCTGGCGCCGAACCTGTCCTCCGTGAAGACGCCGGGGCCTGGGCCGAGCGGGGGCTCTTTCAGGTAATTCTTGAGAAGTTCGGCCTCTTCCCCATCACGACCGACAGCCACTTCGGCGAGTACATCCAGTGGGCTTATGACGTCGTGGATCACAAGGGAATCCTGGACTTCTACCATTTCTATAAGCAGTGGTGTCAGGTTGATGAGGCGAAACTTGGCACGCCCACGGAGTGGGAGCGCGTCATCCCGATTATGGAGGAGATCGTCACCGATGCGGGGGCCGAGGAGTGGGCCGTCAATCTGATCAATAACGGCCTAATCACCAACCTCCCCGACTTCGTCGCGGTGGAGGTCCCGGCCATCGTAGATGGGAGGGGCGTGCACGGTGTCGAGTTGGGGGAGTTGCCGAAGGGGTTCGCAGGTCTCTTGCAGAACCAAGTAGCGGTCTGCGACCTCACCGCGGAGGCGGTGCTGCATCAGTCCAAGCAGTTGGCGCTTCAGGCGCTGCTGGTAGACCCGGTGGTTGACAAGGTCGGAAGCGCCGAGAGGATGCTCGAGACGATGATCGATTTCCAGCGTCGGTATCTTGGCTATCTGACCTAGTCGTTGTCGGGGTGTCGTTTGTAACCCTTTGAGTGATAGGTAGGGAGGTTAACCTATGGCGTTTATCACACGAGACGAAGCACTATCGCGTCTGCGCAAGAATGTTGACCAGAAGGTGCCCATCATCGGATGCGGCGCCGGGACGGGGATCTCCGCCAAGTTCGCCGAGCGGGGAGGGGCCGACCTCATCATCATCTACAACTCTGGCCGCTACCGCATGGCAGGACGGGGCTCCTTGGCCGGTCTGATGCCCTACGGCGATGCCAATGGCATTGTCGTTGAGATGGCGGCTGAGGTCTTGCCGGTGGTCAAGGATACGCCTGTGCTTGCAGGCGTCTGCGGGACCGATCCGTTCCGGCTGATGCCCGTCTTCATCAAGCAACTCAAGGAAATGGGCTTCACAGGAGTCCAGAACTTCCCCACCGTCGGCTTGATCGACGGCGACTTCCGCGCCAACCTGGAGGCGACGGGTATGGGCTATGACAAGGAGATCGAGGCGATCAAGATTGCCCACGACTTCGACATGCTCACCTGCCCCTACGTCTTCAACGCCGCGGACGCCAAGGCGATGGCCAAGGTCGGGGCCGACGTGCTCGTGGCCCACATCGGGCTCACGACATCGGGCTCGATCGGGGCCGGGGTGGCGATGACGATGGACGAGGCCATCGGGAAGGTGATGGAGGTCTACGAGGCCGGCAGAGCGGTGCGCGATGACATTATGGTCATCTGCCACGGCGGTGTCTTCGACGAGCCACCCAACGTCGGCAAGGCCCTGGCCCAGATGCCGGGGATCGTCGGTTTCTTCGGTGCCTCGAGCATCGAGCGCCTTCCGACCGAGCGCGCGATCACACAGCAGGTCAAAGACTTCAAAGCGATCAGCATTGCATGATCGCTCGATCAGCATGGCATGATCGCTAGATGAGTAGTGCCGAGGCGAGATCAACTCAGCGGTCTAGCGCAAGAAGGGCGAGGCAGGCTCCGACGTAGGGGCTTGCTTTGCCCTCTCGGCTTTTTGCATCTTCGACTCGACGACTATCCATCGTAGCTACTGACGTTACCTCTATGAGGACCCTATGCCTATCGATCTGAATTGCGACATGGGAGAGAGTTTCGGGCGTTATACCCTTGGCGATGACGCCGCCATGCTCAGCGTCGTGACCTCAGCGAACATCGCCTGCGGTCTCCACGCCGGTGACCCGCTGGTGATGCGCCGCACGGTGGCGTTGGCGGCGGAACGAGGGGTGGCTGTCGGGGCACATCCCGGGTATGCTGATCTTCAGGGATTCGGACGCCGGGCAATGGTGATGGACCCCGATGAGTTGGGGGCTCTGATCATCTACCAGCTGGGCGCGCTGGCCGGTTTTGCAGCTGCAGCTGGGACCACGATGACGCACGTCAAGCCCCACGGCGCCCTTTACAACGTTGCGGCCCGTGATGTCGCGGTGGCCAATGCCGTGGCTGACGCTATTGCGGCGTTTGATCCGCGCCTCATCGTCGTGACACTACCTGGCTCCGAACTGCTGCGGGCCGCCCGTGGCCGTGGCCTGCGGGTGGCGCGCGAGGGCTTCGCCGATCGGGCTTACCAGGAGGACGGAACGCTGGTTCCCAGGGGACAGTTGGGTGCGGTGATCCACGACGTGGACAGGGCCGCAGCGCGCGCTGTGCGTATGGTCACCGAGGGCCGGGTCGAGGCCATCACCGGCGCCGTCATCCCGTTGGAGATCGACACCCTTTGCGTCCATGGGGATGCCCCCAACGCTCCCCAGATCGCGCGCACCCTTCGCGATGCCCTCGAGACTGCAGGGGTCACGGTTAGGCCGCTCGCGTGACCTTGATGGACGAGATCATCTACCCGCGTGTGCTCCCCGTTGGTGAGACGGCGTTTACCGTTGAGTTGGGGAACGAGATCGATGCCGCGCTGAATCGGCGGGTGCACGCCCTCGACGCTGCGGTTCGGACAGCTGAGTTGCCCGGCGTGGTCGAGACGGTGCCCACTTATCGCTCTCTGCTGGTGATGGTCGACCCTGACCAGATCGGGCGTTCTTTCCGGTCTCAACTGCTGTCGCTTGCTCGGTCTGAGGGCACCGCCGAGCCTCAGCAGGCCGGGCACCTGCTGGAGATCCCCGTCCGATATGGCGGTGAGGATGGCCCTGACCTCACTGCGGTGGCGGACTACTGCGGCCTTGAATCGGAAGAGGTCGTGCGACGCCACACTGCCGCTGACTACCAGGTGGCGATGCTTGGTTTTGCCCCGGGCTTCGCCTACCTCCTGGGCTTGCCCGAAGCCCTGGCGACACCCCGCCTGACGACGCCTCGCCTGCAGGTCCCACCGGGTAGCGTGGGCATCGCGGGAGGTCAGACAGGTATCTATGCGCTGGCCACCCCAGGCGGCTGGCGCATCATTGGGCGTACCCCCGTGAAGCTCTTTGATCCGGCGCGCGAGGATCCCTTTCTGATCAAAGCTGGCGACCGACTTCGGTTTGTCGCGCTGGGGTAGCGTATGGCACGCCTCGATGCTACTGCCTCCAACCAAAATAGCGACCTCTATGTCGGTTGGTGGCCTGAGGAGGCGTCGTGCTAGAAGTCCTGGATCCTGGGACGCTGACCACCGTGCAGGACGGGGGGCGCGTGGGATGGGCCCGGTATGGCGTGCCGCCGTCGGGTGCAATGGACATCGCAGCGCTGGTTGCTGCCAACCGCTTAGTCGGCAACTTGCCTCAGACAGCGGCCCTCGAGGTCACGCTAGATGGGCCGGTGCTTCGAGCCTGGTCCGATTGTCTGATCGCCGTCTGCGGTGCGGACTTTGAGCTCTGGGTTGGCCGGCTCTCCGTCCCTTGTTGGCATAGCCTCTTCGTGCGGGCCGGCTACCTCATCCGCTTCGGGCGGCGGCTTCGCGGGGCGCGAGCCTATCTTGCCGTTGCCGGCGGCATCGAGGTGCCGCCGTTCCTGGGCTCTCGCTCGACCTACCTCAGAGGCGGGTTTGGAGGTTTCGAGGGACGCGCTCTGCAGCGCGGCGATCGACTGACGATAGGCACAGACCCATCAGGTCGCAGGGGCCACCAGTTCTACGCGGATGCCGGGGCCATGTGGCCGGGGGATCGACGCCCGCCGTACACCTCAACGCCGGTCGTTCGCGTGATTCCCGGGCCGCAGGAGGACGCCTTTGCCGAAGCGACGTGGGCACGCTTTGTCAGCGCGCCTTACGAGATCAGCCCAGCCTCCGACCGGATGGGCATCCGGTTGCAGGGCCCGCCCCTGGTCCGTGCGCGCACCACCGATATGATCTCCGATGGCCTGGTCACGGGGAGCATTCAGGTGCCACCGGATGGGCAGCCCATCCTCATGATGGCGGACCACCAGACGACCGGTGGCTATCCCAAGATCGCTACGGCTATCCAGGCCGATCTTCCTCTCCTGGCTCAGTGTCTGCCTGGGGATATCATTCGCTTCCAGGAGGTCGGGCTCGCCGACGCCCGGGCCGCTACCCGCGCCTTCCGGCGTGGGCTGTGGCGATAGTTAGTCCCGTGTCAACACCCGTGTGATCTCGCCGACGTAGAGGCGGTGGAAGTCCCTTTTCTGGTAGTGTTGTGCGATAATTGTGGCCTCTAAGAAGTTGGCTTCGGTGATGTCCTGGGCATAGATCTTGCGGCACTCCATCACGAGCCGCGCCTCGTCAAAATAGACGGCCCCGCTCTCTCCTACCATCGGCGTGAGCCCCGTCTTCGCGACCTTGTCGACATCCCGACCGGAGTGGCTGCCGCAGTAATCGAGGACGTCGCGATGCTCCTCGTCGAAGAAGGTCAGCGAGAAGTAGCTAGATTGCTCCATAAGCCCAAAGGTGTAGCGCTGGGGACGCACAAAAGCAAAGGCCACCGGGCGGTTCCAGAGGTACCCGAGCGTCCCCCAGCTCGCCGTCATCATATTGAAGTGATCTAGCTTTCCGGCGGTGATCAACATCCACTCCTTGCCGATGAGCGAGATGGCGTTCTCCGTCAGATCGTGCGGATTGATCTCTCGGAATTTCGGACCTTCTGACATCTTCATTCTCCTTAGAAACTATGATCGACCAGTGATCTCTAGTGTGGCTAGCGCACTCGCGTCTTTCCGAACAGATACCCGACGAGATAGATCAGCTGTCTGGGAATAATGCCGGCAGCAGTCGCCAGAAGCCGATAACCCAACCCAGGAACCGAGATGACGCGACCGTGACGTAGGTCCCGCAGGGAACGCGCCACGACGGACTCTGGCTGCATCCAGAGGATCTCCGGAAGGTCCAACTGCTGGATTTCAGCGCTATCTGTAAACTCCGTGTGCACGAAACCCGGACAGAGGGATTGCACACGGACCCCGGTGCCGATGAGTTCCTGATGCAACGCCT